>JBLILH010000056.1:0-5048 GCA_047636495.1 Candidatus Endobugula sp. | reverse complement strand
GAAGATGTAATGCGTGAATGCGATATGCCAGTTGCAGAGGCTGAACTGCTCTTCAATCTACACAATAATCAAAGATAAACTCGCGCCTCCTTTAGGTTTTAAAGTTAATCTAGTCGATTAGTTCAGACTTATAATTATGTAATGTTAGTCACTTTAATAAAATGCATGTCTTATTAGTACTTTATCGGCCTAATACTCATTTTTACATTTCTATATTTTTTCATTTAGACGTCTAGACGTAAAGATGTTGACTTTTTTGGTGTATTAAGCCAAATTTGTTTACATGATTTTTAGCCCTAGATACGTTATGCCGATTAGAATTCCAAGTAACCTGCCTGCACAAAATGTGCTCGACAAAGAAAAAATATTTGTCATGGATACACAGCGAGCCGCGACTCAAGATATTAGGCCTATGGAAGTGGGTATCTTGAACTTAATGCCTAATAAAATGGAAACTGAAGAGCAATTTTTACGTTTACTTTCGAATACACCTTTGCAAATTAATATTGACTTAATTCGTATTGATAACCAAGCACCTAAAAATACGCCTGCGGCACATATGGATAACTTCTATGTAGAGTTTGATGATGTGGCCAATAAAAAATATGATGGGTTAATTGTGACTGGAGCGCCGTTGGCGCACCTTGCCTATCAGAACGTGAAATATTGGGAAAAAATGACGGTTATCATGGATTGGGCGCGTCGTAATGTGCAGTCTACTTTATTCTCATGTTGGGCGGCTCATGCAGCTATTTATCATTACTTTGGTAAAAACAGGCAAATTCGAGAAAATAAGTTAAGTGGTGTCTATCGCCACTTTGTCCAAAATGAGCACGAGGAATTGTTGAGAGGTTTTGATCCCACCTTTAATGCACCACAATCGCGTTACGGTGAAATAAGTATGGCAGATTACGCTTCAATACCTGGACTCAATGTATTGGCTAAGTCAGATGAGGGCGGAGCTTATATCATTGCTTCTGAAGATAAACGTTTAGTGTTTCTTACTGGGCATCCTGAGTATGATGCTGAGAGTTTAAAACAAGAATACCAAAGAGATTTGTTGACAAATGGTCAACCGCAAATCCCAGTAAACTACTTTATTGATAATGATCCAACCAAAGATCCTATGGTAAGTTGGCGTGCTCATGGCAGCTTATTGTTTACAAATTGGTTGAACTATTACGTTTACCAAAACACTCCTTATGATCTGGCTCAACTTTCTGAATAAAAAAGTGTATTTATATAACGTAGTTATTTTTATAGTAAAGTAATGAAGAGGAATGACATTGAGTCAGCGAATGGCCCCAAAACAAGTTGAAGAGCAACTGATAGAAGCAGCAAATAAGCGTATTTTGTTGCTTGATGGTGCCATGGGCACCATGATCCAAGAATATAAATTCGAAGAAGCAGATTACCGAGGTGAACGATTTGCTGATTGGTATTCTGATGTCAAAGGTAATAACGATTTATTAGTACTGAGTCAGCCACACATCATTTACGACATCCACTGCGCTTATCTTGAGGCGGGTGCCGATATAATTGAAACTAATACCTTCAATGCCACCACTATTTCGATGGCAGATTATAATATGCAGGAGTTGGCAAAAGAGATAAATGTCGAGGCGACAAAATTAGCCAGAAAAGCAGCAGATAAATTTACCGCGCAAACACCTGAAAAACCTAGATTTGTTGCAGGTGTATTAGGGCCGACTAGTCGCACAGCCTCTATTTCTCCAGATGTAAACGACCCTTCTAAACGTAACGTCACTTTTGATGAGTTGGTTGTGGCTTATGTTGAAGCAACCCACGGACTGATTGAAGGCGGTGCAGATTTGATTATGGTGGAAACCATTTTTGATACTTTAAATGCTAAAGCTGCCGTGTTTGCGGTACAGATAGTTTTTGATAAGCTCGGATTTAAGTTACCTGTGATGATTTCAGGTACTATAACTGATGCCTCTGGTCGGACATTGTCTGGGCAAACAGCTGAAGCCTTTTATTATTCGATGAATCACGTAGAGCCGTTTTCTTTTGGCTTAAATTGCGCATTGGGCCCTGACTTATTGCGTCAATATGTGGATGAAATATCTCAGATAGCTGAATGTTTTGTTTCAGCACATCCGAATGCAGGTTTACCTAATGAGTTTGGCGAATATGATATGGAAAGTGACGAAATGGCTGCACACATTAAAGAGTGGGCTGAGTCTGGATTATTAAATATTGTGGGCGGATGTTGCGGCAGTACCCCAAAACATATTGCTGCCCTGGCTGAAGCGGTAAAAGATTACGCGCCTCGCAAAATAGTAAAACGAGAGGTGAAAATGCGCCTATCTGGTTTAGAACCTTTTGTCCATTAGGCGGTTGTAATGAGTATTAATGAAGTAGATATAGAGCAGCCCATTCTCGTCAAAGTTAAGGCATCAGCAAATTTTATCAATGTAGGTGAACGAACCAACGTTACCGGCTCTGCAATGTTTAAGCGTTTGATCCTAGACGACGATTATGAAAAAGCCTTAGACGTTGCTCGTCAGCAAGTCGAAAATGGTGCGCAAATCATAGATATCAATATGGATGAAGCCATGTTGGACTCTGAAGCGGCCATGACGCGATTTTTGAACCTGATTGCTTCGGAACCTGATATTTCTCGGGTGCCTATCATGATTGATTCGTCCAAATGGACGGTTATAGAGGCAGGTCTAAAGTGTGTTCAAGGTAAAGCCATTGTTAACTCTATTAGCTTAAAGGAAGGTGAAGAAAATTTTCTGCATCAAGCTAAGCTGTTAAAGCGTTATGGTGCTGCCACGGTAGTGATGGCATTTGACGAGAAAGGTCAGGCCGATACTGAAGATCGTAAATTCGAGATATGTGAACGCAGTTATAAATTACTCACTGAAAAAATCGGTTTTCCGCCACAAGATATTATCTTTGACCCGAACATCTTTGCAGTAGCCACAGGGATTGAAGAGCATAATAATTATGCTGTCGATTTTATTAATGCAACTCGGCGTATCCGTCAACATTTGCCCCATGCTCACGTATCGGGCGGCTTATCCAATGTATCTTTTTCTTTTCGTGGCAATAATCCTGTGCGTGAAGCGATGCATTCGGTATTTTTATATCATGCTATTAAAGCCGGTATGGATATGGGAATTGTGAATGCCGGACAATTGGAAGTGTACGATCAAATCCCCTCAGAGCTTAAAGAAGCGGTAGAGGACGTGATTCTTAATCGTCATGATCAAGCTACAGATAAACTTCTAGAACTAGCGCCCAAATATCAAGGTGACGGTAAAGTTTTAGTCAAAGACAACCTTGAATGGCGGGAATTACCCGTTAACAAACGTCTTGAGCACGCTTTGGTGCGTGGCATTATGGACTTTATAGAAGAAGATACTGAAGCGGCACGTCTTGCAGCAGAAAAACCTTTACATGTTATCGAAGGGCCATTAATGGATGGCATGAATGTAGTAGGGGATTTGTTTGGCGAGGGTAAAATGTTTTTGCCACAAGTTGTCAAATCTGCCCGCGTCATGAAAAAGGCGGTATCTTATCTTAATCCCTATATCGAACTCGAAAAAGACAAAGGTAGCAGTAACGGAAAAATTTTATTGGCCACAGTAAAAGGTGACGTTCACGATATAGGCAAAAACATTGTGGGAGTGGTGTTGCAATGTAATAATTTTGAGATAATCGACCTTGGGGTGATGGTGCCTTGTGCAAAACTATTGCAAGTGGCCAAAGATGAAAATGTCGATATGATTGGCTTATCAGGACTGATTACACCTTCTCTTGATGAAATGGTCTACGTGGCCAAAGAAATGCAACGGCTAAATTTTGACTTACCCTTATTAATTGGTGGTGCCACCACGTCTAAAGCGCATACAGCAGTAAAAATTGAGCAACATTATCAGCATCCAGTGGTCTATGTGCCTAATGCAAGTCGCGCAGTGGGGGTGTGTCAAAAACTGATCACTGCCGAAAATCGTGCGATATTCGCAGAAGAACTGAAACTCGATTACGAAAAAGTGCGCGAACAACATGCTAAGAAAAAGCCGCGCACCCGTCCTGTAACGTTAGAGCAAGCCCGTGCAAATGGTTTTAAGTTTGATTGGGATAACTATCAACCACCTGTCCCCAATATGTTGGGGGTGACGGCAGTTAGTGTTGGACTGGCAGAGTTAGTTGATTACATAGATTGGACGCCCTTTTTCCTAACGTGGTCTTTAGCGGGAAAGTATCCGCGTATTTTACAAGACGAAGTAGTCGGCAAAGAAGCACAGATTTTATTTGCTGATGCCCAAGATATGCTAAAAATCTTATGCGATAACCCCAAGCTCAAAGCGAGTGGCGTTATGGGTATTTTCCCCGCTAATCGAGAGCATGATGATATTGAAATCTATGCTGATGAAAGTCGCAGTGAAGTGGTTCACATTGCTCACCACCTTCGTCAACAAACCGAAAAGCCTAAAGGGGCAAACAATTGCTTAAGTGATTTTGTTGCACCTAAATCTTCTGGTAAAGCGGATTATCTTGGCGCATTTGCTGTGACTGCAGGTACTTGGGAAGATGGCTTGGCCAAAGAATATGAAGATGACGGTGATGATTATAATTCCATTATGGTTAAATCCCTTGCGGATAGATTTGCAGAAGCTTTTGCCGAATATTTACATAAAAAAGTGCGCAAAGAGATTTGGGGTTATGTTCCCGATGAAACGTTATCATACGAAGATCTTATTCGTGAAAAATATCAAGGTATACGACCAGCTCCTGGTTACGCTGCTTGCCCTGAACATACTGAAAAACAGTTGATTTGGGATTTGTTGGACACAGAGAAAAACACCGGCATGAAATTGACAGAGAGTTTCGCCATGTGGCCTGGTGCCGCTGTATCTGGTTTCTACTTCTCACATCCAGGATGTCGTTATTTTGCAGTGGCACAAATACAAGACGATCAATTACTCGATTATGCCGCTCGCAAGAGTTGGGATAGATTAGAAGCTGAGAAGTGGTTAGGGCCTAACCTTCAATAGAACAATAGAACAATAGAA
>JBLILH010000055.1:0-5327 GCA_047636495.1 Candidatus Endobugula sp. | reverse complement strand
TTTCTCTGCCACATAAGAAATGACATGTTCATTGGCTACATGCTCCAACAGTACGGCAAAATTATTACCTCCTAAACGAGCGACAGTATCGGAGCGTCTAACTTCTTCGCTTAAACGTCGTGCAAATTGCTTTAAAAGTTGGTCGCCAACTTCATGACCATAATGTTCATTTATAACACTGAAGCGATCCAAATCAAGGGTCAACAAGCCAACTTCGTGGCCCTCTCTGCTTGCGTGCAATAAAGAATGATCTAATCGATCTTGAAAAAGTGTTCGGTTAGCGATCCCCGTCAGAGGATCATAGTGTGCGAGATGGCGTGTTTGATATTCGACTTGTTTGCGGATGATGCTGTGGTGCATTATCTTTGGCAATAATGCGTCGGTCAGTTCTTCTAACGACCAAATATCTTGTATACCCAGCTCTAATAATTTGATCTCATTAAGAGCAGACTTTTCGATTGATATAATAACAAGTGCCGCTTCAGGCAATATCATGACTAAACGGCATACCCAGTCTTCCAACAAGGTATCATGCTTGTCGACCAATAAAATAATGGCCTTTAGTTTGTACTGATACCAAGTTGTGCGAATATCCTCAACATGCTCACACAGGTGAGTCTGTTGTAGACTAGGCAAGATAGCCGCCATTTTATTGTAAGGGGTTCCATCAAAATGATAGAGCAACCAAGAAGATGGCATTTCAAGAGATATCGAGAGATTACTGGGTTTCATTTCGCGGTCTGGTCTATACGTCCTTAATTACAATTTAGTATAGACCCTAAATTTTTGTTTAAAGGGTTAAGGGATAATAAATCACACTAATTTTGTAAACGTTTCGTCATCCAATTTATACAGAAAATGGGTATTTAATAGGGTCATGGCATTGGTAGCTATCCAACTGAAAATCATCGGCAGTCACCCAGCTTTCGAGATCTTCTAACGTTTTAATTTTAGGGTTAATACGCAACTGAGGTGATGGATAAGGGGTGCGCTGAAGCTGCACGTCTTTCATCAGTTCAAGCTGGTTTTCGTAAATGTGAGCATTCACTATTTTATGATAGGCCTGGCCAGCCTTGTGGCCAGTAATTTGAGCCACCAGCGCTAAAAATACATAGACTTGGACTTGATTAAAGTTCAACCCTAATGGCACATCACAAGAACGCTGATAACTGGTTAGATATAGGGTATCGCCTAATAGCGAAAAGGTATGAGTATGCATACAAGGACGTAAGCACCCCATTTCGAATTCGCCAGGGTTATAAAAAGTAACGATTTCGCTGCGGTCATCAATGCCGTTAGACAGGTTATCAATCACTTTCTTTAGCTGATCCAGCTGAGTACCATCTGGACGCATCCAAGATCGACCTTGAACGCCGTAGACACGGCCCATGTCGTCTTCACCTTTACGGTGAGAGTTACCCAACCAAGCTTGATTGTCATTGGCGTTGGCGTTCCAAGTATTACAGCCGATCTCACGGAACTGAGCTGCATTGTCGTAGCCGCGGATGTAACCTAATAATTCAGCAATGGCTGATTTATAGAAACTTTTACGGGTTGTGATCAAGGGAAACAGATTATTGGCAACATCATATTCTAAATCAGCATTAATCACGGTTAAACAACGCGTACCGGTGCGCTTATTTTCAACCCATTCACCCTGATCAACAATGCGCTGACATAAATCTAAATACTGCTTCATTTATCTAACCTCTAAATTCTACGATCAACTCGACCCGTCATTGATCACTCTAAACGATTACTTAGTGCTCTTTTTAGCGGCCGAGATCGGCTGGAGCTGATCCTGCTGCTTATAAGACCACCACAATAAGGCGATTCCGAACAAAACCATCGGCACAGATAACAACTGACCTCGGCTCATCCAATCAAATAAATCAAAGCCGATGTGTGAATCGGGCTGACGTACAAACTCGACAATAAAACGGAAACAACCATAACCAATCATAAACACAGCCCCGACGGCCTTTTGTGGGCGAGGTCGACTAGAGAACCACCACACAACAATAAACAGCAATAAACCTTCTAACGCAGCTTGATATAATTGGGAGGGATGACGTGGATCTGGGCCTCCACCTGGGAATACCATGCCCCAAGGGCCATCCGTTACTCGACCCCAGAGTTCACCACCAATAAAATTACCAATACGCCCTGTCATAAGACCAATCGGCACGAGCGGCGCGGTAAAATCAGCGACTTCGAAGAAGCCTTTTTTATACTTACGGCCAAACAACCACAATGCCACCAGCACACCCAGTAGCCCACCGTGAAACGACATACCACCGGTCCAGATTTGAAACAACCAGACAGGATTATCAAGAAACTGCCCAAAATTATAAAATAAAACATAACCCGCACGGCCACCCAGTATCACGCCCATGGCACCGTAAAAGATCAAATCACTGACCTGATCTTTGGTCCAACTTGAGCCGGGCTGTTTGGCACGGTAATTAGCGAGCAATATCGCCGCCGCAAAACCAATAAGATACATTAAACCGTACCAATGAATTTCTAGAGGCCCATAGCCTGCAATCGGCCCAATGGACAAGGCGACGGGATCAATATCTGGATACGTTAACATCTATAGCTTCCTTATTTTAACGGGCTGATTGTACTCGAATACGCCCGACTTTTCATTCCGTTCTTCGTTGACATTATTATAAAAAATAAGTGCTACAAAAATAAGAATTTTAAACCCACAATTAATAGTAGCAAGGCAAAACCACGCTTAAGCAATTTAGCCTCTAATTTATGCGCCAACTTCGCACCGACTCTAGCGCATGGCACACTGGTCAAAGCAATACCTAATACCGCAGGCCAATACACAAAGCCTGTGGTCCATTCGGGCAAATCTACATTGCCCCAACCGGTAAAAACATTGCCGACGGCTCCCGTTATCGCTATCGGCAAACCACAAGCAGCCGCGGTGGCGACCGCGCGTTTCATAGGGACATTCACCCAAGTCAAAAATGGCACAGTAAACGAACCTCCACCAATACCAAACCACGCTGAACCAAAGCCTATGATACTGCCAGAGGTGATTAATCCTGGAATGCCTGGGACCTTACGCTGCGATCCTGGATTGAGATCAAAAGCCATCTTCGCAGCCATCAGCAATGCAAAGATACCAATCGCCAATTGTAAGGTCTCCCCTGCCACACCGGCTAATAGAAAAACGCCAATAGCCGTACCTATGATGATGCCCAAACCTATCCAGCGCACCAATACCCAATCTACCGCACCGTGCTGATGATGTTCTTTCACAGAACTTATTGACGTGAAAATGATCGTTGTTAACGAAGTGGCTAACGCCATGTGCGTTAATACCTGTTCACTGATGCCCATTAGCCCAAAAGTAATGACCAGTACCGGTACAATGACTAGGCCACCACCAATGCCAAATAGACCCGCTAATAAACCCGCAACCGATCCTACTACAAGATACACAAAAAATGTCATACTAATTAAGACCTTAAATGATGACGACAAAGTGCCGACATTATGGCTGATGCTGAGATAAACTGCTGCTACTATATAGTGAGTGAAAATGTATGTGTTTAATAACCTTTCAATGGCAACCTGATACTGATAATCGACTCATACTGGCAGCTAATCGTGATGAGTTTTTAAACCGTCCGGCGCAGCCACTCCATGTTTGGGCAGAGGCTAAAGGGGTTTATGCCGGCAAAGACTTAAGCCAAGGCGGCACCTGGTTAGGGATTCATAAGAGTGGACGTTTCGCTGCCCTCACTAATCATCGTGACCTGCGCACTGAAGGGCCTAAAAATCCTATTTCTCGGGGTCACTTGGTACTCGATTTTCTGAACTCCAATACCTCTGTATTAGAGTATTTAGAAATACTCGAAGAAAGCTCAGCACTGTATGCGGGATATAACTTACTGGTTGCCGACCAGCAGCAACTCGGCTATTACTCCAATATATCAAAAGAACCCGCTCGTATTCTAGCCCCGGGTTTATACGGACTTAGCAATGGTTTATTAGATACGCCTTGGCCGAAAGTAGAAAGTGCGAAACAGTCGCTCACATCATGGTTGAATCAGCATCCTGATGACCAAACGTCTCTCTGCCACCTGTTATCATCGACCCAGATCGCGGATGATTCCTTATTACCCAGCACCGGCATTGGCCTAGAAATGGAGCGCATTTTGTCGTGCGAAAAAATAATCACTCCTCACTATGGCACTCGCTGCAGCACGGGTCTCATTTTGGCTAAAAACGTTCTTCGCATCGAAGAAATAAGCTGGCTTAATACGGGAGAAGAAAGCTCATTCCAACGTTATCTCATACCGACATCATCAGAAAATGAGCAACAATACTTTGGCAGTATTACTGCTCTTTACAATTAAACAAAGACAGTGGTAACTTAATTCTGACATGTAATGCGTTTTTTAAAAACAATTGCATTTTGTAACAAAAAGCCTCAGAACTTATGCTTAATTTGAACATTCATTCTCAGTATTACATCCATACTAGATTGTATGAGCAAAATATTAAACGAACATACTCAACCTTCAAAAAAACGTTTATTGCACCCAACTGCGATAGCCGTGTTCTGCGCGCTGTTATTATTTGCCGCCCTCGCCGCTACGGTTAATACCAAACCGTATATGCCGCCAAAAGTCGCGCAAAAATATATGGAATACTGGCTAATTGACTCTGCACGACACGTTGCAGGAGAAGTTCGTTTAAAACATGTGCGCGACATCGAACCTTTTTACCTGCGTCGAGATTACCAGCCTATCTGGATGGACAGCTATGAACTCACCCCTGCAGGTGAATCATTAGTTCAAGTATTGCGTGAAACTTCCGCTGACCATTGGCGTGAATATGGCTACTCTCTGCAAGCGCTCTTACGTGAAATACATGAGCTTTCAAATCGTCCTAAGCAAGCTACCGCGGTTGATGTATTACTTACCGACGCTTTCATAACCTTTGCTCAACAAGCACTAAATAAAGAACTATTGCCGGATATGGATGAGTCAGATCATCCGACGTATCGCAAAGTATCAGCCGTGAGTCAAAACGCTGCGAACAGTGTAAGTTCTGGTGACGTTATTGAGCTGCTTAAACAAAGTTTGAGCGAAGATAAATTAGGCGAGCTAATCAACAAGCTCACCCCCAATCACAAAGGCTATCAAGCACTGCGCGAACAACTTGTTCATTATCAAAACATTGTGAATCAAGGCAAGTGGTATGCGTTACCCCCTGAATTCCGCATCGAAGCCGACCAAAAACACCGCTTAGTTCCTCATATACGCTGGTTATTAACCCAATATGCAGATTTGAAACCT
>JBLILH010000054.1:0-6534 GCA_047636495.1 Candidatus Endobugula sp. | reverse complement strand
AACATGCTGAGACCAATATTGTTGTTTTGCTGCTGTATGCATTGATAGAATCTCTGTGATATAAAAGAGATCCTATTGTTGGGGGCATCGCAAGCGTTGGCTAGTACGTGGATATATGGGCGCTTACGTTACAACGTAAGCGCCTAACCAACCACACCCTTGCGCCATTAAAAAAGCCCAGCTTATTTTCATAAGTTGGGCTTGGTGTATCATCTTCCCTGTGATACTGGAATATTGCTATCCCTTTGGTCTTCATGACCCACCGCACACATCCTGTGTCAACATCCTTGTACGATCAAACATTACATCAATCGATTGCCGTCGTCTGTAGGGCGATGGCACATTAACGCGTAAGACATCACCTACGTTATCACTACCGTTGACTCATTAGCGATGACCCACGGCAATAAGGCATCTATATCGTCAACGCTTTGTGCGCTAGGCAGCTCTGTAAAGATACGCTTAAGGTACTCATAAGGGTTCAGGTTGTTTGCCTTGGCGGTTTCAATCAAGCTATAGAGATTCGCGCTCGCATGAGCTCCCGCTTGGCTGTTGGAGAACAACCAGTTTTTTCTCCCTATGACAAACGGACGAATTGAGTTTTCCGCGCGATTATTATCAATCGGTCTCCTGCCGTCATCCAAGTAAGCGATGAGCCGTGGCCATTGGTTACACAGATACTGCATAGCTTTTCCGAGAGTCGTTTTCGGCGGACTATTGGCGAGAGCCTTATCTAGCCATTGTTTTAATTTGTCGATGATCGGTTTGGATTGTGTTTGCCTTGCAGCAAGCCGATCATCAACAGAGCTATCTTTACTCAATTTCTCAATGCGATATAATTTTTGGATAAAACCTAGGGCGACATCCGCTTTCCCGGTTTTCCCTTTCGGTTGTTGCCGCTGTGCATCTATAAATTTTCGGCGTGCGTGCGCCCAGCATCCAAGGCGTATGAGCTGATTACTATTGCACACGGCTGCGTAGCCTTCATAGCCATCAACCATTAATGCACCACTAAAATCAGGCAGTAGTGTTTTGGGCGTATCACCACTGCGACTGGCGCTGTAGTGATACAACACCATCGGTATACTCGCCTGTGTCGTCGCCATCACCCACATATAACTTTTACTTTGCGCCGTTTTATCGGGTTCGTTTAACACTTGAAGCGGTGTTTACCCCACAAGGGGGTACCGAGGTCGTCCATATGCAAGACTGTTTGTTCATTAATAAGCTCAGATAAACGATTAATTAATGGCTGCACTAACGCTCCCATCTTCATCATCCAGTTGGCTAATGTGGTGCGATCTAATTCAATACCTATCCGCTTAAATATAGCTATCTGACGATAAAGCGGTAATGCATCACAATATTTACTCACCGCAACGTAAGCTAACAAACCTGGCGCTGCTAGTGACTTTTCTATCGGTTGCGCCGGCTTAGCCGCGGTAACAATGTGTTTTTCACAGCAGGGACAAGCATATTTTTTTCGACGATGACGCAGTACTTTTATCTTCGCTGGCTCAATATCCAATTGCTCGCTGGTGTCCTCACCGATAAGCTTAAGTGCTGACCCATCATGCGGGCAGATTTTTTCAGCGTCTGACAAATCATGAATAACATCTTCACGGGGTAAATCGTCAGGGATGGAAGCGCGCTTTTTCTTTTTACGCGTATGCGCGGGGACGACGATGTCAGCGACGTCACTTTCAGCAACAAGAAAATCGTCTTCCGCTTCATTAAATAGCTGGCCTTGTTCACTGGCTTTTTCGCTAGATGCGCCGTAATCTTTATGGCGCTGCACACGCAACATTTCTTCAAGCAATGTAATGCGTTGTTTTAATTCCGCGTTTTCTTTAATAAGTTCAGTGGTCGATAACATGTCTCTATTTTACTCGATTACCATCAAAATCCCGAGCAATAATTTAACTTTTTGTGTGATTTAAGCTGATTAATATCGAAGCCACGCAACAGCCAGTGTAATTGTTCTTCGCTAAGATTAACCACGTCACGACTGTCGTTGCGTGGCCATTTGAATCGTTCTTTTTCGAGGCGTTTATACCATAAGCAAAATCCGCTGCTATCCCAGTAGAGTATTTTTAATTTATCACGTTGCTTATTACAAAATAGAAATAATGAAGAGTCGAACAGGGGCAGCTCCATGCTTTGCTCCACGATGACACTTAAGCCGTTGATTGATTTTCTAAAATCAACAGGATCACGGTGACAATAAACAGCGCCGACATCGACAAACATCTTCATGCTAGTGATCTCATGAGAGACGACAGCCATTCTGGAGACACGCCAGCTGAAAACTGTAAGCGACTTCGCCCAACGCAGAGTGTGATATCCGGCGGGATTTTTATTAGGGCAGAATCGTCGACTAATTGAGCACGAGAAAACGCTGAGGTTGCAGGAAGGGATTTTTTGCGCTGTTGAGCGCGATGATAGTAAAAGTTATCAGCATTGATTTTCTTATGGCGACAAAAAGCCGCTATAGATAAATCACTTTTATCTTTCTCGTCAATCCATTCTAGCCATTGCTGTTTACTGATAGTCGCTTTCATGTGGCGCTCCGATAATAGTAGGAGCGGAAAGATTAACTGAAATTATAGGCTTTGGTTAGAGTGTGGTTGGTTCGGCGCTTACGTTACAACAGCTAACAGAAGAACAAACACTACAGTGTTTTGGTGATTATTATCGCCAAGATGTATTGGCTAACCCCGATGGTGATGACCACCGCAATATCCGTGCATTTATGCGGGATGGTTGGTCGGGTATACTGTTTGATCAGTCAGCGTTAGCGGCAAAGTAAGCGGTCTAATATTCTTTCGCGAAGCCTGCTGCGATCTTTGCCTACTAATATATGACGTCCTGTCACTCCTGGCACATCCCGCAGGCATACTTATTTTGGTAGCGTTTATCTGCCCATACAAGATATAACTTATCCGCTAATGGCTTAATTAATGGCCAGCGTAAAAAACTAAAAGCCCACCCTAGCGAGGTATGTTGCCACCCACCCACGGTCGCATCTAATCCTAGCAGACAGCTCCCATCCTTCTGGTACAGGTGTAATATCTTCAGCATATTGTCCTTCTGAGAACTCAGCTCTGTGGGTAATTCTGTGTGAATGTCAGCGCAATATAAACCGCCTTTTTGTAAGTCTGTAAGGTGTTTTATTTCTTTTGAGCACAAAGGACAAGACGCATCGTAGTAGAGCGTGTCTTTTTGATGAGGATAATTTATGGTTTTGTTTGGGTGTTTTATCATGTTATTCATAGCACTATATACGTAATCCAAAAATGACTGGATGTGAACCTTTTGGATAGGAACTTATCCTTCCAGTTGCTCGTAGTAAGTTTCCCACTCTGTTTCTAACTGCTGAACATTTGATTGATGCTCGCCTTGTTGTTTAAGTAGTGTTTGCAATTGACCTTTATTTTTATCGGTGTAGATATCGACATCGGATAATTGTTCTTCTATCTGAGTGAGCTTGCCTTCTATATTTGACAGCTTTTTCTCTACCTTTTTTATGGCATCTCTCAAGGGTTTGAGTTTTTGTCGTAAAGCGGCTTCTTGTTGACGTTGTTGTTTTTTGTCGACTCTTATATCGGCACTTATACCCGTGCTATTAAGCGTTTCTGTGGTTGAGTGACTGTTTTCTTGGGTTGAGTGGTCCTGGGCTAAGTTGTTTTTCAGCCAAGATTGGTAATCTTGTAGTGTGCCATCGAATAATTGCAGTGTGTGTTGTGCGACGAGATAAAATTGGTCGACGGTGTTTTTTAATAGGTGACGATCATGGGATATGACGATCAATGCACCCGTATAAAGCTGGAGTGCCAGTGTTAATGCATGGCGCATATCCAAGTCTAAATGGTTTGTCGGTTCATCTAAAATCAATAAATTAGGCCGCTGCCAGACGACGAGTGCCAATGCTAAACGTGCCTTTTCACCGCCAGAAAAAGGTTTGATAGGCGCAACGGCCTTGTCTCCATGAAAGTTAAAACTGCCTAAAAAATTACGAATCACTTGTTCGCTCACCTTGGGTGAGCAGCGCTGAATATGTAATAGGGCACTGGCGTCTACATCTAAATAATCTAACTGGTGTTGCGCAAAATAGCCTATTCTTAAATGTTCACCTTCTTGTCGGCTACCGTCAATGATGGGTAAATCACCGACTAAGGTTTTCACCAGTGTCGATTTACCTGCACCATTCGGCCCCAGTAAGCCAATGCGCGAGTCAGCACGTAACGTGATTTCAACCGATGACAATAGCGGTGTTCCAGCATAACCCAAGCTGCCTTTATCTATTCCCAGCAGGGGGTCAGAGGTTTTATCGGCATCGCTAAATCGGAAGCTAAAGGGGGAGTCTATATGAGCAGGCGCTATTTTTTCCATGCGCTCTAATTCTTTTACGCGGCTTTGCGCTTGCTTCGCTTTGGTAGCTTTTGCTTTAAAGCGGTTAACAAATTGAGTGATCTCGCTAATGCGTTGCTGTTGCTTTACGTAATTGGCTTGCTGAAGCGCAAGTCGTTGTGCGCGTTGATTTTCGAAAGAAGAATAGTTGCCGGTATAAGTTTGTATCAGTTGATGTTCAATATGCAGTATCTGGTCGGCAATAGCGTCAATAAAATCCCTATCATGTGAAATAAATAGCAGTGTACCTGGATAGTTTTTTAGCCATTGCTCTAGCCAGAGTGTGGCATCAATATCTAAGTGGTTAGTTGGTTCGTCGAGAAGCATCAAATCAGACGGGCACATTAATGCCTGTGCAAGATTTAAGCGAATACGCCAACCACCTGAAAAATTATTGACCGATTTCTCCATATCGCTCTGCTTAAAACCTAAACCATGCAGTAATTTTTCTGCACGGCTAGCCGCCGTGTAGCCATCGACCGTTTCATATTCGATGTATGCTTGTGCTAGGGCATTGGCATTGTCAACTTGAGTGGCATGTTCTATTTGCTGTTCAACGGCTCTAAACTTGTTATCGCCATCAAGTATATAGTCTAATGCTGACCGGTGACACTCAGAGACTTCTTGCGCCATATGTGCGACTCGCCACTGAGGGGGGATGGTGATTTCGCCTTGGTCGACCACTAGATCGTTAAGCAGTAGTTTAAATAAACTCGATTTACCGCAGCCATTAGCGCCAATAATGGCCGCCCGTTTTTGTGGTTGTATGGTGGCATTGGCTCCTTCAAGAAGAAATTGCGTGCCTCGTTGTAAACTAATATCTTGTAAAATAATCATAGAACTATTGTAACAGCCTATGTCACTGCTTAGCAGAATTCTGTAGAGTTAAATCGCCATGAAAAATGGTTTTTTATTATAGGGGTGAGGATGATTTGATATGGTTCTTTATCACTTCATCCGTCACCTTGTGTGTCATCTGCTGTTCACTTCTTTTCCATCTAGGAGCTTGTCGAACTTAGCAAAAACCGTCTACGGCAGCGAGAAATCGGTGCATTTTCCCACCACCTCGCGACGACTCACTAAGCCCGACAGACTCCTAGTGATTCATCGCCGATAACAGGCCTCAATATGCAAACGATTATTTATCAGCAAGAAACCGTTACGCCCTCTAAAGTCGTTTGTGTCGGACGTAACTATGCCAAGCATATCGCTGAGCTTAATCATCAGAATACCGGTGATATGGTGATTTTTATAAAGCCTAATAGTGCCATTAGTCAACTGTTGCAGGCGAGTCAAAAAGAATGCGCACAAGCTATTCATTATGAAGCGGAGTTATGTTTTGTTGTTGAAAATAATGCTTTAGCAGGGGTGGGGTTTGGGCTAGATCTTACAAAGCGTGAATGTCAAGGCGATTTAAAAGCAAAAGGCTTACCGTGGGAGCGCGCTAAAGGCTTTGATGGGTCTGCCGTATTCAGCGAGTTTATTGCACTCAACGGTGATATTGCCGTGGCCGATTTGTCTATCGAGTTGTGGATCAATCAACAGCGACGTCAAAAAGGCGGCGTGTCAGACATGCTATTTTCTCCAGAAGCCGTGTTAGCTGACGTGACACGTTTTATGACTCTTGAAAATGGCGATGTGATTATGAGCGGCACGCCAGAGGGGGTAGGTGTTGTGCTACATGGCGATGAATTTGTAGGACGTGTTTTTTATCAAAATACGCTATTAACGGAAATGCTCTGGCTTGCTCAGTAAAGGAATAAAGGCGGACAACAAGAAGGGCGCTGTCATAAACCTGTCATATCTCTAAGGTAGTCTACACTAAATAAACGATAAACAGATAAGCTCTTAATAACAGGAGCAAGGTAGAGGAATTGTGGACGACTACGTAGAAGATGTATTAGAGAGTCAATTTGAAGAATTTGAAGACGATGATGATGCAATGGACGATTGTTGTTAATGAGTGCCCATCTATCGGTGGATTTCAAGAGAGTTGACGCCTGATGTGTAAAAATTATGCCGCCTGACTCTCTACTACCTTGCTTTTCCCTTTTTCGGGGTTGAGATAAACTTCATCAATATGATTCCAGTTTCTAATGTCGCCGCTCCAGCGTTCCGGGTTCT
>JBLILH010000053.1:0-7697 GCA_047636495.1 Candidatus Endobugula sp. | reverse complement strand
ATTGGGCAGGTTACTTATTGGAAATTAATGGCATACCAATACCTTACCTAAATTCCCAGTAACTTCTTAATAAGTCGGGGCAAACTCGCCCTAAATTCACAATAACCCATCCGCTATTCCAGAAATTTTATCCAGAAGATAATGCCAGAATGAGGCCTCCAATTTACAGCAGGTTTTCTTAAGACAAGTAAAGGTAACTCGGCATTGCCGTCTAGTATCGCTGCGGGTGCCGCCACTAATTTTTCTCTTTTTTACATAATCCCGAATATCCGTCTCGCTGTCATTCGTGTGCAAAGGGACTTCAGGACGTGTCAACACCCGTAATAATACTGATTTTTTTGTGGATACGCTTGAGCCGTTGATTTAATAATTCATAACGTGTTTGCTGAGTAACATGTTCGCTGAGTAAATAGGCGATCAGCCCGCAAAGCCTTAAAAAATTACTGGGCAATTAAACGCGATGTTCGCTTTTGTCGAGTAAAATTAGTTTATCAGCAATCACTACAAACATTAAAAACCAGCCGTAAAATTTTAAGCCGAGATCAAGTGGCGCTGAGTAATCATATTTATGCGTATCTTTATGAATATGGCATGACGATAGCAAAGGGGAAAAAGAACTTGGGGGAGGCTATGATTCTAGTGTTAGAAAATGTTTATTCTCGTTTGCCAGCATCACTTTAAAAACTCTTTTAGTTCTTTGGGAGCGTGATCAATTAACCGATGAACAAATAATTCCAGTAAAAAAATAAAGCTTCGCTGAGTAAATAGTTTGAACTCTGTAAAACATTAATGGGCTTAGAGGGTGTAGGTGAAGTTTGTGCATCAATGCTTTATGCAAGTTTAGGTGATGGAAGGGAATTGAAGAATGGCCGACATGCCTGTGTATATATTGGATTAACACCGAAGCAGCATAGTTCCGAGGGCAAGATTTATATGCCAAGGATCGACAAAAATGGAGGAAATAAAGAATTGCGCGCAGCACTGTACAAGGTGCATTGCCAGTAATTTGTCGGCTGCCCATGGAGGCCAGAACAGGCAAACAGTCCTGATTGATTGTTCTCGTTCAACGAGTAGTGATAAAACGTGCCTGCATTACCTTAGTGAATAAAACGGTTCGACCTGCACGGGCATTATGAGTACAGGAAAATCATATCAACTCGTATTGTTGAATGGTTGAATGACAATTTTTTGCATATTTAAAATGACATTAATAAAAAAATTCTACAATAATAACGTAGCACAAAAAGTAAAACTAACCTGCCAAAAACCTGTGATCGGTGACAGCCAAATGAGGTTTTGTCAGCGATAAGGATGGTAGGTGCGCAAACATCAAAGGCTAGAGGGTAGCTTCCTCAACAAGAAGCCGTATATACGCAAGCAGTTTACATTTTTATGTGCAATTAATGTTGTAAAATAGGTGGAGTTCATACACACCGATCAATCCGACATTACCACAGTCAAACCAGCAAGGGCTAACCCGCCATTTAAAGCGGCACCAACAAATCGCCTCCCCTTAAATACAACACCAGGCATTCCTCCATCACCATAGTATCCGCGGATAGCGGCAATAGCGACAATTGGCGACTGAAAAGATAATTCGCCGACCATACTATTAACCGCCGAGACTCCGCCTCCTAAAGCAGAATGCCCATTATTAGTATGAACCGCGCCCTTTATTGGCGCAATGATCATCCCATTAAAAATAAGGCCATCCGTAGCGGAGCCGACAACGCCACCATATTTCTTTGCCCAATCATTCCACGCTAGACCAGGTTGTGTAAGCCTAGCGACCAGAGAATCCGCTAGAGCTGGATTTACCATGTCCGGACCACTAAGATCAATACCCCTCGTGACCGCACCCCCTATATGGTCACCAAGCTTGTCAGCACCAGTAATAAAAAAATCACCAAGTACGTCAACCATGAAACCACCAACGACATCATTCATGCTTTTACCACGAATAAAACTACTATTAATTCTGGCCAGTGCATTAGGAATGAATATAGACCCTGCTGCATACCAACCGTGCTTAGCCCAATTACCAAGACCAACATTACTTCGTAATTGACGATATGTGTTTTGCTGCACTGAACTCGCAATACCTGCAATGGCACCTACTTGTTCATATTCACGCGTTCCCAAAGATTCTTCCCCATGATAGGCTCTATAAAGTGAACAGGCCGAACTAATCAACGTCGCTGTACCTGCAACCACTGTGAACGCCCCCCCCATAGGAATCGCTATACCTGCACCAGTCATTATCAAGGTCATGGCGTAGTGATTAATGCCCAAAGTGGCCCATGGTGTGAAAATCGCCACCGTATCCATCTGCCGTTGAATATCCCAATGTGGCGATGAAGATGATTCGTCCGAAGCTATCTCCGAAGCTATCATTGTTGTGTTTGAAGATGGATTTGAAGATGGGTTACAAGATGGGCTTTGGGTTGGGGGTTGGCTCGGGGATTGGCTCGGGGATTGGCTTGGCGAGGGGGAGGGAATTATAGATCCACGTAAATATTCCGCCGCTACAGGTAGGGACGCTAAAACCAATATTGTGGATACAATGATCAATCTTATCAGTGCAAGTAACATTACATTATTTCTCTTTTAATTATTATTTGAATTCAGCCAATAACTACATAACTTGAATGGGTAGAAAAAGCAGTCAGCTGCACGTAGGCTAATCATTATTTCTCCGACATGAAATACAGCGATAAAAATCTACGTACAGCTAACCTATGAACAACGGTGCCCAATTTATGCATTGACCAAAAAAATACTTCGAAATAAACTTTAACTTGTTTACCATGGCGCGTAAAATTACATTTAGCTATACGCTTGGCACGAAAAGTAATGTTTTGATTATATGGCGCCAACTACTTTATTCTGATGGTGGCGACAAATCGAAAAACACCCCTCGATCTTGGTGAAATAACCTCACTAACTTCATGCACCTCCCATAAAATCCCCACCGTAGTGGGTTTCTTCCCGCGATTTCTTCAAATAAGTCGGCATAAGTAATACGTTTCGCATAGCTCACCATGGCATCTACTCAATCACCGGCCGCTTGTGCAATCATCTCAACCCATTGTGTAAACTTAGCAGTCGCTTGAAGACCAGAGTAGCGCACTCTCTGGAAGCCTTTGAGTATAATATGCGGGTCCATCCGACCGATAAAGTGTTGTGCATCTATGGTGTCTTAGACTCTCGATTACGTTTGGTGGGATTAATAGTAATACTTAACTTACTGATCATCATAGGCCACGATTCTGGCAACGCCGACGGGTGGGGCTGACAAATACTTTGTCAGATACCTGATCAATCTCAGGTAATTTTTAGTGGGAAATTTTTCTTTACGATGGATGTCTGGATGGGCATAGAAACCATCGGGATAGTCATCCCACAAGGCTTGAATCACTTCTTTGCACCCTGTAAATTCAACCGCCATCAAGCCAAGCGGGTGCTGCTGCCAGAACAGCCGGAGGCAGCTCAACGATAAGTGCTTGAAGGTTCGCCACTCCTTGGCTTCAGGAAAAAGCGCACCTTCGGCTAGCATCAAGTGCAGATGTGGATTGTAGCTGCCGTTACGACCATTGGCATGTAAAAAGACAATCAGTGCTATTTTGTAACTTGAGCTCTTAAAATGTGCCTGAATGAGCTCAGTCATACACGGCTCAGCCAAGCCCATAAATCGCGAATAGAATTGACTTTGCGCTCTCCCTTACCGCAACCCAGGCACTGATAGGTCGCAAAAGCATGTCCCTACTGCCACACGAGCTATAGTTAAATCTGGTGTATGAGTCATAAAGCAGCCTCGTAATCTGTGCCAACGTTTCTGAGCCGTTTCCATTAACGTTAATACCATCGCCAATGTGGTTGCTCGACTGCCGCAGTGTTTACTTTTTGTTGTCCTCAGTCTTACCGTGGCAAACACCGATTCAATTGGGTTTGATGTACGCAAATGCCCCCAGTGCTCGGCTGGAAAATCGTAAAATGTTAACAATGCCTCCCTATCTTTTTCAAGGCATTTTGTTGCCTTTGGGTATTTTACGTTATACCGGGAAATACAGTCGTTCATCGTTTTGTTTGCCTGAGCTTTCGTTTCTGACCACCAAATTTCATGCAATAACCCTTTCACTTTTGGTTGTATTGCCTTCGGTAACTTAGCCAGTACGTTGGCCGTTTTATGTACCCAGCACCGCTGGCCTTTGGTTTCTGGCCAGCATTTAGCCATCGCATTCCAAAAGCCTAGCGCACCGTCGCCAACCGCTACTTTAGGGTCTGACTGTAGCCCACGCTGTTTAAGATCCAGCAGCACATCAGACCAGCTCGCTTCGGACTCCCTATAACCATCACTGACGGCTATAAGCTCTTTATTGCCCGCCTCATCAGAGCCTATGATGACCAGCAAACAAATTTTATCATCCATCCGTACGTTGCAGTAGACGCCGTCAGCCCATACATAAACGTAGCGCTTTTTACTCAAATCTCGCTGTTGCCAAAGGGTGTAATCCGCCTCCCAAGTCGATTTTAATCGGCTAATCGTCCCCGCAGAAAGTCCTTTAGCCCGGTCGCCCAATAAGTGCTTAAGTGATTCGCTAAAGTCACCCGTCGATATGCCTCGTAAATATAACCAAGGCAGAAATTCTTCCATCGTTTGGCTACGTTTCAAATACGGTGGCACCAGCGCACTATTAAATTTAATATTTCGGCCTGTGCGATCACGCACCTTAGGCACCTTGACATCAATGTCACCAAGACCCGTTTGAATGGTGCGCTCAGGTAAGTAGCCATTGCGTACCAAACCCGCCTTGCCTTCATTTGTGATTAATGACTTATAGTGTCAAGTAGCAGCTGAACTTCTGCCTCTATCGCTTTGGCAAGTAACTGTTGAGCCCCTTGCTTTAACACCTGCTGTAAAAGGTCAATCGGTTCTGGCTTATGTAGTTGAGAAATATTATTATCGGTCATGCAGTGTACTCCTTGTTGGTTGTTGATCTGCCAAGATCAATCAACAGGATACGCTGCTACTTGTTTCCCTCATACGCCAGAAATGATCATACCTCCCATATATGTCCTATGTACCTTGTTCGTTCAGGCACTATATGCCAAGTGTTATTTACGATTGTCGAAAAATAGGTTGTAATTCGACCAGCGGGGGGGGGGGGGGGGTTGTTTCGATAATTTATCGCAATCCCCGCCGAGATAAAGCACTTAAGGAAGAGCTAGAATCAGAAGGGAAATGGCCAGGTGATGTGCCATTTAATCTACCAAAAAACTTGGGAATCGCATCAATTCTAACACCAAATAGGATTATTGGAGTGCATAATTCATTTTCAATATACAAAGCCGGTTTATATACTGTTTGTATCATACTTTCAGCAACTCTCTCGCCTTTTTCATTAGCGATAAATGACGCAGATAGATTACTCATGAAGCACACATTTGGTGATTTACCTGTACATGAACGATTATTATTAGAACTGATAGCTACCCATTCAATAGACCGACTCATGCCGCCTTCGTTGAAGGCAGCACTATTTCCTCCTCACCCCTTAGCTTCTGAGAGGAATCCTCATATTGCCAATTGGTTGAATATAAGCCCACTTGAAGAGAATCATCCGGATGTCGGCGCACACGAGTTTATGAATAGGGGAATTAGCGTTTTACAAAAGGAGTTTCTGGGATACTTCTTGCAGCCCCTCAGATATAGAGTTCACACTTTTAATGCTGACGTTATATTACCACCTATGGTGACCAATGCTTTGAGTAGGTACAGGCTTGATGCTCTTTTTAATTATCAGTCTTTTGGGGATAATGATTTACATTACGTAATAACCGCCGGTGAGTTTGAGCCACACCAGTTAATCCTTGGCATGGGCGGTACGCATCTCAAGCACTCTATCCTAGCAAATTGGAACGGTCGTATACGGACTTATAATCAAGAAGAAAGATTAGAATTTGTACTCAGCAGAGATTCCGGTGCAGCCTTTGATACCATTCCTAATAACAACATACTTACCGGCGGAACTGTTCATCTGGTTCAAACTATTGAAGGGGAAAGCTTTATAGAGTTTAACAATTTATCTGGACATTTTGCCCCTAGTATTGAATCACTAATACAGAATGTTGCAGTGAGTACCATGCAGTCCTTTGCAAAGGCTTTGGTGACTCAAAGGCCTGAAGTGTTCGGGAATGTACAAGGGCTTTTAATTAGAGGGTTAGACAATAGTCTACATGGCCTTCAAGGTAATGGGGTCATTACGCGCGCAATTAATCGTTTTAACGCGCATTGAGCAGCGGATGTCCTATGTACTTACGTTCTCATTATCCGCTACAAGCTCTTTATTCAAAACACCCCAACCTAAGAACCAAAACTCTAGCCCCACCAAAGCAAGAACAACTATAATTTGTATAATATTTTCAGCAATGGCTCCTCCCATCCACTTGGAGTTAAACAAAAAATAAATTAACCCTAGCGGAAGCCAGATTGCAATAGCAATCATAAGGCATTGCTTCTCTTTTATTCTATAAATTCTATTTTTCATGAGCAATATAACGCTTCGTTAACCGGCGAAGTAATGTTAGCGGCTGTTTTGCTTTTTTTGCAAAGAACCATGGTAGAAAAACCATGGGAGGACACCCACTCCACATTGACATCACAGTGGTCGGCCGCTACCATGAATACTGTTCATCCATACAGAAAAGGAATTTCTTATGACAACAGCACGCGCCCAACAAATATCCCTTGCCGATACGCCTTACTACCACATTATGTCTCGATGCGTACGCCGCTCTTATTTATGCGGCACCGATAGACTGACAGGGCAATGCTTCGAGCACCGCAGACAATGGATCGAAGACCGCATTCGGTTGCTCTCAACGGTATTCGCCATTCAAATTTGTAGTTATGCTGTAATGAGTAACCACTACCATATCGTCGTAAAAATTGATGCAGTATCCAGCGAAAGCTGGAGCTTTGATGAAGTAATTCAGCGCTGGCTTTGCATTCATAAAGGCCCCTTCCTTATTCAAAAGTATCAAAAAGGTGACCCTATCGGCGTGGCAGAAATGAACGTGCTCACCCGAATTGTCGATGACTGGCGCCTTCGTTTGGCGAGCGTTAGCGAATTTATGCAGCAATTAAATCAAGTGATCGCCAGACAGGCCAACATTGAAGAGAATTGCACGGGCCGCTTCTGGGGCAGGAATTTGCTCCTGCAATTCCAGCATTTCCCACATCCATGTGGGTCAGGGTCGATTCAAGTCGCAGCCATTACTGACCGAAGAAGCCCTACTCACAGCGATGGCCTACGTTGACTTAAACCCCATTCGTGCAAAAATGGCCGATACTCCCGAGCAATCGAAACACACCAGCATCAAAGAACGCATTAAGCCAAGCTTTAGTTTAGCCAGTGCATTGGCAAACAACCCTGATTTCAACCCGCACTATATTCAACGATTTTCAGTTAAGCCGCTTGCGGCGCTGGAAGGAAATGTAAAATACCATAACCAAAACGGTGTGTTATTCAGCCACAAGGATTACCTTATCCTTGTCGATACCACCGGCTGCGTATTCCGAGCCATGCTGAACACCGATTCCGATTGAAGATGAACACCCATTACGATTCATGATGAACACCGATTCCGGCGGAAGGTGAACACTATTGTTCATTTTCCGGAATCGGTGTTCATCA
>JBLILH010000052.1:0-8942 GCA_047636495.1 Candidatus Endobugula sp. | reverse complement strand
GCTTTTTTCGGCCTTTTGTAAAGCCAGTGACGAGCTTTTATTAGGGCAAGTTAAGAAGGTTTTCAAAAAAAATGAATAGCGACGACTGAGGGGCTTTGATCACGCTTAACGGGACAAAAATAGAGGGCAGGTTAACAGGGTAAAGTTTTTCAAAAAATAACTGCCAACCTTTTTTTGAATTGTTTGATGCTGTTGTTATTTGGACATAGCGCGAAAGATATTTTTTAGCTTGGCTGAAGGTATCGAATTATAAGGGGTGTAGCTTGAGCAAGAACTGCTGTTTTACTCACCACAAGTAATTGGTCAGCGGGTAAAATATTAGTGTATAGTTTGCATCGTGAAATGCTGTATAAAGAGTCATGCAGCAATGGAAATAACCATGGAGAACTCGCTAATGTTCGAAGACAAGCCTGCACCGTTATGATTGTCGATGATCATACATTATTGCGCAAAGGCTTAAACCAGTTATTGGAATTCGGGAGTGATTTAACAGCGGTTGCGGAAGCAAGTTTTGGCCAGAAAGCGATTAAACTAGCACTTGAATTTGAATCCGATTTAATCGCCCTCGATTTAAATATGCAGGGTATGGATGGATTAGAAACGTTGAAGCATATGCGCGATAAAGGTATTGGTTCACGTATCGTCATGTTGACGGTATCGGATAATGATGAAGATGTGGTAGAAGTTATTCGTGCAGGCGCCGATGGTTATTTACTGAAAAATATGGATACCGAAGAAATAGTTGATAAATTGCGTGAAGCTGCTTTGGAAAAAATGGTCATGAGCGCTAAATTAACCTAGATTTTAGTCGCTGCCTTACGCAAACCTGAGCGCGCAAGTAGCCGTGCACTAGCGAGCCTGACCAGCCGTGAGTATGAAATGCTCAAGCTCATAGCAAGAGAATTAGATGTTTCAGATGGCACGGTAAAAGGCACGTTAAAAATTTTCTTAAAAAGCTAAACATGCGATTAAGGCTGGAAGCAGCCGTTTGGATAGCCAATCATCAACATGGGGAAAAGCAATGGGTTGTAGTGATGGTTACAGTGGTTATGGCGGTTGTGATTCTCCCGATCTAATGTCTATCGAATTAGCGCATGCTATTATTCATAAAACTATAGTAGACACAGTGAAACCGATATCCGAGGTGCAGTCATGTCCTTTGCTTGATTCACTAGATCGTGTGCTGGCTGAAGATATTGTGTCGTCGATGGATGTTCCTGGTTACGATAATTCCGCAATGGATGGTTATGCATTTAAGTATGCTGGTTTAACAGCATCCACTTCGTTTATGCAAATTGGTAAGAGCTTCGCAGGCAATCCATATGGCGGCATAGTGGGCGAGGGCGAATGTGTGAGGATAATGACAGGGGCAGTTATTCCTGAAGCTGCTAACACCGTTGTCATGCAAGAAAAAACCGAGTCAAATGACAATCGAATAACTATTGCCGCGGACATAAAAAAAGGCGAAGCCATTCGTTTAGCCGGTAGTGATATCGCCAAGGGTAGCCTGGTTTTAGAAAAAGGCAAACGTCTCACGGCAATTGATATTGGATTGCTGGCGTCACTCGGTGTCGAAGCCGTCGTGGTATATCGTAAAATAAAAGTAGCGATATTTTCAACGGGCGATGAATTGCTGGCTGCGGGTAAAGCAGGAAAAAAAGACCACATCTATGACAGTAATCGCCCCATGTTACTCGCCATGTTAAACCGCTTAGGTGCGGATACAATTGATTTAGGGATTATAAAAGACGATAAAGCGTTAATTAAGCAAGCCTTTGAATTAGCGGACAGCCAAGCGGATTGTGTGATTACCTCCGGCGGAGTATCTGTTGGAGAAGCAGATTATACACGAGAAATTTTAGAGGAAATAGGCACTATCAATTTTTGGGAATTAGCCATTAAACCCGGTAAGCCGCTGGCCTTTGGGTGTATGGAAAATAGCATGTTCTTTGGCTTGCCGGGCAACCCTGTTTCTGCAGCTGTTACTTTTGAACAAATTGTGACCCCGAGCTTATCGTTAATGACCGGCTGTAAGGCGGTAGAAAAATTGTCTCTTGTCGCTACAGCAAAACAACAATTTAAGAAAAAACCGGGTAGAACTGATTTTCAACGGGCATTCTGTAGCACAGATGAATCGGGAACATTATGGGTAGAATCTTCCGGCACTCAAAGTTCAGGAGTGTTATCTTGTTTTAGTCATAGTAATTGCTATGCAGTATTAGAAAATCAACGCGGCAATGTTGAAGTTGGAGAAAAAGTGTCTATTCAATTGTTTGATCGATTGATGAGTTAATGGTGCAAAATCACTGCTGTCCCGTTAGCGTAATGTCGTCATGTCGGGCTTAACCAGTTTTGCTCCTGCAAAACTGGCAAACACTACTTCAATGTGGATAACCCGGTATCGGTAGCAAGCTGGTCTGATGTGCTGCTGGATCTTACGCAGCGCGGGCTACCGCTCTAGTGACTTAGGTGTGTTAAGGTTATAGTGCTGCTTGAATGTAAGGGAAGTAGTTAATAGTGGCTTAGTGCAAACACAATAGGTACCGAATAACTAAATTGTGCGGAGCTGGATTTTCGCATGGATAGAGGGGGGGCGGTAATGGACTAGCATTTTGGATTATTTTGATGACCGCTTTATCAAGCTTACCATAGCGCGATGCATCAATTATTTTATAAGAAAGCACATTACCACCTTTATCAATGGTAAATTGTAATTTAACAACCCCTTCTTGCCCTCGACGTTTTGCAGCCAGTTTTGCGGCACTAGGGTAACGTTTATGTTGTTCCAGCCAAGCGAGTAAAGTTTACTTATAAGTTATTTTTTGTTTGGGATCTCCACCGCCCAATATTGATTCTACGCGATTGGCCGAATACTCTGCTTTTGTTATTTTACCCTCTACCATATTTTTAGTGGGCGATGCTGTCGATGCTTCGAGTGAAGTTTCATCGGCATCACCTTGTTCAGTTACCGACAATTCTTCTTTCTTTATTTTCTCTACTTTTTCTACTTCTTCTTTAGGTGTCTCGTATACAGGTTTTTTAATGATTTTCTCTTTAGTCCTTGATTTCTTCACGCTCTTTTTTGGTTTAACAGTTTTTTTTGTTAGGGATTTCTTTATCTTTGGACGTATTTTTATTTTATTTTCTTCCGCAATTGCGGGTGGAGGAGTCATTCCTTGCAAGCCAATTTTGATACCTTGAGTACCGATGTTGTTAGCGCCTAATACATCAATGCTTGTTTTATATGTCATTAGTAGGCCAGCATGTATCAATGATGCTGTCATAATAAAGAATAGCCAGTGAAAAAGGGTAAAACTTGAATAGTTGGGTAATATTTTTTGTCACTACTCAGCGAGTTTTTCCGAAATAAATTGAAAAATCGCTTGACACACAATTGCGCGTTTTTTTATTCCTTTTCTTTTAAGTAAGCGACAATGTGCCGCTTACGGTGCCTGTATTTCCCTTGTCTGCCCGTCAAATAAATCGGGAATGCTGGCCGAGAGAGAAAAATATAAATACTGCACAACGCAACACAAAGCGAAAAAATCGGCCGCCAAAACCAGTGGTACAATAGCGGTCACTGATTACCCGAACGGGTTTACTGCTGTAACATTAGATAGGTAT
This sequence comes from Candidatus Endobugula sp., assembly GCA_047636495.1. Classification (GTDB taxonomy): domain Bacteria; phylum Pseudomonadota; class Gammaproteobacteria; order Pseudomonadales; family Cellvibrionaceae; genus Endobugula. The sequence goes on along the minus strand of JBLILH010000052.1, from coordinate 5,318 downwards.
TGATGCAACGCTGAGTGAAGTTGAGCGTCTGCTTAAAGAAGACAAAACCCTATCGCCTGCATTAACGTCGTTGATATCGGTTTTGGTGATAGTGATTAAACTGTTGACCAAACGTGTCGATTTAAACAGTAGCAATAGCAGTAAACCACCATCGTCTGATGGCAACCCGAAAAAACAAGAACGCAAGAAATCCGATAAAAAGAGTGGCGGCCAACTAGGCCATGCTGGCAAGACGCTAATACAAATTGAAACGCCTGACGATATTCAGTTAGTGAAAATTGATCGACGTACGTTGCCAAAAGGTAAGTACAAAGACGCCGGTATCGAAAAACGGCAAGTGTTTGATATTGATATTTCTCGATGGCATCGTTAATGGCACAAATGATTCCTTGTCCAATAACTGGGCCAACCCCAGGTATCGTTTGCAGGCGTCGGTAATCATCGTTATTAACGAGTAGGGATTCGGATAACTTTACCGTCGACGCTATTCGATCATCGAGGCTGAGCAGCTCTTGCTAGAGACTATCAATAAAGGCTCGCGACATTGAGGTCAGCGAGTTTTCAGCATCCTCCAAAATGAAGGTAATAGCTGCACGCAGTACGGACACTTTTTTTCGGTAATAGCGCCATATTCTGCCAGTAAGCCCCGCAGTTGGTTGGCTAAAGCCGTACGGGTTTTCATCAGCCTTTCAGGTATGCGTTCGAGACTTTGTATATCTTGCTGAGCCAGTGTTTTAATGGCTACAACGCTCGCTTTGGGGCGCATAGAGGCTTTAGCAATAGCGATGGCATCGTTGTGATTATTTTTATTGCCCACCACAAAAGGTTTCACTTGGTGAGGAGGGATAAGGTCAACGTGAAACCCATGCTGTTGAAATAAACGCCCCCAGTAGTTTGCGCTATAACACGCCTCCATCAAGATTTAATACCGTTTCCAGCAACGTTGATCGACGAACTTTTTGTTGGTTGTTATTTTGTTATGTGGGTTGAGTACGAACTTGAAAAACATTTTTTGCTAAATCAATACTCATTACGTTATTCTTATTCATGATGGACACCTCGCTTGTTATTGATTGTTTACACTTCTCAATATGGCGCATTGTGATGCCGTATGGCGAGGTGTCCATCTCATCAGTAGTGGTGCAAAATGCTTGTTACCAGCGTGCTATCGCATCTTGATCTGATTTTTTCGATTCTACCCACTTCATTCCGCTTGCGGTGCCTTCTTGTTTCCATAAGGGCGCACTAGTCTTTAAATAATCCATAATAAATTCGGCGGCCTCAAAAGCATTTTTACGATGCTTAGCCGATACGCCAATAAAGACAATCTGTTCGCTAGCCTCAATAATACCAATTCGATGTATGATGCGTATCTGCCCAAGCTCCCAACGTTTGCGTGCTTCAACACAAATATTTATTAACGATTTTTCGGTCATCCCAGGATAGTGATCTAATCGAATCATAGAGACTGATCCATCATCATTAAAATCTCGAACCAATCCCGTAAAAGTCACAATCGCGCCATCTCCTGCAGCATCTTGTCTCAGTTTTTCGTATTCAGCGCCCTGATTAAAGTCATGTTTTTGCACGTTAATCATATTATCCTCCGGTAACCGGGGGGAAGAATGCAATTTCATCCCCATCATTAATTTCGGCATCAAACTTAGAGAGCGTTTGGTTGACGGCTACCTGAACACTTTGTTCGCTAAGTAACGACCAGCTGTGCCCTTTTTCGAGCAAACGTTGTTTGACGTCGGCTACCGTATGCTCACCTGCATATTCCAAATTAACATTTGAGCAACCCAGTCGCTCACTTAAGCTGGCAAAAAAATGAATTGTTATCATCGTGTTTCCCTTGTCCAATCACCTGACTTCCCACCTTCTTTTTTTAGTACCCGAGTAGTATGAATCGTCATTAATGGGTCGACGGCTTTACACATATCAAATAACGTTAGCGCAGCAATAGAAACGCCTGTTAGCGCTTCCATTTCCACACCCGTTTTCCCGCTTAATTTACACAAACAAATAATACGTATTTGGCTATTCTCATCATCAATTTCAAAATCTATTTGAATTTTTGTCAGCAATAGAGGGTGGCAAAGGGGTATTAATGAGGCGCAGTTTTTTGCAGCTTGTATACCCGCTATACGTGCCACACTTAGTACATCGCCTTTTGCTATTTGATTTTTTTTGATTAGTGCTAAAGCATCTTGAGAGATCTTGACGTAGCCTTCAGCAACCGCTTGTCTTGACGATGGTGCTTTATCGGAAATGTCCACCATATTGGCCTGACCTTGACCATCAACATGGCTAAGCTGACTGGCTGAAGATAGCGGGGGGCTCATGCGTCTCTACTCTTACATGCACTTGCGTTAGCCTGCTGTAAATGAGGCACAAAATTACACGGCCCTTGGGTACTATTTAATTGTGGCTGGATAATGCCTTCCCACGCGGTTCTACATGCTCCTGTTGAACCTGGTATACAAAAAATGACAGTACCATTGGCTAATCCAGAAACAGCGCGGGATTGAATGGTAGACGTGCCTATTTCTTGATAAGACAGATGGCGGAATAATTCGCCAAACCCCTCTACCTGCTTATCCAGTAAGGGAATAATGGCTTCCGGTGTTGAGTCACGGTGTGTAAAGCCCGTGCCTCCGGTAATTAATACTGCCTGTATCGTCGGGTCGGCAATATAGTTTGATACCGCGGCACGAATTAAATAAATATCATCAATAACAATCTCGCTAACGCTGACGTGATGTCCTTCTTGCTTGGCACTTTGGGCAAGATAATGACCTGATGTATCGGTGTCGACATTTCTAGTATCGGAAACAGTTAATATTGCGATAGATAATGGTTCAAATACTTTGGCTGAGTGGCTCATAAAACCTCTTTGGGTGATGTCAATGGCGTTATTTAAAAATGTTGTTCAGCAATCTGCCACTGTTCAGGTGTATTGATGTTAAGTAAACTCAATTTTTTTTCCAGATTGAGTTCGCCTAATGAAAAATGACTACAAAAGCGATTGACTGAGAAGCTATTCGTAGCGCGTAAAGTGTGATCGAGGGCTTGTCTCAGTGCCTCTGTGTTGTTCACGTACAGCGGTAAACTTTGTCCCGCATACCTAGCGTTACACCGGTGACGATGTCCATAGTTAATTAATTCTTCTAGCGTGAAACGATCAATTAATGGTAAATCCACTGGAACGATTAATAGGTCGTCAGAGGGATAGTGCATCGCTGCACTATGTATCCCAGACAATGGACCTTTATTAGGTATAATGTCCGAGAGATATCGTCCATTCTCATCATTGCGACTAATGACTATTTCTTTGACAGTCGTTTTATTTAACACCTGAGAAATATGGTCTAACATACACGTGTCAGCCATACGCATTAAGGCCTTATCCTGTCCCATACGAGATGATAAGCCTCCCGCTAGGATAACGCCAATAGTTGCAATATTAGTTGCCACGTTACCCTCCCAGCATCGCTAGTTGCTTGGTAGCACCGGTGAATCCACTGATTAATTCGTGACTGATCTTTTTGGTTTGCAAATGCTTTGTAATAGCGTCACAAGTCCCTTCTATATCTCCCTCGGCGAGTAATGGGCGAATGTCGATACCTTCTTCTGCAAATAAGCAGAGGTGTAGTTTCCCCTGAGACGACACACGCAATCTATTACAAGAAGCACAGAAACCTTCACTGTAGGGCATGATTAAACCGATATTACCCATAAACTCTGGGTGCGAGAATTCTTGGGCAGGCCCTGCATCACTACTGCGTACAATCTGTTGCCAGCCTTGCTGCAATAAAATGTTTTTCATCTCGCTGCCGGGCACATGGTTCTGTGTGAAGAATTCGCGATTATCGCCAGTCTGCATGAGTTCAATAAAACGCCAAGTGACAGGGTGGTGTTTTAGGTAATCGAAAAAAGAATCTAATTCTTTATAATTAAATTGCTTGAGCATCACGGTATTAAACTTCACTGTTTCAATACCTGCTGCAATAGCTAGGTCGACGCCTTGAAGAATATCTTCAAGTTTTTGTCTGCCCGTGATCGCCGAAAACAACCGTGGATCTAGGCTGTCAGCACTGACATTAAGCGCGTCAAGCCCCGCATGCTTATAAGCATGGGCATCACGTTTTAGTAAATAGCCATTAGTCGTTAGCGCTACTTTTTTAATACCTTCGGTTTGCTTACAGCATTCGATAATGGATGTTAAGTCTTTACGGAGTGCCGGTTCACCACCGGTGATCCGTATTTTTTGAGTCCCTAACGCAGAAAACGCCTTCACTAAGGTGTCGATTTCATTCATTAACAAACCGTGCTTTGGAGTATCGCAGGCATTACCGTTAGGTAAACAATAGTTACATCGAAAGTTACATAGTTCGGTAATTGATAGGCGAAGATAATTAAATTTCCGTCCAAATGTATCGTGTAATGTATTTTGCTCTTTTGTTTGTTCTATAGCTTGCACTGTATTAAACGCCTTTCCAATTGGAGGTATGATCATTTCTGGTGTATGAGGGAAACAAGTAGCAGCGTATTCTGTTGATTGATCTTGGGGGATCAACAACCAACAAGGAGTACACTACATGACCGATAATAATATTTCTCAACTACATAAGCCAGAACCGATTGACCTTTTACAGCAGGTGTTAAAGCAAGGGGCTCAACAGTTACTTGCCAAAGCGATAGAGACAGAAGTTCAGCTGCTACTTGACGCTAATAAATCATTAATGACAAATGAAGGCAAGGCGGGTTTGGTGCGCAATGGCTACTTACCTGAGCGCACCATTCAAACGGGTCTTGGTGACATTGATGTCAAGGTTCCTAAGGTGCGTGATCGCACAGGCCGAAATCTTAAATTTAATAGTGCGCTGGTGCCACCGTATTTGAAGCGTAGCCAAACGATGGAAGAATTTCTTCCTTGGTTATATTTACGAGGCATATCGACGGGTGACTTTAGTGAGTCACTTAAGCACTTATTGGGCGACCAGGCTAAAGGCCTTTCTGCGGGCACGATTAGCCGATTAACATCGACTTGGGAGGCGGATTACACCCTTTGGCAGCAGCGAGATTTGAGTAAAAAGCGCTACGTTTATGTCTGGGCTGACGGCGTCTACTGCAACGTACGCATGGATGATAAAATTTGTTTACTGGTCATCATAGGCTCTGATGAGGTGGGCAATAAAGAGCTTATAGCCGTCAGTGATGGTTATAGGGAGTCCGAAGCGAGCTGGTCTGATGTGCTGCTGGATCTTAAACAGCGTGGGCTACAGTCAGACCCTAAAGTAGCGGTTGGCGACGGT
>JBLILH010000051.1:0-9320 GCA_047636495.1 Candidatus Endobugula sp. | reverse complement strand
AGTCACTCTTCCGCACCCTTAAATATCGGCCAGAATATCCAGAGAAAGCCTTCGAGGATTTAGCGGCAGCACGATCATGGGTTGATGGATTTGCTGACTGGTATAACGACAAGCACCTACATAGTGCAATCAAGTTTGTTACGCCAATACAGCGCCATACAGGTCAAGACATCGACATACTGATGAGCCGTAAGGCTGTGTACCAATCCGCTAGAACAAAGAACCCGGAACGCTGAAGCGGCGACATTAGAAACTGGAATCATATTGATGAAGTTTATCTCAACCCCGAAAAAGGGAAAAGCAAGGCAGTAGAGAGTCAGGCGGCATAATTTTTACACATCAGGCGACAACTCTCTTGAAATCCACCGATTGGGAGAAGTGTTCGACCAGGTTGATCAACACGCTATCGGAAAGCTTATTCTTGTTACTCCACTGCGCATCCCCAAAAATCCCATAGAGGTATTCCTGGTTGGCTTGCTCTATGCCGCGTAAGGCTTTCTCGATAGCCTGCCCCACATTGGTGGTGGTTTCACGTACGTCTTGCCAATGACACCCCTTGGGGATTTCAAAACGGTGCATTTCAGGCATGGAGGCATATTCTGTATCGCCGTCTGACTCTGTAAGGGCAGTTTGGTATTCTTCATCGTAGACATCAGATATGCGTTTAAAGAAAAGTAACGGGAAGATGTACACCTTAAAGTCAGAGGCATCGACTGGGCCTTTTAAGATCCAAGCAGCTTTTGAGAGGTATTGTTCTAGTTGGGATAAGGTCAGTGTGCTATCGGTCATTGACTGTTTGGCTTTCCATTATTGGTATTTATGTGTGGCGAATTGGTTTTTATTGGTTTTTTGATTTCGCTATATCTCTTTATTATTCAACCCGCGCGCTATGCTGAACCGCTGGTGCTTTTCTTTGCAACGCATTGTGGAGTGAGTGTTTTTTCAGCTAACTTACTATTGTACTGTTTTACTTAAGAACCATGTTTCACCCGACTTTCACCCGACTTTCACCCGACTTTCATTTTTTTTCACCCGATTTTCATTTTACAGTCGTTCTACAGTATATCACTCATAGAATAAGGGAATACTGGGCAATCAACACTGGTCAATCAACACTGGGCAATCAACACTGGGCAATCAACAATTGTGTCATGTTTAGCTTTTACCTACGATATCGCTCTAAACCGATCAAGAGCAGATCAATAGCAGATCAAAATTAGGCGCGTCAATACACATCCACTATATAAATTTTCGTTCTGCCATACACATTACTTTAGGTCCTATCACTGGGGATTACGCGCGCGGATGTTTACCCAATTCTAGCACCGTTTTGAGACGCTTGATCTGAACATCATAACTAGCCTCATGAGAAATATACACGTATCCTTAGCCGCTATTATTTTATATCCCAGCCAGATTATTATATTCACCCAATAAAAAGACCACATTATGACCACCAATACCGCTCAACACACCCCGATGATTCAACAATACTTAGCGATTAAAGCTGAGCACCCTCATGAGGTGGTGTTTTATCGGATGGGGGATTTTTATGAGTTGTTTTTTGATGATGCGAAACGCGTATCGCAAATTTTAGACATTACCTTAACCTCTCGCGGAAAATCTTGTGGGGAGCCCATTCCTATGGCCGGCATTCCTTACCATGCTGCGGATGGTTATTTAGCCAAGTTAGTGCAAGCAGGCGAATCGGTAGCGCTGTGCGAGCAAGTGGGCGACCCGGCGACTAGCAAAGGCCCTGTCGAACGTAAAGTGATGCGTATTGTGACACCCGGTACAGTGACCGACGAAGCACTAATGAATGCGAAACAAGATAATTTATTAGTGGCGGTGACCTGTGAAACCCGTGGCGAAGACAGCGTTTACGGTATTGCCAGTTTAGATGTGGGCAGTGGTCGCTTTTATGTCTTAGAAGTAGAGTCTGAAGCAGCGCTAGAGGCAGAATTACAACGGCTAAACCCTGCGGAATTATTACTCAACCAACAATTAGAAAACACCACCATTGGCAATAAGGCAAAAGGCTTGCGCTATCGTGCGCCGTGGGAGTTTGATATTGATACTGCCCACCGTTTGTTATGCGAACAATTTGGCACCCGCGATTTAATTGCTTTTGGTTGCGAAGATTTACCTACGGCAAAGGGCGCGGCAGGTTGCGTGATGGCTTATGTACAAGAGACTCAACGCACCGCACTCCCGCATATTTGTCGCTTGCAACAAGAGAACCGCCAAGATTCGGTATTAATGGATGCCTCCACACGACGTAACTTAGAACTGTGCACTAATTTATCCGGCGGCGAAGACAATACTCTTTTTTCTATTGTAAACACCTGCGCCACCACTATGGGCAGTCGCCAATTATCCCGCTGGATTAACCGCCCTTTAACGCAGTTAGATATATTAACCCAGCGACAATCCGCTATTGGCAGCCTGCTAAGTCACTATCGCTTTGAACCCATACACGACACCTTAAAAGTCATTGGTGATTTGGAACGTATTTTAGGGCGTATTGCGCTGCGCTCTGCTCGCCCACGGGATTTATCGCGTTTAGGGTTATCGCTCGCGGTTTACCCGCAGTTACAGGAACAACTAGGGGCTTTGCTCGGCGATACTCGTCAAAAAAATGATACCAATCACTCTTTACTCACGCAATTAACCACGCATATCAGTACCTTCCCTGATATTGTCGCGCTATTACACAAAGCCATAAAAGAGAACCCTCCTGTGGTGATTCGCGATGGTGGGGTGATTGCCGAAGGCTACGATGAAGCGCTAGACGAGTTACGCAACATTAGTAGTCATGCAGGGCAGTTTTTAATTGACTTAGAGACACAAGAAAAAGCCCGTACCGGTATTGCCACGTTAAAAGTCGGCTATAACCGTGTTCATGGCTACTACATTGAAATAAGCCGTGCACAGTCAGACAAAGCCCCCGCGGAATATATCCGCCGCCAAACCTTAAAAAATGCCGAACGTTTCATCACCCCTGAACTCAAAGTGTTTGAAGATAAAGCTCTGTCTGCCAAAAGCCGCGCGCTCAGTCGTGAAAAAGCTTTATATGAAGCCCTTATTGAAACGCTCAACAAACAATTATTAGCGCTACAAGTATCCGCTGCTGCAGTAGCGGAGCTAGATGTACTCAATACTTTAGCTGAGCGAGCTGACCGGCTACAATTTACTTGCCCAACCTTAACCCCGACCGAAGCCAATAGCATCACTATTGAGCAGGGTCGCCACCCGGTAGTAGAAGAGGTCTTAGCGGGTATAGCACCCTTTGTGCCTAACGATGTTTGCCTTAGTCATGATCGCCGTATGTTGATTATTACTGGACCTAACATGGGCGGTAAATCGACTTATATGCGCCAAACCGCATTAATTACCTTGCTCGCGCATATTGGCAGCTATGTACCCGCAAAAAGCGCCACTATCAGTATTGTTGATCGTATTTTTACGCGAATCGGTTCATCAGATGATCTCGCTGGTGGTCGCTCAACCTTTATGGTGGAGATGACGGAAACGGCCAATATTTTGCAAAATGCGACCAAAAACAGTTTAGTACTAATGGATGAAATTGGTCGCGGCACCAGTACCTTTGATGGCTTATCACTAGCGTGGGCCTGTGCGCATCACTTAGCCGAGAACATTCAGGCATTGTGTTTATTTGCCACGCACTACTTTGAGATCACTAATTTACCCGAGTCTACCGATGGCGTCGCTAACGTACATTTATCTGCCACAGAGCATAATGACAATATTGTGTTTTTACATCGTATCGAAGACGGTGCGGCGAGCCAGAGCTATGGTTTACAGGTCGCTAAACTGGCAGGTATTCCGCAATCGGTCGTCAATGAAGCACAACAACAATTGCATTTGCTAGAAAGTGGTCAACATCCCCATAGCATGGCTAATCAGGTGGCGAGTAATACTGATAACATGACTAAGAATATGACTAAGAATATGACTAAAAACATGACTAAAAACATGACTAGTAGCGCGGTGGGAATGACGCCAACAACAACCCCGCAGCAAAATGAATTATTTCCAAGCCCGCCTCATCCGGCCTTAGAAATGTTAAAGACAATCAAGCCTGATGAGCTAACACCACGGCAAGCGTTAGACATATTATTTGACCTAAGAAAATCTATTCAGTAAGACCCGGTTCAACACTTTTTATGACCGCAATGGCAACACAATGCTTTAGCTATAACCGTCAATTGAATGATTCTAAGCAATTACTGATAAAATGTTTAACAAAGCTATAAAAAACGATAGAATGCTTTTCTCATCAAACCTAAAAACGGCAGTTGAATCACAAAATTCTGCCCAAGTTCTTGACGCACATAGAGCGTTTTATAATTTGCTAACGACGAATAAGGTCGTTATGCAATTCTAAAATTTTCTATACACACCAAACAACTTGTACAAATTTTTTGCGCCAACTGCGGTTTTTAGGTTGAACCGTGCATAAACACTGATCTGACAGAATATTAGGAGCTTTACCACCATGACATTTGTTGTTGGGGAAAACTGTATTAAATGTAAACATACCGACTGCGTCGAAGTATGTCCGGTAGATTGTTTTTATGAAGGCCCTAATTTTTTGGTAATACACCCTGACGAGTGCATTGATTGCGCATTATGTGAGCCTGAATGCCCTGCAGATGCTATTTTCTCCGAAGATGAATTACCTGAAGGACAAGAAGCATTTTTAGAACTTAATGCTGAACTGGCAGAAGTATGGCCAAACATTACCGAAATGAAAGAAGCCCCTGCCGATGCAGAAGAATGGGATGGCGTGGAAGGAAAATTGCAGCACTTACAGAGATAAACCTCTGTAAGTCACTAGTTGATTCCTAACAGGGTATAAACTAGTGACTAGATTTTAAAAAAATGACTTCATAAAAAAGCCGCTATTAAGCGGCTTTTTTATATTTGACCCTCGCGATGTTGGCGATGGTTAGCTGTTTTGCTTAGAGCGAACTGGCGTTATCAGTCAAGTAAGACGCAACACCTTCAGGGTTAGCTGTCATCCCTTTATCGCCTTCTTTCCAGCCTGCGGGGCAGACTTCACCGTGCTTTTGGTGAAACGCTAACGCATCAATCATACGCAGCATTTCATCTACGTTGCGGCCTAATGGTAAATCATTCACGACTTGATGCCGTACCTGCCCTTCTTCATCAATTAAGAATGAACCACGGTAAGCAACACCACCTTCTGACTCAACATCATAAGCTTTACAAATTTCATGCTTCATATCAGCAACAAGCGTGTATTTTACTGGACCGATACCCCCTTTATTAACAGGGGTGTTGCGCCATGCATTGTGTGTCCAATGGCTGTCAATTGAAACGCCAATAACTTCTACGCCACGCTTTTCGAACTCAGCGATACGGCTGTCAAACGCCAATAACTCTGAAGGACAAACAAAAGTAAAATCTAATGGGTAGAAAAACACCACTGCTTTTTTACCTTTGGTGGCTTCAGCAAAATTAAAGCTTTCATTAATTTCGCCTGAGCCCATTACTGCTGATGCAGTAAAGTCTGGGGCTGGTTTGCCAACAAGGACTGACATATTTATCTCCCGATATAATTTTATTTAAAAAAAGTTAAGTATAGATATCACGCGACATCATAAGACTTTATTGTCGAAAAGCCTATAGATTATCTTTATTGTATTGATAGCAATTGTTAAGCCATCAGCACTTGAAAAGCCTAACGCCAAGCATGTCACTACATAAAAGATATTTACGCGGACTTACTCACGGTAACATCCATCGTTGGATAAGGGATCCCGATGCCCACTTCCTGAAAGCGCTGTTTAATTTTTTCGTTTAAGTCAAATTTAACGCCCCAATAATCAGCCGAGTTTACCCACGGTCTAAAGACTAGGTTAACTGACGATTCGGCTAACTCAACCACACCGATAGTCACCTCTTTGTCTTTTAAAATACGCTCATCCGCAGCCGCCAGCGCTTTAAGCTCATTTTTGACCTGTTCAATGTTAGCGTCATAAGCCACTCCCACGACAAGATCGATACGTCTGGTTGCCTCTATCGAATAATTAGTGATATTGCCGCCGGATACGTCGCCATTAGCAATAATTACTGTTTTATTGTCGCCCGTCAGTAAGGTAGTGCAGAAAATAGAGATACTTGATACGCTGCCCGCAACACCCGCCACTTCAACGAAGTCACCCACTCGAATGGGACGAAACAATATTAAGAGCACGCCCGCTGCAAAGTTAGCGAGCGAGCCTTGTAATGCTAAGCCAACGGCTAAACCCGCCGCACCGACGATAGCCACAAACGACGCGGTTTGAATCCCTAACTGACCCAAGGCCGCAATAATTACTACGATAAGTAATACGTAATACACGATATTGTTCATAAACTTAGACAGAGTGATATCGACGCCTTTTTTATCTAAGCCTTTAGCGATCAGGTTAGAAAGCATCCCTGCGACCCACTTACCGACTAGGTAAATGATGATTGCCGTCACAAATTTCACTCCATAAAGAATGGCATATTCGCTAATAACGGACGATACTTCTTCAAAAGTCATTATTTATTTTCTTCGTAATAATATGTTTATTATTTAACGTCTACCGATAACATTTCTTCAACTTCTACGGTAATTAATGCTTCAACACGACGATTTACTGCACGCCCTGCCTCTAAGATGTTACTTGCGATAGCTTGTGATTCACCGAAACCAATAGCGGTTAAACGACTACTTTCTACACCATAGTTAGCACTTAACAGACGAACCACTTCATCAACACGGCGCTGAGAAAGAGATTGGTTGTGTTTTTCTGAACCGATAGAATCGGTATGACCACCAACCTCTATTGTCACACTTGGGTATTTTTGCATAAACGCAGCAAGTTTACCTATTTCGGGCATATAGTCTGAGGTCACGACACTAGAGTTAAAAGCGAATTCTACACTGAGGGTCACTGTATCGGTCGAAACAGATTTTTTAACACAGTTCCCAGCACTCACAAAACCACCCGCTTCGTTACAACGCTGATCAAACGACGGCTCTGCTGGTTCCGGTTTAACCAATGCCACTGGCTGCTCTGGCTTAGGCTGTGGCTGTGGCTTGCTGGTATCACCTAAGAATACCTGTAATGCCAATCCCACATAAACATCCGAACCTTTGATATCGCCCACACCGCGTAGATAGCGAGCATCTCCGCGTAATGCGAGACGGTCACTCATGTTATACCGCACACCAAAACCGGCAGTAATAGCACCTTCTTCATCAACAACCGTTGCATTACTACCAAACTCGGTACTCGCAGCACCTAAAGCAATATACGGGCTGAATTTACCCACATCACCAATATCGTAAAGCATCTCTAAACGATACTGCCGAAAATCACCAATATCGGCACCGGCTTTTGTGTTTGCATCCGCAGCTGCGTAAACAAACTCCACCATATAAGGGTTAGAAAAGCGATAACCAAGGCCAAAACCGATCACGCTATCAGTATCTACATCGCGCCCACCGTCTAAATCAAGAACACCTATCATTGGTGTAAACGTTATGCCGCCTGAACGATCATCTTCTATGGTAGGATAAGTAAAGCCTTCCGCAGAAGCTGTAAACGAAACCGATGTCGATAAAATACCAACGAATAAACATCCTAAAAAAGTGTATTTCATTTTTATGTCCCCATAAATATATTGAGAGAAGCCAATAGTAAAATTTATTATGTAAATTGATTATTATGCAATGGCTGCTTATAGACTTAGCACTTGAGTATTAAGTCACACTACACGTTAAAAGATAAAGTGGATAGATAACTACAAATAATCCGTAATAAACAGATTATATTAAGGTAAATCTATCGGCGTCCTGCCAAACAGGAAATTTTTGTCTAGCGTCTTGGAGTAATGGCATAGATAGCGTTGTCATTAATACCGATTCGTTACCTTCTTTGCCGTCAACTAATACATCACCCTGAAAATTAACAGCCATAGAATCTCCATTATACAATAGACCATTACCATCTTCACCCACGCGGTTTACACCGACAACATAGGCTTGATTCTCGATAGCTCGCGCCTGCAGTAATGTGCGCCAAGGATGCCGACGTACGGCGGGCCAGTTCGCAACACATAACATGGCATCATATTCTTGCCTACAATCATCTTGCTGGTTACGGCAAAACACGGGAAATCGAAGGTCGTAACAAACCGTTAACAGTAAACGCCAGCCTTTATACGTTACCACACAGCGTTTATCACCTGCCTTATAGCGCTTATGCTCCCCTCCCATTTGAAACAAATGGCTTTTGTCGTAATGCGTGACATCACCTGCGGGCGTTATAAACAACAGTCGGTTGACAAAATAAGGGGCTGCGTCACTTTTTACGCTTTCTTCTACTCCGCTTTCTACGTCATTGTCCATACCGCCTTCATCATTACGATCCACATGACATGCCACACTACCTGTGAGTGCAACATTGTGCAGCTTTGCTTGCTGCTTCATCCATGTGATTGCTTGCTGCCCATTGGCAACCGATTCTGGTTTTTGCGTAAAACCCGAGGTAAACATTTCAGGCAACACAACAAGCTCAGTATCGTCTGATATCTGCGTCATCAGGTCTCCCAGATGACGCAAGTTTTCTGTAGGTTTCAGCCACTGTAAGTCTGGCTGAATGAGCGCAACCGTTAGTAAATTATTGTCTGAAACCCGAGGAGGTGTCATTTGATCATTACTCCCCACCCTCTTCGGCAGGTAACGTTTCGTTTAATAGGGTTTGCAACTCACCTTTATCGTGCATTTCGGTAATAATATCGCAACCACCCACTAACTCACCACCCACCCATAACTGAGGGAATGTTGGCCAATTTGCATAAGCCGGCAGATTGGCTCGAATATCTGGATTGGTTAATACATCAACAAAAGCAAACCGCTTGCCACATGCCATGATAGCTTGAGACGTTCGCATAGAAAAACCACACTGCGGGGCGTTAGGAGAACCTTTCATATATAAAATGACAGGGTTTGATTCGATTTGCTGCTTAATAGTATCTATAATTTCCATAGGAAATAACGCCTCATAAATATAAAAATAAACCACTGTATAGCGGTATAACCAATAACGGGACATATTTTAGCGTATTCCGTCCGCAAAGTGGGCCTGAATAGCGTTTATTTTTCATCGAAACTGAGGGTGTAAAACAAACTGTGTAACTGCCCAGTTTACACATGAGGAGCTAACTGCTCCTCAAACTCTATCATAAAACGATTTAACGCCGCTTTCCAATCCCTAATTGGCATAGTCCATTTTTTA
>JBLILH010000050.1:0-9474 GCA_047636495.1 Candidatus Endobugula sp. | reverse complement strand
GGTGAATCTTCGGTATCAACAACGATGAGTGTTTTATACACTTACTTTCCTTTAAGAAAACTTGATTAGATGCTTAGGCATCTAAATGAACCCAAAAATTGATAGAGGTTTGCTTTTATAGCAATTTATCTTCTGACTTTTTACGCCTAATCAGTCCATTTCACAACACATATTTTCAGCCTTATTATGGCGTAAAATTTAATGACCTAATTTGTCTGAGAGCAGCGTATGGTGGGGTATAGCGCCACACTGAACACATTGCCAACTAGCGGTATATTGAAGGCAACAACGGGCAATAATTTAGAAGGTAATTTAAACGATAAGTTAGAGGGTAACGACGCCGCTAAAACAATAAGATAGTCATCTTATATTTAGCTATAAAGGGAATCTATGACGGCTACAGATCTACTGTCCAATCGCCGTTGATATTAGCTGTATTACTGTCCAACCGAATCTCGTTGGCAAAAGAAACTCACTCGGAATCGACCCAGCCCACAATATAGGTTACAAAGCCATAATCTTCCTTAGCGCTGGCTAATATACTGTAAGCAGACCGACACCGCGGTGGTTCTGTTTTCTACCGACAGCTTTCTATATACCGGTTCAAGATGTTTATTCACGGTCCGTGGACTCATCGTCAGTATTTGACCAATCTCCCGATTAGTTTTACCCCGCGACAACCAGAACAATACCTCTGCTTCTCTCTCTGTTAACTTGAAACGTTTTTTTAACGCTGAGCGTGCCACTAGCTCATCGTCGTCTAATAATCTTAATAAATACTCACCGGGGGACACCCTGCCCAAAAACTTCACTTGCAGTTTTTTGTCTCGGCCCTTTAAGGGTATCGAGCTATGTTTCTCTGGGCTACGAAATAACCACGATTTTATTTGCTCTGGAAACTGCACGGTTAACCATGCCTCGTCGCTATTAACGGCTGCAAGTAACTGTCGAACATGCGCCGTAGACCAGACTATTTGTCCATTAATATCACAAGCAAATGTGAGCTGCCCGACTTCATCCAAAGCGACTCTGGCACTGCGAGTCATACGGGAATTATTAAGATGCACTTTAACTCTGGCGAGTAACTCATCGAGCTTTACCGGTTTATTGATGTAATCGACACCCCCTGCTGCAAACCCTTTAATAACATTTTCGCTCTCGCTAAGCCCTGTCATAAAAATCACAGGTACGTCGTTCAACTCACTATTACTTTTTAATGCCTTGCAGGCTTCAAAGCCATCCATATTCGGCATAATTGCGTCCATCAATACAATGTCCGGCGCCATCCGTCCGGCAACGGCTAATGCTTGCACACCATCCATGGCAACAAATACGGTATAACCTTCGTTTGCCAACGACTCATTTAACATCCCTAATGCATCCGCCGAATCATCCACAACCAATACAATACCTTTCGATTCATTATCGATCATGACAACAGCCCTCTTTTACTCACGGAGATGATGGTTTCAAATTGATAACGCACTAAATATTGACGAATATTAATTACAAAACGCTCTGCTCCACCGACCTGATCTAAACGTAAAAGCAGATTATTGATACCATCAACAAACCCTATTTCAGCGTATGAAATAAGTTCACGGAAATCCTTCTCCGTCACACCTTCAAATAAGTCATGATCATTTAATTCATAACCTGCATTAACCGCTTTAGATAAAAATTTTGTTTCTATATTAGCCTCATAATTCCATTGTAAATTAAGGGCATTGGCGAGTTTATCTAGCAAAATACTTTCGCGAATAGGTTTAGTAATGTAGTCGTCATAAGAGCGTATTTTATTATCAGGAATTAAATCATCGGCTCTTTCATACGTATCGGCGGTTTCATACGCATCAGCGGACACCATAATGATCGGAACGCTGATCCCTTTTTCCCTTAAGGTTTCGACTAATGACAAGCCACTCATGCCCGGCATCGATATATCTAATAAAAACAGATCAATTTTTTTAAGGTGCTGATAGTGACAACAAGCACTCCCCTCAGGGGACTCGAGCACGATGAAACCTAGCGGAGTTAATATTTCACTAATAAGCCCCCGGTGGTATACATCATCGTCAACGACCATGATTGTTTTAGCTTCACCGCTATACGATTTAATACCGGCGACAGGCTGCAATCTAATACTGGGTTCAAAAACACGAGGCAGCATCAGTGCGAGTCTGAACGAGCTTCCTACACCCACCTCACTGGTCAGTACTATCTCACCGCCCATAATTTCGGTTAATAACTTACTAATCGTCAAACCTAGACCAGTACCTTGCACCTGGGGCAGCGCCGCAGTTTTAATGCGTTCAAAGGGTTCAAATACTCGCTCTTCATCAACTGGGGCTATGCCAACACCCGTATCAGAGATGGTAAAAACGGCGACCTGATTTCGATAACTCACACTCAGTGATACTCGTCCTTTTTGAGTAAACTTAACGGCGTTAGATAATAAATTAATCAGTATTTGGCGCAGGTGTTTCTCATCGGCAATAACAACATCGGGAATAGCACTGAGTGCACTGTATTCAAATTGAATATTTTTGGCGTCAGCTTGTAAATGAAACATTTCTATTAGCTCATCGATCAAACTTTGCAGTGGAACTTGATCGCGTCGAAATTCAATACGCCCCGCCTCTATACGTGAAATATCAAGTAGTCCTTCTATTATGTCAGCCAGGTGATCTCCACTACGGCGAATAATTTTTGCTTTATGACGAAGCGTTTCAGTTAACCCTTTATCTTTTTCCAACAGCTGGGCGTATCCCAACATCGAATTCAATGGGCTTCTTAATTCATGACTGATACCGGTAAGATAACGACTTTTGGCTTGGTTGGCGGCCTCAGCCGTTTCCTTCGCTTGCTGAAGCGCATGGTCAGTTTCTTTATGAGCGCCCACTTCCTTAGAGAGTAGTTCGGTTTGTCGTTCATATTCTGCTAACGCAAACTGTCGACTTTCTGTTGCCAATACAAACAACCAAGTCAGCACACCGACTATGATTAATAATATAAAAAATAACTGAATGAGCGTGGATGAGACATAAAATTTAATATCTGGGTCGAGGGGTGGGCCCTGTAAATAAACAAGCATAAAAAGTGCAGCGATAATGGCGGTAATGACAGTAAACAACCCTAAAAACTGCAACATTCTCGCGTTCATTTTAGAGACCAGTTGTTGCGGTAATATAGCGGAGATAAATTGTGCTGATTGGTCACCCAACCTAGAATTTTTTTTACATTGGTCATGACAGCGCACATCTAAAGAGCAACACAAAGAACAAATTGCACCACCGTAAGCAGGACAAGCTGCCATATCTTCCACTTCAAATTCATTCTGGCAAACCTTGCAGCGGGCAAAGCCATTACTCGTGGCAATGACTGAACTAGGACGCGCAATGTAATAACGCCCTTTGGTAAGCATCGCGATAATAGGGGAGACAATAAATGCAGTGACTAATGCAATATAAGGCGACAGTGCCTGAGCAAGCTCACCAAACTCACCCGCGTAAGAAGTCACCCCTAATATTGACGCAATTAACATTGCGCCGACACCGACGGGATTAATATCATATAAATGCGCGCGTTTAAATTCAATATGCTTAGGGCTCAGCCCCAAAGGTTTATTAATCACTAGATCAGCCACCAGTGCGCCAACCCAAGCGACTGCCACACTGGAATAGATGCCTAAAATATTTTCTATGGCATCGTAAATGCCTAACTCCATCACCAATAACGCAATCACCACGTTAAAGACTAACCACACTACCCTTCCCGGATGGCTATGAGTTAAGCGAGAAAAAAAGTTAGACCATGCAATGGATCCCGCATAGGCATTGGTCACATTAATTTTTAACTGGCAAATAATGACAAAAATTCCGGCAATGGCCAGTGTCGCCATCGGTGATAAATGTAAATAACTAAACGCAATGAGATACATTTGAATGGGATCATCCGCGACGTCAATCGCAATACCATGATTAATCGCTAATACCACTAAAAATGATCCCGCTAATATTTTTATCGCGCCTACAATAATCCAACCAGGGCCCGCGGCGATCAGTGCGATCCACCAACGCCAACTGTTTTTTTTATTTTGTTCAGGTAAAAATCTTAAGATATCAACCTGCTCTCCAATTTGCGCCACCAATGAAAATAACACCCCCGATGCTGCACCGAAGAAAAGCACATTAAAGCCATTGCCCTGTGATGGTGCTATCCCTTCAAAAGTTGTCCACTCTTCTATTGCGCCGGTTTCTTGCCATAAGATAAATACAAAAGGCAGTAATTGCAGGATCAACCAGAGCGGCTGGCTCCATAACTGAAACTTACTAATAAAGGTAATACCGTGGGTGACTAAGGGAATGACAACAAGGGAACTGACTAGGTAGCCGATGCTAAGCGGTATGCCAAACAGCAGCTCTAATGCCGAAGCCATAATGGCCGCTTCTAAAGCAAAGAATATAAACGTAAAAGACGCATAGATTAACGATGTAATGGTGGAACCAATATAACCAAAGCCAGCGCCACGGCTGAGTAGGTCTATGTCTACGCCGTAGCGCGCAGCGTAATAAGTAATCGGTAAGCCGGTTAAAAAGATAATAAATGATACTACCAAGATGGCCGCAATGGCGTTGTCAAAACCATAATGAAGGGTAATTACGCCACCAATAGCCTCGAGTGCCAGAAATGATATCGCCCCTAGCGCCGTATTTGAAACACTGCCGAGGGACCATTTTCGTGCACTTTTCGCGGTAAAGCGTAATGCATAATCTTCTAACGTTTGGTTGGCAACCCAACGATTATAATTTCGCCGAGTGCCTGATACATTTTGCTCTCTCATTATTAGCCTTCCAAAATATAACGGCTTAGCGACCCTTAAACATAAAGGTATTTATCGTATATCTGATAAACATATCAAAAGCCATGCCAGCCTCTATGCGTCAAATGACGTAGACGGCTAGAGCAATACGCGCATATTCGTAAAGTCGGAAATTAGACATACTTTTTGGGACGAAAAACTTATCTTTTTTTAAATACTAAAGAGGTCTTACCATGAAAAACACCAACCATTCTGGTCTGCACAAGTTTGTGCGTAGACACTTTGTAAAAGGAATGCTGGCACTGCCTGCGGCCATTCTACTTTCCAGTATCAGCCTGACAGCATCCGCAGGTGTGAATACAACAGGTCTAGCCGTCACCGATGACACAGTAACGGTCGGTATTTTACATTCACTCACGGGCACTATGGCCATTAGTGAAACCGGCGCTCAAGAAGCTGAAAAATTAGCCATTAAACAAATCAACGAATCGGGCGGTATTTTAGGTCGTCAAATTAAAATCATTCAAGAAGATGGTGCTAGTGATTGGCCGACCTTCGCGGAGAAAAGTAAAAAACTTTTAGTACAAGATAAGGTAGCAGCTGTCTTTGGTGCATGGACTTCGGCATCACGTAAAGCAGTACTGCCAGTTTTCGAAAAAGAAAACGGTCTTTTATATTACCCAACATTTTACGAAGGCTTGGAGCAATCAAAAAATGTGATCTATACCGGTCAAGAAGCGACGCAACAAATCTTGGATGGTTTGAACTGGGTTGCTAAAGAAAAAGAAGCTAAAACATTTTATTTAATCGGCTCCGATTATATTTGGCCTCGCACCTCCATGAAAATTGCCCGTAAGCACATTGAAAATGTACTGGGCGGTAAAGTTGTGGGTGAAGAATATAAACCGCTTGGCAATACTCAATTTGGTTCTGTCATCAACAAAATTCGTTTGAAAAAACCTGATGTGATTTACGCAGCCGTTGTTGGCGGAAGTAACGTTGCTTGGTTTAAGCAACTTAAAGCGGCCGGCATTACCTCTAAAAATCAAACACTATTAACGATCTCAGTAACAGAAGATGAAGTACTGGGCATAGGCGGTGAGAACCTCGAAGGTTTCTACTCAATCATGAAGTATTTCCAAAGCCAGGATAATCCTAACAATGTCGCGTTCGTTAAGGCGTTCAAAGAAATGTGGGGCAAAGACAGCGTCATGGGCGACGTAACACAAGCAGCCTATTTAGGCCCTTGGTTATGGAAAGCAGCGGTTGAGAGAGCGGGATCTTTTGATGTTGACAAGGTAGTCGCCGAATCAGAAAAAGGTGATATCGAACTAACCACTGCCCCAGAAGGTTATGTGAAATTGCATAAAAACCATCACTTATGGAGCAAGGCGCGTGTAGGTAAGTGGAACAAGAATGGTCAAGCAACCGTGGTGTATACCTCTGAATTACTTGAGCCAGATCCATTCCCAGCAGGCTACCAGTAAATCACTAGCGTATATTTTTTAACACTAACATCGTGAACAAGGACGTTCACGCATCCACCCAAAGATTTACGTTATTGCACTGACTGAGTCATCGTTTCTTTTGGTTAATGGGGAGATTAATAATGGACGCATATACAAATAGTGAATTGATATCAATATTCGCTATGCAGGGTTTCGCTGGCTTTAGTTTGTTCAGTGTTCTTTTGCTAATGGCCTTAGGCCTCGCCATCATCTTTGGCCAAATGGGTGTTATCAACATGGCTCATGGTGAGTTCATGGCTGTCGGCGCTTATACCACCTACTTTATGGCGACAATGACCGAAACCTACTTTCCTGCATTTATGCCTTACTATTTTGTTTTTGCCATTATCGCCGCTTTTTTTGTCGCTGGGATATTAGGCTATTTTGCTGAGTTTGTATTGATCCGCCATTTGTATTCAAGACCACTGGATACCTTGTTAGCGACCTGGGGTTTAAGCCTCATCATGCAGCAATCATTTCGCTCACTATTTGGCGCACGAGAAGTCAGCCCAACACTTCCTGATTGGTTGCTTGGATCTTACCAGCCGACGGAAACCATTTTCATCCCTATCAACGGCATGTTTGTTTTAGGGTTAACCGCTGTCGTCACACTTGCTGTTTATTACCTTATGTATAGATCACGCTGGGGCTTACGCGTGAGAGCAACCACACAAAATCGAGTCATGAGCGGCGCTGTGGGTATTAATACCAAAAAGGTAGATCGCTACACCTTCGCTTTAGGCTGTGGTATTGCCGGTATTGCCGGAGCGGCCTTTACAACGATCGCCTCGACAGGTCCCACAACCGGCACCTTATATATTGTGGATACTTTTATGGTTGTTGTATTTGGTGGTGCTGCCAGCTTATTCGGCACGATCGCTTCCGCATTCTCTATCGCTCAGGCGCAATCAATTCTTGAATTCTTCATCAGTGGATCTATGGCCAAGGTGTACACCCTGTTCGCCTTAGTATTGATTTTGATGTTTAAACCAGAAGGATTGTTCGCCAGTAAAGTACGCCGCTAAGTCGGACTTTATTCACAATATAAACATCAACAATGTAAGTAGTCATAACGCTTACATTGACTAAAGTATCTTGGAGAGCGTTATGAGCTTCGTATATGAAAAAATGATGGGCGGAAAGAAGGGCCTCACGGGCTTTATTATTCTTGCCGTATTAATACTGGTGATATTTCCGCTTTTCTTAGACTCATTCCGTCTCGGATTAGCCGGTAAATATCTAACCTATGCCTTTGCGGCCGTCAGCTTAGTATTGTTGTGGGGCTACGGAGGAATATTAAGTTTAGGCCAAGGAATATTTTTTGGTTTAGGTGGCTACGGGATGGCGATGTTTTTGAAACTTGAAGCGTCATCTCCAGAAAATACCGCTATTCAATCGACGCCTGGCATTCCTGATTTTATGGACTGGAATCAGATAACAGAACTGCCATGGTTTTGGGAACCCTTCACCAGTTTCACTTTCACCATTTTAGCCATACTCATACTGCCCGCGGCTTTCGCTTACATTATTGGCGCAGCCATGTTTAAACGCAGAGTCGGTGGGGTTTACTTTGCCATTATTACTCAAGTTATCGCCGTTATTCTCACCGTACTTATTGTTGGACAGCAAGGATTTACCGGGGGCATAAATGGCATCACTGATCTGCGCACTTTAAACGGTTGGGATATTACCTCGGACAGCGCAAAAACTATTTTCTACTTTATTACCTGCGTACTGCTGTTATTGGTCATCATTGCATCGCGTGTGATTTTAACCAGTAAGTTTGGCCGTATTTTATTAGCCGTTCGCGACAAGGAAGATCGAGTAAGGTTTTCGGGTTATGACGTGGCCAACTTTAAAATATTTGTATTCTGTTTTGGCGCCATGATTTCTGCAATAGGCGGAGCCATGTTCACCCTGCAAGTTGGCTTTATGTCTCCTTCGTTCGTAGGCATTGTACCGTCCATTGAAATGGTTATTTTCGCTGCGGTCGGTGGACGTATGTCTCTGATCGGCGCTGTTTATGGAACGTTATTAATTAACTTTGGTAAGACCGCTTTTTCAGAATCGTTTCCTGAACTATGGCTATTCCTTATCGGTGGATTATTCATCGCTGTCGTTATGTTATTCCCGAATGGACTGGCAGGATTGTGGAATGATCACGGCCATAAAATAACCGATAAATTTCGTTTTATCGGTAAAGGATTTAGCAAGTTAATCGCGTACGCGAAACTGCGAAAAACAGAGGAGGCTCGCTAATGAATACGACCAATACTAATTTCACTTTATCCATAGAAGATTTAACCGTTTCATTCGACGGCTTCAAAGCCGTCGATAAACTCAACTTCTATCTTGAGAAAAATGAGCTGCATGTGGTTATTGGGCCTAATGGTGCAGGAAAAACGACTGTACTAGACCTTATTTGCGGCAAGACTAAAGCGACAGAAGGCAGCATTAAATTTTTAAACCACGAGCTCACCGGTTTATCAGAGCACGCGATTGTTAGAGCGGGCGTCGGTCGTAAATTTCAAACACCGTCAATTTATGAAAACTTAACCGTACTTGAAAACCTTGAAGTTTCTTACCCTGAAGGTCGCGGGGTATTTGGATCACTGATGTTTAAACGCAGTGAAAAAGTGATGGCTAAAATTCATGAAATAGCCGAAGAAATCATGTTGGAAGAGGCGCTTGATCGCGAAGCAGGTTTGTTAAGTCATGGACAAAAGCAATGGTTAGAAATAGGCATGCTGCTTATCCAAGATCCTCAATTGCTTATGCTCGATGAACCCGTCGCCGGCATGAGCGTAAAAGAAAGAGAACAGACTGCAGAATTGCTGAACAAGATTAGTAAAGGTCGATCCGTATTGGTAATTGAGCACGATATGGAGTTTGTTGCCCGCATCGCCCAAAAAGTCACCGTACTGCACCAAGGGAAGATTTTAGCCACCGGTGATATGGAGACGGTGCAAAACGATCCGAAAGTGATTGAGGTCTATCTGGGTCACTAAGGTGGCTGCCTGAGCTAGCTGTCTGAGCTAGCTGTCTGAGCTAGCTGTCTTAGTTAGTTTGCTTACTTAGAAAGATGAGCAATGCAACCGGGTGTGAATCGAGAAAACGAAATTATAAATAGGTGAGAATATGTTA
>JBLILH010000049.1:0-9713 GCA_047636495.1 Candidatus Endobugula sp. | reverse complement strand
CTCTCAAGTGAAGAAGGTGTGGTCTTGATGTGTTTGGCCGAAGCCTTGTTACGAGTACCAGACAAACATACTCAAGATGCTTTAATTCGTGACAAAATTTCTCAAGGGCAATGGAACAGTCATTTAGGCAGCAGCGATTCATTGTTCGTTAATGCCTCGTCATGGGGCTTGTTAATTACCGGCACTATGGTGAATTATGCTGATAAACGCAAAAAGGAAAGTTTTGGTTTACTGAAACAAATTGTCGGTCGTTTAGGTGAACCTGTTATTCGTAAATCAATGAACTACGCCATGAAAATTATGGGTAAGCAGTTTGTGATGGGCGATACAATCATTGCCGCAACTGAGCGTGCTGCTGATAAAGAGCAGCAAGGCTATGTCTATTCATTTGACATGCTCGGTGAAGGTGCCCGTACGATGAATGATGCTGATAAGTATTTTAAAGCTTATCAAGAGGCAATAGACGCGATTGGGGATGTAGCTCGTGCTACGGGTAAAGATGATCCTCGTAAAGTTCCTGGTATTTCAGTGAAGCTTTCTGCTATTCATCCTCGTTATGATTTTATACACAAAGAGCGCGTGATGGCTGAAATTGTGCCAAAACTTAAGGCGCTTTGTGTACAAGCTAAAAGCTACAATATTGGTTTAACCGTTGATGCAGAAGAATCTGAACGTTTAGATATATCGCTTGATATTATTGAAGCTGTTTTTAGTGATAGTGATTTAGCAAATTGGACTGGCTTTGGTATGGCATTACAAGCTTATCAAAAACGGGCTATTTTTGTCGTTGATTGGTTACGTGAATTAACGGTGCGAGTTGACCGAAAAATGATGGTCCGCTTAGTGAAAGGCGCTTATTGGGATACTGAAATTAAAAGTGCTCAAAAAGATGGCCATCAGCATTTCACTGTATTTACGCGAAAATCTTCTACTGATGTTTCTTTCCGCGCTTGTGCAAAGAAATTATTAGCCTATCGAGATACCATTTATCCACAGTTTGCTACGCATAATGCATACACTGTTGCCGCCATTCTTGAACTCGTTGATGACAATAAAGAGGGGTTTGAATTTCAATGTTTACATGGCATGGGAGACTCTTTGTATGATCAAATAGTTTCTAGTGAAAATATTCAATGTCGCATCTACGCCCCAGTTGGTCATCATGAAGAGCTATTAGCTTATTTAGTCCGTCGTTTGCTAGAAAATGGTGCTAACTCTTCTTTTGTTAATGCCATTGTTGATGAGACTCAACCGGTTGAATCTTTACTGAGAGATCCTGTTGAAAAAACGCAGCGTTTAAAAGATAAATATAACAACCAAATCACCAAACCCATAGCCTTATACCATGATGAAAAAGGTCTCGGTCGTGATAATTCTAAAGGCGTCGATTTAGCTGATATTAATACAATCACACCCTTAAAGTCGTTTTTAGATAGCTGGTTTACTGATCATCTACTCTCTGAAAGTAACGTTCCAGAAGGGGCTTTTGCCGTTAAAAATCCTGCAAACCAAACTGAAATAATAGGCTTTTATCGTCATCACAACAAAGATGAAATGCTGGCAATGATAACGTTGGCTAAAACAGCATTTTTATCATGGTCACAAACGCCAGTATCTGAACGCGCAGCGTTATTGTGCCGTGTTGCCGATATTCTTGAAAATCATATGGACGAGCTTATCGCCTTATGTATTAAAGAAGCGGGGAAAACAGCTCAAGATGGCATCGATGAAGTACGTGAAGCGGTTGATTTTTGTCGCTATTATGCTGAAAACGCTATTGACCTTGCAGAAGACGAACGTTTCGAATCTCGTGGTGTAGTGCTCTGTATCAGCCCATGGAATTTCCCATTAGCGATATTTTTAGGGCAGATTGCTGCAGCAATTGTCACGGGTAATACAGTATTGGCAAAACCTGCTGAACAAACCAGTTTAATTGCGCTGCGCACCATTGAACTGATGAAATCTGTTGGACTACCTGAAGGCGTTGTACAAGGAGTTATTGCCCGTGGTAGTAAAGTGGGTAGTGTGATTATTCCAGATGATCGTATTAAAACCGTTATTTTTACTGGCTCTACTGACACAGCAACAATAATTTCGCAAACGTTGGCTGATAGAGGTGGGGATCAAGTCCCTTTTATCGCTGAAACGGGTGGACAAAATTGTATGATAGTTGACTCAACTGCCTTGCCTGAGCAAGTTGTTGACGATGTTATTTCTTCAGGATTTCAATCGGCAGGTCAACGCTGCTCTGCGCTTCGGGTATTATTTTTACAAGAAGATATTGCTGATAATGTTATTACTATGCTTAAGGGTGCCTTAGCAGAATTACATGTCGGTAATCCAGCGTACTTAAGCACTGACGTAGGACCCGTTATAGATAAAAAAGCACTCGGCGTTCTAAATGCACACAGTGATTATATGAAAACACATGGTCAGTTATTATACCAATGTGAAATATCTGCTGAGGTAGAAAATAATGAGCATTTCTTTTTTGCACCGCGCCTTTATGAAATCGAAGATATTAGCGTGTTAGAAAAAGAAGTTTTTGGTCCTTGTGTGCACATTGTACGTTTTAAAGGCAATGAGATAGAAGCGGTTATCGATAAAATTAATGGTACAGGTTTTGGTTTAACCATGGGTATTCATACGCGTATTGAACACCGCGCCTTTGATTTAGCTAAGCGGTCACGTGCCGGTAATGTTTATATCAACCGTAATATCATTGGCGCCATTGTTGGTGTACAACCTTTTGGTGGTCGAGGTCTCTCTGGTACTGGGCCAAAAGCAGGTGGTCCCAATTATTTAACGCGCTTAGTGAAAGAAAAATCTACCCCTGATGCTGCGAAACTTAATATATCGCCATCACAAGAGACAGTGTTAGAGGGAGATGAAAAAGATGAAAAAGAAGCGATTTTACTTATGGATAAGGCCGATGTTGCGCAAAAGTGCTGGCGTTTAACTGAGTTAAATACGCGTATTTCTTGCGTACGTCAATTGTTAGCCAAAATTGCTGATGTTGATATTGTTGATGATTTATTTGATGACCTAAATCTTACTTTAACAGCGGCTCGTGAACAATTAATACGAATTGAAAAACACCTGAAAAAACCTATAACGTTACCTGGGCCAACAGGTGAGTCTAATATGTTGTATTTGGAAAACCGCGGTAATATTATTTGCTTTGCGGATAAAAATGTCAGCTTTCAGTTTTTGTTGATGTCTATTATAACTGCGTTGGCAACGGGTAATACAGTTATTACGGTTGTATCTGATTTATTTTATGAGGAAGCTTTAGCCTTTAGAGATAAGTTCGTTGCAACAGGCGAAGATGAAAATGTTTTTCAAGTTGCCAAGTTATGTCATTTATCAGCGCTGTTGGCCCATCCTGCTTTGTCAGGTGTTGTTGTTGATAGTCATTGCGACCGAAAACATTATATCAGTGAGAAGTTAGCCGAACGCCAAGGCGCAATATTACCGGTGATCAGTTCTGAATATTTGGATAATTTAATTCAGCGTCTATTAACAGAAAAATCAGTTAGCATTGATACTACTGCCGCGGGTGGTAATACATCGCTTATGACCTTAGAAGAGGAAAATTAGTTATTGATCCATTGTTAGCCGTTAGGGATTGTTATAAATTTATAATAACTATCGGCAGGCAACCTACAGCCAATATAGCTATCCCCATATACTCATCAGCTAAACGTTTTTTTGTTCGATATCGCACAGAGCCTCATTCGATAAAGTTATACAATCTGTTTGTGGTGGAGCGGAAAAATCGCCCCTTATACTGATTTTCTTAATTAAAAAAAGTTACTAAAACGACGTCTCGTTTTTTATTCTAAGGTGATTTGTCGACGAAGCCACCGATCAAAGTCAGGTTACGTAGACCCAGCATAGATAAGAATATTTCATAATCGTTATCTCAATTTTTATATTGAGTAAGTTAGCTATTTAGAAAAATAAACATCACATCAATAAACAAAAAGGAAAAGTAATTATGAGCAACATTGATATTGGTATTGACGAAAAAGATAGAAGCAAAATTGCTGAAGGATTAAAAAACTTACTAGCAGATTCTTATACGCTTTATTTACAAACACATAACTTTCACTGGAATGTTACGGGGTTAAGGTTTAGAGAGTTACACTTAATGTTTGAGGATCAATATACAGAATTGGCAATTGCTGTAGACGACATTGCTGAACGTATTAGAACGCTTGGTATTGCCGCGCCAGGCACTTATAAAGAATTTTCCAGATTAAGCTCAATCCACGAGGTGGATGGTGTTCCTAATGCCACGGAAATGATTGCAGTATTAACTGTTGGGCATGAAACAATTATAAAGACCGCACGTGACGTTTTAAAAGTGGCTCACCAATTAGACGATGAATCAACGGTATCGCTTGTTTCTGATCGAATGCGAATTCATGAAAAAACATCGTGGATGCTAAGAGCTTCAAATAAGTAGGTTGAGTATTCACTCTTCAATTTTCTGAAATTAAACTCGTTATATATTTCAACGTTATTCACCTATTTTACTCAAAAGGATATCACCAGAATGGGCACTTTTTCACGCTTTGCAATGGCTATAGTTTTACTGCTTGTTTTGCTTGGTGGCGTATTTGGCTACAAGTTCTATCAACTAGATCAAATAAAGGCGAAGTTCTCTCAGCCACGACCACCTGCGGTTGTTGAAGCCACAGAGGTTGTTATTGCTAACTGGCAAACGAGCATTCAATCAATTGGCAGTATTAGGGCTATAAATGGTGTCCGGATCGCCAATGAGATGCCTGGCGTTGTGACTGAGGTTTTATTCGAATCGGGTCAGCGTGTTGAAAAAGGTGACATCCTTATTCGACTGAATAGCGAAATAGAACAAGCCGTACTTAAAAAAAGTAGGGCTGAGGAACAGCTTGCATCGAAAGAATTTCAACATCACGTCGAGCTGATTTCCACACGAGCTGTTTCACAGTTAGCCTATGATAAAGCTAAGGCTGCGGAAGATTCTGCCAGAGCGAGGGTGCAAGAGGCAGAGGCACAACTTGGCAAAAAAGTCATTACAGCACCATTCAATGGTGTTCTCGGACTCCGTTTAGCCGACATTGGCCAATATCTATTCGTAGGTACGCCTATCGTTGAAATCAATATGCTTAACCCAATTCTTGTCGAATATACACTTTCTGAAATAGAGCTGTTCAGTGTTGATATCGGAGATCCTGTTGAAGTCACTGTTGCGGCAAAAGGTTCTGAGGTATTTAAGGGGTCTGTTACCGCTATCAACAGTTCGGTCACACCTGAAACACGGACCGTTAAATTACGTGCTCAGCTTCTTAATTTACAGCAAGGGCTCAAACCTGGAATGTTTGCTACTGTAAGAACCTTCGCAGAAGGTCCACGACAGGTTGTTGCGATCCCAAATACGTCAATATCATTCAACACCTACGGTAACTTTGCCTATGTATTAACAGAAAATTCAGCGGGTCAACTGGTTACTGAGCGCCGGACATTAGAAACAGGTTTTAAACGGGGAAGTATGACCGAAGTTAAGAAAGGGCTTGAAGCTGGAGAGCGTATTATTGCCTCAGGCCTCTTGCGCCTGAGGGCTGGCCAGCAAGTAAAAATCAAGCAGAACGACTCATCACGCGACCCTGCTTCTGTTAGCACAGGAGTAAAATAACCATGCGTTTTACAGACCTATTCATAAAACGGCCCGTTTTATCCACGGTAGTAAGCTTGCTGATATTACTGGTTGGTGTGCGATCCATCATGGAAATGGAGATCCGCGAATACCCTTTACTAGAAAGCACTAAAGTCACGGTTACGACTGCATATCCAGGTGCTAGCAGCGAACTAATTCAGGGGTTTATCACCCAGCCTTTGCAGCAGGCCATCGCCGAAGCTAAAGGCATCGACTTCTTAAGCTCTTCGAGTACGCAGGGGTTTTCAACTATCGAA
This sequence comes from Candidatus Endobugula sp., assembly GCA_047636495.1. Taxonomy (GTDB): domain Bacteria; phylum Pseudomonadota; class Gammaproteobacteria; order Pseudomonadales; family Cellvibrionaceae; genus Endobugula. Next base: position 3,755 of record JBLILH010000049.1, on the reverse strand, counting down.
GCACAGATGGAACTTAATTACGATGCTAATGACGCGTTAGCCGAGATCCAATCTAAAGTCGCTAGTCAGCGGAACGCATTACCTGTAAAGGCTCAAGATCCTGTTATAAATTCGACAACAGGTGAAGGTCGCGCGCTTATGTACATCGCTTTCTTCAGTGATACTATGCGGGTTCCAGAGATCACCGATTATCTTGCTCGGGAAGTACAGCCAAAACTACAGGCACTATCGGGTGTTGGTAAAGCTGAACTTTTAGGACGGCGTTTTGCTCTGAGAGTTTGGCTAGACCCCCAAAGACTTGCTGCGGTTAATCTTACCTCGACCGAGATTGTTCAGACCCTGCGCGAAAACAATTATCTCTCTGGTGTTGGACAAACAAAAGGAGAGTTAATAAAGATTAGTCTTACCAGTAACACTAACGTTTCTAACACTGAACAGTTCAAGAATCTTGTTATTAAATCAACTGAAGATACGATTATTCGTCTCAAGGATGTTGCGAGGGTGGAACTTGGATCGCAAACCTACGAGAACATCGCATTATACAAAGGAAAGCCATCGACGTACGTGGCTATTAGCCTTTCTCCAGGCTCAAATCCGCTGTCTGTGGCAGAACGGGTAAAAGAACTCCTACCTGATATTAAATCTCAACTACCGTCTGGTTTACTGGTAGAACTGCCTTATGATGCATCAGAATTTATCGACGATTCAATTAATGAGGTCATTAAAACGCTGATCGAGGCAATAGGTATTGTGCTTGTTATTGTGTTTTTGTGTCTTGGTTCCCTTCGCGCTGCCATCATTCCATCACTAGCGGTTCCACTCTCACTAATTGGTGGTGCATTTATAATGCTTGTACTGGGTTTCTCACTCAATTTACTGACATTACTTTCACTTGTTCTGGCCATTGGCCTAGTCGTCGACGATGCTATTATTATTGTCGAAAATATCCATCGTCACATCGTTAATGGTAAGTCAAAGAAGGAGGCTGCGATCATTGGCGCGCGTGAAATGGCAAGTCCAATCATTGCGATGACAATCACGCTGGTTGCTGTTTATGCACCTATTGGCTTCATGGGAGGGCTAGTTGGCTCGCTATTTACTGAGTTTGCTTTCACGCTTGCAGGTGCGGTCGTTATTTCAGGGATAATCGCTTTGACCTTATCGCCGATGCTAGCTAGCAAGGTACTGAAACCTCATGGCGAATCGTCGCGTTTTGAAAGTACTGTAGAAGGCTTGTTTGAAAAGCTAGCCAACCTTTATCAGCGCTCATTGACTATCGTAGTTAAGGCGGTGTCACCTGTGATCATGTTTGCATTGGTTGTCCTCGTATCGATTTTTTTTATGGTCATGTTGAGTGAGAAAGAGCTGGCACCCACTGAAGATCGTGGCATTATCCTATTTCAGGGCAAAGGACCACAGACAGCTACCCTTGAATACTTGCAAAAATATGGCGCTGAAATGCAGACAGCGTTTGAGCAGGTGCCAGGCTACGACGAGACATTTATGCTGGTGGGTATGACAAGCTCAGATGCTGTATTTGGTGGTTTCAAAATGAAACCTTGGAGCGAACGTGATATATCGCAGTTCGACATAATGCCTCAACTACAGGCATCTGTGGCAAATATTACTGGTTTAAAAACAGCATTATTCCCGATCCCCTCCTTGCCTGGTTCCAGTGGTGGTTTACCTTTTCAGTTTGTAGTGACTTCAGGGAGTGATTTTAATCAGCTTAACCAGGTGGCAGATGAATTGGTTGGAGCCGCCATGCAAAGTGGCAATTTTACCTTCGTGCAAAAATCAATCGATATCGACAAGCCAGTTACTCGGGTAAAGGTTGACAGAGATCGCGCTGCAGATTTAGGTTTGTCGATGGAGGAAATTGGCCAGGAGCTCAGTAGTATGCTTGGCGGTGGCTATATTAATCGTTTTAATATGGAAGGGCGCTCCTACGAAGTTATTCCTCAGGTTGAGCGTTACGCTAGAGATAGTGAGCTGGCAATAAACGATTATTACATCCGGGCTGACTCTGGCGAGTTGGTTCCACTTGGCTCGGTCGTTAATTTCGAACATGATGTTGAACCCTCGTCAAGGACACAATTTAATCAGCTAAATTCGATCACAATTGAAGGTATTCCTGTGCCATCAGTACCCATGGGAGATGCTGTTGGTTTTATGAAAGCCAAGGCTGCTGATATCTTGCCACGGGGCTTTAGCTACGATTTTAAGGGCGAGTCTAGGCAATTCGAAAATTCTGGTAGCGCACTAATCGTTACCTTCTTTATATCGTTACTCGTTATCTACCTTGTGCTGGCGGCACAATTTGAGAGTTGGCGCGATCCCCTTATTATACTGGTGTCTGTACCTATGTCTATTGCCGGCGCTATGGCTTTTATTATGCTTGGTTTTGCTTCAATGAATATTTATACGCAAGTGGGCCTGATCACTCTAATTGGTGTAGTCGCAAAAAATGGTATTCTCATCGTGGAATTCGCGAATACTCTTCAACAGCGAGGGCGTGATAAACGCGAGGCGGTAATTGAAGCGGCTGCGATTCGCTTGAGACCCATTATTATGACGTCGCTGGCACTTATTGTGGCTATGATCCCACTATTAATTGCCGTTGGTCCAGGCGCACAGTCGCGCTTTGCGATTGGTATTACTATTGTTGCAGGGCTTGGTATTGGCACTATATTAACATTGTACGTGTTGCCAGCGTTCTACATTGTGCTAGCAAAGAAAATTCAGACGTCAAATCAGGAAGAATAAGGACCTCAAACGACAAAGCTACCACTATGCAAGAGTGAACTTTCTTTATAAGAAAGTTCACGTTGATTGAATTTGCCATTATTTATATCTATATCGAGCAGAACAAGCGTATAAATCTCCATATTTGGGAATGAAAATATCAGCCTTAAGTGCGTTGACGTACATACGAAAAATAACTGACCGAGTATGATATAAGTCATGACTTTCGACAATTAAAGCTTAATTAATATAGAAGGGTAGGACAATGTTACGAAGTCTCAATGAACTTATGCGTTTTCAATTACAAGGTATCGACAAAAAAATAGGTCTTTGCAAAGATTTCCTTTTTGACGATAAATTATGGGTAATACGTTACATAGTTCCTGATACTAAAAAATGGCTCTGTGGAGAACGAAAAATATTAATCAGCACAATCTCACTGCAAGAACCTCAGTGGGAACAGTACACATTCCCGGTTGATTTAACTCAACAAAAAATTAAAAATAGTCCTCCACTTGAGGAACACCAACAAATATCTCATCAATATGAAACTACATTATTTCAATTCTATGGTTATGCTTACTATTGGATGAACGAAGGATTATGGAGAACTTCTCCTAGTCCCAAACCCTTAGTTGATACAAGGTTATCTAAGGATAATACTCAAATAAAATCAGAAGATTGGCATTTACACTCAACCAATGACGTTAAGAAATTTGAGATCTATGCGAAAGATCAAAAAATTGGTCATATTGAAGACTTTATTTTAAATGACGATAATTGGACTATTTCGTATATCGTCATAGATACGCGTAATTGGGCTCCTGGTGGTCGCAAGGTTTTGATTAGTCATAAATGTATTGAGGCAGTCAATTGGACTGACTGTTCTATAACCGTTAATGTAAATGCTGAGAAAATAATGGAAAATCCACCATTCGATCTGGAACGGTTTATTGACCCTGAATATGAAAACGAGCTCCGTAAGTATTATTAAATTTTGTTAAGGGTTA
>JBLILH010000048.1:0-12035 GCA_047636495.1 Candidatus Endobugula sp. | reverse complement strand
CGACATTAGAAACTGGAATCATATTGATGAAGTTTATCTCAACCCCGAAAAAGGGAAAAGCAAGGTAGTAGAGAGTCAGGCGGCATAATTTTTACACATCAGGCGACAACTCTATTGAAATCCACCGTTAGCGACAACAGAGAATTGACGTTAATTCACCAAAAGTAGCTTTCTGCTGACGTTTTGGCTCTTGTAGGTAAAAGTCTTTACCATCAATTGGCCATTGAGTTAGCAGCATTTATCCGGTATCAAATAATACAGCGCGTCATGATCACTATTGAACAGCATAAGTTGGTACCTTTGATCATTGTGACTGACAGGTGTTGCTGGTAACTATGACTGATTAGGGACTAGGTGCTACTGTATAATCAAATTATCGGACCTAACACGATGGCCAAAAGAGTATTAAAGCGACCATTACACTGGTTCAAGGCATATTTAATACCGCTGTAGTACTAAACATTAACTGCGACACAAACACTATTACCAACATATAATTTAAAGGCTCTTCTCCGCTTACGTGAGGTAAATCATTGGGTTGTATAGAACATAGATTGATCATCTGGCATTGAAGATTGCCGTATTTTACGTTTGAAATAATCGGTATCTTTGATGCCTCTTGCTCGTTTTCGAATCATCCCAATGCTGACATTACCCGCCTCGATTCTAGCGCTGGTTAGCTTGTATTCTGCATAGTTACAAATACCCTTATGGTGCCTTCTGAGTGACTCGGCAAATTTTTTCAGATACAGCATATTGGTTTCATCGGCTAGGAGGCACCATTGCTCCAAACTGGCTTGCATATCCTCAACGGTTTCAGCTTGCCACAAAGCTTGTAACTGCTCCTTAAGGACATAGAGTGTATTTAAATTGGCGTTATCATCGAGCAACTTTTGCAACTTTTCAGTTTGTGTTTCATTAAGTTTGTCGGGATTTTTTAATAACAGGTAATGAGTTCCTTTCATCAGCTCCTTGTCTGCTCTGTTGGCTTTTCTGTATTCGATTCTGCGTTGGTTGCCGATGGCCTTACTGTAATTTTGCATGACATGAAAGCGATCAAACACAATGTCGACATTAGGCAAAGACTGGCGAACAGATTTTTGATAAGCCGGCCCCATGTCCATCGCTACAGCCTCTATATTAGCAGCGGTTTCGGGTACAGGTGATGGTGAGGCGCTGGCGATCTACATCATGCTGAACTTGTTTGACACGCTGGCCAGGAAGGCTCAGTATTTGGCTGGAGATGCTAAGGCTCAAGTGCTTGTTACCTATAAAGTTGTGAGAAGCCTTATAGTTCAACAGATTCCGCGAGTCTTGGCATCTTTTTTATCTCACAAAAGCGGAGAAGAGCCAAAGATACTACCATCATGATAGATCGGTTGGGCACCACACATTTGCCTAAGCTGTTTGCTCTAAAAGGTAAAGCAACGGCTATATTAAATCGCTTGCCGCTACTGCCTAAAGAAATACCCGACAAGTGTTTACAATGGCTAAGCACATTTTTTGCCGATCAAATTCCACAGCGCCTTCTCGACTTTCGTGATCGTTTCGAACACCACCTTATCTTGAAGGTCAGCGATAATGCAATCGAAGAAGCCACTCAGTATTTTAATTACTCGACACTGTTCATCAACAAACAAGGTGATAACCAAGCTGGCACGCTCGTCAACAGTGATTATATTATTTGCAACCAAGAAGAAGCCAAAATGGCCTTGCTGCACCGCTTTGCCGCCGCGGGTGCCGCTGTTCGCTACCAAACGATTCATCAAGATACAGTTGAAGATATTTTAGCGTTAGATGTAGCATTACCCAGAAATCGACAAGACTGGCTAGAATCACTTCCTAAGGCAATAGAAGAAAAATTATTACACACGCTTTATTATAGGCATTTTTTCTGTCATGTTTTCCACCAGGATTACATCCTGAAGAAAGGTGTGGACATAGAAAAACTTAAAGAAGACATTCTTAAAGAACTGGACAAAAAAACACGCTAAATACCCTGCCGAGCATAATGCTGGGCACTTATTAGCAGGCGGAAAAGAGTTTGCGAGAGTTTTACCCGCAACTTGATCCCACCAACAGTTTTAATCCAGGAATAGGTAAGCTGTCTAAAAAGCGCAACTGTTGCTAAAGAAAAGAACTCCTAAGCGCTACCGGTTAGCACCTATATAACGCTCGTAATGAGCTGATGACAAGGTAAAAAAGTCTTGATCTAAAAATTGCTTTATCTCTTCTAGAGAGAAGCGCTGCCAATCGGGCTTGAGGCGAAAGCCATAAGCCTTGGGGTCTTGAATTTGTGCTGCGCCGGCCCGCAATAGTTCATATACCCAGCGCGCAGGAGACAAGTTGAGATCGATTTTAAGTTGCTGATAACGAATTTGGTAGAGTAATTTTTCTTCATCAATAATGTCTATCTTATTATTAACCACTGTCGTGAGAAAGGCATCTAAGCGATTAACAACTAACTGCTGCTGCGATTGATCGTAACCATTCCAGTCAATCACCTCATGAGCAAAGCGCTTGCACCCTCGGCACACAATATCCCCAATACCTGTAGAACAGACACCAATACAGGGGGTTTTAACTCGTTGATTCATTAACGTATAACCTATAATTTTTATGTTTTAACGATTAAAAGAACCTATTAAAGGTAAAATAAATAGTAGCAAACCTCTACAAACAATTGATAATCAATAATACTTATATCCCAGATACATCGTTTTTTGCTAATTTGACTAACGTTCGTCTAATCCACTGGTGCGCGCTACTATGGTGTAGTAACGGACTCCACACCATAGTAATCTCAATCGGCTCGATGGTGAATGGCGGGTCTATAATCACCAAATCTTTGAACGAGCTATATGAGCGTGCCGCACGAGTAGGCAGTGTCGCGATTAAATTTGTTCTATTCACTAGCAGAGGAACAATTTGATAATGACGAGTAAATACGCGTATTTTACGTTCGCAGTTCAGTTGGGTTAATGCATCATCTATCCAACCACGTTTGTGGCTATTTTCTTGTGACATACCAGTTGCTACGCCAATACCCGTTTTACTCACCCATATATGATCTGAGGATAGGTATTCTTCCAGAGTATTGTTGTCGATCATCGGATGCTTCGCATTCACTACACAGGAAAAACCATCCTCCCAAACCGAACGTTTATAAAATGATTGGGGAATGTCGTCGAAGCGGTTAATCGCTAAATCCACTTTACCCTTTTCTAAGTCTTGAAAGCTCGCATCACTGAGTGTCATAACGTCTAACGTAACATAAGGCGCATGTTCCTGTAGATGCTGCACCAATGACGCTATTAATATGCCTTCCACGTAATCGCTCACCTGGATACGAAATACTCGCTCGCTAGTATGTGGATCAAACTGATCCATCGGCGCCAAAGCCGCTTCTGCAAAACTCAGCGACTGACGTATTAACGGTTCTAACTCAAGCGCCCTTTCTGTCGGCTCCATACCCCGAGTCGTTCTCACTAATAAGGGATCGTCGAGTAAGCCCCGCAAGCGTTTTAAGCTGTTGCTCATGGCGGGCTGACTAATGTTTAAGTGTTCAGCAGCCCGCGATACGTTTCTTTCGCGCATTAATGCATCGAAACAAACCAATAAATTCAAATCAAAGTTTTCAATATTCATTCCAACACTATAACCCATGTGATTAAAAAATGAATAGTTTATAAAGTATTGATATAATGGTTATTAGCAGCAATGATTATATGCCGACTTCATTTACTGTAAAATGATAAAATAATGGTATTTGCTACTTATTCATAGCAGCTGAATCTATATTTTTATATTGCCAAATACATTTGTGCAGCACAACATTTACCGCCATTGATTACCTAAGCCCTAATCCAGTCAAAGGGTTTCTCTGGCAGACTATATAACCAACAGAGGATATTATTGTGTTAGAAGCTTATCGTAAACATGTGGAAGAGCGCGCTGCTTTATCTATTCCACCGAAACCTCTAAATCCAGAACAAACGGCCAGTTTAATCGAGTTACTCAAAAAACCACCCGCAGGTGAAGAAAGTATCCTATTAGAGCTTATTACCAATCGCATTCCGCCAGGTGTCGATGAGTCTGCCTATGTAAAAGCTGGCTTTCTATCGGCCATCGTTAAAGGCGAAGATAGCTCACCTATTATCAGCAAAGAAGATGCAGTGGTGTTATTAGGTAACATGCACGGCGGTTACAATATCGTCACGCTTATCGATTTGCTGGATGACAAAGACCTAGCTGAATTAGCAGCTGCAGAACTTAAACATACCTTACTAATGTTCGATGCTTTTCATGACGTTGAAGATAAAGCTAACGCGGGTAATGCGTTGGCAAAAGCGGTAATCGAGTCATGGGCTAATGCGGAATGGTTTACTAATCGTGACAGTGTTGCTGAGAGTATTAAAGTCGGCGTATTTAAAGTCACCGGCGAGACCAATACCGATGATTTATCTCCTGCTCCCGATGCATGGTCACGCCCTGATATTCCACTGCATGCGCGTGCTATGTATAAAATGACCCGTGATGGCCTAGAGCCTGAAGAACATGGTGTCACTGGCCCCATGGCCAAAGTTAAAGAAATCCAAGCGCTAGGGATACCCGTTGCCTTTGTTGGCGAAGTTGTTGGCACTGGGTCATCACGTAAATCAGCGACTAACTCTGTGTTGTGGTTTTTCGGTGATGATATGCCTGGCGTACCTAACAAGCGCGGTGGCGGTATTTGTATTGGCGATGCGGTTGCCCCTATTTTTTATAACACGATGGAAGATGCTGGCGCATTAGTTTTTGAAGCACCTGTAGACAAGCTCAATATGGGCGACATTATTGAAATTCGTCCTTACGATGGTAAAATCTTAAGTGAATCTGGCGAAGTTCTCAGTAAATTTGCCTTAAAGTCCGATGTATTACTCGATGAAGTACAGGCAGGTGGTCGTATTAACCTGATTATTGGCCGCGGACTAACCACCAAAGCGCGAGAATCTTTAGGCTTAGCCGCTAGCGATATATTCCGAACGCCAGCAGTCCCTAGCGACAGCGATAAAGGCTTTACCTTAGCGCAAAAGATGGTGGGTAAAGCATGTGGTTTAGCAGAAGGCGAAGGCATTCGTGCTGGCACCTACTGTGAACCGAAAATGACAACAGTGGGTTCGCAAGACACTACTGGCCCAATGACTCGCGATGAACTTAAAGATCTCGCTTGCCTTGGTTTCTCTGCCGATTTGACTATGCAGTCATTTTGTCATACGGCCGCATATCCTAAGCCCGTCGATATTGACACCCAGCATAACCTACCCGATTTTATTATGAATCGTGGTGGTGTTTCTTTGCGCCCAGGTGACGGGATTATCCACTCGTGGCTCAACCGTATGTTATTACCTGACACGGTAGGTACCGGTGGTGACTCGCATACACGTTTCCCCATGGGCATTTCTTTCCCTGCGGGGTCGGGACTAGTGGCTTTTGCTGCAGCTACCGGCGTAATGCCCTTAGATATGCCTGAGTCTGTGTTAGTGCGTTTTAAAGGCAAAATGAAACCGGGAATTACATTGCGTGACTTAGTCCACGCAATTCCGTTATTCGCTATCAAAGAAGGTTTATTAACAGTTGAGAAAAAAGGTAAGAAAAACATTTTCTCTGGCCGTATTCTTGAAATTGAAGGGTTAAAGAACCTAACTATCGAGCAGGCATTCGAGTTATCTGATGCGTCTGCCGAACGTTCTGCTGCTGGCTGTACCATAAAACTGGATGAAGGTTCAGTCGCTGAATACTTGCGCTCTAACATCACCTTACTACGTTGGATGATCTCTGAAGGCTACGGCGATGTAAGAACCATCGAGCGCCGTGTACGTAATATGGAAAACTGGTTAGCCAGCCCAATCTTGATGACTGCCGATGCCGATGCAGAATATAAAGCGGTACTCGAAATTGACCTAAATGACATCAACGAGCCTATCGTTTGCTGCCCTAACGATCCAGATGATGCTAAATTCTTATCTGAGGTAGCTGGCGATAAGGTAGACGAAGTGTTTATTGGCTCATGTATGACTAATATTGGTCACTTCCGTGCCACAGGTAAATTGCTAGAACATAATACCAAACCGCTGAAAACGCGCTTCTGGTTATGTCCACCCACTAAAATGGATGAGCATACCCTAATGGAAGAAGGCTATTACAATATCTATGGCCGCAACGGCGTACGCACCGAAATGCCAGGCTGCTCGTTATGCATGGGTAACCAAGCACGCGTAGGCGCTGGCACCACGGTACTATCAACATCTACTCGCAACTTTCCTAACCGCTTAGGTGATGGCGCTAATGTTTATCTAACCTCGGCAGAAGTTGCTGCGGTCGGCGGTATTCTTGGCCGCCTACCTACCGTTGAAGAGTATATGGAATACGCAATGAAAATTGACTCAATGTCGGATGAGATATTCCGCTATATGAGCTTTGATCAAATAGCCTCTTTTCAGTCAGGAGCCGAAAAAGGTAAGCTTATTGCCGCCGTTCAAATTGAAGATGTAAAAATGTAATTTTTAGCACGCCTTCTAAGATATAAAAAACCCCGCAAATGCGGGGTTTTTTATATCTTATCGACTCAAAGAATAGCTATTTTACCGCCATCAAACCCCGAAAAAGGAACCAGGGGTAAGGATATCAGGCAAGGGCCAAGGGCAAGGACAGGCACTCACCTATTCTCACCTATTGACCACAGCAATACTCTAATCTAAGATAAGATCATCACATGTTTAAAGGACTAAACAATGACTCGCCCTAGAAAGGAACTCATCTCTATTTCTGACACTCCCTATTATCACATTGTCTCTCGCTGCGTACGCCGGGCTTTTCTTTGTGGGTTTGATAACGCATCACAGCGTGATTACGAACATCGACGGCAGTGGATAGAAAATCGTATTCGAATACTGTCTTCTCTCTTTGGTATTGATACCTGCGCATATGCAGTCATGAGTAATCATTATCATCTAGTCGTTAAGCTTGCCCCTTTGCAGATGGAGGCGCTTAATGCGCAAGAGATTATTGCTCGTTGGACGACGTTATTTAAGGGGCCATTACTCGTTCAGCGTCAACAACAAGGGGCTCGTCTTTCGCCTGCTGAGCAACAGACGGTTAACGATATCGTAGAAGTATGGCGGCATCGTTTAGGCGATATTGCGTGGTTTATGAAGTGTTTGAACGAGCCTAATGCGAGAGAAGCCAATAAAGAAGATAAGTGCACAAGGCATTTTTGGGAGTCTCGTTATAAGTCTCAAGCCCTGCTCAGTGAAGAGGCTCTATTGAGCTGCATGGCTTATGTAGATTTAAATCCGGTAAGAGCCAAAATGTCCGAGACACCGGAGGCATCCGAATACACCAGCATAAAAGAACGGGTGACACCGAAATTCACTATAGAAGACTCCATAAAAAGCACGGTCAATACAGAACAATCTCTATCAAACGTTAACTTCCTGATAAAACCATTACTCCATTTTGACGGTAATACTAGATTAGAAGAGCAGAGCGGCATTCCTTTTTCGCTTGACGACTACCTTACGTTAGTTGACTGGACTGGGCGTATTATACAAGAAGACAAACGAGGGTTTATCGCACATAAACTACCCCCTATTCTTGATCGTTTATCAATTGATCGAGCGCTATGGATAAAAAATAGCTCGCAATTTGAAACACACTACCAACGACAGTTTCAAAAGCGACGACGGAAAAAGTTAACAACAAAATAGTTATTTTTACTTCAGTCGCACTATTCTTGTATCGCTTTTTTCTACAGCGCGATTAACTACACCTCTAAAACCAGAAAAAGACATTAACTGTGATCATTAATGATTTTTTACTCAGTATTTAAAACAATCTAACTAAAAACTAAAAACTAAAATACAACGATAGAGATTTCATTCTCTTTTAAGAGTGCCTGTCCTTGTTATTTCATGTCCTTGTTATTTTCCTTGTTATTTTCACTTCCTTGTTATTTTTGTCATATTAACGAAAAAAACAATGGCAGCAGGTAATGGGGCAGACTCGATTAGGTATAAAGGTGTCGGAGGGATTTAAAAACAACTAAATTGATCAATATTAAATCCCTCCGACACCTTTTTTGAAGAATCCTGTCGCAGCACAACGAGCGGCCAAGCGTATCATCGAAGGGGTCATGATATTGATAGATAATCCTGGTGCTGGAACGCCAGTGGAAAACCTTATCGACTATCGTGATTTTAAACTATCCTTCGGTAGCGGAGACTACATTGTCCGTTATCATGAAGAAGCTAAACGTGTCACGATTGTGAGAGTTTGACACAGTAAGGAAAAAAGCTTTTAAATCTGTTCGAAGCAATGGCAAGAAGCAATTGTGTCAGACTCGATTGAAAACAGACATACACAACTTGTCTCTCTTTTAACGAACGATTATCACCGCCTCTGAGGGCTTTTTGAGTTAGTGCATATCCTGCTAAATTTATTAACAAAGCCCAACCTGTGAAGGCTGGGCTTGAATCCAAAATCAATTACTCTGACCCTTTGATCCAGACCCTTTGATCCAGGGCTCTGACCCCTATACCCCTATACTTCTATACTTGAAATAATTGACTCTTTACTTTAGACCGGTATACTGGTCTAAATATTAATAAGGAGTAATGTATGTTAGAACAAATTGGCTCATATGAGGCCAAAACTAAATTGCCCGAAATACTTCGTCGTGTTGAATCAGGCGAGGCCTTCACCATCACCAATCACGGCAAGCCCATTGCTGACGTTATTCCTAGTCGCGCTAGTAATAAACTTAAAACCGCCGCTGCTATTGGCAACATTCTGAAAGCAAAGAAGCATAAAGTAAGTGATCTAGTGTTAGATGAACTCAAGTCAGATGGTCGAAAATGACTGATTTTGTATTGGATAATTCTGTCTCTATGCGCTGGCATCTTGAGAGCGAAAAGGCCGCAGATCAAAAATACGCCGAATCTGTTCTTCTTAGCCTTACTGAGGCTGATGCTCTAGTGCCTAGCCTTTGGCACTTAGAGGCAGTTAATGTGTTGCTGGGGGCTGAAAAGAGGGGTGAAACCTCGTTAGGAGAGGTCGAGCGATTCATTGCTCAATTAGAAGGCTTGCCATTGCATGTAGACCCGCTTACAGCAATACAGTCGTTTAGCAGAACTATGGCGTTGGCAAGAGCATATAAATTAAGTAGTTACGATGCGGCCTACTTAGAGCTAGCCCTGAGAGAAGGCCTGCCTATCGCTACTCTGAATAAAGACTTAGTGAAAGCGGCTAAAAAGGCTGATGTTTGTCTCTATCTTAAACCTAAAGCCGATAAAAAATAATATTGGAATGTTTACAACTAACAGCAACTAACAGCGTCAAGTTTTGCCTTTAAGATTACATGCGCTGTGGCTAGAGCAAGAAACCAGACCTGATCCTAAAAATTCTGTTTTCAGGTATTACTCGCTATTTGTGCTACTGCGCACTATTCAGGTACTTCCCGCTGGCTTATTAACGCCACCAAGGGTGTATTGATATAATAATTATTTCTGCCTACTTTATACTTTTTCAAAATGCCTTCTTTCTCTAAAGCATTAAGGTATTTGGTGGCGGTATTTCTGGTTATGCCTAATTGCTCTACCACAAATTGTACTTTGGTATAGGGATGAAAAAATACGTTATTGAGTAGTTCTTGGCTATATATTTTAGGCAACTTTTGGCGCATGGCTTGTTTGGTATGCAAAATAAGTTCGCGAATTTGATGAACAAAAGTAATCGTTCGCTGTGAGGTTATGGTAATTCCATCAATCATATAGCATACCCACTCTTCCCACGCGCTTTCGTTCGCCGTCGCGCTGCCCGTTTCTACTGTATCTCTCACTAGTTGTAACAAGCGATAATATTCCGATTTGGTTTCTACGATATAACGGCTAAGGTAAAGAATGGGCAAGTCTAATAAACCTTGTTGCACTAAATACAAAATATTAATAATTCTTCCTGTGCGACCATTACCGTCATAGAAAGGGTGAATGCTTTCAAATTGGTAATGGATAAGCGCCATTTTAATGAGTGGGTCAATGTTCGATAGCTGATCATCGTTAATATAATCCGCAAGGTTCGCCAATAAGGCGGTTATATCGTCGGCATGTTGCGGTGGGGTATAGATCACTTCGCCGGTCTGTGAATTACCCACAACAGTACCCGGGATTTTTCGTATGCCGTATTTTTTCGGCTCTATCATTTTTTGTATTTGCAGAACGTCATCAACACAAATAAGTTGCGTGTTTTTTAATTGGCGATAGCTTTCTCTTAAGGCTAGCCGATAATTCTCTACTTCTTTAGCCGCTTGGTTCACGGTTTGGCCTTGCTGAACATCCGCCCGAAAAAGCTCATCGTGGGTGGTGATAATATTTTCAATTGCCGAGCTATCCTTCGCCTCTTGCATCATCAGCGTAGAAATCAAGATGCCTTCATTGGGAATGGTTTTGGCAACACCTTTTAGCTCGGCAAGGTAGCGGTGAGCTTGCGCTAGTTTTTTTAATACATGCACAGACTCGATCCTTGACTCATTATCAAGAGGGAGCATGCCTAATGGTGCTACCGAAGAAAGATTCACGTTCATGCTCACTTACCGCTAAATGTTGAATATATCGCTAGAATACGCCCAAGAAACTCAATTTTTTATACATAATAATTAAATATGCGTAAAAAATGCTGTTTTTTCTACATACTTGTCATTATTGATGACACAATTAATCAAGCTCTATCTAGCGGCAATCTTTTTAACCAGCAAGGGGCAAGGACAGGGACTCACCTATTGCACAACCAACCTCTGACCATATCAAAAACTAATAATGCCGACCCGAATAATCATTTCAATCATCAGGCTACAAGTGTTTCGTCGAGTGGGTGTCCCTGGTTACTGCTGACCCCATCAAGTGTTAACGGGATGGTAGTGAGCATTTAAACTAAAGAATATGTGCCTCACCTGCTGGGATAGGATGGCAGGGAGGGAAAGCCAAAGGGTGTGCGGACGCCCTTCAAATGTTAGTTTAACTAACTAAATAGTTCGGAATGGCTGCCAGTGCGCACTAAATCAACCATCTTGTCTTCTTCATTAATGTGATAGATTAATAGCCAATCAGGTTCGATATGGCACTCTCTATGTGCAATATAATTCCCGATTAACGGATGGTCTTTGTTTTTGCTGGGGAGTGTCTCACCTGCCAACAATAATTCTAGGGTTGTCTTTAACTTCCCCATATTTCGCTGTTGGCGTTGGCATTTTTTAAGGTCACGTTTACCCTTATTGGTGACAAAAAGTGCGTACACTAGTCGCCCAAATCGTCAAACATGGCCTGGGCAGAACTATAGCGAGTCCCTTCACCGTTTTCGACCTCTTTCATTGCCGCAAGGGTGTCGGCATTAGGGATTTTAGCTTTGGGCTGGAAGGGTAAACCACCTGAATTAACCGTTTGTTGCAAGAATAAACGAATAGCATCAGAGGTTTTTAGCCCCATTGAGGAAAACAAAGCTTCTGCTTCTGCTTTTAATTCGGGAGAAACCCTTGCTTGTACGGTGTCATTCGTTGCCATGATTAGCCTCTCTTTATAAAATCAGTAATACCTTCAATGTAAATCAAATGACTGCTGACGTCAACAATCTGCAGCCATTTACATCTTTACAATGTGGGTCTTCTAAGCGCCTCCAAACATCCGGAGATCTCAGCCAAAGGTCCGGACCTTTGCTCCGGACTTTTGGTGTCTGACACTAATAATTGCCGAATTTTGCCGAAAAAGCTCTATCTGGTAAGTAATAGAGATTTTTTAGTTGTATGGTGGTGGGGTATTTGGCGCGTCAGCGTGCCTTATTTCTGGTCGTCCATCACTTTAATTTGAGTGTCTGTCCTGTATGCGTATTCCGAGCCATGCTGAACACCGATTCCGATTGAAGATGAACACCCATTACGATTCATGATGAACACCGATTCCGGCGGAAGGTGAACACTATTGTTCATTTTCCGGAATCGGTGTTCATCA
>JBLILH010000047.1:0-12111 GCA_047636495.1 Candidatus Endobugula sp. | reverse complement strand
CTTGACGCTGAACCGCTTGAGGCAAAGAGGATTCCGCTTGAGATACTTTATTTTGAGTTTGCACCTGCGCGATATCTGAATCGGTTCCTGGCTCGAAGGTCAGGTTAATGCTTGCCCGCCCAGATGAGGAACTTTCTGATTGGATATAGCGCAGATTATCAATACCCGTCAAATTTTGTTCGATAATCTGCGTTACTGTATTTTCAAGTGTTTGTGCTGACGCACCTGGATAAGTTGCTGATATTGATACCTTAGGAGCTGCAATATTTGGATATTGCTCAACTGGCAATGAAGTTATAGCAAGAGTTCCTGCGCCCATAATAACGATGGCAATAACCCACGCAAAAATGGGTCTGTCGATAAAAAATTTAGATATCATTAATTTGAGCTTGTTTTATTATTTTCAGCATCGGCTGTAGTAAGGTCGCCAGATGTCGTTGCTCCAGAGGACATATTAGTTGAATCCTTCGATTTGATATTTTTAGGAGCGACTTGGGATCCTGGCTGCAACATCATTGCCCCCACTACAATAACGGTATCGCCAGTTTTAAGGCCGCTTTTGATTACCCAATTATTTTTGTAAGTGCTGTTGGTAACCACTGCACGCTTGCTTGCTATATTATTAGCATCAACAATCCAAACCGCCTTTGAGCCATCGGCCTCTATACTGACGGCTTTTTGCGGCACTATGATTGTTTTTTGAATCCCTATTTCCTCAATGGTTCCACGCACGAACATGCCAGGTAACAACGCTCCATTAGGGTTTGGAAATATAGACCTCAACCGAATCGTACCTGTGTTTTCATCTACGGCTAAATCAGTAGCATACAGACTGCCTTTGTGGGGATAGACAAAATCGTTATGACCCAATAAAAGGGTTACCTCAAACTTTGCATCTTCGCCTTTGGTCATGCGACTGGTCATCAAACTTTGCTGCAAAGTCTTTGCATCGGCCGCCGACTGAGACAAGTCGACGTAAACGGGGTCAAGTTGTCTAATGGTTGCTAAAGCTGATTGTTGTTGCGCAGTAACGAGAGCACCGTCGGTCACTGTCGATGGGCTAATATATCCTGAAATAGGAGCATAAACCTTAGTGTAGTCAAGGTTGATTTTTGCTATTTTGACCTCAGCTCGCGCAAGAGCAACAGCGGCTTCGGCTTGTGCCACACTTGCCTTCGCGCTATCAAACTCTTGTTCGCTTATGGCGTTGGTTTTTATCAGGCTTCGATAGCGGCTCTCTAATGCAAGGGCAAACTCCAGTTCTGCTTTTATATTTTGCAAACTCGCATTTGTGCTTTGATAATCCGCCTCATATCTTGCCGGATCAATCTGGTAGAGTTGCTGACCTTCTTCAACAAGGCCACCTTCTTCAAAAAAACGCGATTGAATAATACCGTTCACTTGAGGACGAATTTCTGCTGTCTTGAAGGCCTGTACACGGCCAGGCAATTCGTTAGTCATGGACATTATTTGCGATTCTATCGTCATGACATTTACTTTCTTTAAAGGACGCTCCCGCGTTTGTTCTTTACCCTCTTGAGAAGAGTTTGATAGGGACTGATCTGGGTTGTCCGTGCAGCCCGTTAACAATAACAGGCTTAAACATGTGGTAAATATTAAAGCTATCGTCTTCTTCGGGGTAAAAGGGCATCTAACCTTTGCTTTTGGCCAGTAGGGGTGAAGGACACCAGATTCTGCATTTATAATGTTATTTTCCTCGTATAAACCAATTACAAGAAGGATAAAGGGCCTATCCACTGATGTCAATTTTCAGAATCATCTCTAATATTTAATAAACCCTCGTCTTATTAGCCGAATTCCCAGCAACCCTAACAATGTCTCAAGAATTTTTTCATCATTTTCAAGCAGAAACTATCTTTAGCCAATAGCGATGCGCTGCAGCCTATTGGTGCCAGCGAGAAGAATTATCAAACTATTCTGATGTCAGCCAAGCAAGCTGGTTTGCGGAGGGGCCCTGGTCTCAGGCAGGACATCAGAAGAGTATAGCCCGTCCTTTTTCTTAAGATAAAACAGGATCTTGTCAATGACCTGCTGATCTTCGATACAGCAGTCCGACGTATTGGTGATTACCTTTACGCAATCCCCACACTTTGCGCATCAGTTCTGGGCGATTGGCAAAGAGGAATCTCCGTTGGAAAGGAAAACCCAGCATCCATTGGCAGATGGGTTCATGCGACAGGACGTCGTCTACCAACAGGGCAGCACTCTCAGCCATGCGTCTGGCACCGCATTATCGTCTTTACAGCTGAATGCAACCCACCGTTTATGGTGGCAGGTATGCATTGTACGCGCAAAAAAAACCTGCGCCAGTCGGCCACATTTGAGGTATTGATCGAATTCCTTTGGTACGCGGAAGGGTAACGGCCGTCCTTGTTCCGCCAGGTAAGCACGAAGCGCCGGATAGTCCCGGTCAATAAAGCGATAGAGGCGTATTTTTTCTGGCCGATGTCGTTCATAAGGGCGTCGGACAGGCCACCAAGGACGAAACCGCGGGGCGTACCAAGGTAGTACAAAGTGCCAGAGTGCTATGGGGATTTAAATGAGTCTAGGTGTGTATCGGTCAGTCGTGGGTTGACCATTTTCATTCTGACACCAGCTTTCATCGCTATTAGGCGATCGCGTAAACCAATATTGTGTAACGATACCAGTCATAAAATAGTCATCTTGATGGTGGCGATCAAAGCGATCCATTACCGGTTTTCGCCAGCAATAAAATTGACTGAACAATGAGTCACGAATGACTTTAATCATCCCGCAACAGTCCTTGCTGGTGGGGCACGTGGCAACTGACCACGTTCGAAGCGCTCGAACACACGTGTTTTTTGACCCCCTCGATTTCATAGGCAAACTAGCGGCACTCATTCCACCGCCAAGACTCAACCTGACCCGGTTTTTTGGAGTCTTCGCCCCAAACAGTCACCTTCGCGCCCAAGTGACGGCATCGCAATGTGGAAAAAAACAGTCCAAAACTAAACAACCTAGAAAGTAAATCCACCAAACATTATCACACCATAGGGATGTCGTGGGCCCAGCGTCTAAAACGAGTATTTAACATAGACATTACCGGATGCGAGAAATGCCAAAAGCACAATGTGACGATAATTGACTGCATTAAAGACCTTCATATTATTCAAAAAATACTGACACACTTTGAAAAAAAGCACCCTTCATCGGCGCAGATAAAGACTATACTGCCGCTTATGCGAACGCCTCCACAACAAGATTTCGACTGGGGGGCTTAGCACCCAAACTCTTTGTCACTATGAACATACTTTCAGCTAAAGTAGGAGCACCTATGCTCGCTGATGCAAAAATCTGCGATATCGTGGTTCAGAACAGTCCGATATTTTATCGCAATGCAATTTTGCCTTACATAAACCTGCACCCCAAGCCAGCTAGTAGGCTCTAAAGTCAAGAAAAATGACCCCTATTGCATAGATCAGGGTGGTGTATTATTGTTCTTAATCACTTAATCACTTAATCACTTAATCACTTAATCACCTAATCAAGTAATCAACGATTACCCATCGAGTACCCCCATGAAGAACACATGCACCAACATAGACCAATTCATGGCTGGCTTGCGCAAGCGCAATCCAGGCCAGGAAGAATTTCACGAAGCCGTCCAAGAGGTGGCCTCCGACGTGCTGCCATTCATCGCGAATCATAAAGACTACCAAGGTGAATGCCTGCTGGAGCGCCTAACCGAACCCGACCGCATTATCTCATTCCGCGTGAGCTGGGTCGATGATGAAGGCAATGTCCGCGCCAACCGTGCTTGGCGCGTGCAGTTTTGCAACGCCATCGGTCCTTACAAGGGCGGTATGCGTTTCCACGAAACCGTCACCGAGAGCGTGCTGAAGTTCCTCGGCTTCGAACAGATCTTCAAGAACAGCCTTACCGGCCTGCCGATGGGCGGTGCCAAGGGTGGCTCTAACTTTAATCCGAAAGGCAAGAGCGATGGCGAGGTGATGCGCTTCTGCCAGTCATTGATGACCGAACTGCACCGCTACATCGGCCCGGATAAGGACGTGCCCGCAGGAGACATCGGCGTCGGCGCGAGGGAGATCGGCTACATGTTCGGCCAGTATCGTCGCCTGTCGCACACCTTCACCGGTGCAATGACCGGCAAGGGAATCTCGTTCGGCGGTAGTGTCGGCAGGAAAGAGGCGACCGGCTACGGTGTCGTCTACTTCATGCGCGAGATCCTGTACGCGGTCGATGATGGCATCAAAGGCAAGACGGCCGTCGTCTCTGGCTCTGGGAACGTCGCTCTCTACTGCATCGAAAAGTTGGTGCAGCTTGGAGCCAAGCCGCTGACCGCTAGCGACAGTTCCGGGTTCATCCACGATCCTAACGGCATCGACGAGGAGAAACTCGCCTTCCTCAAAGATTTGAAAGAAGTGCGGCGCGGCCGTATCGAGGAGTATGCGGAGAAGTTCGGCTGCACTTTCAAAGAGGGACGCCCTTGGGGAGTGAAAGCCGACCTAGCATTTCCATGCGCCACGCAGAACGAGCTGAACGGCGACGAGGCGAAATTATTGATCGACAATGGGGTGATCGCACTGGCCGAAGGCGCGAACATGCCCTGCGAATCCGCAGCGCAGCATCTACTAAGGAAACACGTGCTCTACGCCCCCGGCAAAGCTTCCAATGCAGGCGGTGTGGCCGTTTCTGGATTGGAACAAAGCCAGAACTCACAACGCATCAGCTGGTCGCTTGAAGAAGTCGACAAGCGTCTGCAGGGAATCATGAAAGATATCCACGGCAAATGCATCAAATACGGCGAAGGTAAAGGGGCAGATGATAAAACCGACTATGTGCGCGGGGCAAACATCGGCGGCTTCATCAAAGTGGCGAACGCCTTGCAAGAGTGCGGCGTCGTCTAACTTGCATTGCAACAATCCAACCCAGATCACGCGGCCGCCATATTCAAAAAGTTCTACGCATTCGATGACCTCAGCAATGCGCTCTCCTAAGGAATTGGTGCGGTGCATCCGTGTTCATCATCCGCTTCGTCATCGAGGGCATGACCGATACTTGCTCGCTCATTTTCCGTGATTCCCGTGACTGAACACACGACAAGTTACCTTTTAAAATGGAAATGCATACGCTTACGGCTTGGTGTGTCCACCTCTATTGAAAGGCTGTCGGATATTAGAACTGCGTTCGACTGTTAATAAACCATCATTATAAAAACTGTACTTGATTCTCCAAGATTCACCAAATTACTCATAATAAAACTGTGCTCAACGTTGTAGCTGTTACTCTGAAATAGAGGATGTAAAAATTAGCTTAGTTAAATTAAAACATAATGGCGGCTAAGGTCTTTTTACCCTCGCAATTTAAGCTCCTCCAGAGGTCAGTTCAGTGATCATAAACGACATCAAATTCACATTTTTTGAATACTTGCTTTGACTCCCGTTGTGTTAACTCTGATAATTCTTGGGATGTGAATTTTTTGTATATCCCCCCTTGCTTTTGCCTGTTGGACGGCACCCTTGATTAGAATTTTCTATGCTTATACGGGGTTATTCTCGCCCAAAGCAACTGACGAAGAAAAAGAACACTGGGAGTTCTCTGGTGAAGCAATAGCCGAATTTAATTCTGATGGTACACTAAGAGTCGAAGATGAAGACACTGAGGAAGGGGGCGCCGATGACGAATCAGATTAAAGCGGGCAATCGCTATAGCTTATTTATTTAAGCTCGGGATGAGTTCGTGCTGAATGGAAATATATGGCAGGGAATCTGAAGACGCCAAAGGCGCCATCGTAAATAAATATAATCAGATCCGCTTGTTCTAAGAAGATGCAGATTTCGCTGCAGCTGACTCGGTGTGGTTGTTGGCTGTGAGTAAATCACCGTCAGAAGATTCAAGATGCGCACGAATAAACCACTGGAACTGTTCCATATTAGTTAACTGACCAATTAGTATGTCTTCCGATACCGGATCTAGCTCTCCCATTTCAATCATTGCTTTGCGATGATCACTATTCACCCCGTTGTAAACTAAATCAAGGGCGCCCAGATGCTCCATAACCAATGCTTTACCTAACGAATAATCATCCCAGGTGCGACGATCAGAAATAGATTGCGGTGTGCCTACTGGGGTTCCGCCCAAAGTAGCTATTCGTTCCGCAATAGTGTCAGTCATGTCGCGTACAGCGTCTACCTGAGGATCTAGCATTTCGTGAACACTGATAAAATTGGGACCAACAACGTTCCAGTGAACGTGCTTGAGTGTGAGGGCCAAATCGAGCAGTGCTACCATACGATTGTCTAAAATGGGTATTACTCGGTTTGCAGTCGTTTCGTCCATGCCTGGTACCGTGAATTTAGCTGCTTTGTGCTGATTACTTTTAGTCATGATTTCTCCTTTATGGTTCAAAATAATCGGAGAGGTATGATCCTCTCCTCATTCAGACTATCAAATTACAATCAAATTATCAAATTACCTAGACATATATAAACTCTCCGGTGATATCAACGTAGCGCTGCACCTTCGTGCTGATTTTCAGCATGAATTGCGTTTTAATCTTGTATTATCGCTTGTCCGTTGTGTGAAGGCAGTCTAAAAGTGGCTTAGTTCTGACATATATTCAGGCTCTTTATTGGCGTTAGTTTAATCAACGCTGGCCTCTGATGAAATCCGTTCCGGGTACCACATACCACATCGCCTTTAAAACACCCGTTCGGATTGCTATCCGTCTCTAAGTCAGGCTTTGATGAGGTAAGATAGCCCGTTTTCTTCATCATTTTAAAAGCTCAAGGGGTCATATATGGTCCGCCCTGTATTGCAAGACAAAAACTACTCGTGAAAGAGAACGGTTTGCTTCCATATATCCGGCCTTTGGGTGAGTACATTTAAGCTTCTGGCCCTGATGGAATTCGCGCCTATCGGTCTCATCAAGTCTTCGGCTTCATAACGAGCCCTAGACCCCTTCAGACTTATTGATAGGCAGGTTTTACCTTTTATGCCATAATAATTTATAGGAACATATATGGGTATCTAGAATGAATCAACACTATTCAGTGTTTTTTAATGGCCTTAACGGGTTTTTAGACCATCGTTAAACCGCTCTGAGACTAAACGCCAAGCACTTATTCTATTCACTTACATTGATCTTACCTTACCAAAAACCCTGCTTTGTTACGCTGCAATACGTACAATAAAACTGGCGGCTTTGGCCACTATCTGGTTTCATGCTGCACTTTTTTTTGTGCTTAGCCCTAGTGAGACTCAAGATGACTTCCCCTCCTATAAAGGCACCTGGCCTTGATTACCTCTGCCCGCATCAGGTTTTGATAAAGTCGAAACCGTTCAATTCATTGAAACACACAGGAAAAACACACAGGAAAAAAAAGAAGACTGAGAGAAGACTGAGGACACGCACTCTTAAAAGCAACCGTTCAGCGGGTAATGTTTTTATCTTAAAGGGTTTCGTTAGAATTTTTTAAATATACTAGCAAAAAACCGATTAGATACTCGACTTAATAGGTTTTTCTTGTTTTTTTGGCGTCGTTTTACGCACCGTAAAATAAAAGGTGATGACTATGTTGATGGGTTTTAAATAAAGTGGTTGTTAAGTGTTATCTGGCCTTTCTGCGTTGTCTTTGGAGCTGTCGTTGTTAGCGTGTTTCAAAGTGAGTGCTGTTTTTCATCCATTGCACACGATCAATGAATGAAGGATCAAGAATAGGTGGCAGTGTATTATCGATAGCCCCTCGCTTGTCCTCACGGATGAGCTGTCTTGTTCAATCAACTCGTGCGAGGTAATCGTCAAACCGAAAAAAAATGCCGTTCCTTCTGTTGGAGTGCATCCATCAGAAGGAAGTAATGTTTCATAAAAAATTAGCACACAATAAAGGTTGATCTTACCTTTGACCTTAAATATGCGATGATAGGTTTTTAATTATTACAGGTTGACATCAATATGTATTATTCACAAACAGGCTCTGCGAAATGGATGACACTCGCTGTCATTATCGCTGTTTGCGGAATATTAGCCGCTGCAGTGATGTTAATGCCAAAAGGCTTTAAAGACGATCTGTCGCTCATAGGACAGGGTTCGGTGAGTGTGGTGCTAGTCCATGACAAGAATCTTGTCGCGGGGACGACGACAATGGAACTGCTGAATAAAGTGCGTTCAGACTACGAGGGAACAGTGAATTTTCTGGCTGTTGATGTTGTTACCCCGATAGGGCGAACCTTTATGCGTGAGCAGGGTGTTAATGTCATTGATCTGGTTGTCTTTGACCAAGACGGAGCAATGAAGAGAGTGATGAGTGGCGGGGGCCTCAGCGAACAGCAACTGCGGTCAGTGATCGACGATCTTTTAACGTTATCGAAGAGTTAACGTAATGAAGGGGAATGCCAACCCCAACCCGTTAGCGGAGCAAGAGGGTCTTAACTTGAGTGGCACTTGCTGAAGACGCTAAATCGAGTAAAAATAAGGGTGTCAAACCTACAAATACTTGTGAACTTTTTTAGGCGACAATTAACATAGCCGTCTGCATTTTTCTCAGGTTTTTCTTCGTATCGGGATAGATAAAGTTAAATTGCTCACTCAAACATCACCCGTTAAGCCCGATGATTACTCACACAGGGGCTTAAGTAAGTGCCATTAGGTTTTGTCCTCTTTAATTTGTTATGTATGCTTAGATTGATGCAACGTTTCCAAATTATTCATGGTACTTATTACCACTTTTCTGAGCTAGGTACGCTGTGTCAACACTGCTTAATGATTGATCCTTCCTAGAGAAAGTCGAGGTTGTCGGGTGGAGTCATTTACCGTAATGCTTAACCCTAATACTCCGCTGCGTTAGCAGAAAGACGTTGAAGATAACACTTTAGCCAAATTGCTATAAGTTATGGCGTGAAGAAAGTCGTTGATGACATTTTAACCGGGGATACTACGTTACTGCAAAAGTTTCTCGGTAAGCCTAGTGAAATGTAAAGATAGAAAAAGAGTAGGGTGTAGAAAGAATAGAGTGTAAAAATAGTGAGGTAATAGGGCTGACGTTTTACACTAGTAGCGTTTAATAAAGGGTAACAATAGTAGAGTGTAAGAGTAATGATGTTAAAAACAGTTATGTTTACATAAGGTCTGTTATTGGTATTACCCAAGGTAAAAGCGGCAAAAAAGGGGTTTTCTCAAAAGTGTATTATTCAAATTGGTAAGAAAAACTGAATATCAAACTCAGCACAGTAAAAAGACAATGGTTATATGCCCTTTTAGTTAGCGCCCCACGATTAATTTACCCATATTGCTATTGTCAAAATTGTAGGCTCCACTAAAGCAAAACCATAGTCTGCGGGGATCAAAAAGCTAAGCGTCGAATAGTGCCATTGGGGTTGCTGTAGCCCTAAGAGTGGGCTTTATGTTGACCCGAGTAATAAAAATTCCATCAACGCTTTTTGCGCATGTAAGCGGTTTTCGGCTTCATCAAAGACCACAGAGCAAGGCGAATCCATAATGGTGTGACTAATCTCTAGGCCACGATATGCGGGTAAGCAGTGCATAAACACGGCGTCTTTATGAGCGTGACTCATCAGGGCTTCGTTGACTTGGAAGTCTGCAAAAGCGTCTTCACGCATTTTCTTTTCTTCTTCTTGCCCCATCGAGGCCCATGTGTCGGTAACCACCCAGTCCGCATTCACTACCGCCTCTTGCGCGTTATTGAATAAGGTGACGCGATCGGTGTTGGCGGCGACTAATTCAGCGTTAGGCTCGTAGCCTTTAGGGCAAGCAATATGCAGATTAAAATCGCATAACTTAGCGGCATTGATGTATGAATGACACATGTTATTGCCATCACCGACCCATACCACCGTTTTGCCTTTAGGGTCACCGCGATGTTCAGTGAAGGTCTGTATATCTGCGAGTAGTTGGCAAGGATGATAGTGATCACTTAGCGCGTTAATCACGGGTACTGTTGAATATTGCGCAAATTTCTCGATGACATGGTGACCATACGTACGAATCATCACGATATCGACCATGCTTGAGATCACTCTCGCAGAGTCTTCGATGGGTTCGCCGCGACCCAATTGGGTATCGTTAGAGGAAAGAAATAAGCCACTACCACCAAGCTGTGCGATGCCTGCCTCAAAAGAAACGCGTGTACGGGTTGAGGACTTTTCAAAAATCATCCCCAGTACGTTGCCTTCTAGCGTTTTGTGTAGGCGTTTTTCATTGCGAATTTTTTTTAACTCAATGGCGCGTGCAATGATGGCGTGTAATTCGTCTTGTGATAAATCATTTAACGTTAAAAAATGACGTATTGGTGTATGTTGCATATCTAATTCCATTCATAACATAAAGTTATAGGTTACCTCTGCATAAAGAGAGGAAAGGCTCTAAAAGCCAAAATAGTCGATAATGGCGTGCTATAACACCGCCCTTTATAAGGTTGTCTGTTTTTAGTGGCTTAGTGTTTAGTGACCTAGTGTTTAGTGACCTAGTGTTTAGTGAATAAGTGCCGAGAGTATCTTAATCGCTTGATCAATCTCACCTTCGCTTATAATCAGTGGCGGTAATAAACGAATAACATTACCCGCAGTGACATTAATTAATAAGCCGTGGTCTGCGGCTTGCGCAACAAGTTCGGTACAGGGGTGATCTAATTCAATACCAATCATCAGACCTTTATTGCGAATATGCTGAACCGTTTTCTTCTCCACTAGGGCGTGGTGTAAGCCTTTTACAAAATATTCCCCGCGTTGCTGTGCTTGCAAGCAAAGATTGTTATCTTTCAGTGTGCGCAGCACTGCTTGAACTGCCGCACAGGCAACCGGGTTGCCACCGTAGGTAGAACCATGATTGCCAGGCTGTAATATAGTGGCAGCGTGTCCTCGTGTTAGGCACGCACCTACAGGTATTCCATTACCCAACCCTTTTGCTGTCGTTACAATATCGGGTAATAAATCATGATGCTGAAACGCATAGTATTGGCCTGTTCTGCCATTACCCGTTTGTATTTCGTCAACAATTAATAACCATCCTTGTTGGTCGCATATTTCTCTTAGCTGGGGCAGGTAGTTTTCATCGGGAATACGGATGCCACCTTCACCTTGCACGGGTTCTACCATCACCGCGACGATGTTTTTGTTACCTAGTTGATTGTTAATGGCATCTATATCGTTATAAGGTAATTCTAGAAAGCCAGCCACTAGAGGCGCAAAGCCTTGCTTAACTTTATCGTTGCCCGAGGCGCTTAGCGTCGCCATGGTGCGTCCATGAAAACTATTGGTGGTGGTAATAATGGTAGGCGTCGCAATATCTTTGGTATTGCCGTATTTACGCGCAATTTTAATGGCTGCTTCGTTCGCTTCGGCACCCGAGTTCGAAAAGAATACGTTGTCCATCCCGCTCAGTTCACACAATAGCTTGGCCGCTTGTTGCTGAGGCAGCAAATTGTATAAGTTAGACGTATGCAATAACTGTTGGGCTTGCTGGGTAATCGCGTCGGTAACCGCAGGGTGGCAATGCCCTAAGCCACAAACAGCGATGCCAGCCAGAACATCAAGGTATTCTTTGCCGTCTGCATCCCATACGTGACAGCCGCTACCTTTTACTAAGGTGATGGCTCTATTGCCGTAGGTGTTCATTAATGCGGAAGTCATAGTAGTCACTTTCTTATGTCTAAGGTCGTTGTAAAGATAATTATAGTAGGGGACTGACCTAGAATATCGGTCCTAGAATATCGTTAATACCGAAGTAAAAACAAAAAACAGGCAGTGTTGGCTGCCTGTTTTTATCATATTATCCTGTAAGCGTTGAGTTTTAGCAAGTCATGCGATTACAGTGGTTTTTGACGGAGTAAGCCAAAGATAACAACCGATAAATCCTGAAAGTACGGAGACAGGTTGAATAATTCACGTCACTGCATTATGCATAACGGCTGGTAAATATTGATTATGTTATACGTTGCTTTTGTTGTTACGGAATGGAGTTTCGAGAGGGTGTAAATTAGATTGTGTAAGTGCCCATTATTGATTAACCTTTTTTAAACAATAATGGGAATAGTAATGAATCAACATAAAATCAAAGCGCTAGCCTTAGAATTAGCAAAAGACCTTAAAACA
>JBLILH010000046.1:0-12249 GCA_047636495.1 Candidatus Endobugula sp. | reverse complement strand
AAGGCTTCCCTATGCGGAAACTGTAGAGGAGTTGGAAGCATTGTTACCATGGAACGTCAAAGCGGCACTTGAAAAAAATTCAGACTAAAATAGATAGGGCAAGTACGTGGAGATATGGGCGCTTACGTTGTAACTGAGCAAAAGCAAAAATACGACATGACCCTTCATTTGTACCCTGTTCATTCACCACACCATTATTACCTTCAGCATCGCCACCTAGACCGTTAGTAAAACGCGTTGGCGTAAAATTATAGTGCGTGTTTATCAGCTCGATGACTTCGGCAAATGTAATTGAAGAAGGGTGAGCGCCTAGGCGTTGAATAAACTGAGCGAGTATAGGTGAAATCATAGTGATGTCGACAAATTGAATGGGCGTAAAGAAGATAAAAGGCTACGCGATTAGCGCCTAGCCGGATTGAAATCGGGCTCCGGGCCGACTATTAATGGGCCGACTATTAATGGGCCGTCACCCGAATAGTTGCTAACTTGGTGTGAACTGATACGTTCGATTGAACATATCCCATCAATCAGCCATTTATGTAAAAGGCCGTTAAAGACAGCCGCCTTTTACATAAATGGTCGGAGTGGCCGGATTGGACTCGGGCTCCTGCCCTCGGGTCTGCGACCCGCCTATTGGTACCCTAATTTGTTCCTGACAAATTAGTGAACCGATACGCTCGATTGAACATACCCAATCAGTCAGCCATTTATGTAAAAAGGCCGCTAAAAACAGCTCTATTACAGCGTGGCCGGATTGGACTCGGGCTCCTGCCCTCGGGTCTGCGACCCGCCTATTGGCGCCCTAATTTGTTCCTGACAAATTAGTGAACCGATACGCTCGATTGAACATACCCAATCAGTCAGCCATTTATGTAAAAAGGCCGCTAAAAACAGCGGCCTTTTTACATAAATGGTCGGAGTGGCCGGATTTGAACCGACGACCACCACACCCCCAGTGTGGTGCGCTACCAGGCTGCGCTACACTCCGATTAATTTATCAGCTTTTAGATAACACTTAAACAACCGTCATCTAAAGCGAAAGCGCATAATACGCTAGGTGCCTTTAATTTCAAGTGATTAATTTCAAGTGTTTAATGTCAAGTACATAACATTCATTACACCGGCCTACTTACATAGCTTCGATCATCCAAGTTCAAATAAACTAAGTTGGCTAAAGGACACATTTTACTGTTAAGGGGTATCGAGAAGGGCGAGTACGTTTTCTAAATCATCAATCATCTTATCCATTAAAGTAGAAGATAATCGATCATTGCCTGTTGTTTCTGGCCGTTTAGGGGGGGTCGTTGCGGCGTCTAGTTTTTGACGAGCACCGCCTATAGTAAAACCTTGATCGTAAAGTAACTCGCGAATTTCGCGGATCATCATCACATCTTGACGCTGATAATAGCGACGATTACCACGGCGTTTAACCGGCTTTAACTGCGGGAATTCTTGCTCCCAGTAGCGCAAAACATGAGGTTTTACCGCACACAACTCGCTTACCTCGCCAATAGCAAAGTATCGCTTGCCCGGAATGATCGGCAGTTCATCGTTATTCGTTGGTTCCAGCATGTGCCTCTACTCGCGCTTTTAATTTTTGTCCCGGTCGAAAAGTCACTACTCGTCGAGCAGAGATGGGGATTTCTTCGCCTGTTTTTGGATTTCTTCCCGGTCGCTGTTTTTTATCGCGCAGATCAAAATTACCAAAACCTGATAATTTTACCTGTTCGTTCGATTCTAACGCGTTGCGAATTTCTTCAAAGAATAGCTCTACTAGCTCTTTAGCTTCGCGTTTGTTAAACCCTAGCTCTTCGAAAAGCTTTTCGGCTAACTCTGCTTTCGTCAATGCGCCGTTAGGCAGTTCATCCAACACATTATTCGGCATAGACTCCTCGATATTTCAGCTAGTGTTATTTGTTGTTATTGTGCGATCACTATTATTGCTTGGGTGAAATCAACAATACAACAAGCTGCGTTGGAAGTCTGTAAGCGATATCACACGCTAAGCAAGGATTACGTCTGATTAACTTATGATCGGGTGTTACTTGACCGGTGCTGATACCTCTCAACACCGTTCAAGTAACATGATACAAGTTAACTAACGAAGCTCAGCGTTAAAGCGCTCTTTAAGCGATTCGACGACAATATCAACAGATTCATTAATTTCACGATCCGTAAGAGTGCGTGAAAGATGCTGAAAGGTCAAGCCTAAAGCGACACTTTTTCTATGTGAATCAATACCTTTGCCGATATATATGTCAAATATTTTTAAGTTTGTTAGCGCTTCGCCTGCCACTTTTGACACTGCAGATTGAATATCTGAAACGGGTATATCTTGATTAACGATGACCGCTAGGTCACGACGCACCTCAGGAAAACGCGATAACGACGTAAACTTTGGCAAGGCTGCATCGGTAATCGCATACTGCTCTATCTCGAACAAATAAACAGATTGAGGAATATCTAGCTGTTTTTGGAGCTGAGGGTGAAGCGCTCCGACGGTACCCACCACTTTGCCATTATAAGTAACAGACGCCGTTTGACCTGGATGCAATGCGGGATGCTCTGCCGCTGTCACCGTATAAGCCTCGGCCTGGCCGGACATAGCAAACAATGACTCTAGATCCCCTTTAATATCATAAAAATCGACTTTATCGGTAGATGAAGACCATGATTCATCATCACGGTTACCGTAAATAAGGCCTGCCAACACTGGCTGCTGCTGTAAACCAGCCACACTGCCTTCGCCATTACCAGGCACGAAACGTAAGCCCGTTTCAAATAGGCGCACGCGACTCTGTTGACGATTAATATTGTGTTTTAGTGCCTGAACCAAGCCCGGCCATAACGAGGTGCGCATCACTGCCATATCGGCACTAATCGGATTTTGCAATTTAGCCGGCGATAACCCAGGACTAAACCACTGCTGCCACTCAGGATCGACAAAGCTATAGCACACAGCTTCTTGATAATCTCGCGCAAGTAACTGCTGCTGAATCACCCGTAAAGGCTGAATAGATTCGGGCTTTTCTGGTAAATTAATTTCCATCAATAGACTGGTAGTCGGCAGGCGGTTATAACCATAAATGCGCGCCAGTTCTTCTAGCAAATCTTCTTCAATCGTAATATCAAAACGATAGCTAGGAATACCTAGCAACCAACCAGCGTCGTCGGTGCCTTTTAGCGTTAAGCCCAGACGCTGAAGAATATCTAACACCTCGTCATCGCTCATATCAAAACCTAAACCGGCTTTAATGCGCGCACGGCGAAGTTTAACGGTTTTAGGGCTCAGTAAATGATGGTCAGCTGCGGTTACTGATACCGGCCCTACTTCGCCGCCAGCCACATCCACTATTAACTGTGTCGCACGCTCAATGGCTTGTTCTTGTAACTGATAATCGACGCCTCGCTCAAAACGGTGGGATGAATCAGTATGTAAACCATATGCACGAGCACGGCCCGCAATGGCAATCGGTGAAAAAAATGCACTTTCAAGAAAAATATTCGTCGTAGACGCGCTAACAGCAGAGCCACTTCCTCCCATTATACCGGCAATAGCCAGTACCGAGGCATCATCAGCAATCACTAAGGTATCGTCATGTAACGTCGCTTCTTGGCCATTCAACAAGGCAATCTTTTCACCATCGACCGCTTTACGGACACTTATGCTGCCAGAAAGCTTATCAAAATCAAAAGCATGCATTGGCTGCCCTTGCTCTAGCAATACATAATTGGTGACATCAACAACGATATCCTTACTGTTGAGACCTGCACGGCGTAGGCGTTCTCGCATCCATAATGGTGTAGGTTGCGTTAAATCGATACCGCGAATAATACGCCCCACATAGCGCGGGCACATATCCACCGCATGAAGAGACACAGAAAATGTATCATCAATGGTCGATACTACTGGCGTGATGGTAGGCTCATTAACCGCTAAGCGATTTAATACACCGATGTCCCTAGCAATACCTTTCACCGATAAGCAGTCGCTACGGTTTGGCGTTAAATCAATATCAATAACACTGTCGTTTAAGCCTAAATAATCATTTAAATCTTTACCTATAGGCGCGTCTGCAGGCAACTCCCACAAACCGGCATCGTCATCACCTAACTGCAATTCCGTCTGTCCACACAACATGCCAAAAGATTCTACGCCTCTTAGTTTTGCTTTTTTGATGCTGAAGTTTTCAGGCAGCACCGCGCCTACTGTCGCAAAAGGCACTTTGATCCCTACACGTGCATTAGCGGCTCCACACACCACTTGGGTAAGTTCTTCACCCACACCAGACACTTTGCAAACCCGTAATTTATCGGCATCAGGATGCTGTTCAGCAGACATGATCTCTGCCACTACGACACCGCTTAATTGACCGGATAAATTCTCGATAGCATCGACTTCTAATCCAGCCATGGTGATTTGATCGGCCATTTCTTGTGTGGTCAGTGCTGGACTAACCCACTCGCGCAACCATGATTCACTTATCTTCATTTTTATACCTTTACGTAGAGCTAACAGCTAACAAAGCGTTGTTAGTCATTGAGAAAAAAGCTGTTAATTATTTTACTTTCCCTATGAAACACATCTTATAAACTGTGTACTGTGAACGACTGACTATTAACTTTTTTAAAATTGTTGTAAAAACTTCAAATCGTTTTCAAAAAATAAGCGTAAGTCATTCACGCCATAACGCAGCATAGCTAAGCGCTCTACGCCCATCCCAAAAGCAAAGCCGCTATATTTTTCAGTATCGATACCGCTAGCCTTAAATACATTTGGGTGCACCATCCCACATCCCATTACTTCCAACCAACCCGTATGACTGCATACACGGCAACCATCGCCACCGCAATTAGTACACTGAATATCGACTTCTGCTGAAGGCTCGGTAAAGGGAAAATATGAGGGGCGGAAACGAACGGGAATGTCTGCTTCAAAGAAACGCTTTAGAAACTGATCTACAGTGCCTTTTAGGTCAGCAAAGCTGATGTGTGTATCAACCAACAAACCTTCAACCTGATGAAACATCGGCGTATGCGTTAAATCTGAATCACAACGATAAACACGGCCAGGGCAAATTACGCGAATAGGCGGACCCTCCGCCTTCATTGTATTTTCCATCGTACGCACTTGTACTGGTGAGGTATGTGTCCGTAAAACGTACTCCGCATACTGCTCATCCTTACCATTTTCAGCAAATTCCAGGCTGCTTTTATCAATATAAAATGTATCGTGCATTGCACGAGCAGGATGGTGAGCCGGAATATTCAGCGCTTCAAAGTTGTGATAATCATCTTCCACTTCTGGCCCCTGTTCAACGGTATAGCCTACAGCGGTAAAGATTTCTTCGATCCGCTGTAAGGTTTTCGTGACTGGGTGTAAGCGGCCGCGGCTTGCTGAGCGGCCAGACAAGGTGACATCAATGGTTTCAGAGGCAAGTTTCAGATTGATAGCTGCTTGCTCTAACGCCACTTTCTTTTCTTGTATCGCTTGCTGTACTTGCTGCTTTGCTTCGTTGATTTTCGCACCGGCAGCGGGTCGCTCTTCATTTGAAAGCTTACCTAAAGTTTTAAGCAAAGCGGTTAATTGACCTTTTTTACCTAAGTAATCAACGCGTATTTGGTCGAGAACCGACAAATCATCAGTGTGTGCGACAAGCTTTAGCGCTTCACCTGTCAACGCTTGTAGATTTTCCATTTACCTTCACCTGTTTACATTAACCTGTTTACATTAACCTGGCCCAATAGTGACACTGCAAACAGCTGTTTTCACTATTTAACATGTTACATAATGCATTTTAAAACAATCAATTAATGCCTGTGCATTAATGAAAAATAAATTTTCACCCTAGAAACTCGGCGGTAATTTCAGCAACACATACGTCACTTAACACATCATGTCCGAAGCTAAAAATCAAATTT
Source organism: Candidatus Endobugula sp. (assembly GCA_047636495.1). Taxonomy (GTDB): domain Bacteria; phylum Pseudomonadota; class Gammaproteobacteria; order Pseudomonadales; family Cellvibrionaceae; genus Endobugula. The sequence continues at coordinate 6,327 of JBLILH010000046.1, read as the reverse complement.
GTCACGTGTAGCGATGATGCAACAAATTTTCTAGGTTTATATAAAAAAAGGAAGGACTCTTCAGCCCTTCCTTTTTTTTGATTGCTGAATCACTCAACAACACCTGCGTAGACTCGTACAGAGTAATAATTACGCCAATGCTGCTTTTGCTTTTTCGACAATCGCTGCAAACGCAGCTTTATCATGTACCGCAAGATCTGCTAACACACGACGGTCTAAAGCAATTTCTGCTTTTTTAAGACCTGCAATCAATTGGCTGTATGTCATACCTAATGCACGAGACTGGGCATTAATACGCGTAATCCATAACGCACGGAAGTTACGTTTCTTAACACGACGGTCACGGTAAGCGTATTGACCCGCTTTAATAACTGCCTGTTTAGCCACACGGAAAATACGCGAACGTGCTCCGTAATAACCTTTTGCTTGTTTTAATATTTTTTTGTGACTTTTGCGTGCCACAACGCCACGTTTTACGCGCGCCATAATAGTTCTCCTAAAAATGAATGCTAAAAATTAGTCCGAATTAAGCAACGCGATTAGTTCGCGCGAAACATCCGATCAATTGCCGGCTTGTCAACTGCAGCAACGAGGCTAGTGCCACGTAACTGACGTTTACGCTTGGTCGTCATTTTAGTAAGGATGTGACTTTTATGTGCACTTTTACGTTTGTAGCCAGAAGCTGTTTTTTTAAAACGCTTCGCAGCTCCACTATGTACTTTAGCTTTTGCCATGAGAATAAACTCCGCATTCGGAATCAGATAAACTGATTTAGGTTAATATAATAAAGTAAGTAGGCAGCTAAAAGCCCAATCAATATGACCAGTGTGCGTCTAAAAATAGTAATTAAGGTGTGGTAGCAAGGAAGCATCGCGCGCAAAACCGGAATGTATATTAATACATGAGGATTTGAGCACGAAGCTGACGCAGCTACCGCGCCTTAAGTGCATTTTTAGATGTGCACTCTAATTACTTCTTCTTTTTCGGGGCCATCACCATAATAAGCTGCCTTCCTTCCATTTTCGGAAATTGCTCTACAGTAGCGAGCTCAACCAAGTCTGTTTCGATACGTTTTAGCATCTCCATCCCTAGTTCTTGGTGAGCCATTTCACGGCCGCGGTATCGCAATGATACTTTGGCCTTATCCCCATTTTCTAAGAAACGTATTAGGTTGCGTAGTTTTACCTTATAGTCCCCCTCGTCCGTCCCTGGGCGAAATTTCATTTCTTTCACTTGCTGCTGCTTTTGTTTCTTTTTTGCAGCGGCTTTAGTCTTTTTAATGCCAAAAAGATGCTTACCATAATCCATGACTTTACAAACGATAGGCGAAGAATCTGGCACGATCTCGACCAAATCCAATGTCGCTGCCTGCGCAACTTTTAAGGCTTCATCGAGCCCTACAACGCCCACTTGCTCACCGTCAGCACCAATTAGGCGGACTTCAGTGGCTTCAATTTGTTCGTTGATACGCGCTTTTTTAGAGCGGCCTTTCGAATTGTCTGGTCTATTAATGGTGTTACCCTCGTTGTTTGACCGTTTACGGCCTTTTATCTTCACTGCCCGTGTGCAGTAACAGATCCATAAATAAGTTGTTTTTCAATTAAATAACAAAAAAACACCACTTATAAAAGCAAGCAGCGTTTTCATGATCATAAAAAGCAGTGCATTCTATTTGAATTATCCGCTAACTACCAGCAATACCTTTGCTTGCCACATCCGATTGTAAATGCGCCTCAAACGCCGCCAGGCTCATGACACCCAAGTCTTCACCCGTACGGGTTCTAACGGCAATGGTATTGTTCTCTACCTCTTTATCCCCAACCACTATCAAGTAAGGGACTTTTTGTAATGTATGCTCACGAATTTTAAAGCCGATTTTCTCATTTCTCAAGTCAGAAAAGACTCTAACACCGTTATTTTGCAGGGTTTTCTCTATTTCTTTCACATATTCAGATTGTTTATCCGTAATATTTAAAATAGCCACTTGCTCTGGCGCTAACCACGCCGGAAATGCCCCCTCATAATGTTCAATGAGAATACCGATAAAGCGCTCAAAAGAGCCTAAAATAGCACGGTGTAACATGACCGGCACTTGGCGAGAGCCATCTTCTGCGACATATTGTGCATCTAAACGACCCGGCATAGAGAAATCAACCTGTATCGTGCCACACTGCCACACTCGGTTAAGGCAATCTTTTAGCGAGAACTCAATTTTAGGGCCATAGAATGCGCCTTCACCCGGTAACTCTTCCCAGGACAAGCCTTTAGCATCTAAGGCATCAGCGAGGGCTTTTTCGGCCTTATCCCAGTCTTCATCTGACCCCACACGCTGCTCAGGGCGGGTTGATAAACGAATAATGACATCATTAAAACCAAAATCAGCATACACTTTATAAAGCAGATCGGTAAAGACCGATACTTCTTCTTGTATCATTGCTTCGCTGCAGAAGATGTGCGCGTCATCTTGCACAAAACTCCTGACACGCATCAACCCCTGCAATGTACCCGACGCTTCATTACGATGGCATGAGCCAAACTCGGCTAAGCGCAGCGGTAATTCTTTATACGATTTTAAACCCTGATTGAATACCTGCACGTGACATGGGCAATTCATCGGTTTAACCGCATAGTCACGGGATTCGGACTCTACCGTAAACATGTTCTCACGGAATTTATCCCAGTGCCCCGAACGCTCCCACAAACTGCGATCAACAATTTGAGGGGTTTTAATTTCTTTATAGCCATTCTCACGCTGTACTTTACGCATGTACTCTTCGATCGTCGCGTAAATACTCCATCCTTTAGGGTGCCAGAACACCATACCTGGCGCTTCTTCCTGCATATGGAAGTAATCGAATTTTTTACCTAACTTACGATGATCCCGCTTTACCGCCTCTTCCAAAAAGTGAAGATGCGCCTTTAATTGTTTTTTATCTGGCCACGCTGTGCCGTAAATGCGCTGCAGCATTTTCTTATCAGAATCACCTCGCCAATAGGCACCTGAAATACGCATTAGCGTAAAGTGCTCACAAAACTTCATATTAGGCACATGGGGCCCACGGCACATATCAACGTATTCTTCATGATGATATAACGCCGGCGTCGCCTCTTTAGGGATATCACGCTCAAGAATTTCTAACTTATATTCTTCGCCAAGTGCTTTGAACGTATCGTATGCATCTTGCCAAGAACCCACCTTCTTAACCACGCCATATTGCGTTTTGACCAACTCACGCATCCGCTTCTCGATCTTATCCATATCTTCATCGGTAAGCATATGATCAAGATCAATATCGTAATAAAAGCCATTATCAATAGTCGGGCCAATGGCCATTTTTGCTTCAGGCCACAATTGCTTCACCGCATGACCAATTAAATGCGCACAAGAGTGTCGAAGGATTTCTAAACCCTCTTCATCTTTCGAAGTAAAAATAGTTAATTCCGCATCAACATTAATCGGATCATGCGCATCAACTCGCTCACCGTTCACACGGCCCGCTATCGTCGCCTTAGCGAGACCGGGGCCAATATCGGCTGCAACATCGTAAACAGAAACAGGGCCATCAAACGAACGCTGAGAGCCATCGGGAAGGGTAATGATAGGCATGAGGTATTCCTTAGATCAGTGGCGGCCCTTACAAAAGGTCGCTTGAATATAAAACGCTGCCAAACAATAGCAACAGGCAAATAAAAAGCCCGCATAATAGCGAGCTTTTTACGATAAAATTGGTACGACCGAGTGGATTCGAACCACCGACCCCTACCATGTCAAGGTAGTGCTCTAACCAACTGAGCTACGGTCGTAAATTAGAGCGCACTATAGCTATATTTTAAGGGTTTAGCAATATTATTATATTAACGCATATCGCCTCTAATGCTAGCTATATTGCTGTCATTCGAACTACAATCATATTCTATTGTTAATAACTAATCATTAAAGGACAAATAGTGAGCGATAATACAAATATACAACGTGACGATGAAATAGATTTAGTGGAGCTTATAGTTAATTTATGGCGAGAGAAACTCGTTATTATCTTAAGCATTATAGTTATTACTAGTCTCGGTAGTACCTATGCCTTTTACAAGGAGAGAATAGCTCCAGTGTATGAAACTGAAGTTGAGTTATTAATACCATCGCACGCCGATTTAAGCACTGTCAATCGAACTGAAAATTTCAACATTGAACCCGAAAAGGCTTTCACTCTCTTACTAAGAAGATTCAGCAGCAGTAATCATAACCTGCAAGTAAATGATCAAATCAGAAAAAAATTAGGTGTGGAAACAAGAATACCCAATACAAGTTTTAGAGAAATCATTTATAAAAAGAAAGCAAATGCGCTTTCAGCTGACATCTACTCGGCAAGGTATTCAGCCGAAAATAAAGAAAGCTTAACCTTATTATTAAAAACTGATCTGGAATTGGCGACAAGAGCAGTCAGAAAAGCTATCAACGATAGTTACCTCTCTAGCTTACAAAATGAACTTTCACGATTAAAAAACATTCAACTCGCTGAAATAAAAATATTAGAGGGCAAACTAAACGCAAGAAAGGCTTATATACTATTAGCCAGAGAAAATGAAATTAACAAACTGCAAGAGGCGTTAAACGTTGCGCGCGCTCTAAAACTTGAAAACCCTACTACATTATCTAAATTGGCTGGCGATACTAGTAGAGCTGTGAATATCAAAAATATTATTAGCTCGCCCGATATGGTTAAAAATAATTTAGTTACCGATAAGAGAGTGACTGATAATAGCAAAGTAAAAGAATCGACTATTCCATATATAAGCCACTTAGAGAGGAAAGACTATTTAAGAGGCGAGAAATTACTCTCTGCAGAAATAAAAAATTTACAGGCGTTGAGTAACGATGTTTTTTTTGATGATGAAATAGTCATGATTGAAGCTAAAAAAGGCTTATTGGGCGCTAACGTAGCACTTGAAAAGCTTAGGTTACTTATAAATGAACCCCATGCAACAAACAGCTTGAATTTTTATAATGAACATGCTGAGACATCACTGTTAGCGCCCAAAAAAGATAAAACAAAACTAATCATCGTAATCAGTATCTTGTTTGGCGGAATGCTGGGGGTTTTTATTGCTATTGGAAAAATTATAGCTAGAAAATATAAATCTAAACCTTAAGAGCTACCGAATTTTAACCACATTAATATCTTCATTCATGCTTAATTTTTTAACTTTCAAATGGTCAACAAATTCACCATGGGGCTTGTATCCAGAAACTGCTCTTACTAAGGTTTTTCTTAACTGCTCGCAATCATTACTTTTGATGGCCGCCTGTAGATTTATAAGACATTCTGAGAGCACTTCGTTATCAAGACAAGTCTCATTTGCTACCATAATCTTACTGTGGTCCGTACCGGTAATATCATCCCCCAGCAGTAACTCTTCATAGAGCTTTTCTGCAGGACGTAGGCCAGTGTACTCGATTTTTATATCTCCATCAGGGTTTGCATCAGTTTGTAATTCAAGGCCAGACAACTGAACCATTCGTATCGCTAGATCAACAATCTTTACTGGCTCACCCATATCTAAAACAAACACATCGCCACCCTCAGCCATCGAGCCTGCCTGAATCACTAGCGAGGCCGCCTCGGGTATTGTCATGAAAAAGCGTGTGATCTCCTTGTGCGTCACCGTTATAGGGCCTCCCTGTTGAATCTGTCGTCTAAATAATGGCACCACAGAACCTGAAGAGCCCAACACGTTTCCAAAGCGCACCATAGAAAATACAGTGGCTGTTTTGGTTGTAGCCAATTGCTGCAAGATCATCTCGGCAAAGCGTTTAGTCGCACCCATGACATTAGTTGGGCGGACTGCTTTATCGGTTGAGACTAAAATAAAGTAGCCTACATCAGCTTTTGCTGCTTCTTCTGCAACAACTTGGGTCCCTATTACATTATTCGACACGCCTTCTACAATATTCTGTTCAACAATCGGTACATGCTTATAAGCTGCGGCGTGATAAATAGTATCCACCGAAAAATGCTTAATTAACTTGGCTATGCGATCTCTATTGGTGACTGAGCCTAACAAAGCAAACATCGACACATTTAAAGACTCTACCTTTAACAATTCTTTCAATTCTTGTTCGATTTTATACAGGCAATATTCATTCAGCTCTAACAACACGATGGCTTTAGGTTGTCGCTGTATTATTTGTCTGCATAGCTCAGAACCTATTGACCCACCAGCCCCTGTTACTAAGACTATCTTGCTGGTGATACATTGGGTCATTAACGACGACATGGGCGGCACTGCGTCACGCCCAAGTAACTCTTCTATTTGTACCTCACGAATTTG
>JBLILH010000045.1:0-13053 GCA_047636495.1 Candidatus Endobugula sp. | reverse complement strand
CGTTTGTAGTGGAGACGAATGTTCATTTTCCGACAGACATAAGTCTTCTGTTTGATGCCGCTAGAAAGGTTGTACAGCTAACCGCCAGCTTAAGTGAGGATCTAGGGCTGACTTCATGGCGGCAGAGCTGTTGTGGTCAAGTATTTTCGTACATAATGACAGGCGCTTTTATGCTGCTTCAGCCGCAGCGGGATTTAAATATTGATTGTAACTATGTCCTCTATGATAATGGTAATGTTGAATATATTTCGTAATATCTCGTTGCGCTTCAAAAAAATCGTCATAACATTCTTTAGGCATCCACTCCGTTTTGTAGCTTCTAAAAAATCGTTCCATAGGGGCATTATCCCAACAATTACCTCGTCGGCTCACCTCGGTGCCGCTTGACGGTATACTTTGCTTTATTTGATAGCGCCATAGCTGTTGTCTAAATGCTAAGCTCGTGTAGTGACATCCTTGATCAGAATGAAACATAACCCCTGTTGGACATCCGCGTGATTCATAGGCCATACGCAATGCTTGAATAGTTAACTGTGAATCTGGGCTAGTCGAACATGCCCAACCTACCACTCGACGCTTATATAAATCCAGTACGACAGCTAAATAGTGCCTGACCGAAAACTAGGTATTTCAAGCGTAAGGTTGTTTATTGACCCGCCTGATATTGTCTCGTAAGGCCCTCAATCGACATTTTTTGATCTGCTTATCTGTACTGTCTACACTTTGATCTATTTCTGAGTTGCTTTTTGAATTTAAGGCGCAGTTATCCCGTTAGCAGTATTACCTTCAGTAAGGTCTAGGTTTTTTTACATGACGAGATGGAGTCTTTTTTGTTTTCGCTTGTTTTTTAGCTGTCCTTGCTTCCGTATCTCGGCTCCTAGCTTTTGGATATTTCTCGATAAAACAGCCAAACCAACATAACGCTCAAACCCTTCGATTCCATGATCGGGACATTTATCGAGTCCATGGACCTCTAACGCATTGATTGCGGATTCCACTGCGGAATGTTGTCGCTTATCCGCTTTAAATTCTTCGCTTCTTTCTCGGTTCAACTCTTCTTTATTACGTCTTCCTTTTTTCGGTAGTACAGGGTGCTTCAGTCGTTTTTGTAGTTCGATTTGATTGGCAGGGGAATGAAAGCCTTTGTCAAAACTACATCCATTAAAATGAGTAAACCGGGCCTGTGTTTCTTCTACCATTCTTACCGCGACTTGATCATCTGTTTCTTCTTTCATGACATTATGGTGCAGGATAAAACCGTACTGGTCTTCCATTATACAAACGCGTAAACCTAGCTCTACGGGTACGCCGGCTTTGCCTTTACTGATCCATTCTGTGTGCTCCTGGAATATAGAAAATACTTTTTCAGCGTGAGGGATTTTTATACCATCAATCACCCGCGTTCTTGTTTGACTGATTTGACGCTTTGCATGTCCCATATAGTGTTTAATGACATGCTCTTGCTCTATGACTTTCTTGCCTTCCTGAAGACCAAAAACTTCCAGTGCCATGGTGGATTTTTGAATCAGTGCCTCCGCGTAATGAAGGTAATTCGTGTATGCAACAATGACCGCTTTTTCTCCTTATCTTTTGATGTCGAGTGTTTTATTTTTTGCGCCACTCTATACCGCTTTTTAAGCTGCTTGAGGTTGTGCTGACTTTGTCTGCATAAACTAAAACCAAGGGTGTCACTTAAACTGGCCGTTAATAAAACAACCTTTCTAACGGCATCAAATAGTAGGCTGATATCAGTAGGGAAATGAACGTGCGTCTCTGTGACAAATGAATCACATCGTCCTTTTATTTCGACGTCTTTTTTTTTAAGAAAATGATGGCCCGCGGCAACAACTATTTGATTTAACTTATCTAATATTACTGGGGTAAATAGCCCTACATTATCTTTCAGTGTTTGCAGTTTATATTGGTCATTCTCATCCCTAACACCATGCCCCAGCATTTCCCGAATAGTCTTGTGGTTGTTGACCATTTCAAGTGGGCGATCATAGTCCCAATTCAAGTTTAATCGTAACGTCCCCATCACTAGGATCTTCCACCAATGCATACCTGGGCGCCCTGTTGTACAGCTAATATTATTTGGGGTTAGCTCTTCTAGAATACTGAAAATCTGGCTTCGGATAGCCTCATTAGCATGTAAAAACTGCAAGCCTTGTAACAACTGAGGAATATCATCGCGTGATGTTAAGTCCAGCTGAATAGGGCAATGTCTATTTCGCCAAGTTGAAGTTGTACTGGGAGGACTTTACGCATAATAATATTCCACGAAGTTTAGCGCGATGAGAGCTTAATTCAGCGTATTATCGCAGAAAAGACTGCGCCACTGTACCAACTTCGTTGTGTTTATTTCTTCGAACACCTTATGATTCAAGGCTTAGAGCGTTTTCGTTCAGGCACGACCTAGTTGATGAAGTGCGTCGGGTGATTCGTGCTAGCTTGGGTAATCGCGCAAAAGAAAGCTTGGTGGTGGATTTCATTAATCAAACCGACCTTGACCAGATTGGCGAGAAGGCCAGCGTGATTGAAGCCTTCTTCTCCTTCGCGCAAGCCGAACAACAGCGTGAGGCAGAAGAGTTGATTAATGCAGAGAATCTGAATCAAGAAGCTGCGAAGCGCTATATCACGACCTCTCTTAAACGGGAGTACGCCAGCGACGCAGGAACAGAGCTGAATGCCATTTTGCCCAAGATGAGCCCGTTAAATCCGCAATACCTCACGAAGAAGCAGAGCGTTTTCCAAAAGATCGCTGTGTTTGTGGAAAAGTTTAAAGGTGTGGGCGGGAAAGTTTAATAAAGGAACAAAGCAGACCTAATCTTTAGGGGTAACACCACGCAGTACGGTTGAGATTGCGTGGTGACAAAAATATAAAAATGTCACCATCTAGAATGGTAATCTATGGACAACTTGGGAAACGACTACAATGCAGATAAATCATGGCCTGAAGCCATTGTCACCAGTAGTGAATGTTACGGTTTATTAAATAGGGGAACATACCCAAGTGAGAACACCATTAATAACAAAACAAGGTCGCGAAGACCTTAAGCTAGAGCTGGATAAGCTCTGGCGTGTAGAACGCCCAGCGGTCACTAAGATAGTGTCTTGGGCGGCTAGTCTTGGTGATCGAAGCGAGAACGCAGATTATCAGTACAACAAAAAACGATTGCGTGAAATAGACCGTCGAGTACGCTATTTGCGGAAATGCATAGAAAACTTAAAAGTGATTGAATACCACTCCGACCAAGACGGAAAAGTTTTTTTTGGTGCATGGGTAGAAGTGGAGAATGATGAGGGTAAGATACTTACATTTCGGATAGTGGGTTATGATGAGATTTTTGATCGAAAAGATTACATCTCTATCGATACGCCAATGGCGAGAGCGTTGTTAAAAAAAGAAGTGGGCGACGAAGGCATGGTGAAGACTGAAGCCGGCGTCGTCATTTGGTCTATTAATTCAATCGATTATGAAAAATAGTATATCCATACTAGTATGGGTACTATTTTTTAAGTCAGTAAAAACAATAGCGTAAAGTAAATAGTACGAGGCGTGGGGTTCTTAGTTGTAATCGCCATTTTCTGATCGAGCTCCATTTTTTTCCGCCTCGTGTACTGTATCAGTAACGATGGGGCGCTCTACTTTCCAACGCTGTTTTCATTCTGCTTCTACAGATCGCCGCACCTTCAGGGGTAATATAGGGAGAGCTTTTTTCTCTAGGTGGCCGCCAGCGTCCCATTAAGGCTTCTCACTTGTTGTTTGTTCGCCAAGTGCGCGTGTCACGAAAGGCACGGTAGTGAGTGTTGCTGTTGGTGATAATGAAAATATATCGGCATAAAAAGCATACTCTACATCCATAGCGTATTGAATATTGTGTGCTTGTCGAAAGCCGTGGCCTTCGTTTTTAAATGTGACATAGGCAACGGGAATATTTTTTTGGTAAAGTGCATCGACCATCGCTTCTGCTTGGTTAGGCGGGACTACTTTATCCTCTAAGCCTTGTAGAAAAATAACGGGGCAGTTGAGCTTTTCAATATGATTGATAGGTGAACGAGCGTCGTAAAGTGGTTTCTCTCGCGGGTACTTGCCAATTAATTGATCGCAGTAGCGGGATTCAAATTTGTGAGTGTCTTCTGCTAACGCAGATAAATCGCCAATACCATATAGACTGGCACCCGCCTTAAAGGTATCGGTAAAGGTGAGTGCCGCTAGTACTGAATAACCGCCAGCGCTGCTACCGCGAATGGCAATTTTATCTGCATCGACCTTGTTTTGATCGACTAAATAATTCGCTCCCGCACATAAATCATCTACGTCAAGCACGCCCCATTGCTGATATAAACGGCGACGATAATCGCGGCCATACCCGGTACTGCCACTGTAATTAATATCGAAGATGGCAAAGCCTCGGTTGGTCCAATATTGTATTTTTAAATTTAAGCTGGCACTGCTGGCCCCTGTTGGACCGCCGTGGCACATGACAATTAATGGGGGTTTTTCGGTGGTTTTTAATGAAGAACTTTCTGCTGAAATGTCATTTATCAAAGCGCTGTAGCGCTGGTTTTTAGGCGGATAAAAGAAGCCATGTACATCTTGTTCTTTACTATTTTGAAAGGTGATTGCTTCGGGAACCGATAACTCTTCGGCGGGTAGTGTCGAGTGACTGCTGCGTGCGATAGATTGCCATGCCTCAGCTCTCCAGTGAATTAATTCGGCGGCTTGGGTGTTGTTTGCACCAATAAAAAGGGCCGTGTCGTTATCGTCTTGGCAGGCAATACCCTGTATGTCGGTAAATGGCGAAGGGTGTTCGGTGAAAGTACGCGAGAGTAAATCAATCGTCGCTAAATGCCATTCGCCTTGCTGTGTGTAGGTGCAAAATAAGGTGTAGCTATTAAGAAAGCCATATGTCGACATACCAAATGCCCATTGCGGCGTGGCAAACTCTGCCGGCATATCGACTAATATCTCGGTGTATTTATTGTAGGTATTATAAGAATAAATATTCCACCAATTATTGCGGTCAGATACGAATAGCAATTCACCCGTGGGCGACCATTGCGGCTGAAACACCGATTCGCCTGATGCAAACTGTGACGACACTCCACCTGCCACTTTGCGGTGTTTATGCAACATATTAAAGTGATTAAAATCAGCGATCCAGCACTCACTATTATCCCAAGGCATGTTGGGGTGATTCCACGTAAGCCAAGCGAGTTTTTCGTTGTCGGGTGATACGCGAGGGTTCGAGTAAAAGTCATTACCAAACACCAGTACATTAAACCCAATGGTCGATGAGCCATCTAAGCGTAAACTGATAATGCTATTTTCAGGTTCGCTCGTATTTTCTGTTTGGTTGTCGTTCTTGGTGCGATGTAATTCACATACAGCAATTAATTGCTGACGTTTCTTGTCCATAAATAAATCAGCGTAGCGATAATGAACTTGCGCGCTATTGTCGGGGGACAGCACCATGGGATCACTGGATTGATCTGCGGGCATTGAGTACACGCGTTGGTCATTGGCATTCACAAAATAAACCACATCATCAGCAACGGTATAGCAACCGCCACCATATTCATGAACTTTACTAAGTACACTCATGGTCGCTGGTGTCACATCAAAAGCATCTTGTTCTGTATTCGCTGGTTGGCAAACGACTACACTGCGGCCTTGTTCTTCCGGGCGCTGTTCTAACCAGTAGCTATTGCCATTATCAAGCTGTGGCCCGCTTAAGCGGACGGTGCTAGCCGTTAATAAGGTGCTGCTGATATCCGACGACCAAGCACCATAAGGCATAGCGCTGGCCATTGTGTTGCCATTGGCTTTTATGTTTTTTTGTGTATTCGATTGGGTTTTCGTCATGGTTTGCCGTAGAATTGAGGTTCATTATTAGGTGAGATCAACCGTGTCTGTCGATGATTCTATTTTAGCCCATATCACGCAAAGCTTGTTACATCATACAGAAACAGTGGCTGTTGCGTGTTTGCCCAGTGATCAACCACCCTCTAAGCGGGGGGGTGTTAGGATACCGTGTTTTAAGCGGCCGGGTTGTAAGCGTCTAGTCGTCGCTTTCAGTGGTGGTGTCGACTCCACGGTGTTGCTGCATGGTTTAGTGGCTGCTGTCACACAGTCACTTATTCCGTATTCCCTATTATCTATTGTCGCTATTCATATTAATCATCAGCTTTCCCCTCAGTCAGATGTTTGGCAGCAGCATTGCCAGCAATATGCCGAGGGCTTAGGGGTGACGTTCTATAGTGAGAATGTCACCGTAGTGTCTTCAGGTAAAGGTGTCGAATCAGCGGCTCGCGATGCGCGCTATCAAGTGTTCGAGCGCTTTCTGCAAGAAGATGACTGCCTATTGCTCGGTCACCATCAAGATGATCAAGCAGAAACTGTTTTGTTGCGTTTATTTCGTGGCGCGGGGGTCAAAGGCTTATCGGCAATGCCAAGATCACGCCCTATTATCCCATGCACTTCTTCGCTAACCACTCGACAACCACTGCTTGCACGGCCATTATTGTCTCTTAGTCAAGAGATAATTACTACCTATGCACAGCAACATCAATTATTCTGGGTCGAAGATGAGAGTAACCAGTCAGATCGTTACGATCGTAACTTTTTACGTAATAAGGTCATCCCTTTGCTAATGCCACGTTGGCCTGCGATCGTATCCCAGCTCAGTAAAACCGCTGAGACTATGACGCAAACGAATGTCTTGTTAGCCGAAGTAGCAGAAGAAGACTTGCAGCAACTCGATCACCAAAAAGCCCGCACAGGTTTCAGTATTGATTGCGTATTATTAAGTCGTTTGTCTCTGCCACGAAAAAATAATGTATTGCGTCATTGGTGTGAAAAAGTCGCTTATGCACCGCCAGATAACGATCAGCTCGGGCAAATAGAACAACAGTTTTTGAGTCGGTCCGCATCATTCAGTTCCGCATGTGTATCATGGGGGTCGTATGAATTGCGTCAGTTTTCAGGGCGTTTATATCTAATGCAAGCTGTCCCCAAGTTTTCACGCACGTCGGTAGTCGAGTGGGATGGCGTGACTGACTTGGATCTGCAAGAGGCAGGAGTATTACGTGTCAGTAGTAGTGATTCACTTACTCCGAATAAAGAAACAGCGCAAACCGGTATTTGTATCAAGCAGCAACCCTATCAAATTCGCTGGCGACAAGGGGGTGAACGCTGCACGCCGAGTCATCGCGACCATTCCCAAACGATAAAAAAATTACTACAAGAATATGGCCTAGAAACATGGCTACGTGATCGCGTGCCACTTATTTATACTGGAGATGAATTGGTAGCAGTGGGTGATTTGTGGGTGAATAAGGGCTTTGACTTGAGTAAAAAAAGCAGAGTTAACGTTGGTCCAACAAATAAGCAGTCAGTGGTCTGCATAAAATGGGACGCGGTTAAGTAGAGACATATCGAATGTCTTCAATAATAGCGGGAGTTTCTTATGGCGTTAGCGAATCCCACAACGCTTTCACCACTGGGTTTTGTAGGCGTTTCTTCTGTGCGCAAAGCCCAACGTCAATGGGTGTTAATAATGGTTGGTGATCTAGTTCTTTCACTTGTTTGGCGAGAGGGCTGTTATCTAAAACAATTTTTGGTACCACGCCAATACCAAACCCTAAGCTCACCATGCTAACAATGGCCTCGTTACCAGACACTTGCGCATAAATGATGGGTTTAATATTTTGCTGTTGGAACCATGCATCAACGCGTTTTCTAATTAAGCCTTTTTCCGATAAAATTAATGGCGCAGTTTTCCACGCTTGTTCACGATTTTCATCGTTAGGAGCGATCATGACTAAAGGTGATGTGGCGATGCGTTTAAAGTCTAGTGTGCTCGGAAGTTTATCAGGGCGTGCACCAATGGCTAAATCGTCGTCATCTTTTAATACATTAGTGATAGCATCTTCGGAATCGCCGGTGCGTAAAATGATGGCGATTTTAGGGTGAGCTTTGCGGAATTCACTTAAAATTGTATGCAAAAAACTATAGCTGGCGGTAACAGAGCAATAGATACTGATCTCGCCTTGCAGTTCTTGTGTTTCTTCCATTAACGATTGTTTAAACCCCTGCCATAGATCAAGAGATTGCTTGGCATAGGTTTGAAATAATCGTCCTTCTTTAGTGAGCTTAACGGAGCGGTTATCGCGTTCGAATAAGGCTGACCCTAAAGTTTCTTCTAGTTGCTGAATATTGCGCGTCAGGGCCGACGGACTAATATGCATTGCTTGGCTGGTGCGGCCAAAATGTAAGGTGTCGCATAGGTGCAAGAACAGTTGTAAGGAGCGGTTATCCATATAGATATTACCCTTGTCGTATCTGGGTTGTTTTGTATTGGGGCTGTTTTTCTGGTGTTGCACTTTATGAAACAGTGTTTTCTTAATATATCATTTTACGCAACAGTATGCGCTCTCTATAATGCATCCACATTATATGTTGATGAGGTGAAAATCATATCCGCCCCTCTATTCAATACCAACAATAAAAGGTCCAAACAATGAACGTGTTTTACGATAAAGATTGCGATATTTCAATCATCAAAGGCAAAAAAGTAGCTGTCATCGGTTATGGTTCGCAGGGTCATGCACACGCATGTAACTTGCAGGATTCCGGTGTTGACGTGACGGTGGGTTTGCGCGCCAACTCTTCTTCGATTGCTAAGGCTAAAGCGCATGGTTTAACAGTCGCTGAAGTTGCTGCTGCGGTTGTGTCTGCAGATGTCGTTATGATCTTAACGCCTGATGAGTTTCAAGGTCAGTTATACAGAGAAGAAATCGAACCAAACATCAAGCAGGGCGCTTCTATAGCGTTTGCTCACGGTTTTGCGATTCACTACAATCAAGTGGTTCCGCGTGCAGACTTAGATGTCATCATGATTGCACCCAAAGCACCTGGACATACCGTGCGTAGCGAATTTGTTCATGGTCGTGGTATTCCAGATCTTATTGCTATATTCCAAGACGCATCAGGTTCTGCAAAAGAATTAGCGTTATCTTACGCATCAGGTATCGGCGGTGGTCGTACCGCTATTATTGAAACAACCTTTAAAGACGAAACTGAGACTGACTTATTTGGTGAGCAAGCCGTACTATGTGGTGGTGCAGTCGAGCTAGTAAAAGCGGGTTTTGATACTTTGGTTGAAGGTGGTTACGCGCCAGAACTGGCTTACTTCGAATGCTTACATGAATTGAAGTTGGTCGTCGATCTACTGTACCAAGGTGGTATTGCTGATATGAACTACTCAATTTCTAATAATGCTGAGTATGGCGAATATATAACTGGCCCAGAAGTGATTAACGCAGAATCGCGTGCGGCAATGAAACATGCGTTAACACGTATTCAAAACGGCGAATACGCGAAAATGTTCATCACAGAAGGCGCTGCCAACTACCCATCAATGACTGCGCATCGTCGTAACAATGCAGCGCACGGCATTGAAAAAGTGGGTGCTGAACTGCGTGAAATGATGCCTTGGATTACGGCTGGAAAAATTATTGATAAAGACAAAAACTAAGGCCGCTTTGTTTGTTGGTTGAAAAGCCGGAAGTCGTTCGCTGCTACCGGTTTTTTACGTTTATATATCTGTTCACTACTGTCCCGTTAGCGTAATGTCATCATGCTGGGCAGGACCCGTTTTTGCTCCTCGGCAACTGCTCCTGCGTTGCTCTACTAAGTTACATCCATGTAATGACGCAAAACTGGCATACACTACTTCCATGGAGATAACCCGGTATTCAGTAAACTATTGAAATCACTGGATTATCAAAGCCTTCCCTGGCTTTCACCCTCCGGGCCCGCTCATGCGGTTCAAATCTGTTCCTACAGATTTTGTCCGGATAAGCAAAAAACGCTTTCCGGAATGACGGGTTTTTTTTTGATTTTCATGTCGCTTACTCATCGTATTCGTCATGCCGGGCTCGATCCGGTACCGCTTGGTTACGATTGGCGTAGCCTATAGCTAATTGAGCCGAAGTTAACGGGACAGCAGTGATATCCGTTTTTTATATGCCATGTTTTGGCTATTATTTACTCCGTATTAGTGTAGAAAAAATGTTGTAGGTGGCATGTGTTGCCGTCTATTATCTATCCCCTTCAATAATCAAATCAATAATAACTGTAATGGGACCCGTGATGAAAATTAGTCAAGCAAGTGAGCAAACAGGATTGAGTGCTCATACATTACGTTACTATGAAAAGCTGGGTTTTGTTGAGCCGAGAAAAGACTCTATAGGCTATCGTGACTACAGTCGTCATGATGTTGACTTGCTGAATTGGATCGCTTGTTTAAAAAAGTCGGGGATGACGCTGGAATCAATTAAGCATTACGTCCATGTTGCTCGTTCTGCCAATCACACTGAGCAGGCCGCGCTGCTTGATGTGCATTTAGAAAAATTGTACCAACAGCAAAAAGATATCGAGCATTATATCCAGGTAACCAAAGATAAAATCCGCACCCTTCACGCCTAGGAGCCTGTCGGACTTAGTGGAACGTAGCGAGGCAGTGAGAAATTGAGGGCATTTTTTCGATCATTTGAGGCGAATAGTGAGCCTATTTAACGAAAATGATCGGAAAAATACACCAATTTCCCGCTGCCGCAGTAGATTCCTCCTAAGTCCGACAGGGTCCTAGTATCTGTGCATCAATATTTTGTGGTGTACATAGGACTATTAATTAACACTATTAATTATTTCTCTATGCGTTAAAAAAACGCTTGCCTTAGAGTATGCTCAAAGGTTCTATCATCGCTATATCACATTACGTAACGTTACGATTACAAGCTAATAGGATATAGATCATGAGAAATATAGAAGTAGCAATTGTTAATGTCTTTATTGATGGCGACCAAGGTGGCAATGCGGCCGGTGTCGTATTGAATGCAGATAATTTAAGCCACGAAGATAAGTTATCTGTCGCCCAGCAAGTAGGCTTGTCTGAAACGGCGTTTGTCTCTGCCTCAAATATTGCAGAATTCACCCTCGATTTTTATACCCCCACACGACAGATCGCCCACTGTGGACATGCGACTATAGCGACGTTCAGTTACCTTTCGCAGCAGGGGCTTGTAGGAACTGGTTTAGGGTTTGCCGGGCGTTCTTCTAAACAAACGGTTGATGGGCCGCGCGAAATTGTTATTCAAAAAAACCAAGCGTATATGGAGCAGTCTGCCCCGCACTATGACAGTGTCACTGATGATGAAGCGGCTATTTTATGCTCGCTCGGGTTAACCGCGGAGCAGTTGATTGCTCCGCCAGCATTAGTCAATACGGGCAACTCCTTTATTGTAGTTGGTGTTGATAGCGAAGTAACATTGGCAGCGATACAGCCACATCAAGACCAAATTAATGCAATATCTGATAAATATGATCTTATTGGTTTCTATATCTTTACCACCGACACTAAAGTAGATGGTCGTGATGCAGGAGCGCGTATGTTTGCTCCACGTTATGGTATAGACGAAGAGGCGGCGACTGGAATGGCTGCGGGTCCACTGGCTTGTTATCTGCGTGATCGTCTTAGCATCGACAAGGAAACACTTGTTATTGAGCAGGGGTATTTAATGGCGCGACCTTCTCCTAGTGTTATTACGGTGAACTTAATGGTTGAAGATGACGCGCTTGTTTCTTTGATGGCAGGTGGCAGTGGTAAATTTACTAGGCAGATGACGGCTGTTTTGTCATAGAGGGAAGAAGATGATAGGTTGGCGCGTCTCTCATTTCCTTGATCGATGGTGGACAAATTGGTGATGCAGGTAATGATTCGTCCGGAGGTGGTTACAGGGTGTGAGCAGTAAATCCTGCCAAACAAAAATTCCCGCAATGAAAAACCTCGAAGCGTTCACATCTATCGCGTATCATGAGTTTTATAATATATATTTTAGGAATGATTCAAAGCCAATGATTAACGAAACTCCCAACGATGATGACAAGAAAAACCGTGATAGTTTGCCAATCATTGATGATCTGATCGATGAGCATATAGAAGAGGTATCCGAAGGCGGTAAAAAAGTCAGGCATAAGGGGATTTACTTATTGCCTAACTTGTTTACCACCGGTGCACTATTTAGCGGTTTTTATGCCATCGTCGTGAGTATGTCAGGTCAATTTGAAGCCGCAGCGATCGCTATCTTTGCATCCATGATATTAGACGGCTTAGATGGTCGCGTTGCTAGGTTAACGAATACCACTAGTTCGTTTGGCCTACAGTATGACAGTCTCGCCGATATGGTCTCATTTGGCGTAGCGCCAGCCATAGTGCTGCTCAATTGGGGGCTGCTCTCGTTAGATAAGCTGGCGTGGGCGGCCTCATTCACGTACGTTGCTTGTGTTGCATTGCGTTTGGCGCGGTTTAATACGCAAACTGAATTTACCGACAAGCGATTTTTTATAGGGTTGGCGAGTCCCGCTGCGGCTGCCATTGTTGCTTCGGTGGTGTGGGTATGGCATGACAGTGAGGTGAATCATGTGCTCGCTATGATTATGGCGATAGGAATGATCTTTCTTGGCTTGTTAATGGTTTCAAACTTTAAGTACAACAGCTTTAAAGGGGTAGATCTCAAGGGAAGGGTGCCTTTTGCTGTGTTGCTATTGGTTGTTTTTGTTTTTGCATTGATAGCGAGTAATCCGCCTATGGTATTGTTATTGATCGTGCTGACTTATGGGTTGTCCGGCCCAACTTTGTGGGGGTGGCGATCGCTCCGCAGTTCTCAGGCCAAAGGCAGCGATCCAGAATAGGCAAACTGTTTTTAAGTAAGTACATCTTAGACGGTTTTAGCATGCCGCTAAGGTTTCTGTTGTAAGTGACTAAAGCCAAATTAATAAACGTTAAAAATTGCTTGCGCACTGAGCTTGCATCCGTATAATGCTGCGCTCGCGGTTTGGAAACGGCCGCGAGAAGAGCGTGTAAAGACTGAATATAGTTTATTTTATTGAGTTTTGAGTAAAATCGGAACGGAATGAAAGTTTAACGAAATTAAGGGTTTACAAACTCACCGAGCAGCGTATGATGCGCAGCTCGCTTGAGAGGA
>JBLILH010000044.1:0-13566 GCA_047636495.1 Candidatus Endobugula sp. | reverse complement strand
AACCCATAGGCGTCATGTTTCATTCGGATCAAGGTTGTCATTACACTAGCTTGTCATTTAGGCAGTTGATTTGGAAATATCAAATTAAACAGAGCATACCGTCAAGCGGCACCGAGGTGAGTCGTCGAGGAAATTGTTGGGATAATGCGCCAATGGAACGCTTTTTTAGAAGTCTGAAAACTGAGAACATGCCTAAAAATGGTTATGAGAATGAAACTGTAGCGAATGATTGTGTACGAGATTACATTTATAAATACTACAACTCGGTAAGACCTCACAGCCATAACCTTGGCTTGTCTCCGAATGAAAAAGAAGCATTTTATTGGAAAACCTCTAATTGGCTGGCCAGAAAAGGTTGACCACTACACTATTGATTTTACTTATAGATATAAACAGTTATCCCGTGCTTGGCAATTGGAACTTGCTAAAATAACTTATGACTGGCATAAACACCAAAATGACAGCTCGGTAGAATATTTGGTTGTTCGCTATTTTACATGGATTATGGCGTAGAATATCCTCCTGAAATCTACAGTTAATTAGGGGGATAAAAATACAAGACGCTGAATTATTTGCAGCGGCATTAGGACTTCTGTCGCTTTGGTATGTTTCTCAATTAAGTTTTTTATTAGAGAATAAAAAGCTGGATATAGAGATTGATTTTGAACGGGGCAGTGAAATCCCTGTCCTTGCTGTAAGAAACCCGCTAAAGCCCATGACACTAAAAAGCAGTCATGGAGACATATGTATTTCTTCCAGCATCAGGCATATCTTCATGCGCGCATACCTCGTGTTAACTGTTCACATGGCTCGGAGTTAAGCTCATTGAGGCACATGAGCTCGATCTGGAAGCGGTTTCCCCTGGCTCCTTGAAGCATGATACTCTCCTAGTGCAAAGAGGTGCCGGTGAATACAGTCAGTGAATTAATGGGCGAACATGACACCCGTTTATGGCGAGCAATTCATCATTATATTGAGCACGACAAGATTATTCTTCGGTGACTCGAAATGGCATGGATGAAACGGCCATTCGACGACCCCACGCGTATGAAATATTACAAGAGGGTACCAAGGGCCTACTTTCGCATCCTCTCCATCACCCGTATTTCATTCGAGCATTAGGCATAGGTCGGTCATAGTTTCTCGTGCGCCAAACATAAGAATAAACCTCATCGGCGAGCAATGGGGTACCTATCGTTTGCCGAATGGTTTATGGACTAAAGTTGCTGTCGGTGGGTGGAGAAACCCTATTGATCGAGGCTATTCTTCTTTTCGGCCTATTTGTTATCGGATGTGACAGCAGTGTGATGATGGGTCGATATTGTTTTCAATATGACCATAAAGGTTACTGCGCCATACGTTATATTAAACCCCAAATAAAATTGTGAACTCAGTAGTAATAACAGCAGGTGGAGTTAGGGGGAGATGGGAGGTTTCAAGATTGGCACCGATATAGTCGTTGGTACGCGGCAAGTTTCCCTCTGAATATAAATGTATTGGTTTTTCGAACTGAGAAGTTTGAAACGCTAAACCCATGTTCTACTTGTATTTTTTACACCAACAACTGAAAATAGATGCATAATTTAAGCGCGAAACCAGAATGACCTAATATGCTGGCGGTTTAGGCCACAATCATTCTGCCAGCGCTTTTTACTACTTGACCTTGCTCGCCCCCCGCCGCATTCTGTCATTTTTATCGGCGATAACGATTTATGGACTATTCCCTCGGCTATTTTTGTATTCTCATCGTTACAGGCTTATTCGCTGGTGTTATTAATACTTTAGCGGGTGGTGGGTCAAACCTTACCTTACCCGCACTGATGCTAACGGGTATGCCTGCAGATATTGCCAATGCCACCAACCGAGTGGGTGTTTTTTTACAGTGCTCAGTAGGGGTTAAAGGGTATGCCCAACACGGGAAAATTCCAACGCATGATTTGGCTTGGATACTGATCCCCAATATGGTCGGTGGCGTTGTGGGTGCAATTGCCGCCGCTATATTGCCCGCGACTTTGCTTAAGCCATTATTGTTGTCAGCAATGATAGGTGTAGCATTGGTGATTTTAATATTCCCTTCCGTTATTTCTCCTCCAGAAGGCACGCAGGTCCAAAAAATGAAAGAGCGTCCCTCTGCTTGGATCGCTTTATTTTTTGTGGGTATTTATGGCGGTTTTGTTCAAGCCGGTGTGGGTTTTTTGTTAATTACCGCGCTTGCAGGCACACTACGCTACGATATGGTACGAAGCAATGCACTAAAATTAGTGTGTAGTTTAGCGTTTACTGGTGTTGCGTTGTTGGTGTTTATTGTGGATGACTTGGTGCAATGGTTGCCCGGTTTAGTATTGGCGGTTGGAATGATGGCCGGCGCAGGTATTGCCGTTAAAATATCGCTAGATATTAGTCAAAAAACAATGAAGTGGTTTTTGCTTGTGATGACCTTGGCGGCGAGTGCGGCAGCGATGTTTTTATAATAATCGACCGACTAAAGGCTATGGGGTTGTTTGATTATTTTGATAAAAATAATTTTTTCTATTATTTCACGTATTAATAGCTAATATATTAATCATTCGGTCGGTCACTTTAGTCACTAAATGAGGAAAGTTATGAATAACATTAATCCCAGAAAACTGCCTAATAGCAAATGGACGGCGGTTAATCCTGCCTCGATATCGGGGGCTAAAGAAAAACATTTTATAACAACAAATGTTGAATTTGACGAGGAAGGTGGGGTGATTGCTTGCGAGATAGAAGCCGTGCTCTCGCGCCGTAAAATATCGATTGAATGGCGGGAGCTGATGGATACCTCTTGTTGGTTATTTGGTTGGAAGTGATTCTTTACGCCTGTTTAGCGCCAATAATCTAACCACGCAGTCATCACTTTTCTTGAATATTTAGTGCTGCCATAGCTGCCGTTATAGCGAGCTAGGGCATTGGCGATATGACCTTTCTCGCGATCTATATAATGCCTGAGAATGGTACAGCCATAACGCAAATTTGTTTCTAGGTGGATCAAGTTGTCGTCGGTGCGGCCAATCTCTTTTTTCCAAAACGGCATCACTTGCATCATTCCCTGGGCGCCAACATACGAAACAGCGTAGGGATTAAACGCGCTTTCGACTTGAATGACAGCTAATACGAGTTCAGGGTTTAGTTTTGCTTGCGTGGCTGCGTAATGAATCTTCTGTAAAAATGAAAAACGTTTTTCGGGGTCTTTAATATAGCGTTTTAACTTTTCTGACATGGCAACAAGCCATACTTCTGCATCGAAACGATCATCGAAACTTTCGGGCTGATCAATAGAGGCTCGCAACGCTTGGCGTAAATATTCAGCTGCTTTTTCTGTTGTTATGCCATTATCTTTGTTAATGGCACTGTTGCCAGCTGCATTGACCTGTAAAGAGAAAGCCAATGATGTTGTTGACAGCAAGCCACTCCATATAATGGCTATGATTATAGCGAGTGGCTTTTGTCGATGTGGACACTTGAATATCATTAATGTATTCGTCATGACGCGTAAAATAGTGGTCTAATCGGCTAATGCAGACAGAAAGCTAATAACGGTATTGGCATCAATTTCTTGTTTTTCGCTATCTCGACGACCTTTATATTCGACTTGTCCATTTTCTAAACCGCGATCACCCACCACAATACGGTGGGGTATGCCTACTAATTCGGTATCGGCTAGCATGACACCTAATCGTGCCTTTGGCTCATCCATGTAAATCACCTCATAACCCGCAGTTTCTAAATCGTCGTAGAGTGCATCACATTTATCTTTTACCGCCGCTGACTTATGCGCGTTAATGGGGATCAGGGCGACTTGAAATGGCGCTAACGCTGTGGGCCAAATAATGCCGTTATCGTCGTGATTTTGTTCAATAGCCGACGCGACAATTCGGCTTACACCGATACCGTAGCAGCCCATGGTCATTAATTGTGCCTTACCGTTTTCGTTTAATACTTTAGCGTTCATGGTTTCGCTGTACTTTGTGCCCAGCTGAAAGATATGCCCTACCTCGATACCGCGCTTGATATCCAAAGTGCCTTTACCGCACGGGCTAGGGTCACCTATCACCACATTACGAATATCAATCACTTCACCTAGGTCGCAGTCACGCTCCCAATTTACTCCCGTTAGGTGAACGCCGTGTTGATTAGCACCACAACAAAAGTCACTGAGCGCAGCGGCACTTCGATCAACATACGTTTTTATGGTTAAGCCTTTAGGGCCTATTGAGCCTACAGGGCAGCCTATAATTTCTTGCACGCGTTCTTCTGGGGCGAACGTCAATGGGATGGCAATGCCTGTTAACTTTTCGGCTTTAATTTCATTCATTTGATGATCGCCACGAAGCACGATCGCGACTAGTGGTGCTGGAGTGCCTTCAGCTATCACTTCACCCAACAAAATCAATGTTTTCACACTCTGTTGTGGTGTGATATCAAGAAAGTCGCAGACCGCTTCTATCGTGTGCTGGTTGGGGGTAGGGGTTTCAGCTAAGGTTTGTGATGGTGCGGCGCGTTCTTTTGTTTCAACCGCCTCAGCCATTTCAATATTAGCCGCATAGTCACTGCTATCACTAAACGCGATATCGTCTTCGCCACTACTCGCTAGCACATGAAATTCGTGAGAACCTGATCCGCCAATCGAGCCGTTATCAGCAATGACGGGCCGATAATCTAAACCGATACGATCAAAAATATCGCAGTAAGTTTGATGCATAATAGTGTAAGTTTCTTGTAACGAGTCCTGATCAATATGAAATGAATAGGCGTCTTTCATAATAAATTCCCGTGATCGCATAATGCCAAAACGTGGACGAATTTCATCACGGAATTTCGTTTGAATTTGATAAAAAATAGCGGGTAATTGCTTGTAGCTGCTCACCTCGTTGCGCACCATGTCGGTAATCACTTCTTCGTGTGTGGGCCCTAGGCAAAATTCACGTTGATGACGATCCTTGATACGAAGTAATTCAGGCCCGTATTCCTGCCATCGTCCCGATTCCTGCCATAATTCTGAAGGCTGAACCACTGGCATAAGAACTTCTTGGGCGCCAGACTTATTCATCTCTTCGCGAACAATGTTTTCTACTTTGCGAAGCACACGTAAACCGAGAGGCATCCACGTATACAAGCCTGACGCTAATTTACGCACAAGACCTGCGCGCAGCATTAACTGATGGCTGATGACTTCGGCATCGGCAGGAGTCTCTTTTAAAGTGGAAAGTAAAAAACGGCTAGCGCGCATGAACAGTATCCTTGAGATATAATTTGAAGATGAATGCAGGTATTCTATGAGAGATCATTCATAAGGTACAGGATAAACCTGTATAGATACCTTTGCACGGATAGAAAATTTTTTTCAAACAAGGGAAAAAAGCACGGAAAGGGGATGTTTATACCTTCAAGCATTACTAAGGTAAATGACCGATAGAGTGTGGTTTCTCTCGGTGCCCCCCTCCTCCCCCTGTGTCAGGAGAGGTAAACGCCGGATGAGGACAACATTTTATTCGTTCAAAGGTCTAGTATAGAAAACATTGGAGTTATTTTATGTTCACATTACATGCGCGTTTAGCCGGCGATTCGACCCATATAGGTGACCTACCCCTGTGTGTGTTGTTGATGATTAATGATATGAATTATCCTTGGTTCGTGTTGGTGCCCAAACGAGAAGAGATACGTGAAATTTATCAATTAAATGTGCAAGATAGAGCGCAACTGCTGGCAGAATCGTGTGCCTTATCGGAAGTTATGGAAGAGGTGTTTCAGCCGACTAAAATGAACGTGGCTGCACTGGGGAATATGGTGCCGCAATTACATTTGCATCATGTAGCACGCTTTGAGGAAGATGCTGCCTGGCCAGCCCCAGTTTGGGGGGCTGTACCATCAAAAACCTATGATGATGAGACGCGAGATAAGGTTATTCATGCACTCAAGCAAGGTTTTGAACATGCTGACTTGAGACTTCTGACAGGGAAATGATCCTTCCTTCCCAGAAGTAGTCATAAAAAAGTTACAGTGCCATCTCTTTAAGCTTTTTCAATGGACGAACCTTAACTGCATTGCTGGCGGGCTTGGCGGCAAATGTGGTTTCTTCACCAGTAAACGGGTTAATTCCTTTGCGCGCCTTACGTGCAGGTTTTTTAATTGTGACAATTTTCATTAGTCCCGGTAGTACGAACTCGCCACATGAACGCTTTTTGATATGGCCTTCTATGACATCACTAAGTTCGTCTAATACCGACTGCACCTGTTTTTTGGTTAGCTCGGTATTCTCAGCGATCTGGCTAATAATTTGGGTTTTGGTGTGTCGCTCAGAAATCGCTTTTACTTTTTTAATGACAGGTGCTTTTTTTACAGCAGGTTTACGAGCAGCCATAATGCTTATCCTCTTATTGTATGGGTAAATAATGTTATAAATAACGAATGATTCAGTAGGTTGTTTTGAATGGACCATCTTACAAAAAGCCCAATACCAACTTGGGTGCAATTTATAAAGCATTCTGGCTATGGCAGCAAGCACAAAGGCTGTTTTTTTTAGGGCTAGACACACTTTCTTACAAAAATATCTTTCTAATCAGGGTTTTAAGGTGTTTACTGACATTAGTGAAGTGTTGCGTAAGAGATTAAGTTCATTGCTATAATATTATATACACATTACTACTAGCTATTACTTATTTGATCGTTTGTTGGTATCTTGACGGGTTGTCAAGCTTTTGATGGTTTATGTAAATGAGGAGCTGGGTTATACTTGCGGCCCCTAAAACAGTAGCGAAGGTCGGCAATATGCCTATTTACGAGTATCAGTGTGGCGACTGCCAACATCAATTAGAAATATTGCAAAAAATGACCGCCCCAGCACTGACAGATTGCCCTCAATGCCAGAAACCGAGTCTAGTGAAAAAGGTATCGGCGGTAGGTTTTCGTTTGTCGGGTAGCGGTTGGTACGAAACCGATTTTAAATCAGGCAGTAAGAAAAATTTAGCCAGTGATAATGCATCGTCTAGTTCGTCGAACTAAACCTTATTTGTCGATGATACACCACGCTAGATATGGCCGTTTGCCATATCTAGCGTCACTTAACAGCTTAATAATATTAAACAGGACAAGACTATGCGCAGTGAATACTGTGGTGCGCTTAACACCGAATTTATCGATCAAACCGTCACTTTATGTGGCTGGGTTGATCGCCGCCGTGATCACGGTGGCGTGATCTTTATTGACCTTCGCGACCGCGATGGCATTGTACAAGTGGTTTTTGATCCGGACGGACAAGAAAATTTTGCTTTGGCAGATAAGGTCCGTAGTGAATATGTATTGCAAGTTACCGGTAAAGTGCGTGCCCGAAGTGGTGCTACGATAAACAAAAATATGCCAACCGGTGAAATAGAAGTTTATGGTACGAGTCTGGTCATCTTGAATGCTTCAGAAACACCACCGTTTCCATTAAATGAGCATAATACGGTTGGTGAAGATGTTCGTCTTAAATTTCGTTATTTAGATTTACGTCGTCAAGAGATGCAAGATAACCTGCGTATTCGCTCTAAAGTGACGACGGCAGTGCGAAACTATCTAGACGACCATGGTTTTCTTGATATTGAAACGCCGATTCTTACTCGTGCTACGCCAGAAGGTGCGCGTGACTATTTGGTGCCATCACGTACTCACGAAGGTAAATTCTTTGCTTTGCCGCAGTCGCCGCAATTGTTCAAACAGTTGTTAATGGTGTCGGGTTTTGACCGTTATTATCAAATTGCTAAGTGCTTCCGTGACGAAGACTTACGTGCAGATCGTCAGCCTGAATTTACTCAAATCGATATTGAAACCTCATTTATGAGCGACCAAGAAATTATGTCGGTCACCGAAGGTATGATTAGCGCGTTGTTTAAGGCGCAAATGAATATTGATCTAGGCGATTTTCCGCGTATGCCTTATTCAGAAGCTATTGCTAAATACGGTTCAGATAAGCCTGATTTACGTATTCCATTAGAACTCGTTGACATTAAAGACTTGCTGACCGATGTTGAATTTAAGGTGTTCTCTGGCCCTGCCAACGACCCGAAAGGGCGTATTGCTGCCATCAATATTAGTGGTGGTAATGAGAAGCTAACGCGTAAGCAAATTGATGCCTATACCAAATTTGTTGGCATATATGGCGCTAAAGGCTTGGCGTATATAAAGGTTAACGATAAAAACGACCTTGAGAATGGTTTGCAGTCACCGATTGTTAAGTTTTTACCCAACGACGTGCGTGCTGCCATTATTGAGCGTTTAGGTGCCGAAAATGGCGACTTAATTTTCTTTGGTGCCGATAAAGCCAATGTTGTGACTGAATCATTAGGTGCGTTACGTTGTAAGCTGGGTGAAGATCTTGACTTGTATACCTGTGAATGGGCGCCACTTTGGGTTGTGGATTTCCCCATGTTTGAAGAAACTGATGCCGGATGGACATCGTTACATCATCCATTTACAGCGCCTGCGTGTTCTCCAGAAGCGCTATGTGCTAATCCAGGTGAGGCATTATCAGTGGCTTACGATATGGTGATCAATGGCACGGAACTAGGGGGTGGTTCAATTCGTATTCACGACCCTAAAATGCAGGAAACAGTGTTTGAAGTGTTAGGTATTGCTAAAGAAGAACAACGTGAGAAGTTTGGTTTCTTATTAGACGCGCTACAATACGGTGCGCCGCCACACGGTGGTTTGGCTTTTGGTTTGGATCGTTTAATTATGTTGATGACGGGTAGCGACTCAATTCGCGATGTTATCGCCTTCCCTAAAACACAAACGGCGGCGTGTGTTATGACCGATGCACCTGGTGGCGTCAATCGTAAGCAATTACGTGAATTGAATATTGCTTTGGCCGCAAAAGCCGAGAAAAAGGTAGAAGAAAAAACAGGTGAATAATGACTACTAATATCTTACAGAGACCTTTGCACGGAAGATGATTTTACTTTCAGGCAAGGCAAAAACGCACGGAAAGAGGGAGTTTATAGGTATAAATGACTGATTGAGTACGTTTTTAACGCCGCATGAAAGTAAAATGGCTTTCGTGCAAAGGTTTCTTATAGTATTTCATCTGCGTATATCCTTTTGTATACGTAGCTGGAAACTGACCAATTACTATCTGAGGGTTTTATGAAAAAAATCAAAAATGAGAAAGAGTTGGTAAAAAGAGCGATTGCCGAAGGCGTAAAATATGCTGAAGCGCGCGGAGTAGTAGAGTTTGAAGCAACCGATTCTGCCAGTGAAAAAATCGAATATATTTATCGCTTATTGGTTCACGATAAAGTGATACAACCCGTCCCAGAAGATCAAATTTCACAACAAACTATGAAGCACAAGTTGGCTATATGGGCATCAAAGCACTAGTCCAATTATTGTTGCTGTTTGTACGTAAAACCTAACCATGTTTCCAATCTTTCTTTTTAATCGTTGAGTTGAACATATTGGTTAATATATTCTGTGAAAAGAGGCAGGTGTCACTGCTTATACTGTCAATTTTTATGTAAACACTTTCTATCCGGTTAGTGTTTATTCAGTTTTTTTTATGAATATCTTGCTATGAATACATTAAAAAAATGGCGCACGCCTTTTATGTTACTGCTGTTGATGGCATTTGTAATGCCGTTAATTTTTTCCACGTGGATGGCATTAATCAATAACTTTAGTAAAGAAGCCGCCGAGTTTACCGGTAGAGAAATAGGTATATTACAAAGCCTGCGCGAAGTGCCTGGGTTTTTAGCCTTTACCGTCGTATGGCTATTGGTAGTGATCCGCGAACAACGATTAGCGATATTGTCGTTGTTGATATTAGCCGTTGGCGTATTGCTAACAGGGTATTTTCCTTCTGTGCTGGGTTTGTATGTAACAACGGTGATTATGTCGGTTGGTTTTCATTATTTTGAAACGGTACATCAGTCGTTAATTTTACAGTGGGTACCTAAACATGAAACGCCCCATTTTATGGGCAAAGTATTGGCTGTAAAGGCCGGGGCATCTATTTTAGTCTTCGGCTCAATGTGGATGATGCTAGAGTATTGGTCGGTAGAATATAAAACGCTGTATACTTTATTTGGCGGTATAGGTATCGTCGTCGTTTTACTTATTTGGTTAGCTTTTCCTTTGTTTCCCGCTACTACAGATCAACATAAACATTTGGTGTTGAGAAAAGATTATTGGCTGTTTTATCTGCTCACTTTTCTAAGTGGTGCGCGCCGGCAAATTTTTGTAGTATTTGCAGGCTTCTTGTTGGTTGAAAAATTTGACTATTCTGCTGCGTCTATTGCTTTATTGTTTTTAGCTAATTATGTATTTAATTTATTTTTTGCGTCGAAAATTGGTAAATTGATAGGAGTGATTGGAGAACGCCGCGCCTTAACTATCGAGTATATTGGCTTAGCTATATTATTTGTCACTTATGCTGTAGTGGACAATGCGACTTTAGCGGGGGCACTGTATATCGTAGATCACTTCTTTTTTGCGTTTGCTATAGCAATTAAAACCTATTTTCAAAAAATTGCACGCCCTGCAGACATAGCCTCAACAGCTGGAGTGAGTTTCACTATTAATCATATTGCAGCCGTATTTTTACCCGCATTATTAGGGTTGGTCTGGCTATATAGCCACAGTCTCGTGTTTTATATTGGCGCAGGTTTGGCGCTACTATCATTACTGTTATCGCAATTGATTCCGAATTTCCCTGAAAGAGGTATGGAAACTCGATTTTCTGTGAAAAGCTTGTAGCGCGAAAGCGCTTTGCTTAGAATAAGTCAACATTAACAGCTAACGGTAGGTTAATAATAAAAAAAGAAAGGATTTTACTATGACACATAAAGTGGCTATTGCCATTTCTGGAGCAGTGAGCTTAGGCTCTTATGAGTCAGGCACTGTCTATGAATTGATCAATGCGATTAAACTTCATAATGAGGCAAACCCTGATCATCGTATCGAAATTGACGTGCTAAGTGGCGCCAGCGCTGGGGGCATGACCGCAGCAATGATCGCGCAAAAGCTACTTTACGATGGAGCTGATTTAGAAGACCCTATTAACAATAGTCTGTACGATGTTTGGGTTAACCGAGTCGATATTATGGATCTACTCAATCCTGATCTTGGCGACGATCCCGACAAGTCCCTTCTGTCTTCTAATCGTATTAGGGATAACGCAAAATACGTTTTTCTGACACGTTACAATCAGTTGAATCCAGAGATTAAGCCACACATAGCAGTAGGTGAAAAAATACAACTAGGCTTAGCACTATCAAATCTAAATGGAGTGGATTACGAGTTGCCTACATTTTCGTCTGCCGATGTGGGTATGAAGTCAGGCGAATTCATTCAAACACGCAACCAAGATCGCTATACTACTGAAGTCACGGACAGTTGTGATCATGCAGAATATTGGAAAGACGTAATGACAGCCGGTCGCGCGTGTGGGGCATTTCCCCTAGCATTTCGACCGCTTACCGTATCGCGTCAATGGGATACAGCAGACTACAAAGGTTTGGGTGCAAAAGACTGGACCGAGTATTTTACGGGGCAATATGGTTACGCCGATGGCGGTATTTTTAATAATTATCCGTTAGGTTTGGCGAGAGATATAGCCGTACCTATTGATAAAGAATCGGGCGATGTTGATAAGCGTTTCTATTTTTATATCTCACCCGATGCCAAAGTAAGTTCTGCCGACTATACCTTTAGTGCCGATAAGGCCAATATGGCCGAGTCTATGGGTCAGATTGTAAAAAGTATTTTAAGTAACAGTCGGTTTCAAGATTGGGTGCAAACGGATGATTTGAACTCGGAATTAGATAAGTTACATCGTCGTGCAAAAAGCTTACTGGATGTTGTGATTAATGCAAGGCCAGATGAATTGTCGGCCATGCGTACGACGGCAGATAAGTTTTGCAAAATGTTATATCTTGAAAATGGTGGCGATTACCCTAAAGATTATCAGCATGCGGCAGCGACATTTATGCCGACTGTGCCAGAAGGTGTTCGTTTAACTGAGGAGCAAAAAACGGTATGGATTAATTCTGTTTTAGTGATGGGGGTGAGCGCTAACTTAAACGGCAAAGATAAAATGCGTATTTATACCATTACGGCAGATCCTTCCGAATTGGCCAGCGCACCTATCGCGGCCTTCTTTGGGTTTTTAGATGTGCGTTTTCGTATCCATGACTACTGGGTAGGACGATTAAAAGCACGTAATATGATCAATCAAATTATTGCCAGTGTAAGTAAGGGTGATACACACCAATTACCACTTAAGATTAGCCCATTAGATGTCACAGAAATTGAAGCCAAACTCAAAGAGATGTCATCCTTGCGTAATGCGACGATGATTGATGTTGCTAAAAGTACACGCAATCAATTGTATAAACGCTTAAAGAATCGTAGCCAATTAATTATGAAAAGCGTGGGTTTAAATTTTGTAGTGCGAAAATTAGTATTGCATTTTGTATTGAAAAGTAAAATCAAACAGTTTCTTAAGTTATAAGTGTGCTATTCGTAATAACAGTGATTTATACATGTTGGCTTAAGCCGGCATCCACATAGTTAATGTATTAAAGGTGTAGCCAGTATGGTGATATTAGATCAACAGGTGTCTGTATCGGGGCAGATTGCTGAAGTCGATTTACCGGCATTAGTTGCCGACGGTGTCGACATTTTAGTGTGTAACCGTCCAGATAACGAGTCTGCAGATCAGACCGCTTATGATGTGATTGCCGATGCGGCTAAGCAGCACGGCATGCAAGTTGTAAACATCCCTTTTGGTGGAGGACAAATGCAAGTAGAGCACATTAGTGACTTTGCCGATTTACTTGATACCGGTAAGCGTATTCATGCTTATTGCCGTACGGGTAATCGCTCTTCACAACTGTGGAATGCGGCTAAGCAGGTTAGCTAGTGCCCATTTATAAATGGCTGTCGCGAGGGAAAATAAAAACAGACATTCCTATTTAAGGATGGGCGCTACTAGATACAGGCGTTTGCTTATTGCAAACAACAGCATCAAGTGGTGCAAAGATGGCGGTTTTATTTTCCCGCAGCAGAGCCCGATCTCTCACTACCTCGCTACGATTCCCTAAGTCCTACAGGCTCCTAGGAACCTGTAGGACTCAGTAAGAATCTTCTACGATAGCGAAAAACCAGTGCATTTTCCCGGTCATTTTCGTTGTTTAACAACACCTACTTAGGGTAAATAAGTTCACTATTTGCCTCAAATGATCGAAAAATGCCCTTAATTTCTCGTTACCTCGCTACGACCCTCGAAGTCCCTCAGTTTACTGGCTGGAATCAAATATCCTCGTATAACCACAATTTATGATTATTGTATGGTGGAGAGTGGAGAGTGGAGAGTGGTGATACTAAAATAAGAAGGAGACATCGCAGAAGTAGGCCTAACAGAATACCAATACTTTTGTGGTAGTTAGTGTCTGACCGAAAACTCTCCAAGCCTTGCACCATGCGGTCGCGAGAGAAATAAACATAACGAAGTTAGTGCAGTAGTTTCGCCATTTCTGCGATAATACGCTGTATTCACTCCTCGAACCACTA
>JBLILH010000043.1:0-13656 GCA_047636495.1 Candidatus Endobugula sp. | reverse complement strand
TTCGCTATTTTATTTTTGCCACGTGGAATGACTTGATGGTCAAATTAATGAGTGGGCACGGAGGGATAGCGTTTTTGCAAAATAAGTAAGCGGCATCAACTTGGGCATGCGCTTAACTGCGTAGAATATTGCCTGCCCGATGATTATCCTTTAAATCGAGTATTAAGCCGTTAGAGCGCACAAATTCAATGCAGCAAGAGAAGCCCGAATCAATGTTCTATTTAAGGGTCGTTTCTGGCTTTGACCGAGAATTGCTGACGAAATAGCTGGCAGTTACCACCAAATACTGTATAAATAAACATGGCATTACCACTAACCCAACCTCTATCAATATTACTAACCCTGAGAGAACTACCCATGTTGACGCATATCACGATCAACAATTTCACCCTAGTCAAACATCTTGATTTAGATTTACAGACTGGCATGACCGCTATTACCGGTGAAACCGGTACCGGAAAGTCTATTTTACTCGATGCATTGGCGATGACATTAGGCGAAAAAGCAGATGCGGATCGTGTCCGCTATGGCAGCCCACGTGCTGACATTACCGCAACATTCTCGTTAGATGACTTACCTGAAGCTCAGTTGTGGTTAATTAATAACGACCTTAATCATGATGACGTATGCCTGTTAAGAAGAGTCGTCACTGCCGAAGGACGTTCTCGATGCTTTATTAACGCCCAGCCCGCCACATTGCAGCAAGTGCGAGCACTAGGTGAACACCTGATTGACATACATAGCCAGCATGCCCACCAATCGCTGCTGTCAAAACAAACGCACCAACGCTTACTCGATGAGTTTGCCCAACATCAGCCCCTTGTCAGCACGGTTAAACAAGCGCATCAAAAGTGGCTCTCACTTCATGCCCAATGGATGTCCCTAAGAGACAACGCAGATGAGACCAAAGCACGCTACCAATTATTACGCTACCAAGTAGAAGAGCTAGATCAGCTTAATTTAGTTGATGGCGAGCTGGTCAAACTAGAAGCCGAGCAAAAAATGCTCGATGGCGCTGAGACTATTATTCACAAAAGCCAACAACTTGCTGAGTGCTGTGTTGACGAAGAACACGGCTTACAACCCGGCTTATCAAAAGCATTACGATTAATACAAGACATCAAACCTAAAAGTGCTTCACTGGTTAATGCAGAACAATTACTCAACAATGCGATGATTCATGTTGAAGAAGCCTACGCAGAAATTCGCCACCAAGTTGACAATACCGAGTTGAACCCTGAACGGCTGAGCGATATTAACGACCGTTTATCTGCGAGTTACGATATCGCCCGCAAGCACCACATTACGCCTGAGAAGTTACCGGAAAAACATCACTTGTTAGCTCAAGAACTGGCATCTTTATCCGGTGGAGGCGAACAACTTGAGGCACTTGAAAAGACTGTTGCTGAAGCAGAGAAAACGCTGTTAACTCATGCTAGAAAGCTGTCTAAACGACGCCATCAGGCTTCTGGGCAACTTACCCTGCAAGTGAACGAACAGCTCGCCACGCTCTCTATGGCTAATGCTGATTTTTTCGTCAGCATATCAAGCGATGACGCCAATAAGAATCTGCACGGTATAGACCAAATAGAATTTTTAATCAGCACCAACCCTGGTAGCCCTCACAAACCTTTGGCCAAAGTCGCTTCTGGCGGCGAGCTATCGAGGGTTAGCTTAGCGATTCAGGTAGCCACCGCACAAACCTCCCACGTATCAACACTGGTGTTTGATGAAGTCGATGTCGGTATAGGTGGCGCAACCGCCGATGTGGTGGGACGCTTACTAGCACAATTAGGTAACCGTAGCCAAGTATTGTGTGTCACTCACCTCGCACAAGTGGCGAGCAAGGCTCACCAACACTGGCGGGTCAGCAAATCCTCCAGTACTCGCAACGACAAAGACGACAAGATGACGGCAAGTACCGAGAGCACGATTGTTAATTTACAAACACAAGAAAAAATAGAAGAAATAGCCCGCATGATTAGCGGCAGCAATGTATCCAAACAATCGCTCGCTCACGCTAAAGAAATGATAGAAGACACTAGCAACGTCGCCTAGTTTATCCAAACTTGGCCTTGGTCAGGTACATTATTTGATTCAATCGACATTGACGCGTATTGAGTTGCGCTATACTCAATCTTTAAGCAGTCACCGATTCTAGGGCGTGACTGTAGATGGCGTCATGATTCTAGATAGTGACACGATGATGAGGCAACTCTTGTGCAAAAACTTGATGTCGGTTCAGAACACGGAGCGGGTCTGCAATATTCTGCCCCTGCACTGCTACGCGCATATCACTGTTTGATTTAATCAATTATAAAAGGCCACGTTATGAACACCTTAGACATGTATTCTTACAATGACATTCTACCCGTAGAAAAATTGTACCGCCTTGCCGAAGAGCAGCATAACGCTTATCGTGATGCTGTGCCCCATGCGCACAGTGTGTTTGACAACGTATTTGACCCGTCTATTTTACATCACATTATTAGTGAATTTGACTTAACGCAAGAGTGGAAAGAGTACGACACCAAGTATGAAAAAAAATTACAGCTGAGCAAAGATGATAGTTTAGGACCGAACACCCGTGCATTTATTCACAGCCTAAATTCGGGTACTTTTTTGACTTTTTTAGAAAAGCTAACGGGTATAAACGGATTAATTGCGGACCCTTATTTAGCGGGAGGTGGCTTGCATAAAATTAAGCCTGGCGGAAAGCTCGGTATTCATACCGATTTCAATCGCAATGATCATCTAAAACTTCACCGCAGAATCAATGTATTAGTTTATCTCAACGAAGACTGGAAAGAGTCATTTGGCGGCCACTTTGAACTGTGGAGTGACCCTAAGGGCGCACAAAAGGCAAAAATTTTACCTCTATTCAATAGAATGACGATTTTTAACACGACTGGCTCCAGCTTTCATGGCCATCCAGAGCCGCTAACCTGCCCGCCGGGAAGATCACGAAAGTCGCTAGCACTTTATTACTACACTGTAGACAAGGATTGCCTGCAATCTAAAGGTAGTCATGGCACAGTATTTATTGACGAAAAGGGCAGAAGAGACGAACTAGGTCGCGATAGCTCATGGACGAAAATAAGACGTAAGATATTATCCAAAATAACATAGTAAACAAAAGATTGCCGTTATGGCGTTAGCGGCTTAACGTACAACACAAGATTATGTTCCACCAACTCGTAGCCATTCTCTGCTGCAATTTTTTTCTGCAAACTTTCGATCTGCTCATTGTGAAACTCGATGACTTTGCCAGTTTCCACACACACCATGTGGTCGTGATGCTCACCACGGTCTAGCTCGAACACCGAATGACCACCATCAAAGTTGTGGCGTTCAACCAAACCCGCCGTCTCAAACTGGGTTAGCACACGATAAACTGTCGCTAAGCCAACATCTTCATTCGAATTTAACAGTTCCTTGTATACATCTTCGGCACTTAAATGCCGCCGACATGATGTTTCCAGTATCTGTAAAATTTTCACTCGTGGAAGAGTGACCTTAAGTCCTGCCTTGCGTAACTCATTATTTTCTGTAGACATGCCATTAATCCTTGCGTTTTTTTTCAGCTTACGTCAAATTAGTCATGTAATTCGGGTATCATCCCCGTCCTTATCACTAGGTGGAACCTTTGTAATGAAAATCTTGTCGATTGTACTAGTTATTTCTGTTGTTGTTTTACTTTCTGCATGCTCAGGCTTATTGCCTGGCTCTTACCGAATCGATATTCCACAGGGCAATTTAATCACCCAAGAAAAAGTCGAGTCAGTCACTGTCGGGATGAATCGACGGCAAGTACAGCGCACGTTAGGCTCGCCACTTTTGGTCGACACCTTTAACCAGAACCGCTGGGATTATTTTTATAGTGTCGATACCAAACAAGGCACTACTATTGAACACCATATCACTATCGCCTTCGAAGACGAAGTCGTCACAAAAATCATAAAGAACGACTAATAATTTTTACGCTTTTCTAAGTGCCGCTTTTTCCGCGCGTTGCCGACGTGCAGCCTTAGGGTCAGCTATTAGGGGACGATAAATTTCAATTCGCTCTCCTGCCTGTAAAACATGTTGTGCAGGCACTTTTATTGTTTGGCCGAACACACCCATTTTAGCACTATCTAAGTCGATGTCGCCAAAATCCTTAATCACTGCCGATTGTTTCGCTGCGGCTAATGCGGTAGTGCCCTTTTCGACTAATAAGCCGTAAATTTTTTGCTTATCGGGAAGCGCATAAGCCACCTCGACCTCGATCATTTCGCTTTCTGACACACCGCAACTCCATACGCTCTAATATCGGTAACCTAAAGATCAGCACCTCGCCCCGTAAACATCATCTGCACGCTGGCACAAAGCATCGACTTGCTGATTGGTTTTTCTCTCAAACCACGAACCTAGCGTTATGGCCAAGATAGGGCTCGCAAACTCGAATTCTAAGTATAAACTAACCTTACAAGCAGTGTCAGATAAAGTATCGAACTGCCACCGCCCGTCAAATTTTTTAAATGGACCTTCGACCAAGTGCATCACCATGGCTTCTGGTGGGATCAAGGTATTGCGCGTAATAAAACTCTGCTGAAAACCCGACTTCCCTAAGGTTAATCGAGCTTCAACCGTATCATCTGTATGATGAATCATCTCTGCAGCCAAGCAACCTGACATAAACAGAGGATAAGCCTCAATATCGTTGATCAAATCATACATCTGCCTAGCGGAGTACTCAACTAGCGCAGAACGCGTAATGGTCACCATAATTGCTTCCTATTTGTCTAACCGATTAAAGACATCACAAAGACTATGGCCAGCAATACTGGGGACACGTATCGCAAGATGCGTAACCAGTATTTATAACCTCCTTGGTCGATAGGCCCAAGCTCTTCAACAATGGCCTTGGTGTTCATAAACCAACCCACAAAGAGCGCCATCAATAAGCCGCCTAACGGCAACATTATATTGGCCGTTAAGTAATCTAAACTATCAAAGAAAGTCTTACCAAACAGAGTGTAGTCTGCCCAGTGATTAAACGATAGAACCGTACCTAACCCCACAAACCATATGGTAAAGCCTAAGCCCAACGTTGCTTTAATACGCGAAGCTATTCGACTTTCCACTAGCCAAGCAACCGTTGGCTCGATAATCGAGATGGCCGAGCTTAATGCCGCTAATGCCACTAATGCAAAAAACATAAAGCCAAATAGCTGACCACCTGCCATATTACCAAAGGCAACCGGCAAACTGACAAATAGTAAACCCGGGCCGGCGCCTGGCACGATAGAAGGATTGGCAAAGACGATAGGGAAGATAACTAAGCCTGCAATTAGCGCTATCAATGTGTCTAACATTGCAATAATAATAACCGTGTTACCGATAGACACTTTTTCTTCTGGCATATACGAGCCATACGCCATGATTGCACCCATACCTAAACTCAGCGTAAAGAAGGCATGACCAAGCGCAACTAAGACCGAATTCCACTCAAGTTTAGAGGCATCAAATGCAAACAGAAAGTTCCAGCCTTCTGCAAAATTACCTTCGGCGATGCTGTAACCCAGCATGACTAACAGCAAAACAAGAAGCAATGGCATTATCACGGAAATAGCTTTCCCTAGACCTTTAACGACACCTGCCATCACAATTAACAAGGTCAATGCCATAAATACGGTATGCCACGTCACCAGAGATCCCACATCGGCAAGCAAACCAGAAAACGTAGCACCAGAGGCCTCACCGCTGATCTGATAGAATTCGCCACTCGCTGATAGCGACATATATTGCAAAGCCCAACCGGCAATCACACTATAAAAAGACAATATCAAAATACCCGCTAAAGAACCAAACCAACCTACACTCCCCCACCAGCGGGACGTATTCGATTCACGCGCTAACAGCAACATACTATTAATAGGGCTCATACGGCCGCGGCGACCTAACATGACTTCGGCAATCATGATGGGCACTCCAATTAAGGCAATACACGCAAGATACACCAGAACGAAAGCTCCACCCCCATTTTCGCCGGTAATGTAAGGGAACTTCCAAATATTACCTAGTCCCACTGCAGAGCCTGTAGCCGCTAAAATAAATACCCACCGCGAACCCCATACACCGTTAACTTTTTGTTGAATGTTCATTGCCTTCTCCCAAGATAATTTTTTATTATGCTAAATACTTGATAAGCCCAACATGTTATGTGATCCACCGCTTTTGACATCAGCCCGATATCTTAACACGCATAAAACAGCCTAGTCAGCACCAAAACAGTATCCTTCCCTAGCGGTAAACGTTATAATTTTTACATGGCTAAAAAACCCAAGACACTCGACAACACTATTGCTCAAAATAAACGTGCGCATTTTGATTTTCAGATAAATGAAAAAATAGAAGCGGGCTTATCTCTGCAGGGCTGGGAAGTTAAAAGCCTACGCGCAGGCAAGGGACAAATTGTCGATAGTTACGTGTTTTTGAAAAACGGTGAAGCATGGTTATTAAATGCACAAATCCAACCGATCAATACTATTTCTACACATTTCGTGGTTGAACCCAACCGCCAGCGTAAATTATTACTCCACCGCAAAGAGATTCGTAAATTAGAAATCGCCACTGAACAAAAAGGCCATACCGCTATTGCCTTAGCACTGTATTGGAAGCGCCATATGGTAAAATGTAAAATTGCTATTGCTAGCGGTAAAAAGCAGCACGATAAACGCCAAACAGAAAAGGAACGTGACTGGAACCGTCAGAAACAGAGAGTGATGCAACACAGTCAACGTTAATTCGTTGAGCGCTAATACTCTGTTTACATTAATTAATCGCTGCGGGGGGGGGTCACTGCATATTTTGGTACATAACCTGCAGGCCATCATCCCATCTTTCTTTGTCTAGAATACCCGAGTGCTTGTGAACGATTACACCACTGCTGCTGATGAAATAAGTTTCCGGCGCACCGATGACCGGTAGCTTATCCGCCAGCTCACCGCGCATATCAAGTAAATTAGCCACATAAGGGTTGCCACGCTCCTTCAACCACTTATCAGCAGATGCAGGCGCATCACGATAAAATAACCCCACAATCCTCACGCCGTCGTGACTCAAAGCGTCTAAAAACGGATGTTCCTCTCGACATGCTACACACCACGTTGCCCACACATTCAATAACTGCTTATGACCTAGCAAGTCACGACGAGTGAACTTTGCGCCAGTCATACCATCTTGCAAGCTAAAAGACGGCAATACGGCTGCAGTAAAGTTAGCGTTTGATCTTGTAAAGTCAACCGTCATTACCGCCACAGCCAACCCCATCACACCCAGAACCAGCACAGTAATACATAATCGCCACCCCATAAAACCCCCTAAGTAATAAAAACTACATTAATAGCATACTAAAGCGTGCGAAAAAAAACTATTACGCGTAGAATAAAAAATTGTCTTACATAAAGGCAAAACGAAATGCATCGACGTAAAAGCACTCAGTAACATAATGAGCAATGACGACGAAAGTTTCGAAGCAGAATCGTCGAAGATAAGGCGTGCAAGGCGAAGACAGCGGAGTGAACAATAGTTCATGAGCATTTCTGAGACCGCAGCACAACGCAGTATTCGGCGATTATGCGAAAAAAGTATTTCGAAGC
This sequence comes from Candidatus Endobugula sp., assembly GCA_047636495.1. Classification (GTDB taxonomy): domain Bacteria; phylum Pseudomonadota; class Gammaproteobacteria; order Pseudomonadales; family Cellvibrionaceae; genus Endobugula. The sequence goes on along the minus strand of JBLILH010000043.1, from coordinate 6,013 downwards.
AGAATCGTCGAAGATAAGGCGTGCAAGGCGAAGACAGCGGAGTGAACAATAGTTCATGAGCATTTCTGAGACCGCAGCACAACGCAGTATTCGGCGATTATGCGAAAAAAGTATTTCGAAGCAGAATCGTCGAAGATAAGGCGTGCAAGGCGAAGACAGCGGAGTGAACAATAGTTCATGAGCATTTCTGAGACCGCAGCACAACGCAGTATTCGGCGATTATGCGAAGAAATGGGGGCGATTAGGATTCGACGCCGGTAACAAAACCCAAGGTGCATGTCGTGATGGTAGCAATCACGTAAATCCAAAGCTGCAAATTTATAGTTGCAAATGATGCTAACTACGATGGTGCTCAACTAGCTGCGTAAGCAGTTTTTTGAAAACCATTTCTAGTGACTTCGGTCCTAGCGGTCTTTAGCAAGGTGTCTGTATCGCGCTACTGACTGTCATATAGAACAGAATCGCAGTAACTCATACTCAGGGTTTCACTGTTAAACTTTAACTGAGATCGCCAATTACGTCCTGCCCGTTGGGCTGTATGCGGTTAAATCAATTAACGGAAACTAAGCATGTAGAGCCGAGGACGGAGTGCTGGCGGACGGGGGTTCAAATCCCCCCGCCTCCACCATACAAGGGTTTCACCAGACCCGAAAAAGCCTAAAAAAGCCTGTATTTCTAACGACTTACGGGCTTTTTTACGCCTATACGGTTCTAAGCCATCCCGTAACATCCCCCTTTTTTAGTAGTACGTTTAGTAGTACCATGACGATACTACTAAAAACGGTACTACTAAAATGGCTAGAACAACCAAACCTTTAACCAATACCGAAGTAAAACAAGCCAAACCAAAAGACAAGGTTTATACCCTTTCTGATGGGGGTGGTTTACAGCTTAGGATAAAGCCTAACGGCTCAAAGTTATGGTTATTTGATTATCTACGCCCACACACCAAAAAACGCACCAGCCTAAGCTTTGGGGCATACCCTGCGCTATCTATTGCGGACGCTCGCAGTAAACGAGACGCGGCAAAAGAGTTACTGGCTAAAAACATCGACCCCAAAGAACACCGCGACGACGAACAGCGCAGCAAAGAAACCGCGCATCAAAACACGCTTCAACATATTACCGAACAATGGCTAGACACCAAAAAAGGCAATATATCGGAAAATCACGCACTGGACACATGGCGCTCACTAAACAATCATGTTTTCCCACACCTTGGCAAACTCCCCATTCATAAGATCACCGCCATTAAAGCAATTGACACAATTAAACCTATTGCCGCTAAAGGTAACCTAGAAACGGTAAAGCGCCTTTGCCAACGCTTAAATGAGGTGATGGTTTATGCGGTGAATATAGGGCTATTAAGTGCCAACCCTCTAACAGGTATTGGCAAAGCCTTTAAAACACCCGTAAAGCGACATTTACCCACATTACTACCCGAACAACTACCCGAACTCATGGCGGCGCTTTCGGTTGCCAGTATCAAGGTGACTACGCGGTGCGTTATTGAATGGCAATTACATACAATGGTAAGACCTAGCGAAGCGGCTGGCGCAAGATGGGATGAAATCGACATTAAAAATGCACTATGGCATATACCCGCCGAACGCATGAAAAAGAAAAAGCCACACAGCGTGCCGTTATCAGCACAAAGCCTATCTATTCTTGAGGTGATGCGCCCTATTAGCAGTAAATACAGTGACTTTGTTTTCCCTTCGGATAGAAGCCTACGAAAGCCCACCAATGCACAAACGGGGAATACAGCCATCAAACGTATGGGCTTTGAAAAACAATTAGTCGCTCACGGCTTACGCGCACTGGCCAGCACCACCCTAAACGAACAAGGCTTTGATGGTGATATTATCGAAGCGGCATTGGCTCACACAGGCGACAACGAAGTGCGTAACGCCTACAACCGCGCCGACTATATGAAACGCCGCATACCCATGATGACATGGTGGAGCGAACACATAGAAAAAGCGGCATCGGGTAACTTGAGTATTACAGGCAATAAAACGCTAAAAATCATAGGTGGCTAAGCTGTTGGCTTTTGGTTCGCCATTGCTTCGATTACAGCCTGTGCTATCTCATGGGCATTGCTACCCGTAGTCACTTCAATACGCGGCTCTTTAAGCTGTTTAAATATATCCGCTTGTCTGCTTTCTGGCACCTCGCCATAGCTATTAAACGTGGTTAATACCCCTTCATGGCCTAGGTTTTGGCTCCACGCCTTAAACTCTTCGGGGCTTTGGCATAATTTCTCGCCTAATGCCGCCAAGGTATTACGAAAGCTATGCGGGTTAAAATAAGGCAATTCCGCCAAGGTAAATGCACGTTTAAATACCTCACGTATCGCCGTTGCGGTACTCCAGTGCTCCTTGCTTAATCCTATCGCCTCAAAATGTCGGCTTTGGCCTACCTTTTTTTTGTTTTGGGAAATAATAGCTCATCTTTACCAAATAGGTGATCACATTTTAAGTAGTCGATCCATTCACTAACCGTATTGTAAACACCATCACCTACAGGGAAAAATACGTGGTAAATGTCTTGCGATATCTAGCGTTCACCTCCCAGGAGCCTGTCGGACTTAGGGATCATAGTGATGTGAGGAAAAATCGAGGGCATTTTTCGATCATCTGAGGCGTGTATTTGGCTTATGCACCGAAAGCAGGCACCCTTAAATGATGCAAATTATTTGAAAAAACCACCGATTTCCCGCTGCCGAAGTAGATTTCTCCTAAATCCGACAGACGCCTAGGTACGAAGGATTGCCATAATACTAACAGCGTATGCACAAGAGGCTCTGCTCACCCTCTATAAAAATCACTTAATAAGCAGGTATAAACCATTCATTCACCGCAAATATCGGCCTAGGTCTACCGTTTCATCGTTGGAGAACACTATTATTTTTTTTCCGCGCACGTCATACACCAACTACCCACTTCATCTAAAATAATCGAATTTACGCTGCAAGGCAGGTAAATATTGACTATGATTAAATGAACACTATTACTGACAAAAACTTACTTATATAGAGATGCTTCTTTGCCTAACTCCTATGAATTTAGCATAAAATGGCACCAGCGCTTGCGAGTCAAAGCACTGGGCTTCTTTGTACTGTTGGCGATATCAGTTATTGGAGTAACAACCATTACTATCAGCGTCATTATTGAAGACGTCGCAGAGCATATTGCTTATGAAAAGCTAAGCCATTCTCAGCAAAGAGTACTGACTAGGCTGTCGGAACGGACGAAAATTGCCACCACGCTAGCGAACTCGATGGCATCTGTTGCATTAGAAACATATACAAACAACACCGTGCTGCAGAACGCCGTCGTCCAACTTATTAATAATACGGAATCCAAGGCCTGGGTGATCGGTGGTGGCGTATGGCCGGAGCCTTTTCGCTTTAATACCCAAAAGGTACGTGATAGTTATTTTTGGAGCCGTAATCAACAGGGAGACCTCATTTTTTATGACGACTATAACCAGGAGGGTGGTAACGGTTATCATCGTGAAGAATGGTATGTGCCGTCAGAATATTTGCAACCTGGACAAGTATATTGGTCAAAATCATATGTGGATCCTTTCACTCTCCAATCGATGGTCACTGTCACGTCACCGATTATCCATAACCAGCAATATATTGGCGCTACCACCATTGATCTTATGTTAGATGGTCTTCAAAATTTATTAAAAGATTCGACTGAACGCTTTAATGGCTATGCCTTTGCTGTCGATAGAAATGGTCATTTACTCTCATTCCCCGATGAGAAGCTTGCGCAATCAACCCCGAACAAATCGGGGAAGACTTACTCTACTCCGTTTATTACCATTAAAGAACTGGCGCAGAAGCATAGTGCATTTGAAGCATTTAGTGCTCATCTTGAAATAAATCATAGTCAAATGCCCTCTATATCCAATGACGAAAAAGTTTATGCGTTAGCGATAGAGATCAGAGCAAAGAGTGCTAAAGTTAATTTCAGTGAGGCGCTCCTTATCGCCAATAGTATCGTTCACCCTAATAAAAATAACGGAGTCACACACAAGAACGAGCATATTTTTTCGATTAATAATGATTATTTTTTAAAAGAGCCGGCTTTAGCAGTTGCTTCTACTATGCCGTTAACGGGTTGGCATATTGTTACTGTTATGCCGTTAAGTGAAGCGACATCATCCCAACTCATTGCAGCACTTAATTTATCTATTTCGCTTATCATGCTTATTGCTATTGTGTTAGCCGGCTTATTGCTTAAGCGTATTTATGCAGACCCTCTTAAAGAATTAATGAACAATCTAAAGGGTTATATTGATAGCGATGACGTAGATAGTTTTATTCAAGTTAAGCGGACCAGTGAGTTTGGAGAGCTGGCGCATTGGTTTAATCAACGTACCAACGAACTATTAGCCACTCAAGAACAAGTTAACTCACTAGCGTTTTACGATCCACTGACCGGCTTACCTAATCGTAAAATGCTAAAAATACATATTGACAAAAAACTAGTTTCCGCACAAAAAAATAAAAAATGCGGCGCAATTATTTATTTGGACTTAGACCACTTTAAAATAATCAATGACTCGCTAGGGCACGACATTGGTGACAAATTACTCATTGAATTTCGTAAACGCCTAACTTCCTGCCTGCGCAAGGAAGACATGGCAGGGCGATTAGGCGGCGATGAATTTATTGTCGTCTTTTCAGTGCCGAACTTTAAGAACCACGACAAAACAAAGGTCCCTAGTGCCATCGCTCAAAAAATACTATCTAGCCTAACAGAGCCTTTTTTATTGGCAGGACATTTGTATCACATTACCGCTAGTATAGGCATCGCTTTTTTCGATGAACATAGTAAAAACACCGAAGAAATTTTAAAATATGCTGACTCTGCAATGTATAACAGCAAGTCTAATAATCGGGGCAGTTTTTGTTTTTTTGAAGAAGGCATGCAAATAAAAGCAGATAAACGCTTACACATTGAAAAAGATTTACGCCTCGCGATTAAAAACAATGAATTATCATTAGCATATCAACCGCAAATCACTCACGATAACAAGTGCCCTAGCTTAGAAGCTTTGGTCCGCTGGACTCACCCCGAAGATGGCTATATATCCCCTCTAGACTTTATTTCTATAGCTGAAGAAAGCATGCTTATTCTTCTACTAGGCGACTGGGTTATTACGAATACCTGCCAACAAATTAAAACATGGGAAAACCAAGGTATTATTTTTGACCATGTATCGATTAACATAAGTCCCATTCAGTTTCAGCAAGTGGACTTCATTCACAACTTGTCGCACATAATAAAAGAAGTCGGTGTGCGGCCAGAAAAAATCATGGTTGAACTTACCGAAGGCGTTATCATTAACAACCCCGACCGAGTTGCGGAAAAAATAGTGCGCTTAAGAAATGCAGGAATCCGAGTATCTATTGACGACTTTGGTACAGGCTACTCATCATTAAACTATCTAAAGAAACTGCCTTTAGATGAACTGAAAATTGACCGCAGTTTTATCCAAGAAATAACCAAGAATCATGCCGACGAAGTAATTACCGAAACAATTATTAATATGGCTAAAAACTTTGGCTATAGCGTTATTGCAGAAGGTGTTGAAGAAGCCGAACAAAGAGATATTTTAATAGCTAAGGGCTGCAATTACTTTCAGGGTTTCTTCTTTAGCCGACCATTACCTCCCAGCGAGATACCTAACTACGTTAGAGGCTTAGAACCTTTTACGGTAACGAGGAGTGATTCAAGCAACCAAGAATAACTTTTTAGCGTTCATGTAGAGCTGATCAACAATAGTCAATTATACTGATACGCTTTTATAGTATACTGGTAGATACGCAATCCTTGTTTAACTTGACTCATAATATATCTATGTCCAATACATCCTGCACCGCAATCACCTATGTTATTAGTCAATATCCGGCTATTTCGCATACCTTTATATTAGGTGAAATCAAGGGTTTATTAGGCCAAGGGTTTCGTATCAATGTCGCTTCGATTAA
>JBLILH010000042.1:0-15048 GCA_047636495.1 Candidatus Endobugula sp. | reverse complement strand
ATAGTCGTCTCTGAAGCCATGTACATGCCCTTGTCAGCCAGTGTCGGTACGATTTTGGACGGTGATAAATTGGCATATTCCGGTAGGTTACACGTATGAATAATTCGTTGCCTCTCTAGCTCGCTCAATTACTCGTTAACAGGTAAAGATATAAAAATCGCTATTTACGACGATATGGTAGAAATTACCAGCCCCGGTAAACTTCTGCCCTCTATCGAATTTAACGACATGGAAGCGCGCCAATCGGATATTCGTAACAAAGTCATCGCACCATTTTTTAAGCACCTAGGGTTAATCGACCAATGGGGTAACGGCCTTAAACTGATCGCCGACGAGCTCAAACAATACCCCGGCATAGGCTTACGGTGGTCTGAAGTGGGGCTACAGTTTCAGGTGCAGTTTGTGATTAATGATTTTGTCGCCGCTCCGGCGAAAATCGAAGAGGCTAAAACAGCTGGGCTAGAGTCGGGGCTAGAGTCAAATATCGAATCTGCACTAGCAAACCGTATTCTAGCGGTGCTGTTAAACGGCGAAAAAAGCAAAAGCCAAATCGCCAACAATCTTGGCCATACATCAATATCCAGCAAGCTCAACCTGCGTATCAATGAGCTATTAGATCAACAGTTTATAGCAAGAACCCTCCCCGATAAGCCCAATAGCCGTTTACAACAATACCGCTTAACCGACCAAGGCAAAGCCTTTTTCGCACGCAAAGGCAGCAATAAAACATGACAGCTCATCAAAAGGTGTAAAAAAGGTGTCGGAGGGATTTAATATTGATCAATTGGGTTGTTTTTAAATCCCTCCGACACCTTTATTGTTGGGCGATTTGACCTATGACTTTTTGTCCAAAACTAGCTTTATATTTTTAAGTGATTTTTAATAACATATTGTTGTTGCAAGCTCATGATTTAAAAGAATAAAATAATAGGTTGGCTCAGTTGACTTAGCCGGTTATACTTTCCACCAAAATAAAATATACGCGAACTTGTATTGATTAGAGAATTTATGTTTGGTGGAAAAATAAAAGCTATTGACCTATTTGCCGGAGCCGGAGGTTTTTCACTCGCAGCTCTTAATGTAGGTGTTGATGTATTGGCAGCAGTTGAATTTGATCAGTCAGCTTGTGCTACTTATACGCACAATCTTGTAAAGAACAAGAAAGCCACAACGAAGGTATATCCTGAAGATATACTTGAACTTGACCCCGAGGACTTCAGAAAAGAACTTAAGCTCGAAGTAGGCGAGTTAGATTTCTTGATGGGCGGGCCGCCTTGCCAAGGTTTTTCTAAGCACCGTATTTTAGATCGAGGTGTCGATGATCCACGAAACAAGTTACTTATTCGCTATTTTGATTTTGTTCGTGAATTAAAGCCAAAAGTGTTTTTAGTAGAAAATGTTCCTGGTTTGTTATGGAAGCGTCATGAACTACACCTTCAAAAATTTAAAAATCTAAGTCGAGCAAATGGCTATCGTTTATTAGGTCCTATAAAAGTAAATGCTAAAGACTATGGTGTCCCACAAAATCGTCAGCGTGTTTTTATTTTAGGTGTGCGTACAGACTGCGATAGTAGTGATGTTGTGTGGCCGCCTGAATCAACACACTTCAAGCCCGGCACAAAGAAGCCTGAATGGAAAACAGCATCAACCGTGTTTGAACCTGCTCCGAAAACAAGAATTAATGATTTAAAGAAAGTTATTGGCAAAGAACTCGCAGAGTCCCTCACATTTGGTCAACCCATGCCTAAAGTGTCAGAAGACCCCGCTGCCATTCATATGAATCACACTCAGGCGTTACGTGATCGATTTATAGCAACCCCCATTAATGGTGGCCGAGAAGATATTGCCTTTAGGTTAAAGTGCCATGCCGATGGTTACGTTGGGCATAAAGATGTCTACGGGAGAATTCGCTTAGGGCAACCCGGCCCTACAATGACTACTGGATGCTTTAACCCATCAAAGGGACGTTTTTTGCATCCATGGAAAAATCACGGAATAACCATTAGGCATGCTGCGAGATTTCAAACGTTTCCAGATGACTTCGTGTTTTCGGCGGGGATAACGAGTCAAGGTGCCCAAGTGGGAAACGCTGTACCTGTTTTGCTGGGTGAAGTAATGATTAAAGAAGCCGTAAAGTGCGCTAACATTACTCAGATTAAAAACAATAATAAAAAAACGGCATAAAACAAAACACTAATAAATTACTTACTATGGATGGATAACGTTTTATGGTTAATTCAGTTTCATTTCAGACTCGAGCACGAACCATTGATCATCTAGGTAGGGAACAAATAGCCGATTGTCCTACTGCCATATCTGAGCTTTGGAAAAATGCATACGATGCTTATTCACATGAAGTAGAGTTACATGTGTTTGATGGAAAGGTTCCTGTCTGCGCCTTAGTAGATGATGGACATGGAATGAGTAGAGAGGATTTTGAAACTAAATGGCTAACCGTAGGGACGGAATCAAAAGCAACTAACCTTAGCGTATCGGAAGATGACAGAGATGGCTTGCCTGTCAGACCTAAACAAGGCCAAAAAGGTATCGGCCGTTTATCTTGCGCAGCTTTAGGCAAATTATTATTGCTTGTTTCAAAACGCAAAGATGCTTCCTTTGTTGCTGCACTACTTGATTGGCGGCTTTTTGAAAACCCTTTCTTAATGTTGCACGATATTTATATTCCAGTTATTGAATTTAACCAAAAAGAAGAATTGTTTGAGTTGATGCCTGACCTCTTTGAAGGATTAATGGGGAATATTTGGGGTGATGTTGGAAATAATGCAAATAAAGAAAGAAGCCTACGCATTGAAGCCGCGTGGGACCGTTTTGATGCGCAAGAGGTTGATGAAGATAAGCCTAGTACGAAATCACTGATAGAAAAAACAATTATTGGTGATGCATTTGATATAAGGCATTTATCAACATGGTCTGTATGGCTAGGTGAGTCCACAAAAGGAACCGCCATGTTTATGGCAGACCTACATGATGATGTGCTTGCGCAATTATCTAAGGTTCGGATTGACGATGCAGAAGCAACAGAGAAACGAGCGAGAACGTCATTTATTCAAACATTATCTAACTTTACCGATCCTTTTGCACGTGAAGGAGAGGTGCAGATAAACGATTTTTCTAATTCTGTGATTGCCTGGCATGGTGATTTACAAAACATAATTATTAGTAGTCAGCGTGATTTTTCTTTGTCCGATCTGGAAGATTTAGAACACTTAGTTGAAGGCGACGTTGATGAAGAAGGCTTTTTTAGAGGCAGAGTAAAAGCATTTGGTATATGGCACGAAAATGTTGTGGTTAAACCGGGTGCAAAGTACAAAATGCGTAAGGATAGTTATTTTGGTGCGTTTTCAATAAGATTAGGTAGTTATGAAGCTCAACTAAATAGCACTACACTGTCGGATGGCCAGTATGCCCACTTTAAGGAGCAGTGTGATCGCTATTCTGGCTTGATGATTTATCGTGACGGGCTTCGTGTGATGCCTTACGGGCGTGAAGATAGTGATTATTTTGAAATAGAAAGGCGTCGTACATTACATGCTGGTCGATATTTTTGGTCAAATCGTCGTACCTTTGGTCGAATCTTTATTTCTCGCGATAAAAACCCCAATTTAAAAGATAAAGCAGGTAGGGAAGGACTGTTAGATAATAGAGCATCTAAATTATTTAGAGATATTGTCGAAAAAATTCTTGTAGATATTGCTGATAATTATATGGGGGGTAAATCTCCAGATAGAAAACCCATTATAAAAGATATTAAAGCTACAAAAAACGCCGAAAAAGCAGAGCTGGATAAAAAGAAATTATTAATTAAAGAGCAGCGAAGGGTTAAGTCGACAATAAAATCCAAAAGGCCAAGCTTAGAACAACTCACAATAATTTTATCCGATCTTGCCGATGAATTTAGTGATGGTTTACATCTTGATGATGAAGAATCAGCCATTCAAGTAAAACAAAAAATAGCAGAATATACTCGAGAAATGGGTGGTTTTTCATTAAGTCCATTACCGAAATCGCTAGGTAGCGCAAAAGACCCTTACAAAGAATATAGAGACTTTGAGCTTAGGGGCAAAGAGTTGCTTAAGCAACTTGATGCATCGGTAAACTTTGCCTTATCGCGACTGGTGACGACTAGTGATTATGAGGTGGCTCAAAAAACATTTAATAGTAAAGCCGGGCAGTTGCAACATGTCATTAGAGGATTGGCTAAATCTGGAAAAGAAATACTTAGAGAGGAAACTCAAAGCTTTGATGCCATTGTAAGCGTACTTAATAAAGCCTATCACCAAACAATGTCAGCGGATTTAGAAGATTTAAAATTAGGTAAAACAACGCTGGGGATGGTGTTGGATCGTTTGGATGATGAGTATGCGAAACAAGAAATTGAGGTTATTCAGAAATTAAAACCTTATGTGACTGCGCTTGAAAATATTAAACAAAAAATTGATCTTGAAGGGCTAGCAATTCATAGTATTAATGAAATGGAAAAATGGAAAGAAGAGGCTGGGAGGATTCATCAACTAGCTCAGCTGGGTATTACGGTAGAGATTATAGGCCACGAAATTGAAGGCTTAGATATGACGATAAATCAAGGTTTAAAAGCATTAAAGCGTAGTGGCCTTGACGATCATCAAACTCGGGCTTACGAAAGCATTGTTCATGCACAGGAAAGTTTAAATGAAAAATGGAGGTTTTTGTCGCCATTAAAGTTATCAGGCGATAGAACAAGAATAGAAATTTCAGGGCAGCGAATATTCTCATATATTAAAGATTATTTTGGTGACGTATTTGAGCGACGAGATATTGGGATTAGTGCGACAGTTGCATTTTTAACCATGAGCATTAATGAACAGCCCGCTAGATTGTTTCCTGTATTTATTAACCTTGTGAATAATTCTCAATACTGGGTAGGTAATGGGGAAGAAGATAAATCCAAAATAATATTGGATTTTCGTGATGGGGAAGTGGTCATAGCAGATAATGGACCCGGTGTAGACCAAGACGACTATGATCAACTCTTTACATTGTTTTTTACTCGTAAGCTGCGGGGAGGTAGAGGCGTAGGGTTATATTTGTGTAAGCAAAACTTACAAGCAGGGGGGCATAAGATTCGTTATGAGACAAATGATGATAAAAAAATATTATCAGGAGCAAATTTTGCAATTACATTAAAAGGAATTTCAAATGTCTGAAGCTGTGAAGTTAACGGAAGAACCCTCTTATAGCGATTGTATCAAGCTTGCTTATATTGAACCCATTCGAACTGTGACCATTATTGATGATAATTACCCCACCATAGACACCCTGATTCAACGTGAACTTGAAGCATTTCAAGATTCAGGCGATGGCAAGGATATTGAGGAAAGAAACAGGAAGTGGTCAAAAAAAGGGTTCGAGCCCCTTAAAGCATTAATTAAAGTGTGTCGTCACCCTTCTCGTTCATGGGGGGTTGATGTTTATGATGGGCAAACACCTGATATTTCAGACAGCAGGCATATTAATAATAGCGATTTAGTTATTCTTGATTACAACTTAGACCCTAATACCCCCACATCAGGTGATAAGGCAGTTAACTGTTTAAGGATGTTGGCAAAAAACAATCATTTCAATTTGATAATTGTTCATACCAGTGGAGAAGAGGTTGAAATAAAGGATGTTTTTAGTGATCTTATTTCATCGCTATTAAATTTTTCACCCGAAAGCTATTTTTCTTTTGATAAGATGGAGAGGGTTAATGATTTTTTTGATGAGTTAGAAGTTCTAGATGATGAGCTTAAAAATCGCTTGCTTAATTCTATTAATCAGTTGGATGCCATTAAAATATTTGAAGAAAAGGCATTCGCTCCCACATTAATGAAACCGGGGGGAATTCTTTATTCTGAAAAAGGTGACGTTGTGGCCGCGTTAAAGGATTCTCAAGGTGTGGGTCCGCGGGAAGTTGTGTGGTGGCTGGTAAATGAAAAGCTTAAAAGTTTAGTGAATCTTATTGATGGTTTTGATGGGCAGGTAACTAGTTGGAAATATAATGATGATTGTAACTGGATTGCATCTGGTAGGTTATTTGTTACAGTTGTTAAGAAAGACTCTAATCAAATGGGTGAACTTCCCAATAAACTTCTTAAAGCCCTTGGGGATTTTGAACCATCTCCATTGTTATTGTTGATGGCTAGAATGCGCTTTGAGTTAGAGGAAAGTGGTTTGCTGGAGGCGACGGCGATCGCTAGTAAAAGTGATGTGCAAGCTGCATGGCTATATCAATTGTTGTCAGCTAATGAGTTATCGAAAGATGCTGTTTGCAATCAAATCCTTGAGAATCATTGGGATAGTATGTCGATGGCGACAAGAAACTCTTTGAGGATTTTTTCCAAAAAAATGACAGACAGTCTTAATGGAAGACATAGTGATTTGATAGCTAAGTTTTTTGGTCAAAAGGTTGTCGATTGTCCTCACGGCTCCGTGCTAGCATTAAACGCTTATCAGTGTTCCAAAGAGGTATCAAGGGAGCATCTGACTACAGGGCATATACTTAAAATTGACGATATGTATTGGGTTTGTTTGTCACCTGCTTGCGACTTAGTTCCTGACAGAGAGAAGAGGGGATGGTCTGTACGTTTAGGTGATTCAAATATGCCGTTTAAAGCTGTAAAGCTTGAAGCTGTAAATTCTTCTATAGCTATTGAAGATGTAAGCAGTAATAACTATATTTTCTTAAATATTAATGGTGAATATAAAACATTTGAAATTCCTCATGGTAAGTCGATTAAACCCCAGTGGGAACAAATGTTTGCTTTAAATGATGGTAAGTTTATTGAGAATACTTTAGATCTTCAGCGAATTTATGATTCGGAGGGTGGGGGGTTAAAGTTTAAAACCTATAACAATATACAAGTCGTGAGTGAGTTAAGGTATGAATATGCCTTAAATCTTTTGCAACGTCTTGGCAGCACATTGACTCGGATAGGTTTGAGCTATGAAAAGAAATTATGGGAGTTGTAGAGCTATCCAAGGATAGGACTAATCAAGTAGGACTAACCGGAATCTAAGGGTCAGTGTAATTGATTTTTTTCCAGTGATTGGGATAACGGTGGTGTAGACACCCTAAGCGATCCTTATCCGTCAAACTTATACTCGTTGAAATAGCTCAATTGCCCTACAGGACGCAGGATGCTTTAAACAATACGCACGCCATACATCCGCCATATAGGCGCACTGTCTAACGGACGGATAGCCGTTTTATCCCGCTATGTTAGGCCATCAGAAGTATAGGGGTCAGAGCCCTAAGCGATTAGAGTGAAGGTTGTATAGGGCTCTGACCCCTAAAATTACCTAAAATTAGACCCCTAAAATTACCTAAAATTACCCCTAAAATTGAAAAAGCCGCAGGTGAGTGGACGTTTGCCAGTCTTGCTTGGAATGTGAAGCGTATGAACGTACTCAGAGCAGTGTAAAGCGGAGTGAAAATGGTTATTCGCACGGTATTGCGTGCGGTAGCGACTCATGACCGGCGATTTTTTATCGGGTGGGGTTTTACTTGAATTAACATTGGCTACCCATAGAGCGCCTCGGCGTTAACACCCGCGTACATTAAAGGGATTGGGGCTTTTACAGCCAGTAAATACCTCAGTCCGACAGACTGCTAGGAATTTCCTCCTGGAGGCCACGGGTCATGGGGGTTGAACTAAGTTAAATCACATGATAATTTACTGTCAGCTCAGAGGTTGAGGTAGATAGAGATGAATTTCAAAGGTATCAAGAAGAAGCTACTTCGCTTTAAGCGACTATTCACCACACATTGGCTAACATTCGTTGGCAATAATCCCCGCTATGACACCCATTACTGTCATTCAGAAGTGAAAAAAATGCTGTCGTGTGGCAGTAAGGAAAATGGGTTTGCGACCTATCAGTGTCTAGGTTGCGGTAAGGGAGAGCATAAAGTGAATTTCAGTTGCAAAGGCAAAGCTTGCCCGCAGTGCGGAAAGCGCTATGCTCGTGACAGTATGATTAAAATTGCCACAAAGCTTTTTCCAGGAGTGAGCTACCGACAAGTGGTGTTGACGTTACCAGAGCAACTGCGCACTCCCTTCCATAACCACCCCAATCAAAGTCACTTGTATTTGCGATTTATGGGCTTGGCTGAGCCGTGTTTGACTGAACTAATTCAGGCGCATTTTAAGAACTCAAGTTACAAAATAGCACTGACTGTTTTTCTGCATACCAATGGTCGTAACGGTAGCTATAATCCACACCTGCACGTGATACTAGCCGAAGGTGCGCTTCTTCCTGGAGCCAAGCATTGGCGTACCTTCAAGCACTTATCGTTGAGCCGCCTCCGATTACTCTGGCAGCAGTATTTGCTGGCTGCGATGGAGTCTGAATTTCCAGAACGCAATGTGGTGATTCAAGCCTTGCGGGATGACTATCCTGATGGTTTCTATGCCCATCCAGGCAACCACCATAAAGAAAAAGTACCCACTAAAAGTTACCAGGCATTGGTCAGGTATCTGACAAAGTATTTGTCATCCCCACCCATCGGTGTTGCCAGAATCGTTGCTTATGATGACCAGGAAGTTAAGTATTACTATCAATCCTACCGAGCGAAATCGAGAGTCTACGAAACCCTCTGCGGTGCGGCTTTTGTGGGAGAGGTATGGAGTTAGTGAGGTTATTCCACCCAGATCGAGGGGTATTTTTCGATTTGTTGGCGGCTCCAAAGGTATAGTATTGGATGATTTATATCCCAATAAAGTATAAGTATAACCCAATAAAATATTGGGCAGGAATGCATCAATAGGCTACACTTTATCCGTAGTTAAAATACTATGGTGATTTATGATTAAGTTAAATAATCTTAAAGTTCTTACAGTTATACTGTCTTACTTTCCAGAAATACTTGCTTCACAAGCTCAAAATTTACGCGGGTCGTGTTCACCCAAAGTCAAGCTCCACAGCCATGTGTTAGTAGACAGGGTTTTAATATTGATGTTGTCTTTGTTGCTTGTATTTTCGCAAACTGCTAATTCGAATTCCTCGGGTATGCCATCGGCTAGGCCATCGCTTTGGCCATCGGATATGCCATCGGGTATGCCATCGGGTATGCCATCGGGTATGCCATCGGATATGCCATCGGATATGGCATCGGTTGGGCCATCGAGTACGCCACCGGTAATGCTGAATATAACGAATACAACGGGTTTGTCTAACGATTTATGGGCGGTTTATGGAGTTGCGGGGGTGGGGCTTAGTGGTATAGCTGGGTACATGCCAGATTTTGCTGTATCTTGGCAACTCACTAAAGGTTTTGGTGGATTCGCAGAAATTTTAGGCAAATTCAGCCCAAGCTCTTATAGTAATAAAAAACCCTTTATGGGTTACCAGCAAAAATTTTCCCATTTGAGTAGCCAAGTCTGGATGAATGCCCATCTATATTCAGTTTTAGCGGCAACCGTAAGCGCTGGAACTGCAGTGTTTGGGTACGCAGAGGGTAGTCTTGCAGCGGTGAGTATTGGAGCTGCTGGAGTTGAGGCCTCAGCACGATTTATTCCTCAGGGTTATATGGGCGCCAATGGTAGCGGTTCATGGAACTATAACCAAAATCGAGGCCCATGGATGCTTGTCGCTGTGGCTGGTAGTGCTTTTGTGTTAAGAGCAGGTATGAGCTTCGGTGTAGCTGGCCCATTAATTGGCTCAAGTATAATTGTTGCCAATACCCTGAATTGGGGAGCCAAGGGTTTGGGTATGGCCTCGGCAATGGCTTCGGACTTATCAAATCCAGGTACAAAATACGGCCAACATAAACAATTTACGCAGCGCATGACTAGCGGCGCTCTGCAATACGGCATCATGGGCGGTGTCGCCATGAATCTGGGGAACTACGCCCTTAGCTATGCGGGTGTGGCTTCGATTGCGCCGACAACCGTAGCGGCGTTGTTAGCACCTCATATGGCGATCGGCGCGACAATTCTTGGGCTTGCAGGTCCCTCAATGTACTATATGTACAAAAACTGGGATGGTGCTGCAGTTGCCGACACTGATTTTGCTAGAGAGATTGCGCCTCGTTATTTTATATCAGGAGCCTGTAGAACTATATTTGTGGGATGCTTTGGGGCTGCTGCCTTTTTGGCTGCTCCGTAGACAATTGTTGACTCTTAAGCTTCTCAGCTGCCACCGATCAATGGTGGCGGCGGTGGAAAGTCTCTATCTCCTCCCCATTTATCATTCCTATAAATTGGAGAGTCTTCAATAACGAAATCGTACATAATCCATTTTAGCCGTCGGATCATTCTCCTTAACATAGCACGATCTACTATTAAGCTGCTTGGAATAAAGTCTACTGCATAGGCAGAATTCTGCATCCACACAAAATGCGCCTCCTCTTCATCACCTTGAATCTCTCGAAAGTGTGAAATAATTGGAGCGTGTTTTATAGGCGTAAATTCGTCTGCCATGGGTGTATAGGTTATTTTCTGCAACTCAGTGTCAAAACTATAATTATGATCAAAATGGTTAATGGTGGGTAATCCATTAACATTCTGAAAATGTGCACGGTCGATATTATTGTGGTTGCGCATTGTGTCTTCTGCGGTATGGAGCCTTCTCAAAGGAATAGCGCCGAAAATGGACGGCATACGGCCTACGGCTAATGTGTTTGATTGAATGTCCAAGGATAATAAAAGAAGTTGTCGGCGAAACAGTGGTCTTCGGATTGACATGGCGTAGATGTTAGTGATGGGCGGAAAAAGAACGGGTGGGGGAAGTGGTAATTGTTCAAGCTGAGGGTAACGCCTAGTAATCGTTGCCTCTAGTGCGTGATTGCTTTCCATAATAGTGGAATTGGTCATCTGGTTGGATTGAAGGTATGAGCGCGTAATTCCGTTAATTCTCTGAGCATCATCTAATCGCAATGGATTAAAAAAAGTTAATAACTCGGTAATAACATTCTCAGGCAAAGTGCTTAATAGGAGTGGTAACGCTTGATTGCTATCAGTACTGTTGTTTCCCGCAGCACCGGTTGGGCTAAACAATCCAGTAAATAAAACTATTATCGTGATTGCTAGGTACTTGCAATAAGGGTTGGAGCGTGAGTGATTATGGTTTATAAAGCTACACTTGTATCTCATCAGTATTAACAAAAAGCACTCAATTGATGGGTAAAAACCATTGTAAAAAACCCCCGTGCTTTTATTTAGTTTGGTGAGAGCGTTAACTTTAACTCTCGATATAAAGAGCCTCTTGCAAAACTCTGAGAAACGAACAAATTTATTGATCATTTAAGGACTTTTTTGAAGAAGTGTCTGGTTCAGTTTGGTAAAATAAGTTTGCGACACTAAGCCAAACAGATTTTGAGAAAGGTCAAAACCCAATGAACCCGACACTTGAGAAATTATCCCACACCTGGACCCATATCCAAAGCTTCTTGTTTCCGATGATGAGCGAGGAGCTGGGCGAGCTGACTTCCTTACAGATGCAGTGGGTTAATGTGTTAGAAGTGTCCAAATTGGAAGAGTATCTACCCTATGCAGATCGATATCCAGGGCGACCGCCTGAAAGCCGGGTGGCCATTGCCCGAGAATCTAAGGGTCAGTGTAATTGATTTTTTCCAGTGATTGGGATAACGGTGGTGTAGACACCCTAAGCGATCCTTATCCGTCAAACTTATACTCGTTAAAATAGCTCAATTGCCCTACAGGACGTAGGATGCTTTAAACAATACGCCCGCCATACATCCGCCATATAGGCGCACTGTCTAACGGACGGATAGCCGTTTTATCCCGCTATATTAGGCCATAAGGATTTATCGACAACGGAGATTTATACGCGGGTATCCATAGAAAAACTGAGAGAAGTGCATACGGCTACGCATCCTGCGAATTTGGACAATGATTTGACTGGACAGCGTACGCCATTGGCGTATAATTAAAGTACTTATGATAATAATCGAAACGCCAATATTTACCCGTCTTATTAAGGGATTAATGAGCGATGATGAATACCGAGTTCTACAGGAAGCGTTAATCCAGCGACCTGATTTAGGTTCAATCATCAAGTCGTCTGGTGGGTTACGTAAAGTTCGCTGGAGCTTGGAAGGCCGAGGAAAAAGCGGTGGTGTTCGAGTGATTTATTATTGGGTAGTGGATCAAGAGCATATCCGAATGATTTATACCTACCCGAAAGGTAAGCAAGAAAATTTAACGTCAGCGCAATTAAAAGCGTTAAGACAGGTTGTAGAGAGGTGGTCTGATGGATAAAGCAATATTTAATGAATTATTATCGAGTGTTGAGCAAATGGATACTATTGTTCAAGGTAAATCTAAGGCATCACGGGAGTTTGTCTTCCCTGATCCAGAAGTAAAAGACATCCGAGAAAAAACGGGATTGTCTCAGAATCGCTTCGCTACGTTAATTGGTGTGAGCAAGCGAACACTGGAAAATTGGGAGCAGGGTCGCCGTCACCCAACAGGCCCCGCTAGAGCGTTATTGCGTATTGTTGATGCGGATCCTCAGAGTGCGCTTAATGCCTTGCATGGATAACGTAGTATCCTTAACCTTGCATATCGGAAATAGCACCGCCAAAAGCTTTGCCTAAAGGCAAAGCCGGCAAGGCCGATCAAGCGATTGCGTTTATCCAAGCGCTGTATCGAATCGAAGCTAAAATAAAAGACGAGCCACCCGATAAACGAAGGGCTATCCGGCAACAAGACGCTAAGCCCATTATCGAAAAATCAAAGTGTGGCTGGAAGCAAGCGTGTTACATATGCTGCCGTCATCAAAAATGGGCGGGGCATTAACGTACCTACAAAATCAATGGACGCGTCTAACGGCGTGTCTTGAAAACGGTGCTTATCCGATTGATAATAATCCAGCCGAACGAGCAATAAGGCCGTTCACGATCGGGCGCAAAAACTGGATGTTTGCCAAAAGGCAAGCGGGCGCTAGGGCCAGTGCTAATTTATACAGCTTGATTGAAACAGCCAAAGCCAACAACGTGAATCCGTATCATTATCTTAAGCATGTGTTCAGCCGATTGCCGAATATGACGGACAACGATGATATGAATGAACTCATGCCGTGGTAGTTTAGTTTAAAAGTTGCTAGACGGGGTTCGATTGGCGTTTACGTCTTGGGTGAAGAGAATATAACAATCTATGCTAAAGCTTGTTGTTATATTACCATCATGACTATGACGGAGAAAACTACTATGAATGTATTGTTGAGACCCCAACTGGAGCATTTTGTAAAACAAAAGGTTAATACAGGTTTGTATAATTCGGCAAGTGAAGTATTACGTGAAGCCCTACGTTTACTGGAAGAGCAGGATAATGTTAAACAACATAAGTTAGATGCCTTGAGAAAAGATCTTGATGTAGGATTGGAACAGCTCGATCGAGGTGAAGGTGGGCCAGTCGACATTGAAAAAATAAAAGCACGGGGTCGAGAACGTCTTAAACAGGAAAAAAATCAATAAGGATATATCACGTGGCTGAGCTCATTATTTCCCCAGATATGGACGCTATTGGGTTTTACATTGCTGAGGATAACCCCGAGAAAGCAGATCATTTTTTGCTATTTTATCGGTCGATTAATACAGGTATTGAACTGGCTAGAGTGCTTCACTCGTCACGTGACATACCTAACTATTGTTAAACTTCTGCAAGCAATCGTTTATTGGGCGGTATTGGTGGTCATGTAGGTCATCTTTTTTAATCAATAAAATAAATGGTAGCGAAAAAATATAGCCGTTGAGAAACGCCACTCAGTACGAGATATTTTATGTAAACAACTCCATGAGCGACTAAAGGTAAGGGCTTACATGTCCATCCCTTCAGGCTCATTCTGTTATTGGAAAATACTGTGCTAGTGGGGATGTAAATTTTATGTGTCAGTATTGTTGACACTTTTTGATCTGATGTTAAAGTATCTATAATGTAGATACAACTTGTGGTGATCAGTATGCAAAAATTAGAAATTCAGAAGTGGGGCAATAGTGCCGCGATTCGCCTTAATAAAGGCATATTGAAACAGGTGTCATGTGAGATTGGCAGTACCTTTGAAGCCATAGTGAAAGATGATGGTATCTTTCTTAAACCGATTGTTGCTCCGGCTTATAGTTTAGATGAATTGCTTGAAACCTGTACAAAAGACAATATAGCAATGGATAATGAAGATAGAGAGTGGCTGCAATCCACCCCCGTAGGTAAGGAGACCTAATGTCTAAAACAGTTAATTATATTCCTAATCGTGGTGATATTATTGTTACCGACTTTGACCCTGCCGCAGGTAAGGAGCAAAACCTTAATCGCCCTGCATTAGTCCTGTCGCCAAAAGCCTTTAATCAAAAAATAGAACTCGCTATGGTCGCGCCTATTACCTCTACTGTGCGAGGCCACGGTTTCGAAGTAAAGTTAGAGGGTATCGAAACTAATGGTGCGGTGTTATGCCATCAAGCCAAAGTCATAGATTATAAAACACGCGGCTGTCGGTTCTTAGAAAAAGCACCGGATAATATTGTTATTGATGTATTGGCTAAAGTAAGTTTGTTGGTGAGTTGAAGTATTTATAGGGATTATTAGATGATAGAAGATATACATACAGCTATACACGAGGAGTTTCAACAGCGGAAAATAACCCCTTATCATGCTCGAATGAACCTAGAAGATATGTTTCTGTGGAGCGAAAACATTTCGACTTTATATGGCGACTTAGATAAGCCAACCCTTCAGTTGTACACTAAAGATATCTACTGGGGACTGGCATCGTTATATATGAATATGGGGTATTTATTTATATCCTTCAAAGAAGTAAGTTATCCATCAGGAGCTATATTTAACAACGATGAGGCTTCTAAACGCAATTTACATGTAGCCGATATACATTATTGGTATCACTCTAAAAATTGTTGGGAGTCTATCTATACCTTCTAGTTGCATAAAAAATGTCTGAAAAACCGATTTCAGCCTACAAATATAGGGTATTTGTAAGTTTTTTTGGCGCTATCTAGAATTAACCCCTAGTGAAGTCCAGGATTCGAATATTTTTCCA
>JBLILH010000041.1:0-19590 GCA_047636495.1 Candidatus Endobugula sp. | reverse complement strand
TCTTACCGGGCACGGGCAATCCTGATTCTTTAGCTTTGGAGCGCCAATTATATAACGTTTGTGCCGATACGCCTGCCTCTCTAGCCACCTCTGCTACCGCCATATTCAATGGAGGTAATAATTTGTTTAGGATCACTGCTTTACGTTCACTGGAATAATGGGACATGATTCACTCATTTTCCGCCCCCATATTTTGATTTTAAGGGGTGACAACTAGTCTGACATAAGGGGCTTCTTTAAAAATCCTTTTTTTTAGCATTAACACCATAAAAAAATACCTTTTAATGAACATTAGATATACTGATATATTTAATGTATGAATGCACTTCGAATATCTCTCGGTATTTGTTATTCTTAATATTCATAAGTTGCGGAAAAGATAGCATGCTACTAGAACAATTTAAGACGACTAGAGGCTATACGGAAGTACTTTGTAAGCCACTCCAGACCGAAGACTACATTCCACAAGCGGCAGACTTCACCAGCCCACCTAAGTGGCACTTAGCTCATACCACATGGTTCTTCGAGGAAATGCTACTGAGTACATATCTTAACGACTATGTCGTTTTTGATACGGATTTTGGCTTTTTATTTAATAGTTATTATCAAGGAATAGGCGAACGCGCTGTGCGTACCGATAGAGGCCTCATGACACGCCCTACGGTAGAGACTGTTTATGCCTACCGGCATCATGTAGATAGGTATATAGCTCAATTATTGAACGTCGCTATTGTAGGCATGAACGAGGGCAAACGATCTCGCATTAACGAACTTATCAGGTTAGGTATACAACACGAACAGCAGCATCAAGAGTTATTACTTACCGATATAAAATATACCCTATCATATAACCCTACCTTTCCTGTTTATGATAGACACTCCGTCTTTGATAAAGATAAAAAAACCTTAGCAAAAGCTGACTGGATTAGTATCGACGAAGGGGTTTATTTTATAGGTCATAACACAGACCATAGCGATAAAAATTTTTGCTTCGATAATGAACTGGGACGCCATAAAGTTTATCTGCACGACTATCAAATATCAACGGCATTAGTCACCAACAGAGAATTTATTGCCTTTATTGATGCGGGGGCTTATACAGATTTTTCATACTGGCTTGACGAAGGCTGGTCTTGGATATGTGCTGAAAACATTACCCATCCATTATATTGGCACAATATAAACGGTGTGTGGTTTGACTATACCCTTGCAGGCTTACAAGCAATTGATCTGGATGCAAGGGTATGTCATATATCATATTATGAAGCTAATGCTTTTGCTCACTGGAAAGGACATCGCCTACCTACAGAATTTGAATGGGAAATTGCCAGTCGCCACCTTAACTGGGGAGAACGTTGGGAGTGGACATCTTCAGCCTATTTACCCTACCCAGGCTTTGCCATTAGCGAAGGTGTAGTCGGTGAATATAATGGCAAATTCATGATTAACCAAATGGTACTACGAGGTGCTTCTAGTGTCACCTCACCAGATCATTCACGACATACATATCGTAACTTTTTTCATCCGCATTTTCAGTGGCAATATACAGGTATTCGGCTAATCAAATAAACTCTTAAACCGTAATTAAAAAAACAGGTTATAAAACGATGATTGAACAGTTTGCAAAATATGTAGATGAAGGATTAAGCCATTCCAAAAAGACATTATCATCTAAATATTTTTATAATACACAAGGTGATGAATTATTTTTTAAAATAATGGGGATGCCCGAATATTATTTGACTCGAGCAGAAATGGAAATCTTTACTTTGCAGTCAAACAATATTATTTATTGCCTTGAATTATTACCTTCGACTTATTTTGAATTGAATGAATTAGGTGCAGGTGACGGAACTAAAATTCGGGAATTATTGGCAGCATTGAACGATCGTGGCTTTCAATATGACTATATACCTATTGATATTTCTAAAAATCTACTCGATAAGTTAGCACAAGACATTAATGTGCACCTACCCAAAACATCAGTAAAACCAAAACATGGCGATTATTTCAATAATGTACATTCATTAAAGGATAACGACCACCCGAAAGTCGTTTTATTCTTAGGTTCAAATATTGGCAATATGCCGGATGAAAATGCAAAAAAGTTTTTGCAACAGTTAAGTGATAATGTAAACGGTGGCGATAAGTTATTGCTAGGTGTTGACCTGATCAAACCGGCTTCCGTTATCTTACCTGCTTACAATGACGACAAGGGAATAACCCGTGCGTTCAATATCAATTTATTAGAACGCATCAATAATGAACTGGATGGCACGTTTGACTTAGATAAATTTGAACATACGCCTGAGCACGATAAAAAAGATGGTATTGCAAAAAGCTATTTGGAAAGTAAATGCAACCAAGAAGTAGAAATTAAAGCAACAGGGAAAGTATATCAATTCGACGAGGGTGAAAAAATTCACACAGAGATTTCCAGAAAATACAATGGTGATATTTTACACGATATCATTCTAGATACCTCGCTACGTATAGATGAAAAATTTACCGACAATCAAGAATACTTTGCCGATATAGTTTTAACAAAACGATAAGATGAAAAAGAAAAAAATATCATTAGGATTAATAGCCACGGGAGAGAGAACCGTTCAGTTTTACAAAGAGCAGATCAGTCTTCTTTATGACAATAATCAATTACTAAACGATGGCTCTACCCTAACGACAATTGGTGTTGACTTTACTACTATTAACCAATATCTACCGGATCAATTTACATACTTAGAGCCTTTATGGCTAAAAAAAATAGACTTATTTAAAGAAGATGTAGACGTACTTATCATTCCAAATATCACGCTACATGAAACAATAGATCGCCTGACAGAAAAAAAATACTTCCCTATCAGAACAAAAATAATTCACCCTTTAGATGCCGCCGTAAAAATATTACGTGAAGAAAATATTAATACAGTCGTTATCATCGGTTCAGCATATACCAGCCATTGCAATTGGATTGTCAGCTACTTTTCTCTACGAGATATAACAGTAATATACATGAGTGACGAGCACACTAAACAGGTAGATTTAATAAGGCAGCGAACGTACAAAAAAATTGAAACCCATCAAGACCACCAATATTACAACCATCTTATTCATCACTACCAGCGACAGGCACCAGTCGTTATTGCTTGCACTGAGTTATCGATTTTGTTGGATAAAAAAAATAGTAATGACGTATTTGATATGGCAAGAATTCAAATACATACAGCTATTCATACTGTACTTCAGATTAACCACTATCAATAAAGACGCTTCAAAAATAAGTTTTTCTCTGTTAGAACTAAAACAGACTTAGAGCATATTTCGTAACATCCCTGATGCCTCATCCACATCATATAGCATAGATAACTTTATTTGAGGCGAGAATTAACCCGGAATTTTAGCAATCCGACGTCATATTAATTTACAAACAAACCACTTCTTCTGCCTGTAAACCTTTCTCGCCTTTGGCTAGACTAAACTCTACAGGCTGCCCTTCGTTTAACGAACGATAGCCTTCGCTTTGTATATTACGGTAATGAACAAAAATATCTTCAGAATTATTTTCGCAGCTAATAAAGCCATAGCCACGTGAATTATTAAACCATTTAACGATACCGGTATTACGTTCAGACATAAGTTCCTTCCTGCTGACCCAAAGAATGTTGTTAATTATTATTATCCTGCGATTAACAATGGGAACTCAACCGACAAACTTTTAAACCCTATAGTATTTGCCGATGCTTGTCTCTGATCATCGCAAGACATTATATTGTGTAACATTTTCTGGGAATGCAACATATTTGTAAACAGGTAAAGTTCTATTTAGTGATCCATTTCAAGGAATTTAATCAAATTCGGGAGGAATTGACATATTTTTTCCATCTCTGTCTTTACTAACGCCATAATTATAGTCATGGAAAGCTCATCTGCTGCTAAACCAGGTGCCCAATTAACCACTAAATTTAATGCCGTATAATCAATAGCGAGTTCTCTGGATAATGCGGCTTCTGGCATAGCGGTCATTCCCACCACGTCACAGCCATCATTTTTAAAACGTTGTATTTCTGCGGCGGTTTCTAAACGAGGCCCTTGCGTGCAAGCATAAACACCATGATTTATATGATCTATACCTGTCTGTTCAAAAAATGCCAGCATGCGTTGGCGCAGTGCTTCACTGTATGGATGTGTAAAATCGATATGCTCAACACCCTCTATCGCATTATTTTCACCGTCATAGAAAGTATGTTCACGCCCCCAAGTATAATCAATAATTTGATGGGGAACGACAAGTGTTCGCGGAGGCATATTCTCACTGATACCACCGACAACATTACAGGCAATGATTTTTGTAATTCCTAGCGATTTAAGTAACCAAAGGTTTGCTCGATAATTTACTTTATGGGGAGGGTATTGATGCTGATCACCGTGACGGGGCAAAAAAATGATTTCGCGTTGATTGTTAGTCAATCGACATACCCCCTGTGAATGATGACCGAAAGGGGTTGCCTGAGTGATAGGTTTTGATTCACCTAACGTAGTAAGTTGCGTTAAGCCTGAGCCGCCAATAATTGCAATAGCCATATAAATTCTTATTTTTAATGTGAAATGAATACCTTTACACAAATGATCTTTTATTTTCATAACGGTTTACCCCACAAGGGGGATACCGAGAAAAATAGTCTTAATCGGTCATATACCTATGTACCGTTGGGCGTTATACATATGATTTTCCTCTTTTGAATAGTGCCGACCTTAGTACTGAGTCTTGGATCTGCTAAGTTACCTTGAATCAGCGCCTACCGATTTCTTTCTACCCTAGGTATGCCTCACATTGAAGCGTCTATTTTTGATGCTGTGAATAAAATCACTATCCGTGTAAAATCTCAATCTATCGTCAATACTCAGGGACTGCGTAAATTCCGGGTGCATTACGATAAAATCCTTTGTAATCCAAGCCGAAGCCAAAAACATAGCGATCGGCTACAGATAATGCCGAATAATCTACACCAAAACCTTTCACTTTCCGCTGATGCCGTTTATCTAGTAATACCGCCGTTTTGACCGACAATGCGCCCTGCTCTCTACAATATTGAGTGATATGCTGCAACGTGACACCCTCATCAAAAATATCATCCACAAGCAATACATGTCGGTTCGTTAATGACCGATTCGGGTGCGCTAACCAAGTGATGTCACCACCCGATGTTTTTTTGCCGTAACGTGTCGCGTGGCAATAATCGACTTCTAATAAAAATGAAAATTTGGGCAATAAATGGCCCATTGTAATAACCGCACCGTTCATTACGCCAATGACTACAGGGCTTTTATCGTGATATTCTCTCGAAATAATAATCGCCATGGCTTCTAGGGCATTATTAATATCATCAAGATTAAATAACTGATCAGCTGCTTTAAGAAACACTGAATGCGACTCTTCTTCAAGCGCTAAAATAGTCAACAGACACCACCTGTAATAGCCTCTAGAATAGCGGTTGTTTTGATGTGACGCTGAGTGCTTGTGAGTGTGTCGAAAGACCAATGCTTTGTTGCTTGCATCTGAACAATACGCGCATTGCGTTGTTCCTCATTATATAACGGTGGATGCCCGTCTAGAGCGGATAAGGCTTCTAAAGCACCCTCGCGGTTATTACAGATTAAAACCATATCACACCCTGCATCTATTGCCGCAATGGCTCGCTCGCCATAACTACCCGCAACGGCAGCACCTTCCATGGTTAGATCATCGCTAAAAATAACACCGTCAAAACATAGCTTTTGACGTAACTGTGTTTGCAGCCAATATGCAGAAAAACCGACCGGCAATGAATCAATCTTGGGAAAAACAATATGTGCAGGCATCACCGCATTAAGGGAAGGCAATAAGTCTATAAAGGGGATCAAATCATGCTGCGCAATTTCTGCCATGTTGCGATTATCTACCGGAGATACCGCGTGGCTATCACCGAAGACGCTGCCATGACCGGGGAAGTGCTTGCCGGTGGACGCCATTCCGGCATCGTGCATACCACGCATAAACGCCCCCGCTAATTCGGTCACCTCTTTAGGTTTAGGCGAAAAAGCTCTGTCGGCAATGACTGGGCAAAAATCATCGTCCACATCTAAGACTGGAGCAAAACTAAAATCAACGCCCACTGCTAGCAGCTCTACCGCCATTAACCAGCCACAATCCTCAACTAACGACAGCGTCGCTGGCTGATTTTTACGATAAAGAGGTAAAAAACGCTGCATCGCGGGTAAACGTGTAAAACCCGTTTTAAACCGCTGAACTCTCCCACCTTCTTGATCTACCCCTATTAATATGTCCGGGCGATGTTGACGGATATCATGGCTAAGCGAAGTAATCTGTTCTACTGACTGATAGTTACGCGCAAAATAAATAATTCCGCCCACCGACGGATGTGCCAATAGATTTTTATCGTCATCTGTTAACGATGTTCCTAGAATATCAATAAGGACCGAGCCACGAAACATATAAAATTCCAAATCACTAAGAGAGTTTGCACAAGGTCGAACAACATACGTTTATGGCCCTTAGCTGTCAACATAACAAAGACTTTCAATACTGAGGACAGTCATTTGAGCCGGCAATCTGAACATTTTTTAATCATCAGCAAAAACAACTATTCACACAACCATTTGCACAACTGTATAAAACACTGTATAAAGTTAAAAAACAACAAAGTACTGTACAAAAAAACACTATTACTAATGGAGCACATTATGATTAAGCTGACATCTCGGCAAGAACAAGTTCTTATGCTTATCAAACAAAATATAGCAGAAACCGGATATCCCCCCACACGTGCCGAAATCGCGAAATCCCTCGGCTTTAAATCGGCAAATGCAGCAGAAGAACACTTACGCGCATTGGCGCGCAAAGGCGCGATTGAAATGGTGCCTGGTGCGTCGCGTGGCATCAGATTACCCGCTGAAGAAGCTAAAAATGACCCAGGCATACCCATTGTCGGTCGAGTGGCCGCTGGCAGCCCTATTCTTGCACAAGAGCACGTACAGGACTATTGCTCGATACCTCGCGAATTTTTTCAGCCCAGTGCTGACTATTTTCTCGAGGTTCACGGTGAAAGCATGGTCGATGTGGGTATTTTTGATGGTGACTTGCTCGCGGTACATCAAACGGATCAAGTGCGTAATGGCCAAATTGTGGTCGCGCGCATTGGTGATGAAGTGACCGTAAAACGTTTTCAGCGTGAAGCTAATAGTCAAATTGTTGAACTGCTTGCCGAAAATTCAGAATTCGCCCCTATCGTTGTCGACTTAAGTGAAGAGGCTTTTTCTATTGAAGGACTCAGTGTTGGCGTTATACGACGTAGTTAAATCACTTAAGCAGCCGTTAATAACCAGCGGCTAAAAGCTGTTTTTTCTAAAGTATCAACAGATAGTAAGTCACCAATAGCGAGATAAATAATGATGAATACCGCCACTGCACAGCACGTTTCTATAGCTGATAACAGCCATATTCATTCTGCCTACGCAGTGCGAAAAATACCTACTCAATTTACTCGTTCTAACAATGATCAAGTCAATACACGTGCGGTCTCTGAAGTCATTATTCCTAGCTTTGCTGACAATAACGCTATTATCACACCCATTATTGCCTCGCTAACGCAACAGACATCCGATCGCTGGACAACATTAATTACATCTAGAACCGTAGATAAAGCGCTTTTGGAATCCCTAGGTGCAGAATTATCAAGGCTACGTATCGTTTATGTAGGGGCTAACGCTGATGCTCGCTGGGTAATCTGGCAAGCGTTAGCCCAGGGTAATAGCCATAATGTTATCGCCGAGCAGACATATTTTGATACCTCTGACATAGAGGCGATGGAAGTGGCTGCGGTAGAAGGGAAATGTAACGGTATTCTTGTTAGCTGTACGCTATCGTAAGTTGTGATTTGTTAAGTTTTTGTATTTTTCACAAAAATCATGATAAAAACAGTTATTACCCGTCGTTACTTTCACCCCATACAGACAATAATAAGGCCTCGTAATGAGGCCTTATTATTGTCTGTATGTACCGGTACTATTTCTCTAAAGCCACCTTTTTCTTGGGCAAAGCCTTCTTTTTGGGTACGGTTTTTTTCTTAGCAGCGGCTTTCTTTTTAGGTACTGCCTTGCGCTTGACGGGAGCATCGCTAACGACCCACTTACCGCCCTCGTAAAATGCTTTCCAGCCTGTCGCTTTGCCATTTACTTCTGATTGTACGTATTGCTCCTTAGTTTTTCGACTAAAGCGAATAAGTGCTGAATTACCCTCATTATCTTCTGTGGGAGCAGAAAATAAAAAGTTATATTTGGGATCAATTTCACTTTTATGGGGAATAATCTCAGAAACAAGTGGCGCACGCGTTTCACGGTTTTTGGGAAATTGACTCGCTGCCAGAAACAAGCCACTAGCACCGTCACGGAGAATATAAGTATCGTCGACTTTAACGCAATCCAGTTCAGGCATGGGCACCGGATCCATTTTTGGTGGCGCAGCTTCGCCACTTCGCAATAATTTGCGGGTATTTTTACAATCCTCGCTGGTGCATCCAAAGTACTTGCCGAAGCGGCCAGTTTTGAGCTGCATTTCGCTGTCGCATTTATCGCAATCTAATACCGGCCCTTCATAACCCTTAATTTTAAACGTACCGACTTCCACTTCATAACCCGAACAATCAGGATTATTGCCGCAGATATGTAATTTACGCGTTTCATCTAATAAATAACTGTCCATTGCCGTGTGACAAATGGTGCACCGACGCTTGTTACGTAACTGCATCACTTCAGCTTCTTCTGCTGCTTCATCACTCCCATCAACGCTAACGGCTTCATCTCCAGAGACCAAATTCATTGTCGTCTTACAGCGTTCTTTTGGCGGCAACGCATAACCCGAGCAGCCTAAAAACACCCCTGTACTCGCGGTACGAATTTGCATAGGACGTTGGCAGCTAGTACAGCTAATGTTGGTTTCTGTGGGTTCATTTAATCGCATACCTGTTTTGGTATCTTGTGCTTGTTTTAACTTACCGACAAAGCCTGCATAAAATTGATTTAACAGCTCTCGCCAGTCTTTCTTGCCATCTGCCACATCATCAAGTGACTCTTCCATTTTAGCGGTAAAGCCATAATCTAATAAGTCGTCAAAGTTTTCGACCAATCTATCGGTGACAATATCGCCCATTTTATCAGCAAAGAATCGACGATTATCTACATGAGCATAACCACGGTCTTGTATCGTTGAAATAATGGATGCATAAGTAGATGGTCGGCCTATACCTTGTTTCTCCAGTTCTTTTACTAAGCTGGCTTCGGTATAGCGGGCGGTGGGTTTAGTAAAGTGTTGTTTAGGTTCTAGCTGTTTAAGGGTTAATAGATCTCCTACTGATATATTAGGCAGCAAAACGTCTTCTTCTTTCTTTCCAGCCGGTGGTTGTACGCGCATAAAACCATCAAAGCGGATAACGCGGCCACGTGTCCGGAGTTCAAAGTCGCCTGCCTCCACCACAACCGATGTGCTGGTAAACTCTGCACGGGTCATCTGGCAAGCCACAAACTGCTGCCAAATTAAGGTGTATAAGCGCTCTGCATCTCGTTCCATACCACTAAGCTGCGTTGGGGAAACCGTCACATTCGATGGACGAATCGCCTCATGTGCCTCTTGCGCACCTTCTTTACTAGAATAACTGATGGGCGCTTCGGGCAAATATTTTTTCCCAAAATTATCTACAATATAATCACGGCAAGACCCAACCGCTTCTTGGCTGAGGTGGGTCGAGTCGGTACGCATATAGGTAATATAGCCAGCTTCGTATAAACGCTGCGCCATCATCATGGTCTTTTTCACACCAAAACCTAACCGTGTACTGGCGTTTTGTTGCAAGGTTGAGGTTATGAAAGGCGACGATGGTTTGGAGCTTGTTGGTTTATCGTCGCGTTTAACTACGGTATAATTGGCATTCTCCAGTGCAGCAACGGATGCCATACTGTCATCACGATTATCAGGGCGAAATGCTTTCCCTTGGTGTTTTTTTACTTCAAAGCGAATACCGGTTTTGTTAGCCGTCAGCAACGACGCAAAAATATCCCAATACTCTTCTGGTATAAACGCACGAATCTCGCGTTCACGCTCGACCACTAAACGTACCGCGACAGACTGAACTCGGCCTGCGGATAAACCGCGGGCTACTTTTGCCCACAACAGTGGCGATACCATATAACCCACTACACGATCTAAAAAGCGTCTTGCTTGTTGTGCGTCAACACGATGCTGGTCAAGATAACCCGGTGTTTCAAAAGCTTTTTGTATCGCTGTCTTAGTAATTTCGTTAAAGACGACGCGTCGATAACGGCTTTCATCACCGCCAATGGCTTGCTGTAAGTGCCACGCAATGGCTTCCCCTTCTCTATCCAAATCCGTTGCGAGATAAATAGTATCGGCAGAGGCGGCAAGCATTCTCAGCTCTTCCACCACTTTTTCTTTGCCAGGTAAAATTTCGTAATGAGCCGCCCAGTTATTATCAGGGTCAATTCCCATACGCTTAATGAGCTGCTCACGGCCTTTCTTAGCCTTGTGAATTACTTTGGCTTCTGGAGACATCTTGCGTGTGATGGCAGCTTGCTTAGCTCGCGCTTTCGCATCAACGGGTGCTTTTGACGAACCACTGGTCGGTAAATCACGAATATGCCCGATACTCGACTTAACAATAAAGTCGTTACCTAGATATTTGTTGATTGTTTTTGCTTTAGCCGGTGACTCGACGATAACAAGCGATTTACCCATAAAGTTTTCTCTATTTTATAACGGTGATAATTAATTGATAAGCCAAACTGGATCAATTTTCTGTCGCAAGCAATGCCAGACTGCAACGTAGAGCTTCTATAAATATAGTCCATTGTTGTAATAAAGGATGGCATATATAAGTGTTGAGGTGCTTTGGGTCAAGTAAATGTTGTTATTTTTTTTTAATCCTCTGTGAAAAAATGGGTATATAGATCAGTAATAGCAAGGATTTTACAAACTACATTAAGTCTTATGTTAGGTCGGTAAGTACTTGTTTTAAATAAACAATATCATATGTATTAAAGGATTGACTAATACGGTCGATACACATTTATGACTAGTTTAGTTTTATTAGTAGCACTCAACAAGTTAAAGGCGAGTAAAAACGATTTATGACAGCCTTCTCCAGCTTAATTTTGCTCATTGCTATTGCCGCACTTGCCATGAGTGTTGTGGCTTATAGTAATCATTTGGTCGAAAAAGCCAAGCAAACTGTCTTTAAGTTGGAAAAAATGAAAGTACGTGTAGAAGAGCTAGAAGATGTCGTGTTAGTGCTCGATAGCCTGTGTGAAAGTCGAATAATACCCAAAATAGTGAACGAAGAGATCGTCTCTAATTACGAGGCCATGATTGAAATTGATGCTAAAGCG
The DNA here is from genome assembly GCA_047636495.1 of Candidatus Endobugula sp. Taxonomy (GTDB): domain Bacteria; phylum Pseudomonadota; class Gammaproteobacteria; order Pseudomonadales; family Cellvibrionaceae; genus Endobugula. The sequence continues at coordinate 8,136 of JBLILH010000041.1, read as the reverse complement.
ATTTACTTAAAGGCAGGTTTAAGCAATGCTGAAGTACGCGCGAGAGAACTCAGTGATGATTCTATGCCACGCTATCTTTCTCGCGTATGCAAGAGCGATGCGCAAATGGCACGCTATCAAACGTACTTATCAGAATCCCTAAAGATTTTACGCAGATATCATATGGCCGGCAATATATCCAACCAAGATATGCAATCTTTAATATTAGAAATCAACTGGTTAAAGTTACAAGTTAAAGTGATATCTAACATTGCACAAGGGCATAAAGCGTATGCCAAAAAAGGCGTGCTTGCGGCCCATGGGTTTTACAAAAAAGCACAACGAGAGTTAGTAAGATCGACTCACCCTGACCCACGGCGCACAGAAATGATTAGCCAAATGGCTGATTTATTATTCGGCCGACGTAAATCATTAGATGTGCACCTTATGCCTGAAACTGATTTCAACCCTGATGAAGTAGAAATAGATGTCGCAATTGAAGAGTATAACATTGAGCAACAAGCAATATTAAATGCAAAAATTGCCGATGCAGGTATGTCGCAAGAGCCAATATAGCTATCTCTAGGTGCCTGTCGGACTCAGAAAATTTTAGAAGCGGTGAACAATCGTGGCTCCTATAGTATCCAACCATTAGTCGCTTAGCCGCACCATTATTGATACCAATAGCGTTGGTATTTCTTTCGCCATTTGTCAACGATCCAGTCGCCTGGCGTGTCATACAAAGAGAACTGGGTGGCACCCATTGCCGCCGTATTAATAATATTGCTGCCGATATGATGATATCGCAAAAGTACTTGTTGATTGGGATGACCATACTGGTTTTGATAACCCGCGGTAACCACTGCAAAGGTTGGTGTTAAGGTATCGACAAAAGACTGACTAGAAGACGTTTTACTGCCGTGATGCGGCACCAACATAATATCGACATGCAGTGGCATTTGCAGGTTATTCAGTAGTAATGCCTCAACCTCGCGTTCGATATCACCCGTTAGTAATATATGTTTATTGCCGACGCTAATGAGCAAGACACAAGAGTGATTATTACTTTTTTGATCCGCTAGCGTGATGACCTTTGGTGATGGCCATAGCACCTGAAAATTAACGCCATCCCACTGCCACTGCTGACCTCTAAGACAAGTTTTTGAATTAATATCTGCTGCATCTTTATTTCTCTCACCTTTATTCTTAATATCTTGAGGGCTAAAACGTTGAATTACTTTGTTTTGGTTTATGTCATTGTTGTTAGTATCAACATCATATTCGGCTGCGCGCTTAGCCTTGCGCAACATGGTTTTAACCGGTTCCCCATACATCAGTCGGTCAACCGAAATAGACCGCAATAAGCCAGATAAGCCACCCGCATGATCACTGTCAGAATGGCTGACGATTAAACGGTTAAGCGTTGATCCACCTGTTGAACGTAAATAAGGGGCTATAATATGTTCACCGGTATTAAAACGATCGCTAAACTGCCTCCCCGTATCATAAACCAAACGATGATTCGGTGTTTCTACCACGACACTTGTGCCTTGCCCTACATCTAAGAATGTCACCCTCAACAAAGGGGAGATTGTAATAGGCCAGACAACCGGTAATAGCAATACCCATGCGCATCGACGATACGGCAGTCCTTTAGGCGCGAGTAAATAAACAATCCCTATCGCTGCCAATACAATCGTGGGGGCTGATGGTTGCGGAATATGGGCAAACCAAAATCCACCTATTGTTTGATTAGCGTAGCTCAGACCTTCCAATAAACCGTCAATTACACGAACTATCCAGCCATACACAACATCAATAGGAACGTCTAATAGACCTTGTTGACTGACTAATGCCAAAGCAGCTTGCAAGGCTAACAGGAACAATAATAGAAAAATGGCTGGCACAACCCATAACGAGACCCAAGGAATAGCAAAAATATTGACCAGAGGTGCGCTACTACTGCCCCCTTGAAGCCAAAGTAAGCTCGGTAACAGCAAGCCTACAAACAATAGCCATTGTGCGCTAATTGATTGAACCGCAACGCGTAAAACCCCCGTCAGCGAATTTTTAGCACGACCTGAAAAACCGTAAAGTAACACGGCTACTGCTAAAAACGACAGCCAAAAACCCATACTATGTGGTGCAAGCGGGTCTAGTATACTGACGCCACATAATGCGAGCGATAACAGTAGCCAAGGCGACAACCGGTAATACAACAAAACACTCAACTGATATGCCAGCACCATGATAAAAGCGCGCTGTGTAGGCAAACTCATCCCCGCAAGCAAGCTGTAACTCAGAGCCATCATGATTGACAAGCTAATAGGCAAAATACGTAGACTGACAGAAAAAGGGCTGAGCATGCCGAATAATCGCATGGCGCCATGCCCTAATACCCAGCCAATCGTTGCCGCCAATCCAATATGCAAACCCGATATAGCCAATAAGTGAACAGTTCCTGTATTTTTGAATATGCGCCATTGCTGCGTGGAGATAGTGTGTGTATCCCCCACGGCTAGTGCAGTAATAATACTATTGATGTCTCGTGAACGCTCATTAGCACTATTATCACGACGACTTGAAAGATTGCTTGGTCGATCACTTTGTTGCTCACTACGGCGGCCTTGATGGGATTGAGACATTGACAGCAGCGCCTGTTTAACCCCCCAGCGCACACAATCCACCCAAGCGTACAGGCAATTATTACCGAGTAACTCTTGTGGTGATTTATTGATAACATAACCCGTAGCCGTTATACCTTTACGCAATAAATAAGCCTGATAATCCATTCCTGCAGGATTAACAAAACCTCTTGGGCGGCGAACCTTGAGCGTCAATAGCCAACGTTGACCCGGTACGAAATCTGGTAATGGTTGAGAGTCACGACGATATGAATAAAGAGATAGCTGGAGTAATGCACCGGTTAATTCAACATTACTCGACAAGGATTGATCGAGTAATGATTCAATCTGGAATAAAAAACGCTGACGACGCCTGTTTTTGGAGGGCAGCCCCCTCACGACACCGACGACCGTAATGGGTAAACCCTCTAACACCGTGGGAAGTTGCTGGTCCACCAACTGATGGCCTCGATACACACCCACGCTCATTCCCAACATAGCGCAAGCCAATAAAAAATAGCGCCGATGTAGGCAATAAGTAGCTATTAATAGTATAAGTAGAACAACATTAAAGGAGGGTAGATCAGAAAAATAACTGACCAAGAGTAACGAGGTAGAGAACACCCAAAAATAGCGCATACTTTCATCCTTGAAAGTGAAGAGAGAGAAAATAACGCAAACCTGATGACGCTGAATAATTTACAAGCGTACTTTTTCCGTTATTGCGCAGGCGAGTCACAAACTTTATACCCACAACAGGTTATAATCTACAGGCTTAGTTGAAACTTCTACAAATGACTCTTGGTTCACACACAATATGCTACATATTACCGCCATTCCTGCCTTCGACGATAATTATTTTTGGTTGCTCACCGAACGGCCCGTGACAACAGGCGAAGAGCCTCAATATGCTTACATCGTTGATCCCGGTGATGGCGCTGCGGTACAGCGAGTATTACAGGCTCACCAACTAATACTTAGCGGTATTCTCATTACCCATCGCCACCATGACCACATTGGAGGCGTCAATTTTCTGTGTGAACAACATAGTCAAGGTTTATTTTATAAGAGCGCTGATAACACTAGTACAAATGCAGACATAATAAGTGTAAGCGCCTTACCCGTTTACGGCCCTTCAAGTGATGCCATTCAACAAGTCACTCATGCCGTTTACGAGGGCGACAGCATTTCTCTTTTTGACAAGTATTCATTCAGTGTACTCGAAACCCCAGGACATACACCCGAACATATCGTTTACTTTTCGGAAGCGGCTCAAGATAATCCGGTGCTATTTTGCGGCGATACCTTATTTGCCGCAGGCTGTGGCCGTTTATTAGGCGGCTCAGCAGAACAGTTACATCAAAGTTTACAGCGGTTAGCAAACCTGCCCGATAATACGCAAGTCTACTGTGCGCATGAATATACCCTTGCTAACTTGCGATTTGCGCAAGCTGTAGAGCCCCATAATCTTGCTGTCAAGAAACGCTTACAATCGGCTCAGCATCTGAGGAACAGTGGGCAAGCGACCGTTCCTTTTGAGTTAAAGGGAGAGCATGATAGTAACCCGTTTTTGCGCGCACACTCGCCCGATGTCAAAACATCCGTTCAGCGGCATTGTCGAGTCGACGAATCTATAAGCGACAGTGAAACTTTTACCCAGTTACGGCGTTGGAAAGATAGTTTTTAAATCATCGCAACTTATTACTGACGCATTACTTGTACTGCGCGATAAGCTTGATTAGACTAACTGATTACATCACTATGACGCAGATAAAAACATCTTGTTTACATCTCACTGATGAATTATTCGACGCCTGAATACCATCACTAGCAGTCTTTACATTAACGGCGACCTCATTTTACAAGGCATTTATAGCGTGCATTTTTTTATTCTTTTCACTTTTTTTTCTCACAGTGATCGCGCTGTCAAACCATCATACCTATTATTACTTACATCATTACATACATCAGTACATGGATTAGCACGTAAAGTAATCTACCGTTTTACTCTAGCGGCGGCTTGTTTACTGCTTACTGCTTGTGATGCAACCTTAACTAGTAAGGGTCAAGACTCTCAGGAAACATCTCATTCTCAGTCACTCGATAGTCACGAAAAATTAACCAGCAAACCACTCTATGATGAGTATAAAAAAACAGAGAAAAAACACTTAAAACCAATTAAAAACAAAGACTTATGGGCATATATTCGGGAAGGTTATCAACTTAACGAGGTCGTTCCACCTATTGGTGAACAGCGTATTTCCGGCCTAATAAAACGCTACCGCAAACACCCTAAAGACATTCTTCAACAAACCGAACAAGCCAGTTTATACCTGCATTACGTGGTCGCTGAACTTGAAAAAAATAATATGCCCACAGAACTCGCTTTACTGCCTTTTGTAGAAAGCCGATTTGATCCTTTTGCCTACTCTTATGGTCGTGCATCAGGTTTGTGGCAATTTATTCCTGGAACCGCCACGCGCTTTAATATGGAACGTAATTGGTGGCACGATGAACGACGCGATGTGATTAAATCCACCCAATCAGCCATTGATTATCTTCAATACTTACATCGGTTTTTTGATGGCGATTGGCTACTCGCTATTGCCGCTTATAACGCGGGCGAAGGCACGGTTAGACGAGCCATTAAACGCAATAGAAAGGCGGGAAAACCAACTGATTATTGGTCGCTACCATTACCGAAACAGACACAGTTCTATTTACCTAAGCTATTGACATGGGCGCGTATAATTGCCGCGCCTGAGAGCTATGATTTGACCATCGTCTCAGTGCCAGATACCCCTATTTTCACCACAATTGATGTTGGATCACAAATTGACCTGGCAACTTTCTCTGAGGTTAGCGGAATTCCCATCGAACAAGTTTACGCTCTAAACCCTGCCTTTAATCGCTGGGCCACTGACCCTGACGCACCCCATGAACTACTCGTTCCTACTGAAATGGCAGATAGTACTATCGCTAGCTTACAATCGTACCCTGTTGAAAATCGCATGCAATGGCAGCGCTACACCGTAAAGTCGGGGGATGCTCTCAGTGTTATCGCTCAACGCTTTGGCACTCATTTACAGGGGATCAAAAAAGCCAATAAACTGAGTAGTTCACGTATTAAAATCGGACAAAAACTCATTATCCCCAAACCTTCAAAACAAGCTGCATTTTATAACAGCAGTGCCGACCAACGGTTAGTGACACGCCAAAACACTTCGCACAAGAAAGGCCGTCATCGGGTGAACCATATCACCATACCGGGAGATACTTTATGGGGTATTGGCAAAGCTTATGCGGTAAGGCCAGATTCTATTGCACACTGGAATAATATGTCGGCAAGAGACATATTGCGCAACAAACAGCAATTGGTCATTTGGACCACTAAAGCATTGGCAGAAAGGCATACGTCCTCAAGTACTCAAATAGCGACAATCAATAACGACACTGAGAAACGACAGGTGTTGTACACCGTAAAAAACGGTGACAATCTCTCTTTTATCGCAAGCCGGTTCTCTGTCGCAGTCATGGATATTCGTCAATGGAATAATATTGAGACAAAAAAATACCTGAAGCCAGGTCAAGTATTACGTTTATTGGTGACGGTTGCCGATCGTGGTAATTTTTAGTTGAGTCTGCCTTTTCTGGCAAATGTTGGCAGCGATAAGTGTACTGAGCTGAATAGCTCTTGGGTATAACGTGGAAGCTTAATGCCCCATTATCTATTCGACTACCCTACTCTATTCGACTAACAGCCTGCTTACACTTGTAGCTATATAGACGTGTCTGAGGCGTTACAAGCAGGTATAGCAGCCACTTCAAACGCATCCACTAAAATATCACTACTAGAAGCCCCCTGAAAAAAACAAGCGCGCCGTAGGGTTTTCACCATTGTTGGTGCACCACAAAGAAATATCTTATAGCCTCGCATTTGCGGATGTCGCTGTTTTACTATATCCACCACATCGCCTTCCACACTCCCTTGTATAACATCGCTTGTATTGCTTGCCAGCTCCACTGAAGAACCTTCGAAATGATCTATTGGCGTGCTTTCTCCATTGACTAGCAATGGCTTACGCCTAACAACAGTGCTGACGTGTAAATTGCTAAACCGCAGAATTAACTGCTGTAACTCGGCTTGATAATACAGGCCTTCCGAATCGCCAGCAGCATGAAACAGATAGATATTTTGCGTATGGCCTCGATACAGCGCCTCTTGTAAAATACCATATAATGGCGCTAACCCTGTGCCAGTAGCCACCATCAGCAGAGGGTTCTGATGATAACTGTCAGTGTAAAAACAGTCACCTCTGGGCACCGACAAGTTTATTTGATCACCCACCGCCACGGTATCGCATAACCAAGTACTCACCAGCCCTTGATCGTGCCGCTTAATATGTAACTCGATAATCTTCTTATCATCACAGCGGCTAGCAATAGAATAAGGCCTCACAGTAACGGCATCTAACCATACATCAACGAATTGCCCTGCAAACCATGTACACTCTACTTCTATAAATAAAGCCATAACAGAAGCCAGTCGCTTTTTATCGTCGCCCTTAATCAGCACACGTTTATCAACCACCATCCCCTGCACTTGGTCACTTATGTTTTTAGGGCGTACGGATATATCCTGTTGCGGGTAGCAGCAACAGGCTAGAAAATAACCCTGTGCAATTTGCGAGGCACGTAATCCCTGTTGTGATTGCGCAGGTACGGGGTCATCAGTTTGCAGCATACAGCTTTGGCAAATCCCTTTACGACAACTATAAGGGATACGAAAACCTGCACCTTCTAAGACTTCAAGAACAGAATGCGACTCTTCAACGATTGTATCTTTACCTTCGTAATGTATAACGACCACTAATTTCTCTTCGATTTTTACGGTGTAAAAACATGGACCACAATGAAGTCCGACCTTCGCAGGCTATCAAATCTAGTTCAGCATTAAAAGAAAATAGACTGAGCCAAACCTACGCTATACCTTATGATATTTAATCTCATATCCGGTACGATTTTTATTTTTAAATTATACGTAATAAGCACGAATAAAAAAGGGACCGTTAAACTACGGGAGGTGCAAGCTTGTACGATATAGCTTACAGGTGTAACCCATATCAACAAGCTATTACATTTTCAAAAAGTGCATCATTCGCACATTGCCTTATAAGCACATTATTACCCCGACCACCAACCAAGTAATTCTCACCCTCACCGCCAACAATATAATGCACCTGAGCCACCCTCAACCGTATCAATCCACCGCGACCGTTGTGACGTACAGGATGCGCTTCCGCTCCTTGCTCACTTGGGGTATTACCTTACAACCTCTGTAAGCAATACTGGGGAGCGCAGGACGAGTGGGAGCTGACCTCACGCGCCAACAAGCGACTGCAACGTTTGCTAAAAGCGGCGCATTTTAAGGAAGATTCCCGGATTGAGGATATTGACTACGCGCACCCGCGAGGTCTATTAAAATCTCAGGTAGCCAATCTGTTAACGGGCGAGTGGATAGGGAAAAATCAGA
>JBLILH010000040.1:0-20503 GCA_047636495.1 Candidatus Endobugula sp. | reverse complement strand
GCGACGATACCGGCACCGGTGGCGACTATATTACTAGCGATCAGACCCTCACCATCGGCGGCACCAATACCGCCCTGGCGGCGGGGGATCGCGTGCAGATCAGTTTGGATAATGGCGGCAGCTGGGTCGATGTGACCCCAGCGACCGGCACCACGTGGGGCTATGACAATACCGGCAACACGCTAGCCGAAGGCGACTACACCTTCCAGACCCGAGTGATTGATACTGCCGGCAATACCGCCGGCGCCACCGATACCCAAGTCGTGACAATCTACAGTGGTACTTTAGATGTGACCATCACTGGGAGTGGCTATTCAACAGTGGCGGTTTCGGGAACGAATACGATCACCTTTTCTTTTGATCTCGCAGTCGATCCATCTTCTTTCACCGAAAGTGATATCACTGTGGCAAACGGCATGCTTGATGCCGGATCCTTGACGCAGCAAAACGCGACCACATGGACAGCGACGGTGACACCTGATCTATTAGAGGGGCATACTAATGTCGCAGTCACGCTAGAAGCCGGTTCGGTGGCAGATCTGTCAGGTGATATTGGTATTGTGACGGCAGCAAAAAATATTACATCACTAAACTATAATTTCAATACCCCGTCCACTCCCTCCGGTGATATTACTGGATGGGATGTGTCACATGTGACTTCTGCTTTAAGCACCTTTGCAAATAATACTACGTTCAACCAGAATATCAGTGCTTGGGACGTCAGCAGCGTTACAACTATGAATCGAATGTTTGAAAATGCTAGTACGTTCGATCAGGATATTAGTGGCTGGCTCGACGCAACCAGAGGCAGTAGCGTCACCGATATGTACCGAATGTTTAGCGGTGCTGTAGCGTTCGATCAGGATATCAGTGACTGGGAAGTCGGCAGCGTAACCGCTATGAACCTTATGTTTTACAACGCTATTGTGTTCGATCAGGACATTAGTAGTTGGGATGTCAGCAGCGTCAGTAATATGTCTCGTATGTTTGGCAACGCTATTGCGTTTAATCAAGACATCGGTGGCATCACTGGCTGGAACGTCAGCAGCGTCACTGATATGGGCAATATGTTTGCCGGCGCCGATGCGTTTAATCAGAGTCTCAATTCATGGGATGTCAGCAACGTTACCTATATGGGCGGCATGTTTTTAAGCGCGGATATATTTAATGGGAACATCAATAACTGGAACGTCAGCAGCGTCAAAAATATGGCCAGTATGTTTTCTGGCGCCGTTGCGTTTAATCAGGACATCAGTGGCTGGAACGTCAGCAGCGTCACTAATATGTCTCATATGTTTCTCCAAGCTAGTGTGTTCAATGAGGATATCAGTGGCTGGAACGTCAGTAACGTCACCACTATGTATCGAATGTTTAGAAACGCCGATACGTTTAATCAGGACATCGGTGGCTGGAACGTCGGCAGCGTTACCGATATGGATTATATGTTTTTCAGCGCTGATGCGTTCAACCAAAATATAGGTGCTTGGAACGTTAGCAGCGTCACCACTATGTTCTATATGTTTGGCGGCACCAATTTCAATCATGACATCAGTGGCTGGAACGTTAGCAGCGTCAAAAATATGGGCAATATGTTTAACAATGCCGATGCGTTTAACCAAAATATAGGTGGCTGGAACGTTAGCAGCGTCACTAATACGAGTAACATGTTTAGCAATACCGATGTGTTCAATGGGGACATCAGTGCTTGGGTCGTCAGCAGTGTCACCGATATGAGTAGCATGTTTAGCGGCGCCATTGCCTTCAACCAAAATATTGGTGGCTGGAACGTCACCAGCGTCACCAATATGAGTAACATGTTTAACAACACCGATACGTTCGACCAGAATATCAGTGGCTGGAACGTCAGCAATGTCACCGATATGAGCAATATGTTTAGTAGGGCCGATGTGTTCAATCAGGACATCAGTGGCTGGAACGTCAGCAAAGTCGAGAATATGAGCGGTATGTTTAAAGACGCCATTAAGTTCAATCAAAATATCGGTGGCTGGGTTGTCAGTAGTGTCATAAATATGGATGATATGTTTTTTAACGCTAGTGTGTTCAATCATGATATTAGTAGCTGGGATGTCAGTAGTGTCAACAGTATGAACGACATGTTTGCCAACAACCTATTATTCAATCATGATATTAGTAGCTGGGATGTCAGTAGTGTCACCGCTATGGATGGCATGTTTAGAAACACCTTTTCGTTTGATCAGGATCTCAGCGATTGGGATATCAGCAGTATAGCCACTATGGATAATATGTTTAATGCCGCATCGTCGATGTCTACTGTCAATATGGATGCAAGCCTTAATGGTTGGGCAACACTTGACACTATTGCGGGGGAAACTGCGATCAATAATAATGTCTCACTGAGTACGGATAACGCATCTGATGCCACGGCAGTACAACACCTGATCGACACCTATAATTGGTCAGTGACAGGCGGTTTTACCGGTGTAACGGTGGGAAGTAATGCAGGTGCAGATACCGTTACCTTGAACGCTGCTGGCGAGACCTATCATGGACTTGGAGGTAATGACGCCATTACGGGTGGTATCGGCAATGATATTATTTTTGGTGGTACAGGTGATGACACCCTCACCGGTGGCGGCGGCAGTAATACCTTCGACTACGGACATACCGATGCGGGCAACGATACCATTACCGATTTTACGGTGGGTGCTGGTAACGATGTGTTAGATCTTTCGGATCTTTTAGTCGGTTATTCGGCAGGGGATATTAGTGATTGGGTGAGTAGTGCGTCATCCGGTGGTGGCTTGGACACCGTATTAACCATTGATCACGACGGTACTGGTGCAGCTACCGATGTGGTGACTATCACCCTTCTGGGCGTAGCCTATGCACCCAATATTGAAGATACACTGGTGACAGATGGCAATATTATTACTTGATAATAAACTCGGTTGATACAGGTAAGCAGCTAACGAATCACACCCTATCAATTTTCTAATATTCGTTTATGGCGATACCTTCTATCAACACAGAGGGTTTCCCATGAGCAAGCCTACCCCAGAATGATGGCAGTTATTGCTTGAAGCCCATCGTCAAAGCCGGATAAATATCTCCGCTTTTTGTAAAACCAACGGACTATGCAACTAACACTTCGATCGGAAGCAATGCCAATTAGAGCAAAGAGGCGAGCGACGGAAATGGCTCCACTGATAACATTACGGATTTCACCTTAGGTGAGACAGAAACAAACGATGCCAGCATCCTTCATTTACCCGACCTGCCCATTGGCGATAAAGTGGTGTCTTAAGCAACTATCTATCGGTAACAGACGATGTGACGAGCCCTTGATGCCGATGGTATAGGGGGTGGCAGGAGAGATGAGGTCTAGCGATTGATAACCAATGTGTATTCTCCCCTACGTCACTTATTTTTAAACCTCGCTGCGATTAGAGCGTAAACGCCCAACAAACGACTGAGTATTAATTTTATGCGTCACGACCTAAACCGTTTATAGGCTGAACTCAACATTCCTTAATCGGTGGTTTTTTAGTTACTGCTTTCTTTTTTACAGCCGGTTTTTTAATCTCTGGGGTTACGCGAATCAATTCCTTTTCTTCAAAATGATCCACATGGATGATCTCCATCAACTGTTTATCGTAAGCCATTAATTTTTTCGCTTCGGCGGCCGTAATCACACCCGCCTCTTTTGCCAGCTCAATTTGTTGCTTGCCAATCGCTTTCTTAATGGTTTTGTCACGAATAGCGGCAATAACCTTCTTAAATATCGGCTCCAATCGATCATGTTCTAAGAAAACATGATTCGCTTGCCCAGCTGGATTCACGTCAATATTTTCTGCAAACACATTCGCTAAATAACGTTGGCGCATATTCGTATTGCGTGTAAACAAATTCGCTAACTCGGTATCCAATGAATCTTGCGGGGCGTTAAAGGGTTTACCTAAAGGAAAGATTAACCAACGTAGCTTGAGTGCCACCAAACGATTGGGGTAGTTGTGTAATATTTCATCCGCTGCCACTTGATAACGGTGGGTTAGATGCGCCAAGCTCCATTTCACCAAAGGATATTCATCGTCTGGGCACCCTTCGTTCTCATAGTGTTTTAACACCATACTTGCCATATAAAGATGACTTAATAAATCACCTAAACGAGCGGATAACATTTCTTTAAATTTCAAACTCGACTGCAACGACAGCATGGAGACATCGGCCATCAGTGCAAAGTTTGCACTGAGACGATCTATATTACGATAGTGTTTCGCCAAACGTGGATGACCAGGATTTTTAGTTAACAAGCCACCCGCAACACCCAACGCGAGTGAGCGCACTGCGTTACCGATAGAGAATCCAATATGCGCAAAGAATGTGTCATCAAATTCGGCAACCGTATTGTCATTGATCGGCTGTTTCGCCAATTGCATTTCTTTTAATACATAAGGATGGCTGCGGGTGGCACCTTGACCAAAGATCATCAAGTTGCGCGTCATAATATTTGCGCCCTCAACAGTAATTAAAATAGGTATTGAACTGTAAGGATCGGCCACATAATTTTTAGGCCCGGTCATAATAGATTTACCACCATGAATGTCCATCGCATCAATTAAGCACTGACGCGCCATTTCGGTCACGTGATATTTCAAAATCGCTGACGCTACGCTGGGCTTCTCGCCATAAGACAACGATTGCACGGTATGAGCACAGGCGGCATTTTCAATATAACTATAGCCCGCTATACGCGCTAAGGGTTTTTGCACGCCCTCGAACTTGGCAATCGGCAAACCAAACTGCTGACGTACCGCCGCATAGGCCGATGTGCCCATGAGCATTTGCTTCGACATACCATTACCAATACTGGGCAAGGTGATGCAACGGCCTACGGATAAACAATTCACTAGCATCGTCCACCCCATACCCGCCATGGCTGGACCACCAATAATATAATCCAGTGGGATAAATACGTCTTTACCAAAGATAGGGCCGTTGATAAACGCATCGCCTATAGGCTTGTGGCGACGGCCAATACGAATACCTTTAGTTTTACGTGGAATCAGTGCGCAGGTAATTCCATACTCGTCTTTATCGCCCATTAAGTGGTCAGGGTCACTTAACTGAAATGCCAAACCAACAACCGACGCTACCGGCGCAAGGGTGATATAACGTTTTTCAAAATCAAGCTTAATGCCTACGACTTCCTCACCATTAAATTCACCCTTACACACCACTCCCGTGTCAGGCATTGACGTCGCATCTGATCCTGCCAGCGGGCCGGTTAAGGCAAAGCAAGGGACATCCACGCCTTTAGCTAAACGCGGCAAGTAATGATCTTTTTGTGCTTCGGTACCATATTTAATTAACAGTTCACCGGGGCCTAAGGAATTAGGCACACCGATAAAAATACTAATACAACCACCCGTCACCGAGATACGGCTTAGCACTTCCGACTGCGCCAGTCCAGAAAACCCGAGACCACCATATTCTTTAGGAATGATCATGCCTAAAAAGCCATTATCTTTAATAAATTGCAGTGTTTTTGGTGGAATGACGGCTAAATTATGATTAATATTCCAGTTGTCCATCATCCGGCATAGCTCAATCACAGGGCCATCTAGAAAAGCTTGCTCTTCCTCGGTAAAACTCGGCTTAGGTAAACTCAGTAATTTATTCCAGTTAGGTTTACCACTAAACAACTCCCCATCCCACCACACCGTACCCGCATCTATTGCTTCTTGTTCGGTTTGAGAAATATCGGGTAATACGCTACGAAACCAAGTGAAGATAGAGCGGCTAAGATATTGTCTTCTTAACGGCTTTTGCGCTAACAACAGCAATACCGCAGAAATAATGATAAGGACTATCCCAAAAAAACCTAGACCTGAGGTAATCAGCTTAACAACTGTTAAGGCTGAAAACATCAGCGCCGTCATAAGTAAGGGGACCTGAGAGTACGCGCAAAAAAATATAATCGCTATTGCCGCGAATAAGAAAAATAAAGTCATATTGGTCACTCCTAAGAGGTGTCTATGCGTTGTTTATATTTATACTCTATAATAATTTAAAAAACACCCTCTAAGAATAGACCATATGCAGCAATATCAACACCTGTAAACGAGAGAAAACTGATAAACAACACCCCACGAGGAGAACTCCATGCCTGACCGTATTGCCGTTGTCGCCGGACTACGTACGCCTTTTGCCCGACAAGGCACTTTTTTTAAACGCATCAATGCGATTGATTTGGGTCGCATGGTGGTTAAAGAACTGTTAGCACAAACCAATATTGATACGTCGACCATTGATCGACTCATTTATGGTCAAGTCGTCACGTTGCCTAAGGCGCCAAATATTGCACGCGAAATGGTACTGGGTACGAATATACCGGTGATTTGCGATGCTTATAGCGTGTCTCGTGCCTGCGCTACCAGCTTTCAATCCGTCGCTTCGATTGTAGACGGCATTCACACTAACGATATAAAAATTGGTATTGCCGGTGGTGCGGATTCGTCTAGCAGTCTGTCGGACTGAGGTATAAAAGCTCCAATCCCTTTAATTTATTCGGGTGTTAACGCCGAAGCGCTCTACGTGTAGCCAATATTAAACGCAAGGACAATTCCATCCGATAAAAAATCGCCTGCCACGAGTCGCTACCGCACGCAATACTGTGCGAATAACCATTTTAACGCAGTTTTACACTGTTCTGAGTACGTTCATACGCTTCACATTCCAAGCAAGACTGGCAAGCGTCCATTCACCCGCGGCTTTTTCCACGCCACGCATCGAGAATTGTCTAAATCCCATCACTTGTTTGATGATCCCAAAGACGGGTTCTACGGTTTGCTTTCTCAGACCATAGAGCGCTCGCCCCGCCTTGGTTGTGAGCCGGTGCTTCATCTGCTCTACCGGGTCATCGGTATCCGGTGCGGGCGTATCGGGGCAAAGCGTTCAGCAGGCGATAGATTATGTGAGTCGCGCTTGCTTGCCAGCAACGGCGTGATACCGGCCTTTTCGCAAGCGGCTACATTAGCGGCGCTGAAGAAACCGGTATCCCCCAGCAAATGATCGGCTGCTCCCACTCTTCCGGTAGTTCGGCAATCTTCTTCAGTGCAGAATAATTTCCTTTTTGTCCTTGGCAGCCTGGCTTACATGGGTAGCCAGTACTAGCATAGTCTCGGTGTCTACACTGGCCTGGGCGTTATAGCACTGCTCAAAACCGCCACCAGAAATAGGCATAATACGCGACTCCTCATCTGTCAAATTGACTTGATCCTTATCTTTTGGCTCAGGGGTTGGTGTCACGGGTTCCTTGCCTCGTGGATTTTTCCCTGTCTTGCGCGGCCCCTCACGCTTGTCGATTTTTTCTTGATATTCAACCTGTTCACGCTCAAAGCGTTCTTGGGCGCGGGCTTCGATCTTTTTCTTCGCTGCCGCCATCACCACCAGCCGCTCTTCGCGACGCGCTATTTCTGCGGGTATATCCATGCCGTCATTAACTGGCACTGTATCGGCAGCCTCTGCCTGTGCGGTTAAGGCTTTGACTTCAGCCTTAAGTTGCTCCTCAATTTTTTTCAAGTGTTGGTAAGAAAGGGCTTTGTGTTTACTCGCATTGGCCATGAGTTTAGTGCCATCCAGTGAAATGTTGCCCATTTTAAACAGCTTCATTTCATGAGCAATCATCAGAACCTGCACAAACAAACTCTCTAATTGCGGTAGAAAGCGGTGGCGAAAACTGGCAATAGTGTCGTGATCGGGGTGAGTGTTGGCGGCAAGATAGCGAAAGGCAATGGAGTCATAGCTCGCTCGTTCAATTTTACGGCTGGAGAAGACACCAGTGGCATAACCGTAAATCAGCAGGCACAGCAACGTTTCAGGGTGATGTGTTTAGAACCACGACCACGATATTGTTGGGTGATTTCACTTAAGTCGAGCTGCCCGACAATGTCAGCAACGAAGCTCGCAAGATGCCCCTCTGGTAGCCACTCGGACAGCGATGGCGGCAACAAATAATCGGTATTACGATCGGCGGTGATGAAGCGGCTCATAAGAGTATCTGTATTGTTTGAAGGCCATATTATCTCATTAATTGGCGGTGAAGTCCGACAGGCTGCTAGGAGACCAATAAATAACTTGCAAAATAACAAAGCCTCAACTATTACTTAAAAGTGAGACTTGTTTGAAAAACAAATACTTCAATTGGCTGGGCAGTAGTTTGCCACCACCCACCCCCCACCCCCCCTACATTATTATTTACCCTCAACTGTGGAGATACACATAATGCATGCTATTTTTAAAAAAACACTATTCCTTGGAACCCTAGCTTTTTCAATGGCTTACTCCCTGTCCGCTGCCGCTGTTAGCTTTTCTCATATTATGTCGATAGGCTCTACTGGTGATGGTGAAGGGCAATTCAAATATGTAGAGGACTTTGACATTACCGCAAATGGCCATTTATTGGCTACCGATGCGGCTCATGCCTGGGTACAAGTTTTTGACAAAACCAGTGGCAAATTTATTTCCCGCTTTGGTGGCAAGGGTGATGATAACCAACATTTAGATAAACCAGAAGGTATTTCTGTCGCTCCCGATGGCCGTATATTTGTTGCCGATTACAATACGGGTGATGTAAAGGTCTATGATAAAAACTACAAATGGCTCAACACGTTTAGTGAATGGGGTTCAGAACCAGGACAAAATAAAAAGTCCGAATTCACCGATATTCACAATGGGCTATATTATATGCCTGAAGCTGGCAACCACCGTATTAGCGTATGGGATTTAGAGGGTAACTTTAAATTTACTTTTGGCGAGTTGGGAGTAGCCCCCGGCCAATTCAACAACCCAGAGGCCTCAAAATTTAATTCCTTAGGTGAAATGGTAGTCGCTGACCTAAAAAATGACCGCATCCAAGTGTTTGATGATAAAGGCAAGCTATTAAGAGTCATTGGTTCTAGTGGTTCTGCACCGGGTCAATTAAGTAAACCTGCAGGCATTGGCATTGATAAAGACGACAATATCTATACGGGTGAAATTGGCAATAATCGTGTCTCCATCTTTGATAATGCAGGAAACTTTATCGGGATTTATGGCAAAAGCGGTAGCAATATAGGTGAATTTGGCAACATTCATGGTGTCTTCGTCGATAAAGCTACTGGCTGGGTCTATGTTGCTGATACCGCTAATGATCGCATACAGGTGTTTAAAGCCAACTTATAGTCATCATCAAGCACTTCACTTAGTAGGGCAACTGGAATTGCATGGCTAAGTGAAGTTCGTTAAACAGTGGCGTAAGCCATATTTTTTGCGCCCACCTTATCAGCAAAGGTGATGTGTAATCACTTACATTCAGCTTACCCAAAATATAATATTAACTGCATACTTTACTACACTGAAATAATAAGGGTTTAGCGATAGTCCTAGAAAAAGCCACTTAGCGCAAAAAGGATGTGTAGGTAATTGATGTGCACAGTGAATATTAACATCGCGTGATGAGAGATTTAACATTATTCTCGGATACTGGAAAAGCTATACAACTGCACGGATAGTTTGAGTTGTCAGGACAACATTCATCTAGGTGTAGAAAACATCACCCTATTTTCTATGCCTACTTAGCTCCAATAATGTTGAGTATTTTTACTGCACAAAAAAATACACGTTGATAGCCCACATAAGCAAACACCACTTTATAGGTTTTTATTATGCTAGAAAACAATACAGCAAGCACCTTACACCGTTTTACATTAACCGCAAAAATAGGTGTCATCCTTATATTATTAGTGCTGATTGCCGTTCTATGTGCTGGAGGCGGCATTTACGCTCTCTTCGAAATTCAAACTATTACTAACCAAAACTCAAAAGATGGCTGGGTATTATCCAGCTTAATTACAGACCAAAATTTAGCGGTAAGTAATTTTTCCAGCCAGGCAACACAATCACTTACCGATAATAATGAAGCTAATACATTAATAGAAACAAGCAATACCTTTTTTACTAGCATTGGTACCATCAAGGAAAAAATTGATCAGCTTGAACTACCAGATACAACAACCGAATTCAATAATGAAGTTACAGCTACGCTACTAGATCTTCGCACTATAACAACAAGCATTATCGATAAACAAACTATTTCGTTAAAAAATAGCAGTATATTCCAACAAAAACATAAGGAGTATATAACGGCTCAAAAAACAATCACTGATCATGTCAACCACCTGCAAGAATCTGCCAGTGCGCATATTTCTAGCATAGAAGAGATCACCAAAACTGATATTCAAATAGGCCATCTTACCCAAGCTGATCTTGAATCAGCAATCACATCGTTACTCGAGAATGAAGTCAGCATGCTACTAGCCTTAAGTAAAATTAAACAATACTCTGACACCTTAAGCCAACATGTTACTACTTATATAAAAACCCGTAATGCTGATAAATTAGATACTATTCAAGCGAATTTCGAGAAAGACATGAAACGCATACTGCGTATCATAAAAAACATAAAGCGTAGACTACCTACCAAGGAACAAAAAACTATCTTACATAATATTAAAACCTCACTAGCAACATTTAACGCTAAAACACTCCCTCCTGGAGGTGTCATGGCAAGCTATAGACAAGTGCTTATTAATCAACAGTCCACTAATCTGGACATAAGCCTCTTTAACGATAATACTGCCACATTAAAACAACAACTATCAATAGCAATCATTTCAACTACTGACTACAATCAGTCATTACAACATTCAACACAAACAAACTTAAATCGCTTTATCAAAAAATCTGTTTTAGAAATGATCGTCCTAGTGAGCATTGCGATTGCAGTTGCAATCGCCAGCATTATTTTTATTCAACATGCCGTTGTTATCCCCATACGAAACAGCGTCCACTTGGCAAAAGGCATGGCGGAAGGCAATTTCACCACTATCGATATCACCGACAGTAATCTACCGGATAACAACAAAGATGAAATCAACGACTTAACACACTCATTAAGTCATACTATTATTGCCACATCACAAACTATCAAAACGATTAAACAAGTGGCTAATAATACCATGGAACTATCAACGCAGCAAAAATCAGCAGTTATCGCTCTAAAAAATACCAGCACCACTCAAGCACAACATACCACTGCAGTGTCTACGGCCATGGGAAAATTAAACCATTTTAACACATCATTATCTGACCTCACTATAAGTGCTAAAAAGAATGCCGAAACCTCTTCAACACATGCCATACAGGCACAAGAGACCGTAAAAAAATCAGCCAATTATATGCATACTTCAGCCAATATTGTCACCGAGGCTGAAACCACTATTCGCACACTGGGAGATAGCACAAAAGTCATTGGAACAATAATTGGTGTCATTAATAGTATTGCCGATCAAACCAATTTATTAGCACTCAATGCAGCCATAGAATCTGCTCGTGCTGGAGAAGCTGGCCGGGGGTTTTCAGTAGTCGCCGATGAAGTCAGAGCATTAGCGCAAAGGTCCGCAGAAGCCACTAATGAAATTCAATCAATGATTGATAAGGTGCAAAATGACACGTCACGTTGCATTAGCACTATGCACAAAGGCTCACAAGCCGTTGAGAATAGCTTACAACTCATTTCTCAAGCCAGTGATGCAATGATGAAAATTGTACAATCTTCCAGTGATACTAGTGAAATAATCATCAATATATCCGATGTACTCAATCAACAAACCCTTATTGTTGCGGATGTGGTCGATAAAACAACCCAAATATCTGCTGGTGCCACGGAAACGGCCTCACAAAGTACACAGTTAAATCAAGCGGTCGAACAACTAGTTGAAGCATCAAATTCTTTAGATACATCCGTTGACTGGTTTCAGTTATCTTAAAAGCATGTCTTAACACCACGCATCGTAATAGGCATTGCCTATTATAAAAAGAAGAAAATCCATATGCCCGATCGCATTGCTGTTGTCACTGGTTTACGTACGCCGTTCGCAAGACAGGCGACCTTTTTCAAACAGGTCAGCGCTATTGATCTCGGTCGTATGGTGGTTAAAGAATTGATAGCACAAACCAATATTGATACGTCGACCATTGATCGACTCATTTATGGTCAAGTCGTCACGTTGCCTAAGGCGCCAAATATTGCACGCGAGGTGGTGCTGGGAACTGCTATACCGGTGACTTGCGATGCTTATAGCGTGTCTCGTGCCTGCGCTACCAGCTTTCAATCCGTCGCTTCGATTGTAGACGGCATTCACACTAACGATATTAAAATTGGTATTGCCGGTGGTGCGGATTCGTCTAGTATTGTGCCCTTTTGTTTTAGTGATAACGTTGCCATGAAGTTGGTCGCAGCCAATAAAGCGCGTTCTTTGGGGGCTAAATTGAAAGCATTCAAAGGCACACGTCTAAAAGACCTATTACCCAGCCCACCCGCCATTGCTGAATATACGACACAATTACGGATGGGCGATAGCGCTGAACAGATGGCAAAAGATTTTGGCATTAGCCGCCTGGCACAAGATGAACTGACATTACGCTCACATCTGTTAGCCCATAAAGCCTGGGAAGCAGGCAAGCTTGATGCAGAAGTTATTTCGGCCTATGTAGAGCCTTATAAACAGGCCTTTCTACGCGACGAGAACATTCGTGCTGATTCAACACTAGAAAAATTGTCCTCTTTAAAGCCCGCCTTTGATCGTCAACACGGAAGTGTGACTGCCGCCAATAGTACACCGCTTACCGATGGTGCTTGCGCGCTATTACTCATGAAAGAGTCCGTCGCCAAAGCATTAGGCTATGAGCCTCTTGGCTATATTAAACACTATGCCTTCACCGCCAATACGGTAGAAAAAGATTTACTGATGGGGCCAACACAAGCGTCATCTAAAGTCCTTAAAAAAGCCCGTATGACACTAGATGACTTAACCTTAATTGATATGCATGAAGCCTTTGCCGCCCAAACGTTAGCCAACGTAAAAGCCTTTGGTTCGAAACAATATGCTGCTGAATTTTTACAGCGTAAAAAAGCCTTGGGGGAAATAGATATGAGCAAGTTCAATGTCTTAGGCGGGTCGTTGGCTTACGGCCACCCTTTTGCCGCTACCGGCGGACGTATTATCACCCAAACCCTACACGAACTTAAACGCCGTGGCGGCGGTCTTGCCCTAACAACTGCATGTGCCGCAGGTGGTATTGGTGCAGCAATGATTTTAGAAGCAGAGTAATGGCTAGCCATAAATAGGAATTTACTGCGAAAATTTAATAGTAACTACTCAGCACTGTCCGTAACTGTTCAGATTGCAGTCAAAATTGTGCTTAGCAAGGCGAAAAATGTGAGTTTACAAGTGTAAATAATCATTTTTTAACGCAGCTCAGCGCGATTTTTACTGTGAGCTGAGTAGTTACAATTAATATTTAAAAACACAAAGATAACTGCAATGAAAAAAAATAACTCGACAGCTTTATCAACCGAACTAGATGGTGATGGCATTTACACCATCACCATTAATGTGCCACAAGAATCCATGAATATTTTTAATCGACAAGTCATGGAAGAATTTACTCTGTTGGCCGAAGATATTGATAAGAACAACAATATTAAAGCGGTTATTTTTGTGAGTGGCAATACCGATTGTTTTATTGCTGGCGCAGACATCTCGATGTTACAACAGGCACAAACCGCTGAAGAAGGCACAGCTATAGTGCAACAAGCACACACTATGCTGCAAACCATCGCTAACAGTAAGAAGCCCTATATTGCAGCTATTGATGGCATTTGTTTAGGCGCGGGTTATGAGCTGTCGCTTGCCTGCCATTATCGTATCGCCACCAACAACCCCAAAACAAAAATTGGCTTACCCGAAGTGATGCTAGGCTTATTGCCCGGCGCAACTGGCACGACAAAACTCTCACGTTTAATCCCCTTACCTGCCGCGCTAGACATTCTCTTAACGGGCAAACAACTTGATGCCAAACGCGCATTACGCTTAGGGATGATTGACGAAGTAGTACCCGCAAGCATTCTTATACATGCGGCAAAAAAAATGGCGAGAAAATTTATCTTTAATCCACTTACAGTAATAAACTGTCGTAAAAACCCCTCATTACAGCAACATGTATTATCACTACCCTTCATTAGCCATGCCATTATTTATACCGCACGACGACAAGTACTTAAAAAAACCTACGGCAATTATCCCGCACCATTAGCCATACTTGACGTGATCAAATACGGCTTACATAAACCTATTAATAAAGCGCTAGCTTACGAGGCACAAAAGTTTGGTGAACTTACCGCATCAGCAGAAGCAAAACAACTCATTGGCATTTACTTTGCCACTACCGAATTAAAGAAAGAAAGCTTTATAGCCAGCAAGATCTCGCCTACCACTCTTTCGGCAACAGGTATTTCAACGCTAGGCATTTTAGGTGGCGGTTTGATGGGCGCAGGTATTGCGACGATTTCACTAGATAAAACCACTGCTAGTGTCCGCATGAAAGACATTCGTCACGATGGTATTTTAAGTGCTCAGCAACATATTGATAAGTACTATAAAAACAGAGCAAAACGCCGCATATTATCAGCCGAACAAGCCAAACAAAAAAGCAATCGTTTTACTGGCACACTCGATTATTCCGGCTTTGCACAATGCGACCTCATTATCGAAGCCGTATTTGAAGACTTAACCGTTAAACAAGATATGCTAGTGGATATCGAAGCTCTCGGTAATCCAAATACGATATTCGCCAGCAACACCTCTTCTATTCCCATTAAAAATATCGCGGCGAAAGCAATAAGACCCGAAAACATTATTGGCATGCATTACTTTTCACCTGTTGAAAAAATGCCCTTATTGGAAATCATCAAACACGCTGGCACATCAGACAACACCATTGCCACTGCCGTTAATTTTGGACGACAACAGGGCAAGACGGTCATCGTCGTAGACGATGGTGCGGGGTTTTATGTAAATCGTATTCTTGTACCTTATATTAACGCTGCCATGCAATTAGGCATGGACGGTGTAGCTTTCGATAAAATCGATCAAGCGCTCACCCGCTTTGGTTTTCCTGTTGGCCCTATCAAATTACTCGATGAGGTCGGTATTGATATTGGCAGTAAGATACAACCAATATTAGAAAAAGCGTTTGGCGAGCGTATGCAAAGCTGCGGCATACAAGAGACCTTAATCGCTAACGGGCGCCTTGGCAAAAAAGTCAAAAAAGGTTTTTACAATTACAGCAGCAAACAAAAAAACTTGGTAGACCCTATTTTATACAAGGAATTAAACATCCATAAAAAAATCGACATGGATGAAGAAACGATTGTAGAACGCTGCCTCTACCCCATGTTAAACGAAGCCGCTTACTGCTTAGCAGAAAATATCATTCAATCACCTAGAGATGGTGACATTGGGGCTATTTTTGGCATTGGTTTTCCACCCTTTTTAGGCGGGCCATTTCGTTATATGGATAGCTTGGGCATCGACAATATTATAAGCAAGCTGAGTGATTTTGAAAAAAGCCATGGAATACAGTACCAAGCTGCAACATCATTAATTGAAATGAGAAACAAAAACAAAAATTTTTATTAAAATAAAAGCCATCTACCCTAGCGTATATACCGTATTAAAAATTTATATCAAATCCCCCTATATGCCTATATACACGCTGGTATAAAAGAAGGATTTATATGCCAAAAAAGTATTTTATCTTCTTGTTTTAATTAAGGATACTAAGCCTTAGGTAGACTACCGGCCTATTGTTTGAGGTACCCTATGATATCTACAGCCATTATTGGTTCTATTGACGAAATTCAAGGAGATGGCACGGCAATAATTATTCGCGCATCAGGCGAGGCGGTTATTGCTCAAGCTAAAGACGTCATTTTTTTAGGTGATACCGTGGTCACATCTAATAACGCATCGGCGCTTATTAGTATTGCGCGAGATGGGATAGAAGGTGTTGTCAGTATAAACAATACTGAGTCAGTAACGTTTGATAAGGCACTCTTAGGTAAGGTCGATAATTTATCTAATGCAGGTATACCAGCGACACAAGAGTTTCTAGCACTCATCAATGAACTTATCGCAAGCTCTGCCGAGATACAAACAGCCTACGAAGACGGTCAAAGTACGATTATCATAGACGAAAACACCAACCTAGAAGAAATCTTTGAAGCGCCTTCAGCAGGAGGTGACGATGCAACAGATAACTCTCTTGTTAATCGTATTGTCAATATTACCAATGGATTACCAGAAACACTTCCCAGTAATACTGTACTGACAACAACAGAGCTTTCTCCCAATGCCCCCGCAGAAGGTACTACGGAAAGTAGTACGTTTAACAATCTCAATCCGAGCATTAGTAGCATTAGCTCAGCTGATGCTACAGAAAGTACTAATTTAGTACACACCGTTACGTTAACGAATACTTCTGTTATAGCGACTAGATTTACCTTTAGCCTTACGGGTAATACGGCCGCAGCCACCGACTTTACCAACCCACCTACCTTCAGTGATGGCGTTACCTTAAGTGGTGGCGATATTACAGTGCCGGCAGGCATTGCCAGCTTTACTGTCACCATTCCCACTATCGATGATGGCCTAGATGAATCAGATGAAACCATTGACCTAACCATCGGTGGTGTCAGTGCGGTGGCCACTATCAACGATAATGATAATGCGCCAACCATTAGCAGTATCACTAGCGAGAATGAAAACGAAGGTACCAACAGTGTTCATACCGTCACCTTAAGTATTCCATCCGCCGTGGCGACCACCTTTGCCTTTACCTTGGCGGGCAATACCGCCGCAGCCACCGACTTTACCAATACCCCGATTTTTAGTGATGGTGTGACTCTTAGTGGCGGCACTATCACCGTCCCCGCTGGCATTGCCAGCTTTACGGTCACCATTCCCACTATCGATGATGGTCTAGATGAATCAGATGAAACTATTGACCTAACCGTCGGTGGTATCACTGCCGTTAGCACCATCGTAGATAACGATACCACCGCCATTATTGGTGGCAATGATACCGATACATTAGTAGAGGATAACGATGTAAATCCGGCAGATAATTTAGTCGCTACCGGCACCTTAACCATTGTCGACCCCGATGTAGGTGAAGATAGTTTTATTGCCTCTACAGGGCTAATCGGAACAGGCAACTATGGCAGCCTAGATATTGATGCTGCGGGTAATTGGACTTATACCGCTGATAATAGCCAAAGTACTATTCAAGCGCTGACCCCTGCAAGTGCTCCTCTTGTTGATATGATTACTATCACTAGTGCGGATGGCACCACCCACAACATTACCGTGTCTATTACTGGCGTAAACATCACCGCCACGGATAATAGCTACAGCGCAGATGAAAATACAACTGTTACCGGCAATGTCATCAGTAATGGCACTGCCGATTCTGATGACAACCTTAGCGCAGGAACGATAACAAGCTCGAACTTAACCTTACATTACGATGCCTCTGAGGATATTGCGGGAGACGGCGTTTGGGAAAACACGAGTGCGACACCTCCTAGCACTAACTTGGTTTGGGATCTTGATCCTTCTGGCAATTTTAGCCCTAATGCGGTGACATCTGCATTACCAGGTATTACCGAAGCATATCGTTTTAATGTGAACCCTGGGGATAGTACTGGGGCACAGTTTTCTGATTTGTTAGGCGATGATGATTCCTTTACGAGTATCGCGGGTGACCCTACCAATGACTCCGCTAGTTTTGAATTATGGTTTCGGGCTGCCGATATAGCCGATCATGATGTGTTGTTTGAAAGTGGGGCGACGGGTAAGGGTATTTCCATTCGGATGAATGGCACTGTGGTTGAGTTTTTTGTTAAAGAAGGCGGTGATCATGTTCAGCTCAGTTTTGATTTGGACGATATCGGCATTGATCCCACCGCTGAATTTATTCAAATGGTAGGTGTTGTTACAGATAACGGTAATATCGACCTTTATGTTAATGGTACATTAGCGGCGCAAGATACTGGCGGGCTTATTTCCGATTGGGATGGCAGTAATGATGCTGGCTTAGGTTTTAATAATGAGGGTATTAATTTTAATTCACCCACCGCATTTGAAGGCGAGATAGCCATTTTCAATTTTTATGAATCTGCGCTGACCAGTACGCAGGTACTAGATAACTATCAAGCCGTCGCTGGTTTCAGCGTGACCGAAGTTAATGGCGTTGCTATTAGTCTAGATACCCCCATGAGTTTGACCAATGGCACCCTAATTATGGCCGCCGATGGCTCTTATCAATACACTCCCACGGGTGGCTTTTCCGGTACAGAAACGTTTGTTTATACCATTGAAAACCATAATGGTGATAGCGATACAGGCACTATTACGGTAACAGTGGATGCTGCACCGACCATTAGTAATGTCAGTACGGAAAGTGAAACCGAAGGCACGGATCTGGTGCACACCGTCACTTTGAGCCATTCCTCGACGGCTACCACTACGTTTAGTTTTAGTTTAGCGGGCAATACTGCGGCAGGCACTGATTTTACGGCTCCGCCGATTTTCAGTAATGGCGTTACATTAAGTGGCGGGACCATCACTGTGCCGGCGAGTGTGACCAGTTTTACCGTCACGGTTGAAACAGATCCTGACACAATTAATGAGTCTAATGAAACCATTGATATTACAGTGGGCGGCATTACAGCGACTGGCACGATCGAAAATAATGATGCGACACCGACTATCGCTAGTATTACGGATGAGAATCAAGCGGAAGGCGTTAATCTTGTTCATGGCGTCACCTTAAGTAATGCTTCTTCAGTAGACACTACGTTTGCGTTTAGCTTAGTGGGTGATACAGCAACAGTGGTAGACGACTTCGTTGACTCTCCAACCTTTAGCAATGGCGTTACCTTAAGTGGCGGTAATATTACCGTCCCTGCTGGGGTTACTAGTTTTACTGTGACGATTGCGACTATTAGTGATGTTGTTGGTGAAACCCTTGAGACCGTCACCCTAACGGTGGGTGGTGTTACAGCAACAGGTACCATTGACGATGGGGCGGCCATCATTGGAGGGACAGATACCGGTGCTGTAACAGAAGATAACACTCTCAATAGTGTGGGTAATTTGCATACTTCGGGTGCACTGACTATTACCGATCCCGATGTGGGGGAAAACAGTTTTACCCCAGAATCTATCGTAGGAACTTATGGTAGCTTGACTATTGATGCTGCCGGCATCTGGTCTTACACCGCTGATAATAGCCAGAGTGCTATCCAGGCATTGGCCTCTAGCGATACGGTTGTTGACACTATTGAGATAACGAGTGTTGACGGTACGACACATGATATTAATATTTCTATCTCGGGAGTAGATATTAATGCTACTGACAATAACGCTAACGTAAGTGAAGGCACCGTTGTTAACGGCAATGTTATCAGCGATAACATTGCCGATTCAGATGATAATCTAAGTACTGGAACCGTTCTGTCTACAGGATTAACGTTACACTATGATGCATCGGAAGATACCGAAGGTGATGGCAGTTGGGAAAACACCAGTGCGACGCCCCCTAGCACGAATTTTTTCTGGGACTTTTTAGGCGTTAGCAATTACACCCCTAATGCGGTGACATCTGCATTGCCAGGTATTACCGAAGCCTATCGCTTTAATGTGAACCCTGGGGATAGTACTGGGGCACAGTTTTCTGATTTGTTAGGCGATGATGATTCCTTTACGAGTATCGCGGGCGATCCTACCAATGACTCCGCTAGTTTTGAATTGTGGTTTCGGGCTGCCGATATAGCCGATCATGATGTGTTGTTTGAAAGTGGGGCGACGGGTAATGGTATTTCCATTCGAATGAATGGCACAGTGGTTGAGTTTTTTGTTAAAGCAGGCGGTGATCACGTTCAGCTCAGTTTTGATTTAGCGGTTATAGGTATTGATCCCACCGCTGAATTTATTCAAATGGTAGGTGTTGTTACAGATAACGGTAATATCGATCTTTATGTCAATGGCACATTAGCGGCGCAAGATACTGGCGGGCTTATTTCCGATTGGGATGGCCGTAATGATGCTGGCTTAGGTTTTAATAATGAGGGTATTAATTTTAATTCCCCCTCTGCATTTGAAGGTGAAATAGCCATTTTCAATTTTTATGAAGCTGCGCTGACCAGTATGCAGGTACTAGATAACTATCAAACCGTCGCTGGTTTCAGCGTGACCGAAGTTAATGGTGCCGCTATTAGCCTGAATACGCCCATGAGCTTGACCAATGGCACCCTTATTATGGCCGCCGACGGCTCTTATCAATACACGCCAACCGGTGGCTTTAATGGTATTCAAACGTTTACTTACACGATTGAAAGCAATAACGGCGATACCGCCACAGCCAGTGTCACTATTAATGTCACTAATCCTATTAATGGCTCGGCAAACGCCGACACATTAAACGGCACCACAGATAACGACTTTCTCACCGGTGACGCAGATAACGATATTCTGATTGCTGATGCAGGGCAAGATTTTCTCTTCGGCGGCACAGG
>JBLILH010000039.1:0-21696 GCA_047636495.1 Candidatus Endobugula sp. | reverse complement strand
ATAAGATCGATGCCCTAGTCCCTAAGCAAAGTGAGGAAAAAGACCCACCGCTCAATAAGATCGATGCCCTAGTCCCTAAGCAAAGTGAGGAAAAAGACCCACCGCTCAATAAGATCGATGCCCTAGTCCCTAAGCAAAGTGAGGAAAAAGACCCACCGCTCAATAAGATCGATGCCCTAGTTCCTAAGCAAAGTGAGGACAAAGACCCTCCGCTTAATAAGATCGATGCTCTAGTCCCAAAGCAAAGTGAAGAAAAAGACTCCGCTCCATTACCAGATGGCGCCAACAGCACAGAGCCAGAAGATAATTAAGCCATTTTCAGCCGTTTGCCATATCAATATTGCTTAACACCTCTCCAGCACACAGAGCTGACTAGCGCATAGGGCGGACCGATAACCGTTTCTCATTTATATGTGTTTCCTGTTATAATCCGCGCCGTATTAATGGTGGTGATTATGCCTACAATATTCTCGATGGCGATATTATTATGCAGGCAACCATTATTGGACCAATAATGGTTGTGCCAGGCATGATGTCCTTATCGTCTATTCCCGTGCAGTCTTCAGGAGAGACTTATGTCTTCAATTAACAAAGTTGTTTTGGCCTATTCAGGTGGTTTAGATACTTCGGTAATCGTTCGATGGTTGCAAGAAACTTATGCGTGTGAGGTGGTGACTTTTACTGCTGATCTAGGTCAGGGTGAAGAAGTTGAGCCTGCGCGAGCGAAAGCGGAAGCGTTAGGCGTGAAAGAAATTTATATTGATGACTTACGCGAAGAATTCGTGCGTGACTATGTATTTCCAATGTTCAGAGCTAACGCTATTTATGAGGGAGAGTACTTGTTAGGTACATCTATTGCTCGTCCGTTGATCGTAAAAAGAATGATAGAGATCGCTAATGAGACAGGAGCAGATGCCATTTCTCACGGTGCAACGGGTAAAGGCAACGACCAAGTACGGTTTGAATTAGGTGCTTACGCATTGAAGCCAGGTGTTGAAGTGATTGCGCCGTGGCGTGAATGGGACCTGACGTCACGAGAGTCCTTAATGGATTATTGTGCGAAACATGATATTCCCGTGGACTACGCAGGCGGCAAAAAGAAGTCGCCGTATTCGATGGACGCTAACTTGCTGCATATTTCTTTCGAAGGGGGAATACTGGAAGACCCTTGGGCAGAAGCCGAAGATGACATGTGGCGCTGGAGTGTTTCACCTGAAGATGCACCGGATGAAGCAACGTATTTAGAATTGCGTTATGCCAAGGGCGATATTGTGGCGATTAACGGTGAGGCGATGTCGCCGGCAACCGTGCTAGAGACCCTAAACAGCATTGGTGGTGCCAATGGCATAGGACGATTAGATATCGTTGAGAATCGCTACGTAGGGATGAAGTCTCGCGGCTGTTATGAAACGCCTGGTGGCACTATTATGATGAAAGCACATCGTGCTATTGAATCAATCACTTTAGATCGTGAAGTGGCTCACTTAAAAGATGAGCTTATGCCCAAGTATGCCGAGCTAATTTATAACGGCTATTGGTGGAGCCCAGAGCGCGAAATGTATCAAGTGATGATCGATGAGTCGCAAAAATTTGTTGACGGTGACGTGCGCGTGAAGCTCTATAAAGGCTCTGTTAGTGCGGTCGGTCGTCGCTCGGAAAATAGTTTGTTCGACGAAACTATAGCCACATTTGAAGACGACGCAGGCGCCTACGACCAAAAAGATGCTGCAGGCTTTATTAAATTAAATGCGCTTAGATTGCGTATCGCTGCTAATAAGGGCAGAACCTTATTGTAGGTGATGATGTTGTCTCGATCAGGCTTTACTTTTATTGAAAGTAACTCGTCCATTCGGGGTGTTTAACAGATCTGGTTGCACCTGAAATAGCGTATTTTATTGCAAGTATTACAACTGGATCAGGTGTTTAATCTACACTTGATAAACGAGTGATATATCCGCAATGCGCTTAAATACCGATAGTCGACATTTTTTTTGATTTCGATCAACTTCATGTTGAATACTTTATGACACTGTATCGTCTGCCAGCAAATGGTTCTATTTGAAGTGGCTGGTGTAGACATTAACCGTGTATGCCCACTTTCTAGCCATTTATGAAAGTCTCTAATTTAGGTCAGTCTCTATTCAGGAAAGTCTCTATGAGTAATCAGATGGCAGCTGCCAGTGCTAATCCCATTTACAATTATCACATCGTTCGCCAATTCTCAATTATGGCGATTTTCTGGGGCATTTTTGGTATGGGGCTGGGTGTACTACTTGCATCGCAGCTGGTGTGGCCGGGTTTGAACGACATCTTTCAACCCTTTACGCACTTTGGTCGTTTGCGCCCGCTACATACTAATTCAGTCATTTTTGCATTTGGTGGTTGTGCCTTATTTGCGGCATCTTATTATGTTGTGCAGCGGACTTGTCAGGCTAAGCTATTTGGTGGTTGGTTGGTGCCATTCACGTTCTGGGGTTGGCAGACCGTTATAGTGCTAGCGGCAATCACTTTGCCAATGGGACTCACATCGACTAAAGAATATGCCGAGCTAGAATGGCCAATTGATATACTGATTGCCTTGGTGTGGATATCGTACGCCATTGTTTTCTTCGGTACGATCATGAAACGAAAAACGTCACACATTTATGTGGCGAATTGGTTTTTTGGTGGGTTTATCCTCACTATTGCCGTACTGCATATTGTTAATAGTGCTGCGATCCCTGTTTCATTAACCAAATCTTACTCTGCTTACGCCGGCGCTGCAGATGCGATGATTCAGTGGTGGTATGGTCATAATGCAGTAGGTTTCTTTTTAACGGCGGGTTTTTTGGGCATGATGTACTATTTCGTGCCTAAGCAGGCCGGTCGACCGGTATATTCTTACCAACTTTCCATTGTTCATTTTTGGGCGCTGATTTCACTTTATATTTGGGCCGGCTCCCACCACTTGCACTATTCTGCATTGCCAGATTGGGCACAGAGTTTAGGGATGGTAATGTCGTTGATTCTGCTGGCGCCGAGCTGGGGGGGGATGATCAACGGTATTATGACCCTGTCCGGCGCATGGCATAAATTACGTACCGACCCGACACTTCGCTTTCTTGTAGTATCGCTATCATTTTATGGTATGTCGACTTTTGAAGGGCCGATGATGGCGATCAAAACGGTGAACGCACTATCTCATAACACCGACTGGACCATTGGCCATGTCCATTCAGGAGCATTGGGTTGGGTAGCGATGATCTCTATTGGTTCGTTGTACCATCTTATTCCTATCCTGTTCGGTAAAAAAGAAATGTGGCGCGAGAACTTAATTAACGTTCATTTTTGGTTGGCAACATCAGGCACTGTATTGTACATCGCTGCTATGTGGGTCAATGGTATTACACAAGGACTAATGTGGCGTGCATTTAATGAAGATGGTTCGTTAACCTATAGCTTCATTGAGTCTGTTCAAGCGAGCCAAGGTGGTTACATCGTGCGTGCGCTTGGCGGCTCGCTATTCTTGTCAGGTATGCTAGTGATGGCTTACAACACTTATCGCACCATTCGAGATGCAAAAATTGAAGAAGTTGTTATCCCCGAACCCAAAACACAAGCCGCGTAAGAGGAAGTCACAGTGAAGAATCATGACATCGTAGAAAAGAATATTGGCTTGATGTTGTTCTTTGTCATCATCGCCATTAGCTTTGGTGGCTTGGTAGAAATAGTGCCGCAGTTCTTTTTAAAGGAAACCACAACACCCATTGAAGGCTTGAAACCATTGAAGGCGGTTCAGTTAGAAGGCCGGGACATTTATATTCGTGAAGGTTGTCATGTATGCCATACGCAGATGGTAAGGCCACTGCGAGCAGAAGTTGAACGCTATGGACATTATTCAGTGGCAGGTGAATCGGTATATGAGCATCCGTTCTTGTGGGGTTCTAAACGCACTGGGCCTGATTTAGCGCGTGTCGGCGGTCGCTATAGCGACGTGTGGCATAAAGCTCATTTGTATAACCCGCGTAATGTCGTGCCTGCCTCAATCATGCCGTCGTTTCCGTGGTTATTTGATACGATTATCAGCGGCGAGCAAACACCAAAGAAAATGCGTGCTTTACGTACAGTAGGCGTACCTTATACCAACGAAGATATCGCAGATGCTGAAGAGGCGGTGAAAGGGACGACTGAAATTGACGCACTAGTCGCTTACTTACAGCAACTAGGTACGTTGCCGATATTGCAGCAAAAGCGATAATGTTTGAATACTAGCAGACCAGAAAAATACATCAGTAAGCACAAAAGACAATATAATCGTTAACAAGCGCGGAGCGAAAAATGGATATCAATGACATTAGAGGTTTATCAACGGTATTTGTAATGATTGCCTTCGTGGGTATTTTTTGGTGGACATTTTCTCCTTCACGCAGAGGGAAGTTTGATGATGCGGCAAATTTGCCTTTTGCCGACGAAGAAAACCATGATCGTTCGTTAGACGATAAATAGCCGTTTGTCGATATACCCATATGTAAAAAGTTGTTTAATCTACAACAACTAGCAAGATAGGTAATAAATTATGAGCACGTTTTGGAGTTGGTGGATTATTGGTCTTACAGTGACCAATTTATTGTTGATATTGTGGGTATTGTTGGCTAACCGCAAAGTAGCGGTTAGAGATGATGCTGATCCAGAAAATAGAACGACGGGCCACGTTTATGACGGTATTGAAGAATACGATAATCCATTGCCAAAATGGTGGTTTTATTTGTTTATTGGGTCCATTGTTTTTGCTGTCCTATATCTAATTATCTATCCAGGTTTAGGTAACTGGAAAGGTTACTTTCCTTTTTACGAGGAAGGCCACTGGACCAGTGTCAGGCAGTTAGAAGGGCAACAGCAAAAAGCACTAGCACAACACAAAAAAAGTTACGGTGTTTATTCTTTAATGCCGGTAAAAGAGTTGGCTGACGACCCACGTGCGATGAAAATGGCTTCACGCATATATTCAAACAACTGTGCTGTCTGTCATGGTTCGGATGCTGGCGGTGCGCTGGGCTTTCCAAATTTAACCGATAATGATTGGCTATACGGCGGAACGCCAGAAAATATCAAGTACACCTTGATTAATGGTCGTCAAGCGGCAATGCCTGGTTGGTCTAGTATTTTGGGCGAAAAAGGCATCAATACGGTGACTCAGTATGTGTTGAGTCTTTCGGGTGCAGAGCATGATGCGAAAGAGGTGGCTGCTGGCCAAAAAATATTTGTCAGCAACTGCGCTGCTTGCCATGGTGGTAATGCAAAAGGCAATTATGCTATGGGCGCACCTAATTTAACCGACGATATTTGGTTGTATGAAGGCTCTCCTGCGGGCATTCGCCAAACGTTACGCCAAGGCCGTAATGGCGTAATGCCTGCACAGCAAAATCGCTTGCGCGAAGATAAAATTCACTTGCTAACTGCGTATGTTTACAGTCTGTCTTTAGAAGGTGAATAATGTTTAATAGGTGACGCTGGCTAATGAGCATTAGCCAGCGGGCTGTATGACAGCGAAACCTATTGTAGTTATGATCATGTTATCTTTACTGGTCACACTATAGCACCTCAAAATATAGCCCACTATTTTGGCTGGTAGCTTATCCATTAAAAGTTGTTTTGAAAGCATCTTTCGTTAAAAATCTCTCGTTAAAATAATACATGTCGTTACATTTATCACTATATTTATAGCTTCATAAGGACACATTCTATGACTCAAAAAAATGACGATAAGAATATCAGTACAGAGTCACCGATCCGATACGTTAATCTTTACGAGTCAGAAGAAAAAGTCTATATCCGAAAAATATCCGGTTTCTATCAGTCACTTCGGCGATATGCAGGGTTACCTCTTATGTTGGGCTTTTTGCTAATGCCGTGGCTGATCATCGACGATCGCCCCGCTATGTTGTTTGATTTGCCCACAAGACAATTCAATATATTATGGGTCACTTTTGGTCCGCAAGACGGAATGCTGTTGGCATGGCTGCTGATTATTTCAGCGTTTGCCTTGTTCACAGTCACCGCTTTTTTGGGTCGAGTATGGTGTGGCTTCACCTGCCCGCAAACTGTGTGGACGTTAATGTTTATATGGGCAGAGCATTTCTGTGAAGGCGATCGTAATAAACGCATTAAACTAGATCAGGGCCGCTGGACACTAGAAAAATTATTACGAAAGAGTAGTAAATATTTTCTCTGGCTCATTATTTCTTTTATTACAGGGTTTACTTTTGTTGCTTACTTTTACCCTGTTCGTGATTTATTAGTCGGTTTTGTGCCCTATTTTAATGAGGCAGGATTTTTAATATTTGATAGTTTCACTGCCGTTTTCTGGACGTTATTATTTACTGGCATGACCTACATGAACGCGGGGTTTTTACGCGAGCAAGTGTGTAAATACATGTGCCCATATGCCCGCTTTCAGTCGGTCATGTATGATAATGATACTTTAGCTGTGCACTACGATGCCGCGAGAGGTGAACCTCGGGGTGCGCGCAAAGTCACCGACGCAGCAAAAAAAGTAGTCGAATTCGCTGCAGTGGACGTCGCCATCATAGAACAATCTCAACAGATAGATGTAGAGGGTGATTGCGTTGATTGTTCTTGGTGCGTGCAAGTCTGCCCAGTCGATATAGATATTCGCGATGGTTTACAGTACGAATGTATAAATTGTGGTCTATGTGTTGACGCCTGCAACGCAGTAATGGATAAAATGGAATACCCCCGCGGGTTAATTCGTTTTACTAGTGATGATGAATTAACCCATGGTAAGACAAAATTTTTGCGGCCACGGGTATTCGCCTATGTCACTATTTTGGTTTTATTATGTGGTTTTTTTGTTTACACCGTCGCTAACCGAAAACCACTAACGATAGATGTGAGTCGTGACCGTGGTTCGCAAATGTACCGTATACGCAGCGGACAGATTCAAAATGTCTACATGATTAAAATCAACAATATGGACAGGCAAACACATGAATTTATTGTTGAGATAGAGACAGATACACCTTTCTCGTTATATAAGCCACGAAAAATCCTACTGGATGAAGGCGAAATATTCTCCATTCCGGTACGCGTCAGTATTCCCAAAGATCAGTTGAATGACATCAAAAGTGAAATACGCTTTACTGTGCGGGCAGTGGGTAATGATTTGATCACCGCTCAAGATACCGCTATCTTCATTGGTCCGTCTGGATGACTCTTATGCGTGGTGCTTGTATCTGAATGGTGCGTCTAAACAGCCCTTTTGCAGCAGGCTAAGGGCTTTGCAATAAATACCTTCATAACGAAGTGATAGCGGCATCTAGGTCACGAGAAGTAAAACCCCTAGCCCGCTTGAATTCAGGTCGATACACCTCATATTAGTGATGTATAACCCCCTGTTATTGCTTAGAGAATATTTGTTATGCGTATTGATCGTCTAACCAACCAGTTACAAACCGCCTTATCAGATGCGCAGTCATTAGCGTTGGGGCGAGATCACTCACGATTAGAACCTTTGCACGTGCTCTCTGCCATGCTTAATCAGCAAGGCGGGACTGTACGCCCAATGTTAGCCCAAGCTGGCTTTAATACTGCGGTGTTACGTAACGAACTCGCGAAACAATTAGACGACTTGGCTAAAATTCAACACCCTAACGGGGACGTGCAAATGTCACCCGACATGGGGCGTTTGTTAAATCTGGCGGATAAAAAGTCTCAAGATAACGGCGATGCTTACATTTCTAGTGAAAGTTTTATTCTCGTAACAATGGAGGATGGTTCTACATCCCTAGGCAAGTTACTGTTGGGTCATGGCGACATTAAACGATTAAGACAGGCAATAGAGACGTTACGCGGCGGCGAAACCGTCGACAACCCCGACGCAGAAGAAAATCGCCAAGCCTTAGAGAAATATACTGTTGATCTGACCAGCCTGGCCGAAGCAGGAAAGCTCGACCCAGTGATTGGTCGTGATGATGAAATTCGTCGTACCATTCAAGTATTACAGCGGCGGACCAAAAATAATCCGGTGTTAATCGGTGAGCCCGGTGTTGGTAAAACCGCCATCATTGAAGGCCTCGCACAACGTATTGTTAATGGCGAAGTGCCAGAAGGTTTAAAAAATAAACGTGTGCTATCGCTCGACTTAGGTTCGCTTCTAGCGGGCGCTAAATTCCGGGGTGAATTTGAAGAACGTTTAAAAGCCGTGATTAACGAGCTTTCGAAACAAGAAGGTCGCATTATTATTTTTATTGACGAATTACATACCATGGTAGGAGCAGGCAAAGCGGAGGGTGCGATGGATGCAGGCAATATGCTGAAGCCAGCACTTGCACGCGGCGAGCTTCACTGCGTAGGCGCAACGACGCTCAATGAATATCGCCAGTTTATTGAAAAAGATAGTGCGCTAGAACGCCGCTTTCAAAAAATATTAGTGGAAGAACCCTCCGAGATCGACACCATCGCGATTTTGCGGGGACTAAAAGAACGTTATGAAGTGCATCACGGTGTTGATATTACAGACTCGGCTATTATTGCCGCTGCAAAACTCTCTCAGCGCTATATTACCGACAGGCAATTACCGGATAAAGCCATCGACTTAATTGATGAGGCCGCCAGTCGTATTCGTATGGAGATAGATTCCAAGCCGGAAGCGCTTGATCGTTTAGAGCGCCGTCTAATCCAACTGAAAATTGAACGCGAAGCGGTTAAAAAAGACGACGATGATGCATCACGTTTACGTCTTAAATCTATGGAGAAAACCATTGAAAAAATCGAAAAAGAATATAACGATCTTGAAGAAATCTGGAACACCGAAAAAGTCGCTCTTCACGGCACAGTGGAAATTAAAGCCACCTTGGAGCAGGCGCGTGTCGATATGGACGCTGCAAAAAGAGCGAGCGATTTAGAGCGTATTTCGCAATTACAATATGGCGTGATTCCTGAGTTAGAAAAGCAGCTCGCCATGGCCAATCAAGCCGATACTACGGATATGAAGC
Source organism: Candidatus Endobugula sp. (assembly GCA_047636495.1). GTDB lineage: Bacteria > Pseudomonadota > Gammaproteobacteria > Pseudomonadales > Cellvibrionaceae > Endobugula. Next base: position 12,703 of record JBLILH010000039.1, on the reverse strand, counting down.
TGTTACGTAATAAAGTAACCGATGAAGAAATAGCTGACGTAGTCTCTAAGTGGACAGGTATTCCTGTATCAAAAATGTTAGAAGGTGAGCGAGATAAGTTGTTGCGGATGGAAGAAGAACTTCATCGCAATGTTATTGGGCAAGAGCAGGCTATTGTGGCGGTCTCAAATGCGGTGCGTCGTTCACGCGCAGGCTTGTCTGATCCGAATCGTCCTAACGGTTCTTTTTTGTTTTTAGGCCCCACCGGCGTGGGCAAAACGGAGCTATGTAAGACGCTGGCTGAGTTTCTATTCGATAGTCCTGACGCCATGGTGCGATTGGATATGTCAGAGTTTATGGAAAAACATTCAGTGGCACGGTTAATTGGCGCACCTCCGGGGTATGTTGGTTACGAAGAGGGCGGTTACCTTACAGAAGCCGTTCGCCGTCGACCGTACTCCGTATTGTTGCTAGACGAAATCGAAAAAGCGCACTCTGACGTATTTAATATTTTACTGCAGGTATTAGAAGATGGTCGCCTTACCGATAGTCAGGGGCGAACCGTTGACTTTCGTAACACCGTTATTGTGATGACATCGAACTTGGGCTCCGATGCGATACAAGATATTTCCCAAAATCGTGGATTCGATAATGTGAGTTTTGATTTGCCCGACCTCGCCAACGAAGTTGTGAGTCATGTCGATGCCGCTAACCAGCACAAATACGAAGCGATGAAGAAGGCGGTAATGGAAGTGGTCGTACAACATTTTCGTCCTGAGTTTATTAACCGTATCGACGAGGCAGTGGTGTTTCATCCGCTCACGAGAATACAAATACGTGGTATCGCAGAAATTCAATTAGACGGACTAAAACAGCGACTGGCTGAACGTGAGATATTTATTACACTCACGGCTACAGTCATTGATAAATTGTCTGATGCCGGGTTTGACCCAGTGTACGGCGCAAGACCGCTAAAAAGAACGATTCAGCAACTGATTGAAAACCCACTAGCGCAACGACTATTAGGCGGCGATTTTATAGCCGGAGATACGATTATTACCACCTTAACCGATGCGGGTGAAATACATTTCGCGAAATAAAGACTAAAACGCTAGCCATTTAATAACGTCAACAAAGATATGAAGAGTAAGTCTTCGCAGGCATACTCTTCATGTGGCTTTTTCACACTTGTTAATGTTTAATCAATAGCGGTATAATCTCAATACGGACATAAATCTATTGCGTACAAAGTACCTATAGATAAAGATATGTGGCGTAAACCATTCAAAGCTGAAGGTTTATGAGGTCAAATACATGGGTTACCTCCTATGTTGTTTGCCTTCTAGACGGCTAACTTACCGGTTAGTTTCGAGGCCCTTTCCGCAGTCTATTGCGCTGTTTATAGCCAATAGATTTTACCAGACTAGTGTAGGACTAAAAGCACTGTGCTTTTGTGTTGCCTAATATTAGTCTAGCGTTGTCAAAACATCGCTCAATACATAGCTCAATACATAGCTCAATACATAGACCCGCAAAGCTTGCGCTTGGTGGCAAATGCTATTGTTTGGCGATATGTTTTATTTAATGATAAAGAGGGTTCTCTAATGGAAAAGATGTCAGGTGGTGACTTATTGCTTCGCGCCTTAAAAGATGAAGGCGTTGACTTGTTATTCGGTTATCCCGGTGGTTCTGCGTTACACATTTATGATGCGATTTATCGTCAAGATTCAGTCAGACATATTCTAGTGCGCCATGAACAAGCCGCAACGCATGCAGCTGATGGCTATGCACGTGTTACGGGCAAAGTAGGTACCGTACTGGTGACATCTGGTCCTGGCGCGACGAATGCTATTACGGGTATTGCCACGGCCTATATGGACTCTATTCCGATGGTCGTTCTCTCTGGTCAAGTGCCTAGCAGTAAAATTGGTGAGGACGCTTTCCAAGAAACCGATATGATGGGCGTGTCACGCCCGATTGTAAAACATAGCTTTATGATCCAAGATCCTAGTGAGATTCCTACTATCGTTCGCAAGGCTTACTATCTTGCGTCATCGGGTCGTCCGGGCCCAGTGGTGATCGACATACCTAAAGATATGACTGATCCTAATAATTTATTCGATTATGTGTTTCCCGAAAAAATCTCTATCCGTTCTTACACACCAAATATTAAAGGCCACGGTGGGCAAATACGCAAAGCGGCCACCGCGTTATTGCAAGCGAAAAAACCTATCTTTTACGTGGGTGGCGGTGCAATAGCGGGCAAAGGTCCAGAGCTAGTCACCCAATTAATTAAGCAGCTCAACGTGCCTATTACCAGTACCTTGATGGGGCTGGGCGCTTATCCTAGTTCCGATAAACAGTTTATCGGAATGCTGGGTATGCATGGTACTTACGAAGCGAATACGGCTATGCATAACAGCGATCTTATTTTTGCCGTAGGCGCACGTTTTGATGACCGCGTGACGAATGCTTTAGATAAATTTTGTCCTAATGCAAAGATTGTTCATATAGATATTGATCCTGCATCAATATCTAAAACGATTGCTGCACATATCCCTATAGTAGGATCCGTTGAATCCGTACTAGGTGACATGATAAAGGCAGTTGATCAATCAACCTTCAGTCTGGATCAAGATGCACTTGGCGCATGGTGGGATGAAATAAATGAGGGGCGTGCAAAGCATGGCATCTACACCCAGAATCGTTTTGACACCTCCACCGATACGATAAAGCCTCAAGAAGTCGTACAGGCAGTTCATAAAGTGACTCAGGGTAAAGCGATCGTTACCACCGATGTGGGCCAGCATCAAATGTTTGCTGCGCAATATTATCTGTTTGATCAAGCACGAAAGTGGATAACCTCCGGTGGGTTAGGCACGATGGGCTACGGTCTTCCTGCAGCGATGGGTGCGCAATTCGCAGACCCTGAAGCAACAGTAGTGTGTTTTACGGGTGAAGGCAGTATACAAATGTGTATTCAAGAATTGTCTACCTGTACACAGTACAAATTACCGCTCAAAATCATTACGATTAATAACCAAGCGCTCGGTATGGTCAGGCAGTGGCAAGACATGAACTATGAAAGCCGTTATGCCGAAACCCTGTATGAAGATTCTTTGCCAGACTTTGTGAAATTGGCAGAAGCGTATGGTCACGTAGGAATCAAGGTGACCAAGCGTGAAGAATTGTATGAGAAGCTAGAAGAGTGTTTCGCTATGAAAGATCGACTAGTGTTTATGGATATTTACGTGGACCAAAACGAACACGTGTATCCCATGCAAATACCACTGCAGTCAGTGGGCGATATGATGTTGAGTAAGACGGAGCGTACTTCATGAAGAAGCGTATCATATCAATCCTAATGGAAAATGATGCCGGTGCTTTATCACGCGTTGTCGGTTTGTTTTCTCAACGTGGCTATAATATCGAATCGTTAAGTGTCGCACCTACCGAAGATGAAACGATCTCGCGATTAACCTTAACGACTATCGGCAACGATCAAAAAATTGAGCAAATCACCAAAAATCTGAATAAGATTATTGACGTGATTAAGTTAATTGAATTGTCAGAAAGTGCGTATATTGAACGTGAGTTGATGATGATAAAGGTAAAAGCCGTCGGTAATATGCGTGAAGAGCTTAAGCGCAGTGTCGATATTTTTAGAGGACAAATTATCGATGTCACCCCGAATATCTATACCATTCAGCTAGTCGGTGATAGTGACAAGTTGACAGCATTTATTCGTGCCGTTGGCGAGGCGGTGATACTTGAAGTAGTCCGTACGGGTATCTCTGGTATTAGCCGCGGTGATAAAGTGTTAAGCCTATAGCGTCGGCTTATTTATTGTAGGCAAACACGTTAACAGTAGCCCTATACGCTTGTTGACGCGTTTGTCTGTTTGCTCAGGTAATGCTCGGTTCTGAATGCTCGCTCTGTCGTTTACCGTTGCTTGACAAGCTGTTGTAACGCACGCCTTATCTCGTCTTTCGAAGATACGCCTTGAAGCGTGTTAACCCGTTCCCCCTGTTTATTGAAAAACAATAACGTGACATGCGCTACCTGATACTGGCGAGCGAAGTCAGCGCCTTTTTTGGCTAAAATATTGGCCGTCTTAAATTGTATGTTTTCTTTGAAATCCGATTTCACACTATCTAAATTACTTTTTAACTGTCGACATAATTGGCAGTTGTGGTCATGTATTTGTACCACGGTCGCTGAGCCGTTACCAATCACGGATAAATCATATTTTACCATGTTGTTATGGCTGTAAATTAAAACAGTGCCTACGATTAATGTGAGTAGCACGATGTAAAAAGCGCTTTTTTGAAGTGCCTCTTTCCAGTTGATTATTTTATTCTTCTGCGAATGACTCTGTTTTGTTTTTTTCTTTTTGTTCGCCATACACTCTGCCGCCTGAGTTTTTAGAAAATTAATCAGCTTACCTATATCAATATGAAAGTCATTCAATATCACGGTGCCTGAAGGGTCGATAATCACCACCCAAAGTGTGCCATCTATTGGGTAGCATGCATGGCACACCAAGGCGCTTAATACCTCGGGTGGATTGTGCCCGCGACTAAGCGAAAGGCAAAAGCGCTACAAACCCGTAACGCCCATTATATTGGCTCGAATGAAACTGTGTTATGACAATGTATTGTCATAGGGAGAGTCTTCATTAAAGCGCGACAGTTAAATACTGACGATCACATACCGCTTACTAAATGTTAAGTTCCGCAGTGATACTCGGGGGGCATTATGTCGCTTTATTTTTGACTGCCTACTAATCACCTGCTAATGCCCTATTACTTGCTTACCTTAAGTGACCCTACCTTAATAAAATATGAATGGTTTCTACTCTCTACAATATCGTTAATGGGTACAGTTAGTGGGAATAGTAGATTATAATTTACGCTGTCTGTTTTCTTGTAGTGAATGTTATATCACCCGTTTTGTTATATAGGATACTTTATGTTCGATACTCTACAGTTACTCCCCGCCGACCCCATTCTTAACTTAGTGGTTGAATGCAAGGCCGATGATAACCCCGATAAAGTCGATCTTGGTGCCGGTGTGTATAAAGACGCAAGCGGTCATACCCCTATTATGGCGGCAGTGCAGGCAGCTCAAACACAATTGCAGCAAGAAGAAACCACTAAAACCTACGTTAGCCCAGCGGGTTTACTGGGTTTTAACCAAGGGATGATCAGTTTGTTACTCGGTGAATCTCACCCCGCCATTAACGATCAACGAGTAATAGGTGTGCAAGCACCGGGTGGCTGCGGTGCGCTCAACATTGCAGGGCATTTGATCAAACGCTGTAACCAAAACCCGCAGACACCTGCAACCGTATGGATCTCCACGCCAACGTGGGCTAACCATATTCCCTTGCTGAGCAGCTGTGGTTTACAGCTGCGTGAATACCCGTATTACGATGACGAGACTCAGGGTATTAACTTTGATGCGATGATGGAAGGCTTGGAACGTATCACCGCAGGCGATGTGGTGTTACTTCACGGCTGTTGTCATAACCCATCGGGAGCCGATTTAACCCAAGAACAATGGCGCACAGTAGCGGCCTTGTTAAATGAAAAAGGCGCAATACCTTTTGTCGATGTGGCTTACCAAGGCCTAGGGGATGGTTTAGAGCAAGATGCCTGGGGAATGCGTTACCTGGCAGAACACTGTCCCGAAATGATAATTGCCAGCTCATGCTCTAAAAATTTCGGCCTGTATCGAGAACGTGTCGGCGAAGTCGTGGTTATTGCCAAAAGTCCCACCGCCGCACAAATCAGTCACGGTCAGTTATTAAGTATTGCACGGGGTATTTATTCCATGCCGCCCAATCATGGTGCGGCGCTGGTCGACATTATCTTGCATGATGCAGTACTCTCGCAACAGTGGCAAACAGAACTCACCACCATGCGTGAACGTATCGCTGGCTTACGCGTGAGCCTAGTAAAGCAGTTGCAAGCTGCTGGTGCGGGCTCACGTTTTGATTATATTCAACATGAAAAAGGTATGTTTTCATTTTTAGGTGTTAATCCAGAACAGGTTAACCGCTTAAAGCAAGAACATAGTATTTATATGGTTAACTCAAGCCGCATTAGCGTGGCGGGGTTGAGCTCGAATAACATGCAATACGTCGTTCAGTCACTGATGAAAGTGCTGTAGTGTCGGCGTGCGATAAAATAAAATACGCAACAGTAATGTTATTTAATATTAACAAAATAGCGTAAGCGAATAGTATGACTGAAACACAAGTGAGAGATTGGAGCTGCCCAATGTGGCAGAGAGAAGAACCTAAAAAGTTCTGGGATCCTAGTCGTAAATTACTCAAAAGTATTCGGCAGTATCAAGTGTTAGCAAAGTCGACCAATCCAATTCATCGTATACGAGCAAAAACATGTGCAGTTAGGCATCGTTTTTGGAGTGTGGTTACTGGCGCAGAAATCGATTTAAATTGTCAAATTGGGGGTGGATTATTATTGCCCCACACTAATGGAGTCGTTATTTATCCTGATGCTATTATTGGCCCAAATTGTCTTATTTTTCAACAAGTGACATTAGCCGGTGCAGTTACTCTTAGTTACCACGTGGATCTAGGCGCGGGAGCAAAAATACTGGGTCCGTTGCGTATTGGTAATCATGTGAATGTTGGTGCAAACGCGGTAGTGACAAAAGATATCGCGAGTGATCAGACCGTAGTAGGCATTCCTGCCAAAGCTATTTAGTATGATGTTTGAAGGCGGCTGCTTTGGCAGTGTATAACGACCTGCTTTTCGTGGGTATAGTAGCTTGTAGTGACGATACAGTAGTAAAATTTAAGGGGTTAAATTTTTAAGAGTTTGAGCCCACTGGTATCAATTTAATTAAGGATATATATCAAATGGTCAGATTGTTCATATTACTGACGTTGCTCTTTTTGATGTTTCTGATTGTCCGTGAGTTAAAAAAATATTTTACTCGTGATCAGAAAGAAGAAGAACTACGTGATACCTTTATAGAGGGAGATTTAGCTGATATTGAGTTGGAAATTACTGAAGAAAAATCACGCCAGGAAAGTGTTCGTACCGAAACCGACGAGCTACGATCAGAAAACAGCACTAATGAAAGCAAAAAAAATACAAAGGAAAAAAATAATGAATAAAATACCCGCTAAGTTAATTGTGTCAGGAGTCCTATTCTTAGGGGCTTTAATAGTTATTTTTATGGCGTTCGGCATTAATAATGCAGGACACCGAACCGTAGTGCAGTACCCTACTGGAAAGTTGTATGTGAAATTCACCCCCGGTATTTACCCGCAATGGTTTGGCAACACCGAAGTTTACAACGACGTCATTACGTTTGACTACGATAAAAGCTCGGCGAATTATGACTCATCGATCAGTCAAGATGGTATCTCTGTGCGTTACCAAGACGGCGGCACCGGCTCTGTTTACGGCAAAGCGCGGTTCACCCTTCCTGGTGACGAAACTACTATGTTACATCTTCACAAAGCGTTTCGATCTAACCGAGGGGTATCACAAAAATTAATCAAATCGGTCACCGAAGAAGGCATGAACCTGACGGCAGGTTTAATGAGTTCTGAAGAAGCATACGCCGAGAAGCGAAGTATCTATACACAATGGTCGAGCCAACAAATATCGAAAGGTAAGTTTCAAACTCGACTCGAAAAAATTTCCACGGTAGACGACAGTACCGGCAAGGAAGTGATCAAAAATGTTCCGGTGATAAGTTATGGTAGCGATGGTTTACCCGTACATCTGGATAGCGACCTTGCCGACTATGGCATCGACGTCAATGGTTTTCAGATAACCGACTGGGACTTCGAGCCAAAAACTTTGCAGCAAATTGCGACTAAACGTGAAGCCACCATGGCAATTATTACAGCGATTGCTAACGCCGAGCGAGCAAAACAAGACGCCATTACGTCGGAAGAACAAGGTAAAGCCAATGTAATGACGGCGAAATACCAGAAAGAAGTCGTTAAAGAACAAGCCGTAGTCGACGCGCAACGAGAAAAAGAAGTCGCGGTTATCGCGGCCCAAAAAAACGTAGAAGTTGCGCGCCAGCAAAAGCTCGAAGCGGAGCAAAAGAAATTGGCCGCAGTAGAATATAAGCAAGAGCAAATATTACGCGGTGAAGGCGACGGTGCCTATAAGCGTTTGGTCATCGAAGCGGATGGTGCGTTAGCACAGAAACTCGAAACCTACGAAAAAGTGATGGGACGCTTTGCCGCGGCTATCGAGAAACAAAAATGGGTGCCTGAAGTACAAATGGGTGGTGGGGCTGGAACCGACGGTGGCTCCAATGCCATGACACTGATCGAAATGATGAGCGTCAAAGCAGCGAAAGATTTGGCCTTGGATATGCGAGTTAAGAAGTAGAACTTGTGGGTGGCGCGGTGCCACCCACCTGTTATTTTATTCAATTACCCCTAAACACCTGTAAATCTATTTCTACTAAGGCCTCGCCAGCTAAACCGGTGGTGCCCACGCAGGTGCGTGCAGGTAAGCGGTCGGCGGGAAAATAGCTTTTGTAGGTGTCGTTCATTACCGCGTAATCAGCATCAAAATGCGTCAGGTAAATACGTGCGCGCACCACATGTTCCCATCCTAAACCTAATCGCGTAAGTACATTATGTAAGTTGCTCATCACTTGGTGAGTCTGTGCTTCAATGCCTTCAGGCATGGGGCGACTATTATCGACCGGGTCCATGGGCATTTGCCCCGTCACCTCAATCCAGCCGTTGACTTCTACCGCATGAGAAAACGGGGCGATTTTATCGGGCCCATCGGTAAAGTTATGAAATTGTAAAGTGTCGTTAGCGGTAGTGCTTTTCATCTTATATCCTTAGTAAACGGTATAGGTTTTTGTAAGTTGGTGCTTGTAAAGAGGTGTGTGTAAGTTGGTGTGTGTAAAGAGGTGTGTGTCAATAGATGTGTTGTGAACTTTTATCAATCTACGCTAAAAGTTAGCTTGCGTGAAGGTATCACTTCCTTAAGGGCGTTCCTTAAAGTGTTCAAATGGATAACTATTCAGGCGGTGAGATCACTCACACAATGTCATTAGAGTATAAATGAAATGGCTTATGGGTCTTCTCCAGTATCGGTTTCTCACTCTATTAATGACAGCGACTCTCACTTCTCAACTTCTCATCCCCTCATCCGTTAAGGGTACGAGCAGGAGAGTAGCTTATTCTGGTACTGTACGAATTTATTAGACCACATCAATAACGTAAGAAGTGTAGAGAGTAGAACCGTTTATAATAACGTTATTTTTTTCGCTTAGGGCTTTGCCCCTTGGTGTTTGTGTTTACTAATAACCAATAAGGTTAAGCTTGCCTTACATTAGCCGAAAATAAAGCCATTATTAACCGTGCATTTAAGATAAAGACAACCAAGGTAAGTAGTCACTTACTTTATAGCACTCTAAAAATATATATTGTTAAGTGCATGTCCCTGCAAAACTCTCTATGCTTTCTTACTCCAATTTAGCAGGTCGCGCTGAGCCGTTCCCGACGGCGCACCGCTCAATCGCCTATCCATTGAGATTGCCCTACTAAATTGAAGTAATAGTTGGCGAGCTTTGAGTCGAGGGAAGATCAAAAGCATCGGCTTTGCCGACAAGGAATTTTAGGTTGCTCTGTTATTCATTAACATGGATGTCCTGTTAATTCGGGGGATTGATACGATGCATATCAGTCGTGAATGAGATAAGATATATGTGTTATAAGTTAGATAAATAAAGTGTTTTAGATATTGTCATTTATGGAAAAGTGACTAGGGGGTTAATTATGGCTAGTGGAAAATTATTAAGATTACTTGTTCAATCCGGCGCTTCCGGTGACCCTACTGCGTTTAGAAGTGCTACAGAGCAATTAATAAAAGAAGAAAGGCAAAAACAGCATAATTTATTAGCCAATGATCTAGAGCGTATCCTATACGGTGATCGCTCAACTCCAAGTTCTACAGCACACAATATTTTGCCTGAAGCTCCCTTAGATAAAGAAAGTGGTGTTGCATTAATAGATATTAAGCAAGCAAATCGATCTATTGATGAACTTGTTTTAGCGCAAAATACTTTAGAAGTAATCGAAAACGTACTTGAAGAGTATCGACGTGAAGATATTCTAAGAAGCTATGGCATGGTGCCCGCTGAAAAAGTTCTTTTTTTTGGTCCTCCTGGTTGCGGTAAAACACTTTCTGCAGAAGCTATTGCTTATGAATTAAATCGCCCACTTGCTATTGTTAGGTTAGATTCCTTAGTGTCATCATTCCTAGGGGAAACAGCCGCAAACCTCAGAAAGATATTTGATTTTATTGCAAAACACAGGCTAGTTGTTCTTTTTGATGAATTCGATGCACTAGGAAAAGAGCGAGATGATGGTTCTGAACACGGTGAACTTAGACGAGTTGTAAATGCTGTGCTTCAAATGATGGATTCATATGATGGTAAAAGCATAATTATTGCCGCGACTAACCACGAACAGATTCTTGATAGTGCCATTTGGCGTCGTTTTGATGAATTAGTGGAATTTCCTGTACTCAATAAAGATCAGCTCCAAAACTTACTACAACTTAAGCTACGCGGTGTAAGAAGAGAATTTGATTTAGATAGCCCTGAGCTTCATTCAATATTTGATGACAAATCACCCGCAATAATTGAACGTATAATCAGACGTGCTGTTAAGCGGATGATTTTAAAACAAAAAGAGTTTTTAACTGTAAAAATGTTAAAGCATGCTTTTGAATTGGAAAACAGAGTTAGATAATTTTAATAAACAAAGGAATGTAATATGGCGAGTGTATACCCTCATCTTTCTTTTTCAAAGGAAGTACCATTAACCCCTAGACGATCTCGTAACGGATTCGGTTCAAAAGTTAAATGTGATAACCCAAAAGAACACGGTCGAAACTTACAAAAACAAGTAGTGTCTTTTCAGGAAAGCATTTCATCGCAAGTTGGAGGAAATGCATCTCGAAACATTATTCAAATCAAACTGTCTGAAAAAATGAGCTTCGAAGATATCACTAAACATGGTATTTCGATCATTGGTCAGCAAGATGAAACTGTATATCTTGCATTTGCTGATGAACAACAGCTAAATGAGTTTAATAGTCGACTATCCAGATTGGTTGACGGCGAACATGTAACTTATGCGAACTTACTATTTGCAATTGATAAAATAGATGCTTGGGGTGCTGAAGAAAGAAAGAGCTGGGCATTACAACAATTTGGCTATCCAAAAGAAGAAATTTTTAGATTAGATGTTGAACTATGGCCAATTGGTGATACTGGCAGCGCAGAAAGAAATAACTTAATTGTAGATTTTGAAGCGTGGTTAAATTCTTCAGCAATACAAAAGCTTGATAAAGTTAATCGCGATAGCCTTGTAATGTTTCGTGTAACTGTCAATACAGAGAAAGCTGAAAGTCTTTTAAATCATAAAGATATTAGGCAGGTAGACCTACCTCCAAGAACTGGTGTTGAATTCTCGCAGTTAAATATTGACGTTAATGTATTACCTCCTAAATTAAATGAATTAACTGACGCAGCAAGCAAAATTTGTATATTAGATAGTGGTATAAATGCCAATCATGTTTTATTACAGGGTGCTGTAGGTGATGCGCAAAGCTTTATTGATGGTGAAGATGCTACCGATACAGTAGGTCACGGCACCGCAGTAGCTGGTGTGGCATTATTTGGTGATTTAGAAGAAAGGATTGAGGCGAACGAATGGACTCGTGAATTGTGGTTGTTGAGTGGAAAAGTCTTAACTCAAGATGAGCATGGCGAGCCAGTATTTGATGAAAAAACGATAGAAACAACTCTTATTAATGCAATCACCTATTTCCATGATGAATATGACTGTCGAATTTATAATTTATCTTTAGGAAACTTAAATGCGCCTTATAAGCATAACCATGTATCAGGTATTGCTGTTACTTTAGATGAGCTCGCTAGAAAATTAGATGTTTTAATCGTTGTATCATCTGGTAACTATAATGGGTCAGACATAATTAACAATTGGCGGGATGATTACCCATCTTATCTGCTATCTGAGGACGCAGCTTTAATTGATCCTGCCCCAGCGGCAAACGTGTTAACTGTTGGCTCTATTGCAAAGCATACTATGACCTATGCAGAGCGTAGATATAAGCCACAGGGTGAAATTAATGAGCTACACGTAGCGAATGAAGGGCAAATCTCGCCATTCTCTAGAAGTAGTCAAACTAATAAATCTGCATTAAAACCTGATTTGCTAGCTCATGGTGGAAACTTTGCTATTCCAGCAAGAAGAGAGGGGCAAAGTTGGAATAAAATATCCAAACACCTTGGTGTTGTAACACTGAATCATAACCCGCAAGGCAATACTTTGCTTAGCGAGTTCAGTGGAACTAGCTTTTCTGCTCCATATATCGCTCATTTAGCTGGTAGGCTATTGAATAATTATCCTCAAGCTTCTGCGAATCTACTTCGAGCATTATTAGCTAATCATGCTTATGTAACACAAGAGATAGCGTCAACTTTTGAAAATAAAGAGCATACTCGACGAGTAGCAGGGTATGGCGTTGTAGATGAAGATAGTTTATTCAAATCTTCTGAAGAGCATGTTGTTTTAATAACTGAAGAAAAAATTGAAAATGATAAACATCAATTTTTTGAAATTCCTATACCCGATGATTACTTTCGTAAAGGTAAAGCGATTAGAACCATT
>JBLILH010000038.1:0-23167 GCA_047636495.1 Candidatus Endobugula sp. | reverse complement strand
GTACAGGATGAGCATGAGGATCGAAAAATGGGGCGGGCGCGTTGTCTGTATGGGCAAGCCTCCAGTGAGAAACGGTTAAACAAGCTACAGCAGCGATTTCGCCACAGAAATTTGCTTTGCCATATTAGCGTTGTAAGGCGTTGACAGTTTTACGATGATAAATTGGTTGAAAAGGCGGCGATTGTTCGATGGGAGGGTGGGAAATAACACTATGGTTTCAATCTCTTTGGGTTTGATTCCTCGAAGCTCTGCTTCGTTAAAACCATTAAACTCGTGAGATGACTGATAGTAAATATTTTCATAAACGACACAATGATAGCGTACTGATTTACCATTTTGTGTGTCCTGCAAAATATCGGTGAGTCGTGTTTAGTGAGCAGGTAGATGCCAGCTTTAAAGAAACTGAAAAGCGTTACAAGTGATATTTTTGGAAATTGGGGTTGATAAAGATTATGTACATTTTTTGGTGCAATCTGTTCCGGTGTATAGCCCTAAGAAAATAGCACAGACGATAAAAAGTATAACGGCTAGGGAAGTTTTCAAGCGTCATCCGGAAATCAAACAGAAATTATGGGGTGGAGAGTTTTGGAGCAAGAGATATTCTATAAGTACGGTAAATAAATATGGCGATGAAGCAATGTTAAGGCATTGCGTTAAAAATCAAGGAGGTGATGAAAATCATCAGAATTACACCAAGGGCAGCATCCACTGCTGTGGGTGATGTTGGTACCAGATACATCGCAGCTTTGCTGCGGGATTGTTCATTATACGTTATTCAATTAAGCGATTTTTTCTACGTGAATTGATGACATTGCCTTTGTCATCAATTATCGTTTGTATTTCTAAACCTAGAAAATATTTTTTCTGTGGGGCCAGCTGTAATCTGACAACCGTACAACGAGCTATTAATTCTCCGACTTTACTAGTCTCTGATGATAAAGTGACTAACAATTCGCTACCTATAGGGAATTCTTTGTCCACTGTTAGCAAAATGCCGCTAGCGCTTAAATCATTACAAACTGCATGAGTAACCACACCATCTTGCTCTACATAAACCGGAGCCAACGTATTTGTTTTCACTCGATCGGAAACACGTCGATCTGAATAATCCTCCTTCTCCATATATTGCACCTAGTCTACTAGTGTTTATTTCTGGGCTGATTTTGAAAGCACATTAATACTTCTCGAATTATAAAAGAGTCATTTTAAAATTCTCACTTTGAGCATAGACTATAATGCAATATTTTTACAACTATTAATCCTAATGATGTATAAAAAACGTGTTGTGGGTAGGACACTCTACGGATTTATTCTGTTGATCGTTCAGGTAGAGCGCTTATCATTTGGAGCTCCCTTGATACATCAGGCGTCAACTCTATTGAAATCCACCGGTGATGACTGACAGTGAAGCCGTTGAGAAACTCCACTCAGCACGAGGTATTTCATTTAAACAACTCCATGAGCGACTAAAGGTAAGGGCTTAAATATCCACCCATTCAGGCTCATTCCGTTATTGGAAAATACTTTTATTGCCGTAGATCGTCGATAAAGCGATGTAGGTGATAGCTTATCTAAGAATGCGTCATTACCTACAGACCGTTAAAGGTGATCGGTGTAAAGTTTGTTCTTATAGAGAAGTGACACAGGATGTGTACGCGGGTTCAGGAAAACCAAAGAAATAATCTTACTTTTAGTGTAGCAGGGAACGTGATGCATCAAAGCTCAGCTGATGAAAATAGGCTGAGCTTTTTTAATATACAAGGGTGTGGTTGGTTAGCCGTTTACAATAGCGCTAGCAAAAAGTCTTCATAAAGGACTTTACTAGTATTAGTAAGGAAGAGGGTTTAGTTGGGCGCGGTGGACCACCCCATTATTTTAGAATTAGGGCATATCCACGCTCTAATGCATTCTAAATTCATCCTGTAAGTCGGGCTCAGGTTGCGACATTATCATATCCTGCATTATTTGGCCGGTTAAGTGTTGGTCAATCATTTGATTCACTATATTGACCAAAAAGTGGTTATCATACCTATATACAACGGTATCAATTAGATCGTCTACCTCGATGGGGTTATATTGCCAACCATCTTCCTCTTGGACAATCGCGTTAAACAGCTCTATTTCTGTTAACTCACTAATCAAACCTCCTGTAAGAATTTCATAATTAGCCATATCCAAAGCGTTTACCAATAGCTGAGAATATGGTAGTTGGCCAAGCACAAAAATAGGCTCGGAGAAGAGCATTCGCAAATCACAATTGGTATCTCCCAGTAAATCACATGCATGGTTAAAGCGGCTATGCAACAGCCTTCCCAGTAACGGCGGCATATAATCTATGTCACCACTCAACCAGGCATAAGAAGTGAATAAAACCTCATACCCTACGTACACTACAGCCGCAGCAAGCATGGTGTTTTGATAATGCCATGCTTGCTGAGAAGGCTTGTTCGGAATAGAGCTGAGAAGAATATTAGGAGGGGGGCGATATGGTGATATTGTCACTCGGTTTCTTAAAGGATGCCACAAGACTGTAGAAGCATTAACTAATTCATGTGAATTAACAAATGGATATATATAGGTATTATTGCCGTTTTTAGCGACTAAAGGCTGCTGCTCATGAATATAGCTTACTGAATCAAATGAAGCGGTAATATTACTATAATGATGAAAAGCAGGTTGTATATTTTGCCCAGCAACAAATTGCGTATATACAGCCGACATCATCAGAGCCAGTAAATAAAAGAATGTTGCTATATTTCTCATAAATGATTGCTCAATCCTAAATTGTAAAAATGTAGACCTGATATGACAATTACTTTACTCGTTTTTCAAAATTGTCTTTAAGATCAGATTTATTTTACACGCTTTTCTTGCCAAACTCGTTAACCATCAGGCAGTAAATCAACCCATCATCAAAGTCTAGCTTATTCCAATATGAGGTATGATCATTTCTGGTGTATGAGGAAAGTAAGTAGCAGCGTATCCTGTTGAGTGATTTTGGCAGATCAACAACCAACAAAGAGTACAACGCATGACCGATTGACCTTTACAACAAGTGTTAAAGTAAGGGGCGCGATGGTTACTTGCCTGAGCGCACGATTCAAAGAGCTATAGTCAAATCTGGTGCATGAGTCATCAAGTAGTATCTTGATCCTGCTGTTGTTGGTTGATGCCGTCACTGAATTTCACTCCAGCAATAACATCCGCTAGTAAATTGTATCCTCTTAATCTGTGCCAACGTTTCTGAGCCGTTTCCATTAACGTTAATATCATCGCCAATGTGGTCGCTCGACTGCCGCAGCGTTTACTTTTTGTTGTCCTCCGCCTTACCGTGGCGAACACCGACTCAATCGGTTTTGATGTACGTAAATGTCCCCAGTGCTCGGCTGGAAAATCGTAAAATGTTTACAGCAGTGCCTCCCTATCTTTTCCAAGGCATTTTGTTGCCCGTCTGTTCAGGGCCTATGATTACCATCAAGCAAATTTTATCATCCATGCGTACGTTGCAGTAAACGCCGTCAGCCCCGATATAAACGTAGCGTTTTTACTCAAATCTCGCTGTTGCAAAAGGGTAAAGCCCACCTCCCAAGTCGATTTTAATCGACTAATCGTGCCAGTAGAAAGCCCTTTGGCTTGGTCGCCCAATAAGTGCTTAAGTGATTGACTAAAGTCACCCGTAGAGATGCCTCGTCAATATCACCAAGGAAGGAATTCTTCCATTGTTTGGCTGCGCTTCAAATACGGTGGAACCAATGAGCTATTCAGTTTTATGCCATGCCCCGTCCGAATGCGGCACCTATCTTCATCATAAACCCAGTCTAGAATATAGTGGTAAAACTATTCTCAATACACCTATGACCTCTGTTCGTGTGAAGAATTTGCATGGCGTTAGCATCACGTTTGCATTGGCTTGTCATCCCGTAAGCCACCTCCTTGGTTACCACTCCCGTCTTCTCGTTAATGGACTCGCGCTCTATTGAAAAAACGTGTTTAACATAGGGGAAGCTCAAGTCATCATTGAGTGAATTGGTTACCCATATTCTTGGTATTTCTATAAAGACATACCCGGCATCAACAGTCTCGGCATCGGGCTCCTGACGAGTTTTTATGACAAGTGTGATGTCATTAAGCAACGTTTTCTGATTACCCTTAACGGTAAAACGGTCATGCGCTTTTTTTCCTCAACGAGATATTTCGCTATTTCTCGTTGTGTCAGCAAAGCATCAGCGGTGATAACCAGCCCGTCTATATTAAGCGCGTTGAGCAAGGAGTTAACCCTGTTTATTTCATTGGTTTAGTTGATCTTACCAGTCCCTGCAACGGGTATTTTGCCTACTTTTTTTGGGCGTAACAAGCGTGTGAATCATACCCTACTGCGCTAATGATATGCACCTACTGATCATCACCATCAATGGCTAGGCTTTCTCTTCTCTTGCATAAAGGTTGCTCCATTGACCAAGAGCGTCATCCAGAGTATTGGGGTCAACCCGAATCAATAGATCTCGTATTGTAGACTCGCTCGGCGGATGGAAGGCCCCATTTTTGTAGTAACATTTACATCGAGCAAGGGAGTCTTGGCCCAATGATTTAGCCCATTGAGCAATACCTTTGTAGCCAACGCGACCGCAAAGGATCGCGGCAGCTGATATCGCTAAGACGGTGTCCATTCTATGGCGGCGACCCTGTGTCCTGCGAGGATCGTCGATGCACTTAAAGAAAGCCGTGAATGATGACATTTGAGGAGCTGTTAGCATAAGGTTAGCCGTTCCACATTGCGGTGGATTTCAAGAGAGTGTCGTCTGATGTGTAAAAATTATGCCGCCTGACTCTCTACTACCTTGCTTTTCCCTTTTTCGGGGTTGAGATAAAGTTCATCAGTATGTCGATGTCTTGACCTGTATGGCGCTTATTGGCGTAACAAACATGATCGCACTATGTAGGTGCTTGTCGTTATACCCGTCAGCAAATCCATCAACCCATGATCGTGCTGCCGCTAATCACTGTGCAGCGATGCTTAAGGGAGCAAATACATGAGATCGAGACGCCCTTAAAACAGCAGCTAAAATTAAAAGACGCCTTTATTCTACTGACCAGTATTGATGGTATTGGCTTGATTTTAGCCTTAACCATCATGTTAGAAACAGGGGGTATATCGCGTTTTTCCAAGGTGGGGCAATATGCCTCCTACTGTCGCTGTGTCAACGGTGCCCGCTATAGCAATGGTAAAAAAAGGGTAAAAGTAATACTAAGAATGGAAACAAATATTTAGCTTGGGCATTTGTCGGAGCCGCAAATTTTGCTATTCGATTGAACGACACCGTGAAAAAATACTATCAAAGATAGTGGGCAAAAAGCCACATGATGGTGGCTAAAAAAGCCGTTGCGCATAAGTTAGCTAGAGCTTATTTTTACGTACTTCGTGATCAGGTTGAATTTGATGTTAATAAAGCATTTGGTTATTCCATATGATATAGGTTCAAGGGTTTGGTTAAGTAGGTGAAGTTCGTTTGGTGTCTGGCAAAACCAAATATCCTGATTAAATCGCCTATTTAACCATTTTAATGTTCGGTTAGTTAAACGCTGATATGCCTGTACTTTGAGCCATTAAGGTCTGGATATGCCAACGGTATAAACCACTGATCTGTTATCGTGAAAGGGTTGCTATACGACGCTTTCCAAGGACGTGGACGGCGGTACGGCACTAAATGACTTCTGAGGCGATAAGCTAAGGGCTGTTGGTATCTCTTGTAGCCACCAACAAATGTCTTCATTCAGATGGGTGACCGGTGCATATTAGTTGACACTACACCACGAGATTTTTAGGCGCATAAACAGTTAACAAATAGGCACAGCCGATAGGCTACCGATACTTGGTGAAGAAAACTAAGGGGATTTGCTTTATCTACTTGACCGGAATTTTCTAATGGGTGACACAGGGGGATTGATGCTTATGGGCAAGATGAGGGTGAGATAATAATCGCCGTGCGTTGCGCTGCAGAGGGTAAGCAAAAACCATTTAGGCGCTGCGTTGGTCTCATCGGATTTTGTTTTAGTGCGGGGAAAGCCCTTTGTACTTCCGACAAAATTCCAATTGGCGGCTATTGTAAGTAAATAGTGCCTTGAAATTTTTTAGGGCCCACAACGGTTTCGAGCAATAGCAAGGGGTGGCAGAAGCGTTCAATCCAGTCAGCTTGAATCCGCCTTTAGCACAGTGAGAGTGTTCGTGTTGCGGTATTTGGGTAGTGCCATTGCGGTAATATGATAAACCGACTGTTGTTAGTGACTAAATAGTGGCTAAATAGTGACTAAATAGTGGCTACATTTAATCGGTCAAATTTGTGACGATAGCGCTAGCCAATCCAGTCGTCACGAGCGGCGCATTTTAACGCTGCATTGGAAAAGCTAAGCAGTGCTTCCCACTGAGATGGCCATGTCGCCACGTAATAGATAATTTCGCCCATGGGTTGAGATGACCCAAGGTAGTGGTGAGCTTCCAATAACCCGCTCATAACATCTCGTCGGTTGCAGATCTAATCTCTTCAGACGAGCACTCTGGGAGCCGAACCTAAAGCTCCCCGAACCCTCATAAAAACTGGATCTAAGCTTGATGCTAGCACGCACTTGATCTTCTCATAGAGGATCTTGGAAAGCGTGTGGGTAAGGAACGGCGCTTTTTAGCCTTTTTTACTATGCTTTTTGAGAGCTAATGGTATGCTGGCAGCAGTACTAAGCCCAGCAAATTGATTTGTATCACCAATAAATATTGGAGCATCAATATTTATCTCAAGCGCCACACTATCACTAGCAGGTGGAATAGAGGGATCATTGACAAGAGCCCAGCCCGATGATTGGATGAAGATGCGCTTGACGCCATCGCTCCTATATCATCCATTATTTAATAGGCTCCGACAGTCCCTCTGCGGGAAAAAAACCAAATGCCTCAACCTGTTTCTAAGTGATTACGGTAGACTATGGCCGCTTCTCTCCCCACATCAGCGGCCCTGATTTTCATATTGTAAAGAGTCTCAGGCATTGACCAAGTCATTCGATTGTCCCCGAGTGCTGTATTCAATTCCTCAGGACTCAATTTTTGCCATCCTCTGTAGCAACGGTGTCATTTGTTAACAATAATAACGCTGAGAGGTAAAAAGAAACCACTAACGGTAATGGCCGGGAACTCACACTCAACAGGCTGAAATAGTAGTCGTTAAACATCAACTGCTCACTGGGATATTAAAGGGACCTGATGCGATGACACTTGCTCCTAAGCTCTTTAGGACGGATTATGTTTTATACATGCTCGGGATCTTTGATGGCTAAGGTGTCAATATCAGACTAATATTTGACCAGCAACAACTACAATCCTCCTCCAATATAGGTAGCCACATTAGTTTTGACCACTTCTAATGTAGGCACCATACTTACAGGGTCGCTAAGAGAATCATAGACTCTATATATTTCGCTTTACCATTACTGAGAACTAAAAATGAGCCAACCAACCATTTCCACGCCTAACGATTATCAGTCATTGTTAACCCTGCTGGTTGAAAAAGGCATGTTGAATCCAAAGGATTCAGTGCAAGCCCTACGCCTCTCAAAGGAGGAGCGCAACAGCGTTACTCGATTACTGGTCAAACTAGGCTGGGTGTCAGAGCAAGAGCTGGCAATGTCCTTATCACAGTGTTGCGGCTGCCCTATAGCTGAAGAGGATGACTACCCCAGTCATCCTGTTTTTGATCCCAACATCTCTCTGCGTTTTATGCAAAATTATAAGCTGATTCCATCACGCAATAAGGAGGGTGAGCTGCTTGTGATTATGAGTGATCCCATCGACAAGAGCGCAACCAGTGCCCTAAGGTTAATTTGTGACACCTTGCCAGAAATTAAAGTAGGGATCCCCTCTTTGATTGAGCAATCCATATCAACCCTTTACGGTGAGGGTCAAAGCAGTAGCGATAATGACTCAGGCATTGATGACCTGACGAGCGAAGAAGACATCAAGCACCTAAAAGACCTTGCGTCTGAGGCGCCTATCATAAAACTAGTCAATAAAGTCATTCAAAAAGCTGTGGAGGCGGGAGCATCGGATGTCCATATCGAGCCATTTGAGAAAACATTAAAAATTCGCTATCGCATCGACGGCATCCTATCAGAAGAAGATGCACCTCCCACCTACTCCAGTGCAGCAATTATCAGCCGGGTAAAAATAATGTCCAGCCTTGATATTGCGGAACGGCGTTTGCCTCAGGACGGTCGAATTATGGTTCGCTCCCACGGCAAAACTCTGGACGTGCGTGTTTCCACGCTGCCCACCGTTTATGGAGAGAGTGTGGTTATGCGTATACTGGACCGGGAAAGTTTAGAGCTAAACTTCTCGAGTTTAGGATTCGATACTGAGGTTTTACCCAGCTTTCTCGAAGCGTTGGATTTACCACACGGTATTATTTTGGTTACTGGCCCTACAGGTAGCGGAAAATCTACTACGCTGTATACCGCAATATCACATCTGAATAGCCCCAAAGTCAAAATTATTACCGTAGAAGACCCCGTGGAATACCAAATTGAAGGAGTCAATCAATTGCCCGTCAAAGCCAGTATCGGCTTGGACTTTGCCACTGCGTTACGCTCTATTGTTCGACAAGACCCTGATATCATTATGATAGGGGAAATGCGCGACGTAGAAACGGCTCAAATTGCAATACAATCAGCCCTAACGGGACATTTAGTTCTATCCACCTTGCATACTAACAGTGCGGCTGCAGGGATTACCCGACTGATCGACATGGGGATTAAAAATTATCTGCTTACCTCAACTATTAACGGCATCTTAGGTCAGCGACTGGTACGTAAGTTATGTAACCAGTGTAAAGAAGCCTACAAGCCCTCCATTAAGCAATTAAAAATTTTAGAGGATGTCATCGGCGATACAATGGAACTGTACCGGCCTAAAGGCTGTACGGCTTGCAACCATAAGGGGTATAGCGGGAGAATGATGATTATCGAGTGGTTGCCCATGACGGAAAACCTGCAAGCCTTGATTATGGCCGATACAGGGGCTACAACCTTACACAAAAGGGCTGTAGAAGACGGAATGATTACTATGTTTAAGGATGGTCTCTTTAAAGTGGTGGCGGGAGAAACTTGTATTGATGAGATTTTACGGGTAACTCAAGAAAGTTAAGCAGACCTTTGCACGCCCCCACCGGATCTTTTGACTGACAAAGTTTCATAGTGCGTTGCCTCATCGACTTTAACGCTTGGGGTTGTTCCAGATAACTACTTGCCCTTTAAATCAGTTGAAGGGTGAGCCATCAATTTGTATGAGTTCGCCCCAACAGGAGCGTCGCGGTCGAGATGGGTGGATAGCGGCCTTACGTCGCGCTTTGGACTGCCAAATACTTTCAGTCATCATCCATTGGTGTAATGTCTTTACTGAGAACACAAAGCCATGCTGTTCGGTCAGTTTCTGGTGAGTAAAAGTGGGAGAAAAATCATAATAGTGTTGTTTATTCATCGCTAATGCCTGTTGGCGAATTGACTGACTAATGGCGTTATTCGGTTGCCTCCCTTGATGCTTTGATTGCAAGCCTGCGTTACCAGGTAAACGATAAGCCCGCACCAGACGCTTTACCTGACGCGAACTAAGCCTGAGTTAAATGGTGGCTATCGATTGATGGTGATCTTGCTATTTTTCTAGCAAGCTCCCTTATGGAAAACCCTGAAAATAGCCCTCTAGATATATCCTCACGTTCTTGTCACGTAAGAAAAGAAGCTCGACGTTTTCGTTGCACTGGTAATATCCCCCCTTTTAATTTGAATATAGAACCAGCATGTTTATCGACCGCCAAACCTATTTCACTGAGACTTTTACCCTTGCGCCATAAACACCATACGTTTAGTTTTTCTATATTATTTAAACCGCGTTTTGATGAGTCAGACATAACAATAGTTGACGATTAAAGAGTTGGATCAATAGAATTAAATTTATGAAAAAACCATATAAAAAAATGGTAATATTTATTACATTGCTAGCGCAACCCCAGGTTCTGGGCGACACCCACAGGTAAAAAATCTGAAAAGATTAAGGTGAATTGTCAACAGTTCACGTCATCGTTATAAATTTTATGAAAGGCACCGAGATAAGCTTAAAGGTGACTCAAAACTTCAAATTGTAGGCGAGTAAGATCAAAGCATGCCGGCAAGCCGCTGATAATATTGATCATTAGCGACAGCGTAGGCATGCCCACAGAGTTTTTTGACCATGAGGCTGCTGGCGTATCACTCGATTTATTCAGCAATACAATAATTTCGGTTTAGTGTATCCACATCAGTTTTCGTCGATAGTTAATGGAATAAATAGTAAAAACAAGCTATGTTATACAAGGTGGTTTCAATATGTTCTTTGTATTAAGTCATTCCGGTGATAACCAAAATCCACTAAGTCTTAGTTTTACATGGATACTGGATCAGGCTCGGTATGACGAAGGGGACTTATTCAGAGATTCCTTAAGTGTTAAGTGTTAAGTGTTAGGTGTTAGGTGTTAGGTGTTAGGTGTTATGTTTTCAACTGCAAAGCAAAAGAATGTGAACGGGTGGTACAGCAGTGGCCGTTTTCACCAGTCGGTTTGGTATTGGTGGCGCGCTCTGCTGTCCTTTCTGCCGGTATCGCGATTAACTGATTCTCAAATATTGTTGCGTGTCATTGATGGTTCGTTATCGATTATAGCCAGTGATGCTCAGAGCATACTATCCGTTGAAAAAATATTATTTAATGAAGAGTCATTAAATAATCACGATTGGCTAAACACAACGTACATCGCTAAGCGCTTGCGTTGTCCGATCGTCTTTTTATTAGAACCTCATCAAACTCTATCCCTAGAGCTGACATTTCCAGTAGATGCCGAGGAAAACCTTGATCAGCTTTTTGCTTACGATATAGATCGTCTGACTCCATTACCCTCCAATATGGTCTATTACGATTACCAAATTACTCACCGAGATAAGTCCGCAGGTAAAATCACGGTTGTTTTGCATGTTGTCAGCCGGAAAGAACTGGATGAGCTGGTGAGATTACTAAAAGAAACTCATTTGCCACTCCATGGCGTTGATGCTTGCTATCAACAAGCAGCAGGATTTTGCGGTTACGGCGTCAATCTATTGCCTGTAGAGCATCGTGCCTTTTTACCCTGGAGAGGTTTATGGTCATCGCTCATCTTCACCTTAGCAGTAGCTTGTTCAATTAGTGTTGGGCATTATTACAGTGTTAACATTAAGGAAGAATACATAGCACAGTGGACACAACAACTGGATTCTCTGAGTCAATCCACAAAAACTGTGGTCGACTTAAGAAAGCAGGTGGAAGAAGCTGAACGAGAGGCGCTATTTATACAGGCAAAAAAAGGAGGAGAACAAGCAATGAGCGGTGTATTGCACCGCTTAACGCAATCGTTACCAGACAACACCTACGTACAACAACTCTATATAAAAAATAATACGGTTGAATTTCATGGGCTATCTGACTCCGCTGCCAGTTTGATTTCTTTGCTGGAAAAAACCCCATGGTTTAATGAAACGATTCTACGAGCGCCAATTACTCAAGATAAGACCACGCAAAAAGAGCGCTATAAAATTCGTGTAAGTAGCAATGTAGATATCATTAATAACTATGAGCACCCATTAAACGCGCCCGTCGAATCTTTGCCGGAGACTCAAAGCTCAGAAGGTGAGGGGGCAGGATGATGGAGAATCCACCAGACCCAAGTACGGTTGAAATCATCAAGAAGCCTTTCGCGTTAATACCTAGTGAGCGTGATCGAACCATGGCCTTGGTCATTTTACTGGCGATTCTATTAGTCACGGGAGGGCTGCCGTATCAATTCATTGTAAAACCCCAGATGCAGTTAAATATGAGTATGGAAGGTCTGATTTATCGTTATCAGAAAGCTTTATTAGTAGAGTCAAAGCGGGAAGCACTAGAAGCCAAGTTGCGACAGTGGCGTTCAACCCAAGACAACACATTGTTGCTCAAGGAGCCCAGCGCTAGCTTGGCGGCCGCAGGACTCCAAGAGCGGGTCAAATCTGTTGTCAACTTTCACTCTCCGGACAAGCAACGGTGTCGCATTAACCAGCAGAAAAATCTGACCCCTGAACAAGAATCTGGTTTTACAAAAATTGCTATCAACGTAGTTTTACAATGCGCTTTGGAAGAATTTCAGGCCATTTTGTATGACTTGGAGACAGAAAAACCTTTGTTGATCCTCGACAACCTCACTCTTCGGGCTGACACTAGCAATAGGGATATGAGTGGGGGGAATTCAAATCAGCCCTCCCTTTTGAATGCACAGCTAGAAATTAGCGGCTATATTAATATTTTGTCCGATGAAGCAAATTCCCAAAAGGCGGCTCAATAATGGCGTATAATATTTACCGCATTTGTCTGCTGGTCTTATCTGGACTTTGCTTATTTGGTTTATGGATCGATTATCGGGAAATACCCGTATTGGATGAGGTGGATTTGGTTCCGGAGAAAATCGATACAGTAGAACAGCCGAATATTCCGTTTCAGCTTGCAAGCTTGATTGAACTCAGTGAAGTCAGTACAAGACCCTTATTTACAGATGGCCGTCAGATTAAGCCAGAGGAAGACGAGCCCTCTAAAAGGAATCAAGAAACAAAAAAGGAGTCTAGATTTACTATGGTTGTTACAGGTATTGTTTGGGACGGTGAAATCTATATGGCCATTTTGAGGGATACATTAACCAGGAAAGAGCAAACATTGTATTTAGGTAGCGAGTTACCTGATGAGTACACTGAGTGGCGAATAGAGAAGTTTCAAGGCAATCAGGTTGTCATCAAAAAAGATTGGGAAAATAGCGAAGAGAGTCGTAATGATAATATTGGTTCAAGTAATGATGGTAAGACTAAGCAACTTTCTTTGGCTGAAGAGGGTGTTTACTACACGATTGAGGGTCAGCAACCAACACCTCGCCAAAAATGACATGCGCGTCAAGAAATGTTGCACGCTAACTCGACCGCTCAATCATCGAGACCGATCTTTAACTCAACTTTCTCGTTTTACTTGCCACCGGTTTTTGCTCAATTTACTGATCACTTTCAGTGTCGTTTTGCTACAATCTTGCGCGAGTCAGTCTGAAAGGGGCGGGGCCGCACTAAGAGACCAGCTCCGTTCCGCCGAGCCCTTACCTATCGTTTCTTACCCTGGGACAGCTGATGCAGCGGCCTTACCAAAAACAGCCACTTTACAATCCCCCGAAGCGCGCAGCGCTTTTATTCAAAAAGGCAGCGGACGCTTTATCAATGAGTCATTGGCATCTCAGCGTCCTGATCACTCGGTCACTGCTGGAGGCGACATCAACTTACAATTCAATAATACCGAAATCTCAGAAGTAGTGAGAACTATTTTTGGGGAATTATTGAAGCAGCCTTATATCCTTTCTCCGGCGGTGAGAGGAAATGTGACCTTTTCCACGGCGAAACCCATTGCTAGAAGTCAGCTTCGTTACGTTTTAGAACTGATTTTGGGCTGGAATTCGGCGGCACTAGTCCTGCGCGAAGAGATTTTTCACGTAGTGCCGATTTCAGAAGCTGTACCAGGCAACATAAGCCCTAGTTTTGGCTCTTTGCCCAATCAACCCGGTTATGAAGTGCAGATTTTTCCGCTTAAATACATAACCGCCATCGATATGCAGAAATTATTGAAACCATTCTTAACCAAGTACGCCCTGTTGCAAACTGATGATGCGCGTAATTTGTTGATATTGGCTGGCACCCGTGATCAGTTGCAAAATTATCAACGAACTATCGATATTTTTGATGTGGATTGGCTTGAGGGGATGTCTATAGGGATGTTTCCTTTAGATGTCACCGAACCAGACGTCATCATTGTTGAACTCAACCAATTGCTGGGTGACGTTAATAGCCCTGTTGCAGCAAAGATTCGTCTAATGCCGATGGCGCGTTTGAACTCTATAGTGGTTATAACCCCGTTGCCGGAATATTTAGAGAAGGTTAGACGTTGGATTGATCGCTTGGATCGACAGATGGGCGAGTCTATAGAGCAGCGCTTGTTTGTTTATTCCGTTAATAATATGGATTCCAAAAAATTGAGCGATATTCTTAACAGCCTTTTTACAGGTGCCCAACAAACAACCCCCCGTCCGACTCAAAATGCCACATCAATAAAACTCACGTCGAGAGGAATTGTGTCGCCGGGGCTGGCACCGGTTGAAGTGGATAAAAACGGTGTTAGTAGACGACTACAAGAAACCAATACAGGGAGAAGCCCAGGTACAGGTATTGGCATCAGTTCATTTCAAGAGGCACCCATCAGCATAAGCGCTGTCGAAGAAAATAACGCCTTACTGATCAAAGCATCACCTAAACAATATAAAGATATTGTTGCTGCGATTCGGCAATTGGATGTTGCGCCCCTGCAGGTGTTGATTCAAGCTACAATTCTAGAGGTCTCCTTAACAGATGTATTGGAGTACGGTGTAGAATGGTATCTTAATAATGCTGCGGATGGTTTCCTAGCTGACGGTAAGGCCACCGGTGATGGTTCTATGCGCTTGGGAAGTGGAGGGTTCAGCTATTTGTTGGGTAGTGGTGATTTGGGTGCGGCCATCTCAGCTTTGGAAAGTAGTGGAAAAACAAAATTACTCTCATCACCCAGTTTATGGGCATTAAATAACGAACTGGCTTCGATCAATGTTGGTACGCAAATTCCGGTCACTACCACCCGGATTGACACCAGTGGTACGGGTGATGAAATTAAAGAAGTTCAATTTCGTGATACGGGTGTAATTTTAAAGGTCACACCGCGAATTCACCCCGGCGGCCTAGTGTACCTTAAAGTTGACCTCAATATCAGTAACCCACTGCCTGAGCCTGAAGGTGAAAACCCGACCGTCGCTCAACGTGCGCTTAAAACCAAAATTGCCGTTGAAAGCGGTCAAACCATTTTACTGGGTGGCCTAATAGCAGAAAATAATATTGAGGGGCGAAGCGGCCTTCCATTTTTATCTCGTGTGCCCATCCTGAAATATTTTTTTGGTAGCACAAATAACAATTCTTCCCGAACAGAAATTATAGCGATGATAACGCCAACGGTCATTTTCAATCGAGTCAATGCCGATAATATCATGGACGATTATCGACGTGAGTTTGAATATATTTATCCCAAGGATTTGGCCGTGGATGCAGAGATCAACGTCACCGATGACAATAAAACACTAGTGTCAGATAAATCAGTTGATACGCCTGTTCCATGATGTTCTCGGCTGTAAAACCAACCGTGTCATCCCCCAAGCTGGCTGCACAGCGTGGCTTTACACTGCTCGAAGTGCTGATTAGTTTCACCCTAATAGCTATTATCATGGCGACGATGTACTCGGGCATTCGTATTGTGTACCGCGTAAGTGACAAAGGTGAAAAACAGATTAATACCACCAACCAAGTGCGCAGCGTACAAACTTTCTTACGCAGGCAGCTAAGTGGTGTGTTGCCTATTAAACTCGACCCCAGGCTTGGCCAATTCTCTAGTCTGTTTCTGGGTGAGCCACAAAAAATGGAGTTTGTTACAACGCTACCGGGTCATCTGAGAGGCGGCGGCGTTTACAAACAAACCATTGAATTCGTTGAAGACAATGATCAGTCAGCCCTGATGTTTCGTTTTGAGCCGGTTAATGTTCCAAACGACGCGGCGATAAACCTTCCCGAGCCCGTTATATTAATACACGCTAAAGACATTCGATTTTACTATTGGGATGGTCTCGGAGAAGAAGATAAGGATATACAAAACTGGGATTGGCAAGAAGAGTGGGCAGACCGCGACCGCATTCCAGCATTAATCCGTATAGAAGCCGAATTTACTGAAAACGTTACTACAAGCAACCGCAACCGCAAGCGCTCCAACGCTTTTTGGCCATCACTCGTTATCGCCCCCATTCGACATAAATATACCCCATGAAACAAAGTGTCCTCTCGCTGCATCGTCAACGCGGCGTTGCCCTCCTTATCGTATTGTGGATGAGTGTACTGTTAACTGCAGTCGCTGGTGGTTTTGCCTACAATAGCCGGATTGAATCCATTGCCACTAGGAGCGCAATTAACGATGTCCTGGCCATAGAAGCCGCCAGAGCCGGTTTGGAATTGACGATTAATCAAATCCAACGTCGCGAAATCGAGCTGCGTCCTTGGGCCGATGGTCGGCCCTATAAAATCCGGTTTGAAAAATTGGAATTGATCATTCGTATCCAGGATGAGAGCGGAAAAATCGCCATAAATCGCGCAAGCCAAAATCAGCTGAAGGAACTCTATGCTTCAGTCGGACTAGAAGAAGAGAAAGCTTTGGCGCTAGCTGACGCCACCTTGGATTTTATGGACGTAGATAACCTGATAAGAATCCAAGGTGCCGAGGCGGATGATTACCTAGCGGCGGGTTACCTTCACTCACCCAAAAATACCGCTATCATTACACTGGAAGAACTGCTGCAGGTATATGGAATGGAATACGCCACATACCAAAAAGTGGCTCCCGCGTTAACGGCATATGGCAATCAAAAACGACCGGACTTGCGATTGGCACCTGAAGCCGTCTTAAGGACAGTCCCCGATATGACAGACGAGTTTATTAACGACTACCTTATAGAGCGGTTTGATCAAACATCGAATACTAAGTTACTCCCTGCCTGGCCTGATGGGCGTCAATTAACTGCCTATGCGGGCAGAGGCCCCATATTTTCTATAACCATAGACGTCATCTTACCTAATAAGGTAGAAAAGCGTTTTAAGGGTGTTGTTAACACGAGAAATAGCAATGGGCATTTGCCTTATGAACTACTCGTGTGGGCAGAGTTTCATTAAAAAGACTGATGACCTAAAATAAATGTATTTACGAACTGCGTGTCATTCGCTTATTTGCCGATTTATGCGACCAGACACCAGCAGCGTTTGAGATTTATGTGTTTTAACCTGGTTTCCGCAGTTGAACGCTCAATATACCTCGCGCTTCTCATAACGTGATTTTAAATGAAAAAGTTAAATCATTATTGTCACCCACTGGGTGACACTTTAATGTAAGCGATGTATGTGCTCCTTAGCTTTTGTCGACACCTGACAGCGTAAGTGGGGTGGCGGAGTCCATACATCGCTTACGGTCTGTTGCACTCTTTTGACAGAGCCCATCTTAAACAGATGGCTGGATGTCGGGGCACACTTTACAAGTCATTGTTATCGGTTTCGGCAGTTCCTGAAAGTAAACAATGTGAGCATAAGAGTACAAGATTGTTGAAACCTGTTCCTGGTCGGCGGTTGCGGGGGACTATTTTGTGCATCGACTACATCTATTCTAGAGGCTTCCGCTGTAAGAAGGCTGCAGTGTTATAGGGCGTAACAGGTAAACCCTGAACCCTGTAAGGAGCGTTTAAATCAGCGGGTTCTAAGCTATGATGTAATGAGTCAAGCGCATCTAAGATGGCATTAAAACTATTGTTATCCTCGATAGCTCTTGGAATGGCACCAACGTGGCTTGGCGCGTTCAACGGGTTAAACAGCGCGCTTAAACGATGGACTTCGCCAGGAATCGGCACTAGTGCGTATTCAGCGCCAGGCTCGACGGTATCGGAGCTAAGTGATCCATCGGTAAAATCAGCTAATGAGTAGATATAGGCGGCGTGAGATGAGCTAAGTGTTGCACCTGAAAAATCGGCGGAGGAGTGGTTGTGGGAGGCAGAATATGCAGTAGTTATTCTTCCCGAAAAATCAAGTTGCATGCCATTAGGTAAGTAAGGTCCCGTCGGACGACCATTGCTTCTTCGCCTTTCGTGCCGAATGCCTTCTAACCTCATTCGGGAGCGTGCGAACATGCCCCTAACGCGGCTTTGTATCCTTGTTGCAGCCTGGTGTTCATGATTCACTATGTAAATGTCTTCTGAACTCATACCCGTTGTCTTTGGACCCGCCGACACGTGCAAGGAGGTCAAAAGAAATAGTGCTAAAGGGAGAAAGCGTAAGGTTTTTGTACTAAACATATCACTAGTGCGTGTTGTCAGAGGTCATCAAAATTCAATTGTGAGCTAATGAAATAAAAGAGAGGGCTTGCCCTATTGAGGTTCTGAAACCAAACATAATAAAAGTTTGTTATGTTCCGATATTGCTCTCAGATGGATTTTGGTCAATGACAAGGATATATGATGAGGGAATAAAGCCGTTATGGTAAGTGTGTTAGCTTAAAACTGTAATGTTCCCTTTGTCCCAAGCTAAAATGTCCCCTTTTGTCTATCGGAGGGCTCATGACAAAGGAGTCTTTAACATTGAGTCATCAAGAACTTAACCGACTCTCCTTAGTGGAGTCCATTATTGCCAAACGCATCACCCAACATCAAGCCGCCATTCAACTCAGACTTAGTCCGCGTCAGGTAAAGCGTCTCGTACGGGCTTAGCGTTTATCTGGTGTTGCTGACTTGCAATCAAAGCATCGAGGCAGGCAACCAAGCAACGCCATTAGTCAGTCTATTCGCCAGCAGGTATTAGCGCTGATCAAACAACACTATTATAATTTTATCCCACTTCTGTTCACCAGAAACTGACCGAACAACATGGCCTTGTGTTCTCAGTAGAGACATTGCGCCAATGGATGATGACAGAAAGTATGTGGCAATCTAAAGCGCGACGTAAAGCGGCTATCCATCAATCTCGACCACAGGCGATCCTGTTGGGGAGAACTTATTTATCAGACATCAACTAACTTGGCCGGTTTTTTTGCTTTGATTTTATGGTTTTTTTTGCGGTAACTATCTCCTTCTATGTTATAAGTATCTTCATGGTGAACTAGCCTGATGAGATGGACCCCTCGCCATACGCCATCACAATGTGCCATATTGAGCAGTGTAAACAATCAATAACAAAGCGAGGTGTCTATCATGAATAAGAATAGCGTAATGAGTATTGATTCGGCAAAAAATGTTTTTCAAGTTCGCTTACCCAGCCCACATAACAAAATAACAATCAACAAAAAAGTTCGTCGATCAACGTTGCTGGAAACGGTGTTAAATCTTGATGGCAAGCGTATCGTGATGGAGGCGTGTTATAGCGCGAACTACTAGGGGCGTTTATTTCAACAGCATGGGTTTCACGTTGACCTTATCCCTCCTCACCAAGTGAAGCCTCTTGTTGTGGGCAATAAAAATGATCACAACGATGCCATCGCTATTGCTGAAGCCTCTATGCGCGCCAAAGCGAGCGTTGTGGTCATTAAAACACTGGCCCAGCAAGATATACAGGGTCTCGAACGCATACGTGAAAGGCTGATTAAAACCCGTACGGTTTTAGTTAATCAACTGCGCGAATTACTGGCAGAGTAAGGTGTTATTGTCGAAAAAAAGTGACTGTACTGCGTGCAGCTATTCCCTTCATTTTGGAGGATGCTGAAAACTCGCTGACCTCAATGTCGCGAGCCTTTATTGATAATCTCTAGCAAGAGCTGCTCAGCCTCGATGAAAGAATAGCGTCGACGGAGAAGTTATCCGAATCTCTACTCGTTAATAACGATGATTACCGACGGCTGCAAACAATACCTGGGGTTGGCCCTGTTACTGGCCGAGGGATTATTTGTGCGATTAACGATGCGAAGCAGTTTAAAAATGGCCGACAAATGTCAGCCTGGGTTGGCCCCACACCTAAGCAACACGCCAGTGGCAATGTCTCTCGTATGGATGGCATTAGTAAGCGAGGCAACCCACACCTTACGGCGACAATTTATTCACGGGCTAGGGCGGTGATACGGTTGTGCGAAGACAAATATGACGCGCTCAGTGTGTGGCTGCAAAAATTACTCAACACAACGCCTACATGCAACGTTATTGTGGCCTTGGCCAATAAGTTAGCCCGTATTGCTTGGGCCGTAATGGCCAAAGGGCAGAAGTATAATGCCAACGCGTTAATTGTGGCGTAGTCATATCATAGTCACTATCGTAAACAAGGTTAATTAAGAAGGAGTTCCCACCCAGCGGTGGTATTGGTTAATGAATTAAACGGTTTTGACTTCCTCAAAACCTGATCGGGACAGAGGCCGTTAGCCTGCATAGGAGGGGAAGTCATCTTGAATCTCATTAGGGCTCAGCACAAACGAAAGTGCAGCAAAAAGCCGGATAGTGGTCAAAGCCGCCATTTTTATTGCTCATATTACAGGATCACAAAGCAGTAATTTTTGTAGAATAAGATCAATGTAAGTGAATAGAAAAGAACTTGGTGCTTAGGCCCTAGGCGTTTAACGACGGCCTAAAAACCCATTAAAGCGATTAAAAAATCGGGGTGTCCATATATTTCCCCCTATATTTTTCTCTATATTTTTGGTTTGACACAGAACAACTTGTGGGTGACCCCAGTTATCATTGCCAGTGTTAATTGCAAAACAGATAGGCTTGTGAAAAAAATGTACCTATGAATGATGAGCACCGCTGCAGCAAATTTGCAGATACCTCGGGGAATTTATTGTACTTTGCACCAACTGAATATAGAGTTGGGCCTAAAAATCCGCCTATTCCGGCTGCAATAACTGGATCTTTTGTAATGGTGAGATTGAGGGTGAGGGTGCTGTTTGACAACATGACCGCATCTTTTCCGAGTTCTATCAACCCGACAAAAGCAACACTTAGTGCACTTTCAGCATATTGGCCAAACATATTGCTATGATGATAGCCAAAATCAGATAGACTCTCACCTTGGTCAGTGAGACCTGAGACTGTAATTTGTGAACCGATTTCTATATCAGCAATTATTGAGAGGGAGTCGCCAAGGTTGTTAATGTCGCCGATTGGAGCATCTGGATTAATAGCATTCCTGACAGAAGTTGACATGGCATTATTTAATATATTTGCTCTAAATCCTTGCGCTACCTTAGACCCCACAAAAGAAGGGATGAAGTTGGTCAACTCAAAAGCAGTGTAGACAAGAGTTTCTTTTATTGGCTTCCAATTACTTTGATTATTGTTAACAGGATACTGTATCAACAAACCTTCTACCTTTGCTCCTATGTGAGGAAAAGCTGAACTTGTAATCCAATCTGTTGTACCTTGCCCTATTTTGTTGAACCAGTTCTCATAAGGGTTGAGATATCTAAGCGATGATAACGCCTCAGACTGAAATGACATAAGGGTATACTCAGTTGAAGCGATATAACCCTTTGCGCAATCGCTGACAGGAGCCCACAAACGAACAGATCTTAAAACACCCCGTATAACTGCACAACCACCAGAGGATCGATAAAAAATTTTATTTTGCGGCCTATTAAAGTTGCCAAACTTGTTTGCCGACCAAGCAGTCAATCCAAACATAACTGCTGGCACGGCAACTTGAGTGATTTCTAAAAACAACGGATTCGATACTGTTCGAGCGGGATAGGCGGTAAAACTTGAAATAACTATAAAAAACAAAAACATCGAAAGGTATCTTACGCCCCCTCGGCGACTCAAAAAATGAATAGAAATACTAAGCATAAGTGAACATTAACCCTCAAATTTGAATTCTATTGTTGATCATTTTTAGAGTGGTTGCAAGATAAACCCTCTTCCAATATGAAATGGGTTTCAACGCTCAACAATAAAACTCGCTTCGGCCATGATGGCAGGGTGAGCGTCATCATGAATATTCAACAGTACAAAAAGACGGGGCGCGTGATTCGACAACAACAAAACATCAACGGTTTTGCAGGCATTTATATTCAGGAAGATGGTGCGTTGCTGGAAGCTATTGATCCCCTACACGATACGCCCAGCGGGCCGATGATTTAAAAGCCCTGCCAACGCGCTCACAAACTTTTTGGCGATCAGAGCTATCAACGCTTATCGGGCATCTCCGTCTCCCACCGCTGTAACTTGCGGGCCAGCACAACTTACCAACAACAGCGGCACTATACAAAAACGCTGCCCACCAAAAAGAACGCGATCGGTGAGCGGCGCAAGCCTCGACCTGAAGGAAAGCCGGGTTACATCCTTATTGATAGCGCGTATCAGGGCGATTAGGGCGGGGTGAAAGACCTGCATCGCATCAATGCCGACGATGAAGTCAAACAATGGCAGATGATTTTTACCGTTGAACGTATCAGCGAGCAATTTATGATCCCTGCGGTAAAAAAACATGCTCGATGCCTTCCCCTTTAAAATAAGGGGGTTTCATACGAATAATGGCAGCGAGTACATTAATTGTAGCGTGGCTGAACGCTCAGAAAAAATGCGAATTCAGTTTGCCAAATCGTGCCCTCGGCACAGCAAAGCTTCCGTTCCTGCTCACGCTCCGTAGCACTATGCCGATAATTTTACCGAACCGAACCGAATAGCAGCGCACTCTCTCACTATGTTAATTTTCACCCGCCTTGTTATTTCCCCACAACGATTATAGACAAAAAAGATAAACAGAAAAAATAAACAGAAAAAAGTGTATTACTACAAAGATATGATGACGCTTTATAAGAAGTTACGCTCCCTACCTTACCTTGCGCTAGTCAATATTTAAAAGCTGAGGTTACTAAAAAAGCAGATGTATTTGCCTGTGAGATGACTGACAGCCTCTTCTAATATGAAATGAGCCTGAACGGGATGCCGTGATTCCAGTACAAAATGATTATCAACAAGCGGGATCGCTTCGTCCATATATATCGCTTCATAGACTTTGAGGCCCTGTAACGGCTTAAGTCATAACCTCCATTCGTACCAGAGTGGCTATCGTTCTTGAGCCTGCGGACCCTCCGCTTAGCTCATACGCTGCGTTAACTTCTATGTCAGTATGTAAACGTTCACTTCTAATCTTGTTGGCATTTGTCTTTTGGTGGCGACAACTGTTTCGGTGAATTTCAAACACTTTACATAAAGATTTTATTAACTCCCCAAATCCCCAGATAGAGTTTCGTTCGTGTTGGTATAAAAAGCCTCCAAAGCTCTCATTTCATATCAATAGTGGGTCTGCGCTGTAGGCATTCTTGGGAAATTGACTCAACAATTACTTCTAGAAGAGTTTGAGCGCATCATTCCCGTTTTTTACACGGATGTATCCTGCATTAAGTCGTTTACCCTATCAAAAGCCTCCCATTAAATAGGCGGTGGATCAAACTCCCTCACGGCCAACAACACCTGCTCTAATAAGCGTTGATGCT
>JBLILH010000037.1:0-25496 GCA_047636495.1 Candidatus Endobugula sp. | reverse complement strand
TTCGTCCTTGAATAATTGTCGGTGCAGTGTTTTAAGATGCCGGATCGAGTCCGGCATGACGATGAAATGATGTTAGTCGCAAGCCACTTATCCGTCATTCCGGCGAATGCCGGAATCCACAAGCCACTTATCCGTCATTCCGGCGAATGCCGGAATCCATTTTCAATCTCGAAACGATATAAGATAAAGCGCCTAAATATTTCTACCCAACGACGTGCCTGTAGAACGCAAATCATCACAGGCCTGCATAATACGATCGGCCATATTACGTTCGGCTTTTTTACCGTAGGCGCGTGGATCGTAGACTTTTTTGTTGCCTACCTCACCTTCGATTTTTAGCATGCCATCGTAGTTTTTCATTATGTGATCAACTACTGGTCGTGTGTAGGCGTATTGGGTGTCGGTGTCGATATTCATTTTGATGACCCCGTATTCTAATGTTTCATGAATTTCGTGTAAATCTGAACCAGAACCACCATGAAACACTAAGTCTAAATTCGCATCTTCGCCAAGGGCGTTAACAACCGCTGTTTGGCCATCTTTTAAAATGGTAGGGGTGAGTTTGACATTACCTGGCTTGTAAACACCATGCACGTTGCCGAAAGTGGCTGCCAGCATAAAGCGGCCCATCGAGCCGATTTCTTTTGCTGCCATCACCATGTCTTCGGGTGTGGTGTACAGTTTGTCTGCGGCGACATTGGAGGTGTCGTGGCCGTCTTCTTCGCCACCGACAATACCGGTTTCGATTTCTAAAATAATATCATTTGCAACGCACTCAGACATAATGCGTTTTGATGCAGCGATATTTTCATCCATTGGCAATGCCGAACCATCGTACATATGCGAATTAAATAAATTAGATAAACCCGCCGCGCGGCGCTTTTTCGTTTCCGCAATCAGCGGCATTAAAAATGAATCAACATATTCTGGATGACAATGATCGGTGTGTAATGCAATATTCACATTGTATTCTTCTGCCATCATGTGCGTGTAAACGGCTAGGGCGATACCGCCTTTGACCATAGAGCCAACGCCTTGACCTGATGCAAATTTACCTCCACCGACCGATACTTGAATAATGCCATCTGAATTGGCTTCTTTAAATGCAAGTAAAGCGGCATTAATGGTTTCGCTAGAACTGATGTTAATAGCGGGGTAAGCAAATTTATTTTGCTTCGCATTGTCTAGCATTTGGCAGTATTTTTCGTAATTAACGACAGGCATTTTCTTGTCCTTTCGGCATGAAATAAAAGTTATGTAAGATTGGTGTCAATATAATCATCGGCATCCGATAGAATGACGATGATTTTTTTAGTGAGTTTTTGCTCTTTCTTCTAATATTGCAACAGCAGGTAATGTTTTACCTTCAACGTATTCTAAAAATGCGCCACCTCCAGTAGAAATGTAAGATATTTTGTCAGCAATATTATATTTATCAACCGCCGCTAAGGTATCACCACCACCGGCGATAGAAAAACCTGCGCTATTAGCGATCGCTAAGGCGAGGGATTTTGTGCCTTCGCCAAATTGATCAAATTCAAATACGCCAACAGGACCATTCCATAAAATGGTTTTTGCATCTTTAATAATAGCGGCTAATGTCGCCGATGTTTTTTTGCCAATATCAAAAATCATATCGTTGTCAGTCACGTCAGCAGCATTTTTTTCTGTGGCGTTAGCAGATTCAGAAAACTCTAAGCCAACAACCACATCGGTGGGTACTGGAATGTGGGTTTTTTCCATTAATGCCTTGGCATTAGGAATTAAGTCTTCCTCGTAAAGGGACTTGCCTACATTGTTACCGCTGGCCGCTAAAAATGTATTCGCAATGCCGCCGCCAACAATAATTTGATCGGCTTTGTCGGCCAGTGTTTCTAGTACGGTGAGTTTGGTCGATACTTTTGAACCGCCAACAATAGCCACTAGCGGACGCTCAGGGTTTGCTAAGGCTTTTTCTAATGCGCTTAGTTCTCTAGTCAGTAATGGGCCGGCGCAAGCGGTAGGTGCAAACTTAGCCACACCATGAGTGGATGCTTGAGCGCGATGGGCGGTACCAAAGGCATCCATCACAAAAATATCGCATAGGCTCGCATAGGCTTTTGCTAAGTCTTCAGCATCTTTTTTCTCGCCGATATTAAAACGAACATTCTCGAGTAGCACGACATCGCCATCATTAATGTTGATACCGTTTTTCCAGTCGTTAATTACCGGCACTGTGATATTGAGTAATTTTCCTAAAAGATCAGCGACAGGTTGCAAAGAAAATTCATCGGTGAATTCACCTTCGGTGGGGCGACCTAAGTGCGACATCACCATGACTTTTGCGCCTGCTTTACGGGCAAGTTCAATCGTTGGTAATGCGGCACGAATACGTGCATCAGAGGATACTTTACCATCTTTAATAGGCACATTTAAATCTTCACGAATTAATACGCGTTGACCAGTAAGGTCAAGATTGGTCATAGATAATACGTTCATCGTGGGGTCTTATTTCCTATTTTTTTAATGTTGATTAGCTTGTTGCTTGGCTAGTTGTTTGACTACGTCGAGCATGCGGTTAGCAAACCCCCATTCGTTGTCAAACCAAGTAAGTACTTTCACTAATGTACCTTTAGTGACAGGGACACCGTCAGACAGGACCGTGCCGCCAGCCACACGTGTTTGGTTAGCATCGACTATACCCGAGCGCGTGTCGTGGTTAAAATCACATGATGCCAGTGGCTCTTCGGTATAGCCTAAAATAGCAGGCATTTGTTCTGAAGCAGCTTTCAACGTATTATTAATATCGGCAGTCGTGACCGCTTGGCTTATCACAATGGAAAGATCCATCGCCGATACATTGGCTGTAGGTACGCGCATAGCCTGTGCTTGAAAACGTCCTGCTAGCTCGGGCATTAAGCGATCAATGCCTTTCGCTAAGCCGGTTTCAACGGGAATAATTGACTGGTACGCCCCGCGAGTTTTTCGCAAATCAGTATTGTGATACGCGTCGATAACCGGTTGATCATTCATCGCCGAGTGAATGGTGGTGATCACCCCGCTATCTACGCCAAAGGCTTGATTAAGGGCATGAATAACAGGAACAATACAGTTGGTCGTACAAGAGGCGTTAGAAATAATAGTGTGATGCTTTTCTAATGTGTGTTCGTTAATACCGTACACAATCGTGGCATCGACATCGCTCTCGGCAGGTTGAGAAAATAAGACTTTTTTTGCGCCCGCAGTAATATGTTGCTGAGCCGTCAGGCGATCACTAAATGCGCCCGTACACTCTAAAACGACATCTACGTTCAATGTGTTCCAGGGTAAGGGGGCAATGGCTTTTTCGTGGAAGATGCGAATTTTATCGCCATTGACGGTGAGAACGTCGCCGTCTAATGCGACATCACCTGAAAATTTTCCATGAGTCGAATCGTATTTTGTTAAATGAGCAATGGTCTTACTGTCGGCTAATTCGTTAATGGCAACGATGCAGATATGATCACTTAACGCAGATTCATAAAACGCACGTAGCACACAGCGACCGATACGACCGTAACCATTAATAGCGATGTTGAGCATGGCATTGCCTTTGCGCATTGAAAATAAAAAAATGGATCAAAACGGGATCAAAGCCTATGAATCTGACCCCGTTCGAGTGATGTTATTATTCGCCTAATAAATCGTCAGCCGTGGCGAGTACGTTATCGAGTGTAAAACCAAAGTGCTCCATTAGATCATCGATCGGTGCAGATTCACCAAAGCTACTCATACCGATAATGCGACCGTCAAAGCCCACAAACTTATACCAATAATCTTCATGTGCTGCTTCGATAGCAATACGTGCACCCACTTCAATAGGCAGTACTTTTTGTTTATACATGGCGTCTTGTGCACTGAAAATTTCGGCGCAAGGCATAGAAACCACACGAATTTTATGGCCACGTTGTGCCAGCTCTGTTGCCGCGTTTACGGCTAGTCCTACTTCTGAGCCGGTAGCGATAAAGATGAGCTCTGGCTCACCTTCGCAATCTACAAGGGTGTAGCCACCTTTTGCGATATGAGTAATTTGCTCTTCGTCCCGTGCCATAGGGGTTAGCCCTTGACGAGAGAAGATTAAGGCGCTTGGACCATCGCGACGTTCGATAGCAGATTTCCAGCATGTGGCCGCTTCAACGGTGTCGCAAGGTCTCCACGTATGTAAGTTAGGGGTAGAACGTAAAGAAGTTAACTGTTCAACGGGTTGATGAGTGGGCCCATCTTCGCCTAGGCCAATAGAATCATGGGTATAAACAAAGATACTTTGTATGCCCATTAATGCTGACATACGAACCGCATTGCGGGCATATTCCATAAACATCAGGAAGGTCGCACCGTAGTTGACAAAACCGCCATGTAAGGCGATGCCATTCATCATCGCGCTCATGCCGAACTCACGTACACCATAGTATAAGTAGTTGCCGCTGGCATCGTCAGCGTCAATACCTTTTGCGCCTTTCCATAATGTGAGGTTAGAGCCTGCTAAGTCGGCAGAACCCCCTAATAGCTCAGGCAGTAATGGACCAAACTGATTTAAGCAGTTTTGAGAGGCTTTACGTGAAGCAATTTTTTCTGAGCTCGCTTGGCATTCACGAATATAAGTATCAGCTTTTTCACTAAAGTCGGCAGGTAGTTCGTTGTTAATAACACGACGGGTAAATTCAGCCGCTAGTGTTGGGTGAGCCGCAGCGTAGGCATCAAATTCTGCATTCCATTCTTTTTCAGCTGCAATACCGGTGATTTTGGCGTCCCAGCCTTTATAAATATCTTTTGGGATAACAAAAGGTTCATGTTTCCAGCCTAAAGCCTCGCGTGTTAACGCGATTTCTGCATCACCTAGTGCTGCACCGTGAACAGATGCGGTGCCTTGCTTGTTAGGCGATCCAAAACCAATGACTGTTTTGCAACAGATAATAGTTGGCTTGTTGGGTTCGGCGCGCGCGGTTTCAATAGCGGCTTTAATCGCCTTACTATCGTGGCCGTCTACATTCGCAATAACTTGCCAGCCGTAGGACTCAAAACGTCTAGGCGTATCATCGGTAAACCAACCTTCTACTTCACCGTCAATAGAAATACCATTATCATCATAAAAGGCGATTAATTTACCGAGACCCAGCGTCCCTGCCAGTGAACAGACTTCGTGAGAAACTCCTTCCATTAAACAACCATCACCGAGAAAAGTGTAGGTGTAGTGATCGACAACATCATGGCCTTCGCGGTTAAACTGCGCAGCCAGTATTTTTTCTGCCGCCGCCATGCCTATCGCGTTACCAATGCCTTGGCCTAATGGGCCAGTGGTCGTTTCTACGCCTGGCGCATAACCGTATTCAGGGTGGCCTGGTGTTTTGGAGTGCAACTTACGGAAGTTTTTTATCTCATCGATAGGAAGGGCATAGCCCGTTAAATGCAGTAGCGAATAAATTAACATAGAGCCGTGGCCATTCGACAGCACAAAGCGGTCACGATCAACCCACTCAGGGTTTGCAGGGTTATGCTGCAGGTAATCATTCCACAATACTTCGGCGATGTCCGCCATCCCCATTGGTGCCCCAGGGTGACCAGAATTGGCTTGTTGTACCGCATCCATACTGAGTGCGCGAATAGCGTTGGCAAGTTCGTTGCGAGAAGGCATAAACGAGAGTTCCTAAGGTAAGTAAACGTGCTGTAAATGAATGTAAGTGTAGGAGGAGTCTCTAGTCGTCCCAAAAAGGGCGCTATTTTCGCATATTTAATGGGTGGGTAACATAGTGTAGTGCCGAAAGTAGAGTCTATTGGCTTATTTTCGAGCTGTTTAGCGACAATACTTAACCGATAACAGTGCTTGTCTTATTGAGTAATAAAATAATTTCCTTCGCGGCTTCAGTAATCTGTGTTGGCGCACTTTGGTGGGGCGTTATGGTTACTTTTGGGTGATGCCATAGGGGATTTTCTTTAGACAGCGGCTCTGCTTCAAAAACATCAAGAAAAGCACCGCGCAAATGTTCATTGTTTAACAGCGCAACCAATGCGCTAGTATCAATAATAGCACCTCGAGAAAGCGAGATGAGGGCGGCGCCTTGGGGAAGTAATGATAGCCTTTGGTGATTTAAAAAGTGATAGGTGTGTTGCGTATGCGGCAACATGTTGATCACAATATCGCACTTATCGATGGCGTCATTAAATGCGTCATCTCCGTAATAGGTGTCGATGTTGTCGATGTTTTTAAAACTTCTTGACCAACCTGACACGCAATAGCCGACTTGCTGCAAATGTGTCGCGATCGCACCGCCTAAAATACCTAAACCTAAAACACATACGTTAATAGCGTCGCGTTGCTTATAATCTCTATCATTAATCCATTGCTGTTGTCTTTGAGCCTGTGCAAAAATATCGAAGCGTCGCTGGTAATGCAACACAGCATATTCGGCATAGTCACACATGGCGATTTTCATACCGGCATCGTGGAGCCGATGAACGGTTACGTCGTCGGGTAGCTGAAGGTGTTGTTCAGCACTGTCTATGCTCGCACCTAAATAAATAACATGTTGTAACCGGGTCGCTGATCTCCAATCGGTCACGCTAGGTTTCCACAGAAGCAAGACTTCGATACGGCTTATGTCACCGCCAGAGCTGTTGTTAGGGTGGATGTTATGGAGTTGAATATTGCTAGCCACCGCATCAAACGCAGCTTGCCATTCAGTCATGGAAAACTGAGTACTGTGAAAGGCGATATTAATATGTTGGTGTGTCGATGTATGCATATTGCACTCATTTTATGGATTGCATTCTATGGATTAATAGTCACTGCGGATATTTTTTTATGGAATCGCAAAAATATCTGCATCACTATTAAAATATTTGAATTCTAACGTATTACCCGAAGGATCTCTTATAAAAAAGGTTCCTTGTTCGCCTGCTTCACCCAAAAAACGAACCTTAGGCTCAAGACGAAACTCGATACCCCCCTGTTTAAGTTTTTCATGCAGTGCTTGCCACTGGTCTTTTTTTAGTACCGCACCAAAATGAGGAATATGAATGTGGTCACCATCGACCATATTGCTACAGATGTCTGTGCTCTTATCGTCATCACTAAGATGTAAACTGAGTTGATGACCAAAAAAGTTAAGATCTACCCAGCGTTCCGCTTGTCGCCCCAGTGTGCAGTCTAAATAATGAGTGTAAAACGCGATAGATGCCTTAATATCAGTGATAGGAAAAGCGAGGTGAAATACTTGCATGCTAGACACTCCTAAGTGTGAAATTGTTAACACATCAGTTAATATTTTTTTTAGTGAATATTTGGTTTTGTGGTGGGCTTGACCGTCGATGTCGTCACGGGTGCGGTCGATTGATAAAGCCACGCATATTGACTAGCCGGTAAGGCATTAAGCCCTCGCGCAAGTAATGCGATGAAGATGATACTAAAGACCAGCCGTGCCCATAAAACGGCTGATAAATCGGCACCCAAAAGCAACATCAATAAAGTGTCTTCGATAATGCTGTGACATAAGCCGAGAAATGCGATGGTTAAAAACACATCTTTGCCATCAATCTCACCCGATTTCGCTTCGCGAATCAGAATGCCTCCCCCAAACGATAAGCCAAGGGTTAGCCCTACAACGATAATGTTGGTCGCTTTTTTCCCAATCCCTAATAAGCGCAGTAACGGCGATAGTAAATAGTGAATGGCTTTTTCAATCCCTAAGTAGCGTAATAAGTGGATGGCTAAGGTTAAACCGGCAATCATCACCAACGCTGCAAGTAGGGTTTTACCTTGAACCGTCAACCAGCTCAGCCAATCGTTAGCGCTGGCTTCGGGTTGCCATAAGGTGCTCATTGGCACTTGTAACGCGTCGAGGTTGTCATAGCTATGGTATAGGATTAAACCGAATACCATAGAGCCGCCAATACGCAATAGTAGTGTAAACCAGAGCTTTACGCCGGCGGCTTTGGCTATCATCGCCTCGATAGGAAGTCCGTGAGCGATGAGCATCATGCCTGCCAGAACGCTGACTTGGGCAACGGTTAATTGTTCTACGCCGCCCAGTTGGTAAAAAATCGCCATGCCGGCATATAAATTACTGGCCATTGCCGTGACCCAAACGAGCCCCATTTCACCGGGTAAGCCTACCCACATCATTAACGGGCTAATAGCTTCGCCAAGTAGAGTAATCCATCCCATTATCTCGATGAATCGAACAATAATGAGTACGGGTAGCATGATTTTCAGCAAGCTCCAAAAAATCAGCCACACCTCCAAAATCCAACGTCCGATCACGGTTCGGTTAAGCCCAGCGGCAAGCTGGTAGGACATTGTCGATAAGCGTAGGCGGGTATTGCTAAAAATGCAGTGGTGCATGTTAGGGGGCTTCTATTGATGGCGGTTATTCGTAACGACAAATATGACATGGGTAGATTATCAAAAAAACAAAATAATTAATGCTTTTTATCTGTCTACTATAAAATTATAATTTCTTTTATGTGGATCATACAAAATATAATAAACTTTTGCGGAATTTTTTATGAAACTTAATGCTATCGACATTCGCATATTAAAAGAATTGCAAAGTAATGCGGATCAAACGAACCTGTCTTTGGCTGAAAAAATTGGCTTGTCGGCACCCGCATGCTTAAAACGCGTGCAAAAGCTCAAAGCGGCTGGTGTGATTGAGAAAGTGGTTGCTATCGTATCTTCCGATGCGGTTGGCCGTCGGCTGAATATGGTGGTCGAGATCGAAATGGATACCGATGACCTTGCTGTTGGAGATAAATTAATCGAAGCGGTTAATCAGGCGCCAGAAGTAAAACAGTGCTACAGAGTGACAGGTGAAGTAGATTTCGTGCTTATTGTGAATGTTGCTGATATTTTTGAATATGAGACGTTTTGTGAGCGTGTCATCTATCCCCAAGCGAGCATGAAGAAATTTACTACGCTCATCAGTTTGCGCTGCACTAAGTTTGATCTGTCTCAGGGGGGGCTTGCGGCGTCATAATATCGCTGTGCGGGTTTTTTCTGTCAGCTTTAGCGATA
This sequence comes from Candidatus Endobugula sp., assembly GCA_047636495.1. GTDB lineage: Bacteria > Pseudomonadota > Gammaproteobacteria > Pseudomonadales > Cellvibrionaceae > Endobugula. The sequence goes on along the minus strand of JBLILH010000037.1, from coordinate 16,468 downwards.
TAGCCAGACGCTTTTTTAGGGCTCGTTTTTACATTAGCAGCCTTGGCCCTTTTGAGGAGTTTTTGTCTGATTTTCTTTTGTCTGTTCATAAAGGTATCATCTATGGATCAAACGGGACTATTTATTCGTAAATAGGGACTACCTGTTTATAGTCAGTACCTATTGATAGAGGGTCGATTGGCCTCTATCAATAGAAATAACGTAATAGCGGCATTAGCTCGTTGGTGAGCGTCTTGGTGTCGCCAACAGGGCGGAAACAGTGCTAAATAGTGCTAAATAGCGCCGAAATGTTTAGTGGAGGGCATCATGCCAGACAATATAGAAAGAAGTAAACGGCTACGTAAAAAATTACATCTTGATGAATTTGCTATCATCGGCTTTAGTTTTGAGTGTCGAGTGAATGTTGATTCGCCTACCGATTATGAGGTGTTTTTTAGGGAGTTCGCAATGTTAGTGAATGCTAGGCACCTGTATATCGATCTTGAAGGGCGTGAAGACATATTTACGGGTCGGGTGACATCGGCAGATCGTTACGGTGACGCTACAGAAGAAGACCGTGGAGCCATAGAAACTATGCTGATTAATCACAGTATGGTAAGTGAGGTTACTGTAGGTGGGTTGGTTGATGCCCACTATGGCATGTAACTGTTTGAGCAATTAGCCCTTACAATCTACGTTAACTGATACCATCGGGGCCAATTAACGACTATAAATTTATTAGCATAAACCGATGAGTCTAGACAGCGCCGTTACATTTTTTATAGCCCTTTTTGATTTCGGCTGTCAGCATATGAGCCTGCTTCCTCGCCCATTACCCACAAAGTTTTTGACGGTTTTATTCAAGCTTCTAAATTTCAGCCTCAGATCACTACAGCGATTTTTCTGCATATCGCGTTTCGGCCAAAATTAAGGACGCGATGAAGAATCATAGACATAAGAGACGACTATTATTTCCTCATTAATCAAACAATATGTCGGGCAATACCCACTAGCTATTCAGCAGAAAGTGCAAATATTAGTTGATGAAGAGTGCTTGGCAGGTTTTCTATTAGAGAGACATCCTGTTCAGCATAATGTCAGTGGTAACCACGAACTGCGTGAATACGTGATGAACATAAAAAATCATTATATGAAGAAATCTTCGCCGCTGAGCAAGGTTATTTATGATGATAAATTGCATGTTATTCATAATGCTTTGGGTTTGCATACCTATGTGTCACGAGTACAAGGCGGAAAGCTAAAAAGCAAAAATGAACTGCGAGTGAGTGCGATGTTTAAAAAAGCATCGACGGATATGTTAAGTATGATTGTCGTGCACGAGTTAGCGCACTTAAAAGAAAAAGCACACGACAAGGCCTTTTACCGTTTGTGCGAACATATGCTGCCCAACTATCATCAGGTCGAGTTTGAAACGCGCTTATACTTATTGCTATTAGAGATGAAACAAACGTTATACGAAAATTAATATGTAAGCCTCGGCAGAGATTAATTGCTCATTATTAAACACCCTATCCTTTAAGTCAGTTAATGCAATCATCAAATTATTTAAGGTAATACTTTTGCTAGTCCCTCAAGGTAATCATCGAATTGGTGAATATCGTTGTGAGCCGCATTTTTTATGGTTATTAACGTACTTTTATTTTTGGTGAGTTGTTGTAATCGTTGACTGTGGTCGATAGAAATAAGCTCATCGTTACTCCCATGAATAAACACGACGTTTGTGGCTATATTGCTAATGATTTCGTCGGTCCGCAGAGGATAGCGGAGTAGCCACGAAGGGACGAAGGGGTATTGTTCCTTTGCGACATCGACCATACTGCTATAAGCAGAGACCAATACTAATAAGTCAGAATCGACATTTTTAGCCAGTATAGTTGCTAGCCCCGACCCTAATGAGCGCCCATAAATAACCTTTTTCTTATTAGCATATTGTGGGCTAATAAAATTCCATGCAGTGCGTACATCGTCGACTAATTGTTGTTGGCTAGTTATCTGTCCTGTACTTTTGCCATAGCCACGATAATCGACAATAAATAAGTCGTAATTAACGCGCTCATAAAAATCTAAGCCCGTGGCCCACGTACGTAAACTGCCTGCATTGCCGTGTAAGAAAAATATCATCCCTTTAGGGTTTTTCTGTTTTATATGTAGCGCGTGTATTTTTTTGCCGCCTTCTACGGGAATATAGACGTTGTCAAAAGCGTATGGGATATCAAAAGCGTAGTCGTCAGAAAGTTTTTCTGCGGAAAATAGCAGTATTTCTTGTTTATAATAGAGTAGTGCTAGCACTAGTAAGTAGAGGCAAGCTGGGATGATGATGGCTAACCAAACGATTGTCTTTGTCATGATCTGCAATTGTCTCAAGATTATGTGTTTGTTAATAATACCCTAAAACATATTCAAGTGTGTTATGCACGCTATTGGTGGTTTACATAAAGGGTCATTGACGGGTTAGTGATTAACGTAACCCCCATGAAACCCATAAATCCGCTGGCAATTCGGTCAATAGACTGCTTATATTTGGCATAAGAACTTTGTGCTTTTTTTGTTGATAAGACAACGGAGATCAAACAATACCAACCTGCATCAATGGCAAATGCCGCCATCACTAAGAGAGGATAGGAGTAGGTAGGCAATTTTTCCGGTAAAAAAGCGGCGAAGATGCTCGCGAATACAATGGCCGTTTTTGGATTGCTCAGCTGGGTTAGAAAACCGATGAGAAATAACCGAAAGCTGTTTTTATGTGGCGGCGTATTATTTGTCGAGTGAGCCGTTGTTTTCTCTATAGGTTTATTGGAATTTCGCCATATTGTATACGCTAAGTAGCATAGATAAAAACCACCGGTTATTTTCAGTGCTGTATACAATAGTGGCACCGACTCAAGAATAAAGTACAAACCGGCAGCAGCCAATAGCGCAAATGTAGCTGCGCCTGTGCCCATGCCAAGAGAGGTGGTGACAGCGGCTGCACGTGATGTAGACATGGCGACTTGAGAAGCCAAAATAAAGCTAGGGCCCGGACTCATCGCGCCCAACAATATGGCGAGTGCGATGGGCGCTAAAAAAAGATATTCAGACATACGATCACTTCCCATTGTTAGCACTATGACTAGAACTGCTGTTAAGACATTGTTATTGGTTTAATGATGAACCGAACCTATGTTCAGCCTTATCGTATGAAAAAATCGGATTGACAGCGGCCGCATCAAAGACCATATCAAAAAACCATATAAAAGTGAGCGTCGTTATAATCCCGCAACCTTATCATACTGTGCCACCGACCAAGCTTCAGCCTTTGATGACACTAGCCATTCTTGCATAGCGGGTAGCGCTAACATGGCTTTTGCCCAGCGATCAAATGCTTCGGATACAGGCAAGTTGTAGCCGGTCACGCGCCACATTACCGCAGAATACATGGCATCGACAATAGAGAAGTGACCACATAAAAACTCACCCTCTGGTTTTTTATGTTTGCCGAAGTCATCCCATATCGTAGCTAAACGTTGTAAGTCTTCTTGGGTGGCTTCGCTAGGGGTAACCGTGACGTTAACACGGCAGTTCATGGGGAATTCACCACGTAATGCTATAAAGCCCGAGTGCATTTCTGCTGCGGCACAGCGAGCGAGAGCTTTAAGAGATGGGTCGCTAGGCCAGAGTTGAGCATCGGGATACTGATCGGCTAGATATTCCATAATTGCTAAGGAGTCCCAAATGGTTCGCCCTTGGTCTTTCAGTACCGGGACTTTTGCCGGTACGCCTTCTTCTTCGGCAAATATCGTTAGTGATTTATCGTGTAAGAACGGCAGTATGGTTTCATTAAAAGAGAGGCCGGCCACTTTCATCGCAATCCAGGGGCGTAATGACCACGAGGAATAATTTTTGTAGCCGATATATAAATGCATTTTTTAGTTCCTAATAACGTGATTCGCTCACTACTGTCCCGTTAACGTCATGCCGTCATTCCGTCATGCCGTAATGCAGTAATGCAGTAATGCCGTAATGTCGTCATGCCGTCATGCCGTAATGCAGTAATGCAGTAATGCCGTAATGTCGTCATGCCGTAATGCCGTAATGCCGTAATGCAGTAATGCCGTAATGCCGTAATGTCGTCATGCCGGGCTTGATCCGGTATCCAGTAAACTATTGAAATCACTGGATTCCGGATAAGCAAAAAACGCTTTCCGGAATGACGGGGTTTGTTTTTGATTTTCATGCCGCTTACTTATCGTATTCGTCATGTCGCATACTTATCGTATTCGTCATGTCGCATACTTATCGTATTCGTCATGTCGCTTACTTATCGTATTCGTCATGCCGGGCTTGATCCGGTATCCAGTAAACTATTGAAATCACTGGATTCCGGATAAGCAAAAAACGCTTTCCGGAATGACGGGGTTTGTTTTTGATTTTCATATCGCTTACTTATCGTATTCGTCATGCCGGGCTTGATCCGGTATCCAGTAAACTATTGAAATCACTGGATTCCAGATAAGCAAAAAACGCTTTCCGGAATGACGGGGTTTGTTTTTGATTTTCATGTTGCTTACTTATCGTATTCTTCATGTCGCTTACTTATCGTATTCGTCATGCCGGGCTTGATCCGGTATCCAGTAAACTTTTGAAATCACTGGATTCCAGATAAGCAAAAAACGCTTTCCGGAATGACGGGGTTTGTTTTTGATTTTCATGTTGCTTACTTATCGTATTCTTCATGTCGCTTACTTATCGTATTCGTCATGCCGGGCTTGATCCGGTATCCAGTAAACTATTGAAATCACTGGATTCCGGATAAGCAAAAAACGCTTTCCGGAATGACGGGGTTTGTTTTTGATCTTCATGTCGCTTACTTATCGTATTTGTCATGCCGCTTACTTATCGTATTTGTCATGTCGCTTACTTATCGTATTCGTCATGCCGGGCTTGATCCGGTATCCAGTAAACTATTGAAATCACTGGATTCCGGATAAGCAAAAAACGCTTTCCGGAATGACGGGGTTTGTTTTTGATCTTCATATCGCTTACTTATCGTATTTGTCATGTCGCTTACTTATCGTATTCGTCATGCCGCTTACTTATCGTATTTGTCATGCCGGGCTTGATCCGGTATCCAGTAAACTATTGAAATCACTGGATTCCGGATAAGCAAAAAACGCTTTCCGGAATGACGGGGTTTGTTTTTGATCTTCATGTCGCTTACTTATCGTATTTGTCATGCCGCTTACTTATCGTATTTGTCATGTCGCTTACTTATCGTATTCGTCATGTCGCATACTTATCGTATTCGTCATGCCGGGCTTGATCCGGTATCCAGTAAACTATTGAAATCACTGGATTCCGGATAAGCAAAAAACGCTTTCCGGAATGACGGGGTTTGTTTTTGATTTTCATATCGCTTACTTATCGTATTCGTCATGTCGCTTACTTATCGTATTTTTCATGTCGCTTACTTATCGTATTCGTCATGCCGGGCTTGATCCGGCATCCAGTAAACTATTGAAATCACTGGATTCCGGATAAGCAAAAAACGCTTTCCGGAATGACGGGGTTTGTTTTTGATTTTCATGTCGCTTACTTATCGTATTTGTCATGTCGCTTACTTATCGTATTCGTCATGCCGGGCTTGATCCGGCATCCAGTAAACTATTGAAATCACTGGATTCCGGATAAGCAAAAAACGCTTTCCGGAATGACGGGGTTTGTTTTTGATTTTCATGCCGCTTACTTATCGTATTCGTCATGCCGGGCTTGATCCGGTACCGCTTGGTTACGATTGACGTAGCCCATAGCTAATTGAGCCGAAGTTAACGGGACAGCAGTGAGATTCAATTGAAGATTGTATTATAAATCAATTAATTCGATAACCGTTGCTGGCCCAGTTCTAAATGAAGGGCTAATAGAGTCAGCCTCTTTCATATGCGGAGTTTCATCATGTAAAGCCAGATCCCCTTTTGACTTCCAGCGCTCTATTAATACAAACTTAACGTCACTCCCGGCGACTCTACTCATTTGATAGCTCAGACAACCTTCCTCAGCCAATACGAGAGGTTTTATTTTATTATACAGATCGATCTGTTCATTTGATTTTCCAGGTTGAGGTTGAGTTTGAATTAATATAATAAGTTTTATCGCATTTTTCATGTTAACTCCATCGATTGAACATTAATAACCAAAAATGATAACGCTTGCTTTAGTGATTCTCTTATCATGTATTAGTGACTATTTAATTTTGCGCTAATACTTATGTGTAAGCTTTTCAATCGTTTTTAAAAAGAGCACCTGCGCCAAGTGGAGGTTTATAGCCACCGTTAGAAAGATATTTTCCCGCGATAACGTATCCAAAAAAAGTCGCAGTTGTCGTTGTTGCTCATCCACAAATAGCAATCGGCTGTTGCTGTTGCTATTTATAAATAATAGGTTGACTTAATGCTTTATAAAAGCGAATAATTACGAATAAATCATACGGATTAAGCGAATAATGACTCCTCGTCAAGTACGTAGCCTATTGGCGGTACATCATCATAAAAGTGTCAATAAAGCCGCTAAGATCTTACATCTAGCGCCTTCAAGCGTGTCTGCGCAATTAAAAGAATTGGCGTCGGAATTGAAGGTTGAGCTGTTTACAGCTCAAGGTAGAAATATCGTGTTAAGCGATATTGGCAAAGCACTATTGCCTAAGTTACAAGCTTTTGTCGGGCAAGAAGAGGCTGTAAAACAGCAAGCACAAGCACTGAGCAGCGAATTAACGGGAACAATAACCTTATTTGCGCCCAGTTCTATGTGTATATACCGCTTGCCTGTCATCATCGAGCGCCTCCAAAAAATCGCGCCGAATGTAGAGCTACTGTTAACTCATGAGCCCTTTGACTATGAGCAAGCGTTAAAGTTAGGTGAAATTGATGCGGCTATCGTCGTGACTGATGCTGATAATTTATCATCAGCATCAGTCACGACAGCAGTGAACGTGTGGCAAGAATATATTTTACACAAAGAAGAGGTGATCTATGTAGCGCATCCGCAGCTACATCGTGGTGAACTATTAAGCTTGGAAGAGCTGGCAAAAAGCACAATTATTGCTACCGAGCCAGAATGTACTTATCGCTTGCGCGCAGATAAGCACTTTGCCGATTACGGAATGGTTTTTTCTTGTAAACAGTCGTTCTCTAATGCGGAAGTGGTCAAACGCTGTATTATGGCGGAAATGGGCGTGGGCTTATTGCCTCGCTGTGTTGTTGATGCCGAATTGCATGCTGGAGTATTAATAGAGCAAGCGGTTATCGGCACGCCATATGTTTTTTATTCCCGTCTTATCCACTTAAAAGATAAACCTATTTCTGCTAAATTAGCAGCATTAATTCAAGCCTCGGTTGAAACATGAATGTTTATGGTTGTAATTATTACTGTTATTTTGTTATCAGTAAGTCAGTTAGAGAAAGGTTGTTTTTATTTTCATTGGTCTATAAATAAAAAGGAAATAATGTGAAGGGTTGTGAAGTTTGTCCGGAACAAAATAAAGATATAAATGTGATTGTAGAATTATGTGCAATGCATGCAGCATATGAAAAAAGTGAATACGACATGGCTGGCAAAGCATCAAAATTAGAGAAGGCTATCTTTAGCTATAGTCCCACTTTGTTTTGTTTCGTCGCAGAGAGCGAAGGAAAGGTTGTGGGCTATTTAACGGCAACAAAAGAATTTTCAACCTGGGATGCGGAATATTTTTTGCATATGGATTGTCTATACTTACTGGAAAATATAAGAGGTTCTGGGGTGGGGTCTTTGTTTATAAAAACATTACAAGAATATGCAATTAATAGTTCATGTACACATATTCAGTGGCAAACTCCAGTCGATAATTTTACCGCAATTAATTTTTATGAGAAACAAGGTGCTATTAGTAAAGATAAAAAAAGGTTTTATTTAAGTCTATAGATTGAAGTTATGAGTAAACTGGATGTTTCCGGAATTAATAGTCACATAATTATTAGTGATCTATAGTGTTTATCCACAATAGATTGTAAGGTGTTTTATCAATTAGGCATTAGGGGAATAATGAACGAAGATAATAATTGTCAGACGGATAGCGATCAAAAACAACAGCAAACGATTACCAACATGAGCGCTCAGTTTATCCATGATATTGCTACTCCGCTAGCGAGCATACAGCTTATCAGCACCATTCTGGATACCTATATGCCGGTGATGCTGTCGGCTTACACACACCTGAAGAGCCAAGATTCTCAAGATGGCAGCACTCAAGATGACAGCACTCAAGATGGCAGCACTCAAGGTCAAGGTACTCAAAATCAAGGTGCTCAAGCTCAAGCCTCTCAAGATAAATTAACTATCGGTGATATTCCTCCAGAGCATTACCAGACCTTGGTGCATGCAGCAGCTGAAATAAATCATATGGCTCGGCAGGTCAAAACACAATCAAAACAATACTGGCAACAAATAGACGAACAATATTCACAGGATAGTGGCAACACGGAGATGAGTCGTCAGTCATATAAGGCTCCCAATAGATCTTCAGAGGCAGTATTGGTATCTTTATTGGGCAATTTACGTATTCTAGTCGCGGAAGATGATCGCCTTCACCAAAAAATTGCCACCAAGTTACTAAACAAACATCATCTTGATCTAGTGGCCAACGGTCAGCAAGCGATAGAGGCAGTACAGCAAAACACCTATGATCTGATATTAATGGATCTATCCATGCCTGTGATGAATGGTCAGCAAGCCGTGGCCATTATAAGTGGCGTTATCACGGAAGGAATTATTACGGGAGAAACTATCTCCGAAGAAAATAGCACCAAAAAAAACTGCATCAAAGAAATCAGGGATGGGCTAGACAAGCTACCAGTGATCATCGGTTTAACTAACAAACCCTTATCTAGCGACGAAAAACACCAATTGCTTGAACAAGGTTTTCAGGGGATATTAGAAAAACCTCTTAATATGGATGACCTTAATCAGTTGCTCAATCGCTTACAACAGACTCAGGAATAATTGCTACCTTGACTACATTATCCACCTTACTATTCATTTATGTGATTTTATTGTCATTAAATATGGCCTTTGCCATACAGCTATGGCGAGCATACCGTACCCCGCCCTACAAAACCTTGGTAGCTATTTGGCTGTGCACCACGCTTAATTTTTTTCTTCAGGGAATATTTTCCGAATCTATTTCAGGTAGCCTATTAACCTTTCCTACCTATATCGTCGTGGTGTATTACACCTGTTCCCTGTTGGCGCAGGTATCGTCCATGCCCTTCAACTTTAAGCCTTTTGGCCTAGCGTTTGGCATCAGCCTATTGATTAGCGGGGGCTTATATTGGCAAGTTGATAGTTTTACTCTAATTGCCTTGCCCGTTGCCATTACCATTGCTGCACCCCAGTTGGCGTTTGCTTTAAAAAAATTGCTCTACTATCGCCATACGGGTACACAATTTAGCAATAGCTTTGCGGCATTGCTTCTCTGTAACGGCTTACATTTTCTGGATTACCCGTTTTTACGACCGCTGCCAGAAATGGCGATTTTTGGCTTTGGTTTGGTGTTAGTGTTTTCGATGGGATTTGCGGTGTTGCTGCCCAATATTCTCAGTAAATATCATACTGACCGTTCCGAAGCAGATTTATTACAAGAGATCAAAAAGCGTAAACAGGTGGAGCAAGAGCTGGAGCTGGCGGTCAACAAAGCAAGGCATTTAGCCGATGTCAAGACAGAATTTTTAGCCAATATGAGTCACGAAATTCGCACCCCGCTAACCGGTATTATGGGTTTAAACGATTTATTGTTGACCACCGAGTTAAGTACAGAGCAGCAAGAATATTGTGACGATGTCCGTTATGCAAGCCATAAATTGCGCCGCATTATTAATAATATTCTGAGTTTATCCAAGTTGGAGTCGGGCACTATCAACGTTGACCACGAAGCTTTTGCTCCACAAGCCCTGAGCGGTGAAATCGATAAGCATTATGCCCTGAATAAATCCTCGACTATTTCGATCCGTTATACCGCCAGCGAGACGTTATTACTGGGTGATAAGGTTAAGTTACAACAAGTTTTGTTTAATCTAATTGATAATGCGATTAAATATAGTCAGGGCAGTATAATTGATGTTCGCTGTACCTACGATAAGGCTAGCGCCCTATTAATACTGAAGGTTGCAGATGATGGTGTCGGTATTGCCCCCGCTATTAAAGCACAGTTATTTGATCGTTTTGAGCAGCAACATGACCAAGGGGCAGGAACAGGAGTTGGCTTAGGATTAGCCATTGTTAAACAGTTGCTCGCCGTAATGGATGGCCATATTAGCCTAGAAAGTGAGATGGGTAATGGTGCTACTTTTACCTGCGAAATCCCTCTAGCCATTGCGCCTGAAATTACAACAGTAGCTACCGCAGCGACAGTACTCACAACTAATCGCGTAGCAGTAGATCATAGTATCCAGACGCGGAATAACGATCGACAATACCATCTATTAGTGATAGATGATGACCCCATTACCTTAAATACCCTCAGTGTTTTATTAGAGCAAGCGGGTTACCGTTGTTATTTAGCAGAGGATGGCACCACTGCAAAACAGCTATTAGCTCACCATAATGTCGATGTGATTCTCAGTGATATTCAATTACCCGACGTGGAAGGTGTTGAGTTGATTCGCTATTTTAGAGAAGTGAACCAGAATATGCCCATTATTGCCCATAGTGCCTTTGCCTTTGATGAAGATGTGGCGGCGGCTATCGCCGCGGGTGCAAGCGATTACCTGCGAAAGCCCGCCACATTTTCCGAGCTACAAGCAAGATTAAACGCCTGCCTCGACGTTTAATCTTGGATAACAGCACGTTCATCGTGTTATTAATCCATATAAAATGGATGAACTAACAACACTTGCTGAGACTACCGTGCATGATTAGCAACAAGCGGTTTATCCATCGCTAATGTTCCCACTTGTGGTGTACTAATATGTGGTGCGTTAATGTGTAGTGCATCAGCCCAGCAATGAAACACCTGATCAAATCCGGCAAAAATATCATTAATCATCCGGTTAACATGGCGTACACGATCAGCACTTACTTGATAAAAAAGTGCATGTTGTGTCGATTTTTCACCTTCCAGCCAGTTCCCGCCTGTATGATTAGCTTCGTCCTCATAATGTTCTTCACCAAAATATTTTAGTTTTTTGTAATAACCATTTTGGTGAGTAATCATATTTAAACTGGTGATAAAAATGGAAAAGGAACTTTCTAGACATTCGATAATAAGCATTTTTTCTTCTGGCGTTTGAGCGTTGTAGATATGATGGGTAACGCGGTAGACCAACTCCCTGATGGGGTAGTCTTCCTCTGACCATAGGGTCGATAAAATGGTGCTGATATCTCCTCCCCAGTAGTCCGTATCCATTTGTAAGGTTTGCAAGTCTTCTATAAATAAACGCCAGTGCTCGGCATCTTCTAGGCAATGGGCGTTAAGTGCTAGTTCACATTCGCTGACGGGTTTGGCGACTTTTACCGCCTCTAAAATATCCCGAAAGCCTAAGACAAGAAATGTCATGTGGGGGACAAAACGGTAGGCTTGTAACGAGATATCTTGCCGTTGGCAAAGGTGCTGGCAAAAACTATGTTGTTCGAGAGTAGTTTGGTGATCAGCGATTTTTTTTAATAGAAATGTTGACATAATATGAGTCTCTTAATTGTCATTAAAATAATGAGACTTTTGCGCGAATGATCTTTTGTTCTAATGCAACGCTACCACTGCCGCTCATCAGGTACCCTGTGTTTATGCAGGTACCAAGCCTGGGCGCTTCTCAGCGAAGTGTAGCCCACAAGGAGATGCCGGAAAATCGTACTCATTCGGTTTCTTATGGCCACAATCCCTTATTGGGCTGCATCTTCTATGATGTCAAACCTAAGGTCAGCGAAGCTGCCTACACCTTTTATTATCGATTTTTCGTGCGATTTTCACGTGTCCTTTCTGGGGTATGCCGCGCTTTAGAAGCGCCGATACGATGTAGCTAATTCCCTAGGGAACGTAACGAACGTCAGTAGGCGTGCTGCTTGAGAACCAAGTCTTTATTTAGCAAAAGTTTCATTGGCTTATGCTGCTATATGCAGCAGACATAAAACTACACACTTCGACACACTATTGCACGCAGGAAAATGGATCTATTATGTACTTATCTACTTCGAAAAGTATTAAGGCGGGTTTGAATGTTGTTAATGAAGACGAGTTGAATATTATTTTTTAGCACATTATTGTCCCGTTAACATCGGCTCAATTAGCGATAGGCTACGTCAATCGTAACCAAGCGGTACCGGATCAAGCCCGGCATGACGACATGCCTTAACGGGACAGTAGTGTGCTTAACAGTAAGGTGATACCGGCTAACAAGGAGCATCGTCAGTAAATTAATGTTTTTGTGTTGTTTGTTTTTTTTGAGAAAAATCCTGAAAAATGATATTGCTATTGGGTACTAGTGCACAGTAGAAATTCTGTTCTCGTCCGATAATCGTGGTTGCTTTGAGAAGAGGGTTGCCACCGTTATGTGTTTCTGGCGTATAGAATCCATCATGGCTATTAAAAAAGGGTAGATATTGTCGGGAAAGAAATTTATCTATCCAGTGAGAAGGACCCTCTTCTTCTCTTATTATTTCAATATGCTCATCCATATCCTTGTCATCCATTACTATTAATAGTGTGTCTGTATCCGGTGAGCGTAAAATAAATCGCGAGGTTTCAGGCATAAAATAATATTCTTCGACGCCTAGTGATACACAGGTATTATCAAAAAATCCAGCAAGCGCGCTATCAAGAAAACAGGGCGCTTCTTTTTTGATAAAAGACATCATAAGAGACTGTAAGTTTTCGTGGAAGTAAGACTTTTGCATTTCCGCCACTACACGCTGTACTTCAGCCAATAAATCGTCACTGTGCTTATCAATATAATAATCGATAATTTTGTTATTAAATGCAGTGACGACTGCCTTCGATGACGCACAGCCAGTTAATAATATTTTTCGGACGACAGGGCTTTTTAACCGGGCACAAAACTTGATCCCATTGATTACCGGCATGTCGTAATCGACCACTACCACGGATAGCTCACTTTGTTTCGAGGGGTCAAATTGTTTGTTGGTGATATAACAAAAAACATCTTCCTGCCAGCGACGACCTTTGATCGACAATGTTGAGAGATGTCTATGAGACTCGTTATTGGCGTAACGCAGTGCTTCGACAGGATCGGTAAACGTTTTACAGGTAAATTTTTGTGATAAAGATGCTGCTAGTGCTTGCAAAAATGTTTCATTATCATCTATTAAGACAATGTCAGTTGGGTAGTAATAAGGCGATAATTCAGTCTTCATGCGATAATATTCTCAACTACTTTTCATTAATCCCTAAAAAGGATGCTAGTCTCGTCACTATAACAGTATTAATTTAATGGTCTATAGTGTTGAACTGACAGTGTTGAACTGACAGTGTTGAACTGACAGTGTTGAACTGCCGGTTTACTTTGGCAGATGACGTCCTATTGATGATGAGTATGGCGCCATTAAGCAGGCTTTATAGACGCTTATTGTGATTTCACATGTCATTTGAGGAAATCGACGAGCTACTTAAACAATACGCCTAAGAAACTAAATAACCGGGGAATCTTGAGTAATTTTAAGAAAAACAACATATTAAGAGGTTTTAGAGTGATAATAAGAATGTTGGAAATATTTTGAAAAGAAAAAATAACTAAGGGGTATCATTATTTTTACAAAAGTAAAGCAACATGAATATATACTAATTTAATACTAACTTTTTAGAAGCTTTAGATAGGACTTTGTTAATGCTAAGCAAAACCATTCACCACATAAGACGTTATTTATATAAGAAAACACATCGAATGCTGCCAGAATTGAATGGTGGTGAAGGTGCATGCGGACAAGATATGCTCATTCACAGTTTGGTTGGGAATAAAGTGGGAGGTGTTTTTGTTGATATTGGAGCACACGACGGCGTAAGTAGAAGTAACAGCTATTATTTTGAAAAAAATATGGGGTGGTCTGGGCTTGCAATTGAGCCAATCCCTGGAAAATTTGAAGAGCTAAAAAAAAACAGAAGGTGTGAAGTTATAAATGGATGTATCACGGGTGTATCTGGAAAAGCTAAATTCCTTGAAGTGGTTGGATCTGCGAATATGCTAAGCACCCTAGCCATAAACAATATCGGACTTACAGAACGCAGGCTAAGAAAAAGTGCTAAGCGGAACAATTGTTCCATTAGAGAAATAGAGGTGGAATGCTACAACCCGAACGATTTGTTTAAGGAAAAGGGAGTCACCTCTATTGACTTCCTAAGCGTAGATACAGAGGGGGGCGAGTTAGATATAATAAAATCCATAGATTTTTCAAAAACACCCGTTAAAGTTATTTCAGTAGAAAACAATTATTTTAAGTCAGGAATGCAGAATTATCTAATATCAATAGGCTTCTTATATTTAGGGACTTTTAATGTAGATGAAATATATATTTTTGGAGGTGAGAAGCTGAGGGAAGCGATCAAGGATCAGATGCCGTCTTGAAAATCAAGCGTTGATAACGGCAATGGGCTGAAAAGGTTGATTGTTTTTAAGTACTCCGTAAATTATATGAATGAGCTTTCTCATGGCAGTGCCAATGATTACCATTTTGGGTTTGCCTTGTTTAGTCATGCGTTTATTGAGGTTAATTAATGATGGGTTGTGTTTTAAAACGATCATGGCAGGAAAGAACAGCGCTTTCCGTAGCGAGGATGATCCGATTTTAGACATGCTCCCACGACGATTAACTGAAGATCCAGATTGAAACTCTCTTAGAGCAATGCCGAAAAATGAAGCCATTTTTTAGCGTTGTCAAAACGTTCGACAGATGAAAAGTAGGAAAGTAATTTCGAAATGGTCTTTTCACCAATACCGGAAATAGACAGAAGTAGGTTTTTTTGATTTTTAAGGCAAGGACCCTTGTCGATATGACTGAAAATATCTTGCTGTTTCATTTCGGCAAGTGCGTCTAAGCGCATTGTTATAGCCTTTAACTGTCGGATATTGATTGGCTCTGGTGCCCACAGAGAGAGTTTCATAGCCGCAGAAAATCGTGCAATAATCGATACATCACTCTTATCATTTTTAGTGCGTGAAAATTCGCTTTGAGAGAAACCTTTTGTTCGAGTAGGATTGACAACGCTAATAGGAATGCCCTGATCAAAAAGGTATTCTGCAAGTAGAGCACCGTAAACGCCTGTTGCTTCCATGCAGGAATGTGACGAGGTTGCATTATTTTTTTGTATCCAGAGAAGAAATTCTGGGAGTTTAGAGGGAGACAGCTCGATGGACGCCCGGCATGGAATCGTGCGCAGGAATACCAAATCCAAGATGAACCGTGCGTTGATGATCATAACCATCTTTTTTAAGTTGGAGGTAAGCTGGCCAACCATCACTGTGTATGCTTGCCTCTGGATTGATTGAGCGCGAATGAAAGGCAGCAGAGTTGCATGATATGCTTTTTTAATGCGACGAATACGAATTCTTCCAAAGCCTTTTGGTTGGAGTATTTCTTCGGCTATCGCCACTAATAACTTTGTTGTATTACTCTTTAAACCCTTGGTAGAAAAGAGTTTTTCGCGATCAGTTAAAGCAATGCAGGTCTCATCGACTTCAACCTCTTCATTAAGAAGTTCTCGATTTTGGCGAACCATAGCGCGGCGCAACCTATCAAGCATTGTCCAAGCAGTTTCGTAGCTACCCAGCCCTAAATCTCACTGTAATTCCAAGGCACTGATACCGTGTTTTTGATTGGTGATGTATCAAATGGCGGAAAACCAACCCCGAAACTCAGTGCGGGTTTTGTCAAAAACTGTTCCTGTCGTAACGGTGGATGCGCACTTGTATGAGAGACAAATCCAGCGGTTACGAGTTGATTGCTTAGCTCCCGAAGCGCCACATTTAAGACAAATGAATTTATCAGCCCACCTCAACTTCTCTAAATAGGCACGGCAAGCGTCCTTGGTATGAAACCAATCAATAAACATGTATACATGTTGTCGGGTAATTGATGCCAGCGGTGGGCATTGTGCTCAGAGTAAGCATGGGACCATCCTGCATGTCGTGGTTCTAAGGAGATACCCCTTATGGATGAACAGCATTTATGGTAGCGGCCAGCCACTAAGATGTAATGTGGAGTGGATGTCCTCCAAGGATCCAAGGATCTGTTTTCTCGCAGCGATACCGGACGACAATGCCGAGTTACTTTTACTTGTCTTAAGAAAACCTGCTGTAAATTGGAGGTCTCATTCTGGCATTATCTTCTGGATAGAATTTCTGGAATAGCGGATGGGTTATTGTGAATTTAGGGCGAGTTTGCCCCGACTTATTAAGAAGTTACTGGGAATTTAGGTAAGGTATTGGTATGCCATTAATTTCCAATAAGTAACCTGCCCAAT
>JBLILH010000036.1:0-26001 GCA_047636495.1 Candidatus Endobugula sp. | reverse complement strand
CAATAAATCAATAAATCAATAATTTAATATTCTGCCTGAAGATAATCCGGCGCGAGGTTTTCAAAGCGGGTGTATTTACCGACAAACGCGGCGCGACAGGTACCGATCTCGCCGTTACGTTGCTTACCGATAATTAATTCGGCGATGCCTTTTTCAGGGCTATCTTCATCGTAATAATCGTCACGATAAATAAACAAGATCACATCGGCGTCTTGCTCGATGGCACCGGATTCACGTAAGTCGGAATTCATTGGGCGCTTATTCGGACGTTGCTCTACACCACGATTGAGCTGCGACAAGGCAATGACTGGGCAATTATATTCTTTCGCTAACGCTTTGAGTGATCGAGATATTTCGGATATTTCTTGCGTACGCCCGTCACTAGACCCCGCAACTTGCATCAACTGCAAGTAATCGACCATGATTAAACCCGGCTCGCCATGCTCACGTGTGGTGCGTCGAATGCGCGCACGCATATCTTGTGGCGTTAGCGATGCGGTGTCATCAATAAATAATGGGGCGCCTTTCATTTTCTGCACAGCGGTCGATAACTTAGGCCAATCTTCTTCCGTCAGCTGTCCATTACGAATTTTAGTTTGATCAATCCGGCCTACCGATGAAATCATTCGCATGATCAGCGATTCTGACGGCATCTCCATACTAAAGACTAATACCGGTTTTTTTTGTGTAAACACTGCTGTCTCAACAAAATTTAGCGCTAACGCGGTTTTACCCATCGACGGACGTGCGGCTAAAATAATTAGCTCACCGTTCTGCCAACCCGCTGTACGCTTATCTAAATCCACTAAACCGCTACTTAAGCCGGTAATCTCACTCTTTGAACGAAATAGTTTATCAATCCGCTCGACGGTGCTTTTTAATAGGCCTTCCATTGCTTCCAAGCCCCCCTCTTTGGGGCGACCTTCGGCAATTTCCAAGACGCGTTTTTCTGCCAGCTGAAGCAAGTCGTTCGCGTCCAAACCCGACGAATCATAGCCTAACCGAGAGATATCATTGGCGACGTGAATAAGTTGGCGAATGGTGGCGTGTTCTCGCACGATCCGCGCGTAAGCCGTAATATTCGACGCACTCGGTGTGTTTTTAGCCACTTCCGACAAATAAGCAATGCCCCCTATACGCTCTAACTCGTCGTGGCGAGCCAGTTCTTCTGACAAGGTGATAATATCGAAGGGCTGTTCTGCCTCTGCAAGACTATTAATAGCCGTGAATATTTGCTGGTGGGTTTTTTTAAAGAAATCGCCAAACTTAAGCACCTCTGCGACCGCATCGTAAAAATTATTCGCCAGCATCAACCCGCCTAGTACCGCTTGCTCGGCTTCCGGCGAGTGGGGCAACGGCTGCGACGATGAAGACACGTCGGCGTATTCAGTCGTGGGCATATCATCGGCGGGTAGCATATCTTGCGGGTACATAGGCTGTGGGCACATATATTGAGTATCTGGATTAAGTATAGGGTTAGCTATTAGGTTCCGCATCAGAGCCCAGTGTCAGAGCTCGGGATAAGCGTTAGAGTTATCATTAGGAGAAAGATAATATAACACACACAAAAAAGCACTACCGGCTGATACCTGCAGTGCTTTTAATTTTCATATTTACTGATTTTCAGCTCAAAAGAAGCGTTTCTCACAGAAAAGCGCCTCGAAAAGCAACGTCAATAAAAGTGTTAGCGACGATTACTTAGACTGTAGCAACAATTAATTTAATCACTTTAGTCACTTCACTATGCAGTTGAATATCAACCGAGTACTCGCCTACATTGCGCAAAGCGCCTTCTGGCAAACGTACTTCAGATTTCTCAATAGCAACACCAGCAGCCGTTACCGCATCAGCGATATCGCGGGTACCGATAGAACCAAATAGCTTGCCTTCTTCGCCCGCACTTGAAGTAATAGTGACTTCAAGATCAATCAATTGCTCAGCGCGTACTTCAGCCGCTTTTTTAGTTTCTGCTTCTGCTGCTTCTAATTCAGCACGGCGTACTTCGAACTCTGCTACGTTGGCAGCAGTGGCCGATAATGCTTTGCCGTGAGGAATTAAATAGTTACGACCAAACCCTGCCTTAACAGCGACTTTATCACCAATACCACCTAATTTACCCACTTTTTCGAGTAGAATAACTTCCATCTCGCAATCCTCTTTAATGTAATTTTTATGCCATCACTGCTTTTGCAGTCGATCGCGAAAATTTAACCACGCATCTAAAAAACCAATACTCATGACGACTGGCATCAAGACGAGTGTCAGAATATAAAACAGTATTAACCACTGAGCGCCTAGCGCTCTCTGGCGAACCACTTCGTGTACAACCGCTGCCGCGACCAACAACAGAGGCAGCGCCAAAACATTTGACCACCACCAATATTGGTCACTTTGATAACTCAGCAGTATATTGCCTAAAAAGCACACCACTGAAAAACCAAGACCCAATCGTAGGCCACGAAACTCTTCACCGAAGCCACCAGGGTTGTATGCCAGAGACTGCAACCAACGTCCAAATAACACGCCAATGAAACCGTTGACTGTCAAGATGTATGCTAACAAACCCGACATGCCGACTGTAGTCGCTAAGGTCAATAGTGGCATCATAGCCTTTGATTGCTGTGCCGACTGACCTTCTTGCGCTTGCGCTAACACTTCCATCTGCTTGATGACATTGTCAGACATGGTGTCGACAACATCAGGAGCAACCCAGAGGGTTGCCATTGCAATGAACGTTGCGGCGGCAATGGCAGAAAGCATCATTGACGACAACAAAATCGTTGTGCGCAATATCAGTGCGGGGAGATACACCACAAACAATGACAGTAAAGCCATCCACGTGATTAACGTATTTCCTTCTCCAAACCATAACGATAGCAGGGCTGGAACAGCACCGACAAACAAAATAATAATGCCTTCGGTTGCACCTTTGCGCAATGTCGTTAACGCAACGGCAGCAGGCGCTAGTAGCGGAATAATATATCCCAATATAGCAATGGTTCCTGCCTGAAGCCGCCCACGCATCATAAACTCCGCTAGGGCGCGCATCATATATTACCTATCGTGACTATCGGTATAAGGCACTAGTGCTAAGAAGCGTGCGCGCTTAATAGCGGTTGACAACTGGCGCTGATACTTAGCTTTTGTACCTGTAATACGACTAGGAACGATTTTACCTGTTTCTGAAATATAGGCTTTTAAGGTTTCCAAATCTTTATAATCGATTTGCTTAGTGCCTTCAGCAGTAAAACGACAAAACTTACGACGACGGAAAAAACGAGACATCTTATGCTTCTCCTGCTGCATCAGAAGCGGGAGCTTCAGATGGTTGTGGTTTCTTCTGTTCTTGAGCTGGCTCAGAACGCTCTTCGCGACGAGTACGACGCTCACGACCTTCTTTTTCTACTTTCATGATCGGCGATTCTTCAACAACCGCTTCATCAGTACGAACGACCATGTGACGTAATACCGCATCGTTATAACGGAAAGTCGTGGTTAACTCGTTTAATACCGCATCGCTACATTCTACATTCATCAAAATGTAGTGGGCTTTATGGATTTTGTTGATCGAGTACGCTAAATGACGACGACCCCAATCTTCTAGACGGTGAACTTGACCACCTTCTTCGTTGATTGAAGCAGTGTAACGCTCAACCATACCAGCGACTTGTTCACTCTGATCAGGGTGCACAAGAAATATAATTTCGTAATGACGCATATCTTTTCCTTACGGGTGAATGCTTCCTCTACGTTGCCTAACAGGCGAAAACAATGAGTGAAGCAAGGAACACAGGGTTGATCCTTTGCGAATCGTCCCCAACATAATCCCTGTGAATGATTATTGGTAACGTTTATAAAGTATAAAGTAACCTTGGTTAACCGAATACAACTCAAATGCCACAAAAACACAGGGGCGCGAATTGTAGAGTATTTGAACAGCGGATTCAACGAATAACCGCGCTTCTACTATTTTTGTCCAAGGAACACCCTATAAAATCGATGCAGCCATGATTTTTTTCTCTTTACCCGCTATTATCACAGCATCATAATTCATTACCAAACTATTTATTATTAATAGACCTTTCACCGATACATTGTCGTCTACCTAATTAATAGGCAGTAACGTTCAACCAAGAGATTAAGCCACTATGAAGCCATTTATTTTCAACACCACCAAATCTATTATCAGTGAATCGGGCGCACTCACCAATATTGCCGAAATTTGTCGTCAAAATCACATCAGCAAACCTTTAATTGTCACCGACGAGGGTATTGTAAAAGTGGGTTTAATGACCAAGCTAGAAGAAGCATTAAAAGCTGGCGACATGTCATACAACAGCTATGAAGATGTAAAAGCTGATCCACCCGAGGCGGTGATTTATGCCGCACTGGATGTATTAAAAGCAGGCGGCAATGACGGCGTTATTGGTTTCGGCGGTGGTAGCTCGATGGATACCGCAAAGTTAATCGCGTTAATGGCGAAGTCAGGCGAAAAACTAGACGATATTTATGGTGTAGGCAATGCCAAAGGCCAGCGTCTACCACTCATTTTGATCCCCACTACCGCTGGCACCGGATCAGAAGTCACGGCAGTAGCCATTGTGACCACCGGTGAAACCACTAAAGCCGGTGTAGTAGCGACTCAACTTTATCCCGACGTTGCTTTACTCGATGCCGAATTAACCGTTGGCCTACCACCACACATTACTGCTGCAACCGGTGTAGATGCGATGGTACATGCCATCGAAGCATACACCAGCAATCGCCTTAAAAACCCCTATGCCGATATGCTTGCCAAACAAGCGCTAACGCTATTAAGCGAAAACATTATGACCGCCACTCACGACGGTAAAAATGTCGAAGCTCGCCAAGCCATGTTGTTAGGCGCTTGCTTAGCGGGTCAAGCATTTGCCAACGCACCGGTTGCTGCAGTTCATGCCCTCGCTTATCCTTTAGGCGGTCACTACCATATTCCTCACGGACTCAGTAACTCCTTAGTACTACCTTACGTGATGCGCTTTAATGCACCAGAAGCACAAACACTGTATGCCGAACTAGCGCCATTTATTATGGGCCACGCCGTTACAGGTGACGATGCAACTGTCACTGAAGCACTGATTGCTCATATCGAAAAATTGATTGTAGATCTTGGCCTACCCAATACACTCAAAGATATGAAAGTACCAGAAGCTGATTTACCTAAGCTGGCTAGCGACGCGATGAAGCAAGAGCGTTTGTTGATGAATAATCCACGACCTGTTAGCGAAGCAGATGCCCTCGCTATTTACCAAGCAGCATTTTAAGCTACGCTTATGACAACGTCATGCCGGATCGAGTCCGGCATGACGTTTACCCTTGCACTTACGCCTTCACTTACGCCTTCACTTACGCCTTCACTCATCCATTCACTTAACGCCTCAACACCACTTAGTCACCCATAACAAAAGACATACTTTTAGCTATTCCGTCAGTTTTAGAACGCCACGTATTCCATTAGCAAACCGATAACCATTCATTCTTGGCGACTATCCTTAACGTTGAACGCTATTTAGAGCCACGTGTTTTCAATCCTCACCTCCAAAAGCAAGCACCCCCTATTGCGATAACAGCATATATATGTTGATTTAAGCGACACTGTAAGCGAAAGTAACTTATAGGCATCAAATGGAATAGCTGCAGATTAAGTAACTTATAGATAAATTATTCAGTATGAAACATCCTGATTTTGCAGAACGCTTCACTCAAGCAGTCACGTTATCCGGCGTCGAGACCACCCAGAAGGCACTGGGGAAATTACTTGGCGTCAGTGAAGTGATGATCTGGAGTTACCGCAACGGTGAGAAGCTCCCCCGCATGGCAATGGCTTTACATATGGCCGAAGTGTTCGGCGTATCTATTGACTGGTTATTGCAAGGTCGCGGACAACCGATTTACTATGCCGTCAAAGAAGACAGCCCCGAATACCATACCCAACCGCTACGCAAATCCACACAAGATATCGCTGATTTTGTTGAGGGCCTCTCAGAAGTCGAACGCAAAAAAGCGCTACAAATTCTTGAGTTAACGTTCTCCAGTCAACATTAACTTCGCTGCACTGTAGCGGTAATCAGGCCAGCTCCCATTAACGAACCACCCCCGATTCGATTAAAGCGCTTACGCGACTGATAACTTTGTATGCGGTGCCTTACCACGCCTGCGAAAACAGCAAAGCTAGTAATCGTCATCGAAATAACTCCAAGAAAAGTGAACATCAAGATCAATAACTGGGGGATAACCGCGGCATTAGGGTTAACAAACTGAGGAAGAAACGCGACAAAAAAAACAATCCCTTTAGGGTTTAATGCCGTCACCAAGAAAGAAGATTTAAACATAGATAGTTTGGATACCCCTCCCTCAACGGACGGGGCAGAATCCATATTAGGCTCTTCTCTCCACGCTTTTATTCCCAGATAAACAAGATATCCAACGCCGAACCATTTAAGCGCTAAAAACAATGTAGCCGACGCTGCCAACACCGCGCCTAAACCAAGCAGAGACAGTGACATAGCAACAAAATCGCCTAACAGAACCCCAGACACTAAAGGAATAACTGATTTTTTCCCATGCGTCATTGCCTGCCCCACCACCAAAATAACCGTAGGGCCGGGGATAAGAGCAAACACAAGCACAACGGATATAAACGCGATCCACACTTCAAAAGTCATGATATTCCCTCTATATGCGATGAGATGTTTTTTATAACTGCTTATTGATAGATACGGTTAGCGTCTCTGCCGCAACGCTTCAAACAAGCAGATCCCCGTCGCTACCGAGACGTTCAAACTACTCACTTCGCCCATCATCGGAATACGAATCAGCGAATCGCAACGCTCGCGAGTCAGACGGCGCAGACCTTTACCTTCGGCTCCCATCACCACCGCCAGTGGGCCGGTTAAATTCATTTGAAAATGGTCTTGCTCCGCTTCGCCAGCGGCACCGACTAACCATACGCCTTGAGCCTGCAACCATTCGAGCGTGCGGGATAAATTAGTCACCCGCACCAACGGTAACACTTCCGCAGCACCACAAGCGACTTTAACTACCGTGGGAGTCAGTGAGGCGGAATTATCTTTTGGCACAATCACAAACTGTACCCCTGCCGCTTCGGCAGAACGTAAACAAGCGCCCAAATTATGTGGGTCAGTGACGCCATCTAACACCAAAATAAACGGTAACTGGCCCTGTTCTTTTAGTTTTGGCAAACGACTTTTGAGATAATCTTCGTCGTACACCTCGGTCGCATTCACCACAGAAGCAATCACGCCTTGGTGATTACCCTCTATCATCGTATCAAGTTTTTCTCGCTCGACTACCTTTACGGTAATGCGGCTTTTCTCTGCCACCGAGCGAATAGATTGCAGACGCTGATCATTACGCCCTTTCAGCAGCCATAGCGTTTGGATACGCTGCGGCGAACCGTCGACTAATGCCTGTACAGCGTGCAGACCGTAGACGATACTGTCATCGTGATTCATACTTCTCTCATATTTTGTGCTGATATTGTCTTTATATATTGCAGTGATGTGATGCTCTGCGCTTGATGCTGCGACAATGATCTGGCCATCTAACCAAGTCATTTTCGATTAACGAGTTTACCTTATGCGCTACTCGCACTCTCGCACTCTCGCACTCTCGCACTAAGGACTGTCTAATGCATAAGTGACCGACACCGAGGCACGCACCACTATATCGCCCGCGCTAATCGGTGGTGGCGCATAAGCATCCTGAGACAACGCCATACTACTTCTAGCCATTGTCTTCATTGGTACACGCTCTTTTGAGGCAGAGGCATTATCTAAACGCAGTGATAAGGTGCGCTTTATACGGTCACCGCTAGCCGCTACTAATACATCGGCATCGGCTCGTGCGTTTTCCATTGCTTGCGTAATGGCTTGCTGGCGATACTGTCGTGCGTTAAACAAACTAAAATTAATCGAGTTTACTTGGTTGGCACCGGCTTCAGTAGCCGCGCCAATAATATCGCCGATAATATCTAAATCTAAAGTGGTAATATACAGGGTGTTCGTCACGCGATAAGCAATAACACTGGCCTTCCAATGACTCCCCGCACCTTGAGGGCGATTTGACCATACTGGCTGCACCTGAAAATTTTGCGTTTTATAATCGCTGTCACTCAAGCCTAAATGAGCCAATGCATTTGTCAGAGAATGCATTTTACGCGTATTTTCGGCGACCGATTTTTTAGCGGTCGACGACTCTGTAGTTACCCCCAACGACACCGACACTTGATCTGGCGGCACCATTAATTCCGCTTCACCACGTACAAAAAGTTGCGCTACTATTGGCTCCACCATACTTGATTGCGACGTCTCAGCACTCGCAAGCTGTGCCCAACATGCGCTGACAGCTAATAAACTCAATAGAGTCTGTTTTATCATTTTCATTTCGCCCCAAACACTCTTTCTAGTAATTCGGTCGTACGCTTAACCGGGTCCTGGCGAATGGCCGCTTCTTCCTTGGCAAGATAATAAAAGATACCTTTTAATCCACCCTCAATCACATGGGTTACCAGATCAGCTTTTACGTCTGGCACGAAAGGAATACTTTTATAGTCACTGATTAAGTCATCATACAATGTCACCGCTCCGACTTCTGAGATACTCTGTTGCACGATAGGCTGTAGCTCTTTGGTTAATTCCGGGGTCATTTTTTCACGAAAATAGTGAGTTGCCGCGTTATCGCCACCATTATATATTTTTCGTGCGTCATCAAAAGACATCGTTTTAATGGCATTCACAAACAAGGCTTTAGCCTTAGGCGTCGCATCTTCGGCGGCACGATTCAATTTTAATTCAAGGCCATCCATACGATCACCCACACCGACTTTATCTAACCATTTTTTGACAGTTTGCATTTTTTCTGGCAAAGGGATGCGTATCGCCGCGTCGTTAGCAAACCCCCCTTTCGCTGACAACTGATCAACGACTTTTCGACTACCAATATCTAACGCCTGCTTGAATGCAGCGCTAATTTCTTCGGCAGAAAGCGAGGATACCCTGGCGGTGGTTTGGGTCACTGCAGACTCAACTTGTTCTGCTGACACGTCATTACCCACAAATTCTTTGATCTTATCCAACCAACCCGCTGACGCGTGATGGCTCACGCTAACAGTAGTGATCACGAGTGTACTGACAAGCACGAGTTTACTGACGAGATAGTGTTTTCTAAACATTTGAGAATTCCTGTTGTTCGCTGCAAGGGTAAAAACGAATCCCTGTCATCAAATAAGCACTTTACCATGCTACTGACACAGTAAGACAGCACCGCGACTTTCATTAACTGCAAAAGCTTTTGGTTACTTTTACAGCGCGATTACCGCTCAACGTTGATTCACGCACTCTAGCCATTAAACACCTCTTTCCATATACCCTGCAAGAGAGGTAATGATAGAATGGCAACATGTCATCACTCATCCCCGAAAGACCACTACTCGTATTTCCATCGCTGGCGGCCACTATTGGCCTCGAAGAAGCGGTGTTATTGTCGCTACTAGATGAGCTCACTCACTTACAAACAGGGCAAGAAAGCCGTGGCTATGTCTGGTATGAGCTGCTAGGTGAGCAATTATCTCGCTCTATGCCCTTTTGGGACGATCTTGATATTCAGCGCGTAAGTCAACGATTGCGCGATGTAGGTATTCTTTTATTGGTATCTGCACCCTATGGCCAAAGCCAGCGGCTTAAGTTCGCTTTTAACCAGCGGGCCGGTGAACAGGTCAGCGACCAGCATAAAACCACTGCTAGTAGCCCACGTTATCACCATGAAAATCATCAACCAGACGTTCCCGCTAACGTCCACGCTCGAACGCATCAGTCGCATCAGGTTTCAGTGGCTAAGCCTAACGCACCACAGGGTCGTCAGGCATCTCAAGGCGCCACATTATTACCGCCCAATTGGCAGCCCGATAGAGACACTTTAGCGATGTTATCGCAGCTGAATATCCCGCTGCACTTTGTCCGCGAACAACTACCATTGTTTGTACATTACTGGCGCGAACGTGGTGAATCGAATCGTACGTGGGGCACAAAATTCATTCAGCAGTTACAGTTTAAATGGCAAAAACATGTTGCTAAAACGAGTAACGCGACTGCCCTTCCTGAAAACTGGCAACCGAGTGATCAGCTGCAGCAGCAAATTGTGCAAGAAGGTATTCCTGCCGTTTTTGTCAAAAAATCATTACAACGATTTTCGTTATATCATCAAAAGTCGGGGGCGAACAATTCCCACTGGGACATGCCGTTTTTCTCATGGTTAAAAGAAGATTGGGAGAAACAAGACACGCCGTTTCTGAACAAAAAACGCAGCACGTCGATGTCCGCAGACTGGAAGCCCGATCAGCATACACTAACATACCTCAGTACAAGCCAAGGTATCGACCTATCCTTTATTGATGAATGTACACCTGAGTTTATTCATAAGTGGATCGAAAAAGACGCGCTTCACTCTGAATGGGGCACCTTGTTTGCCGAGCATATTATTCAACAATGGCGATTTGTTCAGGCAGGCGTCGAACGCAACAAACATCCCGAACTAATTAAAGAAGGCTGGCAACCTTCGGCCGACTGTATCGAAATATTAACGGTACATGCCGACATCGAACCAGACTTCATTCTTCAACAAGTCGGAGAATTTATTTTGTATTGGCGTAACCGCGCACAGCCCATGCATAGCTGGGACAATATATTTTTGCGCCACGTAAAACATCAGTGGAAACAACATTATGAAAGACAGCAATCCTCTTCTGGAACAGGTCGCACAAAAGATCGCTCAATCGCAGAACAACTTACCGATCGAAGCTGGGCATCCTAAGACCGATCAACAACTTGGCTCTCAAAGGGAGCGCGTGTTATCGACAGAAGAAAAAGACCAGTTAGTGGATGCCATCAACCAAAGCTTTGAATTATTACGTTTGAACTATCACCACTTATACTTTAGCGCCTATAGCGAAGTCGATGCCCTTAACTCTGCCAAGCGTTTATGGATGGAAAGCCTCACGTCGTTCAACCCCGCTACTATTCTGCACGCAGTACACCAAATCATTAAAAGCTCCGATTACTTGCCGACCATTAGCAGAGTGATTCGTGCCTGCATGGAATCTGCAACTGACACCGCTCTACCCAATGTGCATAGTGCTTATAATGAAGCCTGCCGTGCACCATCACCAAAAATCAATGCCAAATGGAGTCACCCTGCGGTGTATTATGCGGGCAAACAATCGGACTGGTATTTTCTAGCGAATAACATTGAGAAAGTTGCCTTCCCAATATTTAAAGTGCATTACGAAAAGTTATGTTTACAGGTTATTGACGGCATTCATTTACCGGAGATTACTCCGCTCGCGTTACCCCACAAAGAAGCCGACGCGCTCAGTAAAGAAGAAAACATTTTACGTATGGCAAAGCTGCGCCAAGAAGTGGGGATTTAAACCTTGCCTCAAAGCGGAAACGTTCAACCGTTCATTTTATCCACGGTGTAAATTGTTATCGGTGTGACATGATTCTCGATCGATTAGGCGTAACAGTTTTTTATTCGCCTACACCTACGACAGTGTCTTAGGTGCTCCTCCAGTATTCTGTGTACACTCGACTACCTACAGCGTTGAAGTGGTAGTCAGGGTAGCTAATACCATAAGCAACACTAAGAGAAACATTTATGTTGAGTCCCGAAAAAGAATCCCGTCCACGCGCATTAATCGTTGCTGTGCAATTAGACAGTGTCAGCGATATTGCATTTGAGTCGTCGTTAGCCGAATTGGCAGATTTGGCAAAAACCTTAGGGTTAGATGTCATCGGTCAGATCACCCAAAAGCGTTCAGCTTTCGACTCAACAGCCTATGTAGGCGTGGGTAAGCGAGAAGAAATAAAAGAATTCTTAATGCATCAACAATCCAGCGCAAACAATGTAGATCAGGCTGACTCGTCGGAAGAAAATGCTGCTGTGGAATTCATTCTAGTCGATCATGAAATCTCGCCATCACAGGCACTCAACCTAGAAATGGAAGTCGAATGCGAGGTAATGGATCGCACGGTGGTCATTCTCGAAATTTTTCATCGAAACGCCAGCTCACACGCCGCCAGAGTACAAGTTGAAATTGCGCGCCTGACCTATATGGCCCCGCGCCTACGCGAGGCAGCAAAGCGCGCGGGGCCGTCAGGGCGACAACGCAGCGGCGCCGGTGGGCGCGGCACTGGGCAATCACAAAGCCAAATGGATAGCCGTAAAGTACGCGACCGTATTGCCGAACTGCAGAAAGAAATTGATGCCATGGAGGCCAATCGCGATACCCAGCGAGCACAACGCCAAGGACAAACCGGGCTGACCCAAGTCGCGTTGGTAGGCTATACCAACGCGGGTAAATCCACTTTGATGCGCGCCTTAACTGGCAAAGACGTACTCGTCGCCAATAAACTGTTTGCCACACTAGACACCAAAGTACGCACCCTGTATCCAGAAAGTGTCCCGAAGGTACTCGTGAGCGACACCGTGGGTTTCATCAAAAACTTACCCCATGGCTTAGTCGCCTCGTTCAAGTCAACGCTGGACGAAGCCCTTAGCGCATCATTATTACTACATGTTATTGATGCTGGCGACCCCGGGTTTGAGGCGCAGCTTGAAGTCACCGATAAAGTATTATCCGAGATTGGCGCCGATAGCGTACCGCGCATTCGGGTGTTCAATAAAATAGATTACCTAGACGATCCCACTGCACAAGCGGAGCGCACCGCAGAGCTGCACGCTAAATATCCAGACTGTATTGTTCTGAGTGCACGCAACAAAGACGACGTCGCAGGATTGCATCAAGCGATTGTGCAGTTTTTTCAAAAGGACCTAATCGAATCCGAGATTTTTTTACCTTGGTCGGCACAAGAATTACGTGGCGAAATATTTGCCTCCTGCGAAGTGCTTGAAGAACGCGCCGACGCCGATGGTGCAATTTTTCGCTTCCGCGCTGCACCCGAAGTGATCGCTAGACTGAACGATCTAGTAAACACAACTAAACACACTACATAATGAGAGGGGGTCGCTAATAGCAGCTGATATTAACGGGCTCTATTATTTAGCCACGATCCCTTTCTAATTGTTTTTTGTTTTCTCTTGTTAAGAGAATCTAGACTGGCTATTTATACAAAAAAATACATCCTCCAGCGAGCCATACAGTATGTGCGAATTACTTGGAATGAGTGCCAATGTGCCTACCGACATCTGCTTCAGCTTTGCAGGCCTTAGTCGTAGAGGCGGCGAAACCGGCCCGCACGTAGATGGATGGGGCATTGTGTTTTATGAAGAAAGTGGCGTTAGAGAATTTAAAGACTATATGCCAAGCTGCCGCTCGGACCTGTCACAGTTTTTAAGTAAATACCCTATCAAAAGCCACACCGTCATCAGCCATATTCGCCAAGCAAATGTGGGAGGTGTGGGCCTTGAAAACACCCATCCATTTCAGCGCGAATTGTGGGGCCAAGCGTGGAGTTACGCGCACAATGGCCAAGTTCCCAGTGCCTCGGACCTAGAAAATACACGGTTTTTCCCTATTGGTACCACCGATAGCGAGCGTATATTTTGCTGGCTAATGGATTCCTTAGCCGAACGTTTTGATGCCCCACCCGAACCGGCAGTGTGGGCGGAGTATTTGAGCGGCTTGTGCGAATCGATCAATGTACAAGGTGTATTCAACCTAATGCTCACCAACGGTAATGCGCTATTTGCCTTTTGCTCCACTGCCCTCGCTTGGATCACCCGACGCGCACCTTTTGGCGTGGCCCACTTATCAGATAAAGATCTCAGCATCGATTTTTCAACAGTGACGACAGAGCACGATATTGTGACCATCATCGCCACCCAACCCCTTACCAACAACGAAGTTTGGCATACCATGGTGCCCGGCGAATGCCGTCTATTTGTGACGGGCGAAAGTGTCTGGGAGAAAAAAACCACCATGTAAAAAACGCCCTACATTATACGGCCAGAAGCACTGACATTAATATTGAAAAAGCACACAAGCAGCCTCCACTTCTTCCCCGAGGATTTATGCAAGATTTATCACTGCAATACCTATCACTACTTTCTCAAGCGCAATGCGATGACTATACCGCAGCTCGCGAAGGCGAAAAGAAACTTGGGCAGACCGTTGGCATAGTAAACAGCATAGAAAAAATTGCCACGGCAACCACCCACGGTTATCGCTTTGCGTTAATCGGTATTCCAGAAACAATTGGGCCTGCGGCCAATCACGGCAAGCAAGGCGCACAAGATGGCTGGGATGCATTTCTTAGTTATTTTTTAAATTTACAAAGTAATACATTTTTATCTGGCGACGATATTTTACTGCTCGGCCACATTGATTGCGACGACTTACACACCGAGGTTTCCCCCGGCACGCCGCTACCAACTTCACACCTACACCAATTGTGCGATCAACTCGACCAACGCGTACATCCGATTCTTCATCACGTATTTAATGCGGGATTAATACCCATCATTATCGGCGGCGGTCATAACAATGCCTACCCTATTATTAAAGCCTGTGCGCAAGTTAAACAGCAAGCACTCGCCGTGAGCAACCTCGACCCTCATGCAGATTTTCGCGCACTAGAAGGTCGCCATAGCGGTAATCCGTTTCGCTATGCTCACGCCGAAGGGTATCTCGAACGCTACAGCGTATTAGGTCTTCACGAACAAAAAAATTCTGCCGACGCACTGGAAAAGTTAACAAAACTAGACTTTCCTTTTTTCAGTATTCAACAAAGCCATTGGCGAAAAGAAATCACTTTTGCCGATTGCATTAGTCAAACACAAGAATATTTGTGCGCGGCAGTCTCACCAACACTCTCATCGACACCCTCTTCAACACCCTCTTCAACACTCTCACTCCCCACACCGCTACCAATAGGGGTAGAACTAGATTTAGATGTCATCACCGAGATGCCCACCAGCGCCATTACCCGTGCAGGCGTGTCGCTGGATGATGCGCTATATTATGTTCATCAAATGGCCGCGCTGCCTAATGTGCAATATTTACATTTAGCAGAAGGCGCTCCTAGCCGATATCCAGCAGGAGGAATAGAAAGAACGGAAGGACAAACAGAAGGCAACGCAGCAGGTAAAAGAGTGGTTGGCCAAGCGCTGGCAGAATTAGTGTGTACGTTTATTAAGAGCGCGCACGGATAATTAACTCAGGAGGAACGAGGTAATTGTTTAATCACCTAATCAAAGCAAAAGGACTCACAAAACACTCATTGAGTCAGAGTCTGAAAACATTAGATTCCGGATAAGCAAAAAGCGCTTTCCGGAATGACCTTGTCTTGCTTTGATTGCCATGTTTCTTACTGGCGATGAGATTTTGTAACTACTCAGCTCACAGCCAAAATCGCGCTGAACTGCGTTAAAAAATGCTTATTGTCACTTGTAAACTCACATTTTTCGCCTTGCTCAGCACAATATTGACTGCAATTTGAACAGTTACGTACTGTGCTGAGTAGTTATGAGATTGTTAGCTTTACGCTATTCGCATCAACATGTTTTTTTAATATTTTATACCACTGATCTTTCAATGTTACTCGCTGTAACTTCGCCTTCTCTTCTTCAATAGTGCTGGCGGGTATAATTTCATTTTCCATGTTAACGATATGTTTCGTTAAGTCATTATACTCATCGTACAGCCGTCTAAAATGAGCGTTTGATGTTTTCAATGCGTGAATGTCATCTTTATATTTTGGAAACTCAAGGTAAAAATCGTGGTGTTCAATCGTCATATAAACGCTCCGTAATGGTGGATGTTTATAGGCTATAGCAAATAATTCACTAGCGTATTGACGCAAATCAAAAACCTGACGTTTTACAACATCACTGCGGCCCCGTTAACCTTTTGGCTTCTATGAGAAACTCCATCTAAAAATATGGCTAAACAGTACCGGATACCGGATCGAGCCCGGCATGACGGCCCGGCATGACGAAGATGAAAAGCAATAGACATGAAAATCAAAACCTCGTCATTCCGGACAGCGTTTTTTGCTGATCTGGAATCCAGTGCTTTCAACGAGTTGCTGGACACTGGATTATCTACATGGAAGTAGTGTATGCCAGTTTTACATCGTTACATGAATGTAACTCAGTAGAGCAACGCAGGAGCAGTTGCCGAGGTACAAAAAATGGTCAAGCCCAGCATGACAAAAAATAGTTAGCTCGGCAGTAGTGAAACTAATTACAACATCACTGCCTTCCCTGCTTTCCACATTTTCTCTATAGGGTGTAAACCAAACTGATAGACCAAGTCACGGGGGTGGTCGATATTCCAACACACTATATCTGCTTGCTTACCCACTTCTAGGGAGCCTAGTTGTTGATCTACTCCCAATGCTTTTGCGGCATTAAGGGTGACACCGTCTAAGGCTTCTTGCGCCGTTAAGCCAAATAAATGGCTGGCCATATTCATCATTAATGGCAGCGACGCCATTGGCGAAGAGCCGGGATTAAAGTCGGTCGCGACCGCCATCGGCACCTTGTATTGTCGCAGCAATGCTACCGGGGGTTTTTGGGTTTCATGCAAGCAGTAAAATGCGCCGGGCAATAACACCGCCACAGTACCGCTTGCGGCAATAGCCTTCACCCCCGCTTCATTTAAAAATTCGATATGATCAACCGACAGTGCGCGGTAACGGCTGGCTAATTCACTGCCGCCCACATTAGATAACTGCTCCGCATGAAGTTTTACCGGCAAGCCTAAATTTTTAGCCGCCCGAAATACTGTTTCGGTTTGCGCCAAACTAAACCCTACCGACTCACAAAACACATCAACGGCATCGGCCAAATCTTCGGCGGCTATCTGCGGCAGCATCTCGTCGCATACCATGGCAATATATTCATCGGCTCGCCCTGGGTATTCTAACGGTAATGCATGAGCCCCTAAAAATGTGGTTTTAATGGTCAGTGGCAAGGTGCGTTCTAGCGCACGTGCTACTCGCAACATGGTTAATTCGGTCGCGAGCTCTAAACCATAACCCGACTTTATTTCTACACAGCTCACACCTTGTTTAATCATCGCGGTTGCTCGCGAAAAAGCTAATGCGTACAGCTGCTCTTCGGTGGCTTCACGGGTTTTATTCACCGTGCTTTGTATGCCGCCACCTTGTCGAGCAATATCTGCATAGCTAATGCCCTGTGCACGCTGCTCGAATTCATCGGCGCGATTTCCGGCAAACACCAAATGGGTATGGCAATCAATTAAGCCGGGGGTTAACCATTTACCATCGCAAGACTCTATCTGTGCCGATTGACTCACCGATGGTAAATCGACCTGCTTGCCTAACCACACAATACGGCCTTGGTTAATCACCAGTGCGCCGTCTTCTATTACCCTGCTTTTAATTGCTGGGCCTTCTATTGTCGGGCTATCCACAACACTGCCGTCTACTGACATGCCAGACATAGTCGCAATATTGGCATTAATTAACACTCGATCCCCATCAATCATCATTGTCTACCCCCTTTTTTGAGCCAGTTTCTTGTGAGCCAATCTTTACTAGCAAACTATTGTTATCGCATAGCCCTTAATACTTAATCCTTAACCTTTAACCTTTAAGCACACACGAAACAATTCAACGTAAAAAAACACTTGTATATACAAGCTTCATATGAAATCATCATGCCTTAACTTGTATATACAAGCAATATGTATTTCATTGGTTCAAAAATCTTCATGGGTGACCACAATGTCTGTCAGCAAATTCCAACAAATTAAAACCTACATTCTAGACCAAATAGATTCTGGTGAATGGCAAGAAAGCCATCCTGTCCCCTCGGAAAATGAACTCGCCAAACAGTTTTCGGTCAGCCGCATGACATCGCGCCGTGCGCTACAAGAGTTATCCGAAGAGGGCATCCTAGAACGCGCCCAAGGCATTGCTACCTGTGTGGCCAGTTTAAAAAGCCAGTCGTCATTACTCGAAATTAACAATATAGCCGATGAAATTAACGCCCGTAACCATGTACACCTTTCTCGCGTGATCACCTTAACCGAAGTCACTGCGGATGCACTGCTCGCCGAGCATTTTGACATCGCCGTTGGCGAGGTACTTTTTCATAGCCGCATTTGCCATTTCGAAAATCAACAAGCCATACAGTTAGAAGATCGTTTTGTTAACCCCGTATTAGCACCCGACTACCTTCAACAAGACTTCGAAAAAGTCACCACCCATGTGTACTTATGCAAAGTCGCCCCACTCACCCAAGCCGAGCACGTAGTCGAAGCGATTATTCCTGATACCGACGTCCAGCACCAGTTACGCATTGCCTTCAACCAAGCTTGCCTGCAAATACAGCGGCGCACATGGTCTACCGAAGGCATGGTGAGTTATGCGGTATTAACCCATCCGGGCAATCACTATCGGCTCGGGGGGCAAGTGGGTTTTCCTACGAGAACCAGTACCCATGAAAAGCTATCCATAGAACAAACATAGAACAAACCATAGAGTAGCCAACCATAGAGCAAACAATACGCACGCAGGTCGCGAACCCTATTCCACTTATCGCAGGTACTAGCATGAACAACGATATGAACAGTAATTTAAGCAACGATATCAACAAGGATATCAACAAGGATCGACATGATAGCGGCAGACTGATTACCGCCCCTCGCGGCAACACATTACAGTGTAAAAGCTGGCAAACCGAAGCCGCCATGCGCATGCTAATGAACAACCTTGACCCCGAAGTGGCCGAACGACCAGAAGACTTAGTCGTGTATGGCGGCATTGGGCGTGCGGCGCGTAACTGGGCGTGCTATGACAAAATAGTCGAAGTGCTCAAGCGTTTAGAAGATGACGAAACCTTATTAGTCCAATCGGGTAAACCCGTGGGCGTCTTCAAAACCCACGCCGATTCGCCCCGCGTATTAATCGCCAATTCGAACCTTGTCCCCCACTGGGCCAACTGGGAACACTTTAACGAGCTCGATAAAAAAGGCTTGGCCATGTACGGCCAAATGACCGCAGGCAGCTGGATTTATATTGGCAGCCAAGGCATTGTGCAAGGCACCTACGAAACCTTTGTGGCTATTGCAAAACAACATTTTAACGGCGACGCCACCGGCAAATGGGTATTAACCGGCGGCTTAGGCGGCATGGGTGGCGCACAACCCTTAGCCGCCACCATGGCAGGCTTTTCGATGATTGCCGTCGAGTGTGACGAGACGCGCATCGACTTCCGCTTAAGCACCCGCTACGTGGATAAAAAAGCATACACGCTAGATGAAGCACTGGCGATGGTTGAGCAAGCCAAACAAGAAAACACCCACGTGTCGGTAGGCTTATTAGGCAATGCGGCCGATATTTTTAGCGAACTCGTCGCGCGCAATATCACCCCCGACGTCGTCACCGATCAAACATCGGCACACGACCCGCTGAATGGTTACCTACCCCAAGGTTGGACGGTTGAGCAGGCAGTAAGCACTCGCCAACATGACGAAAAAGCCGTGATCAGTGCCGCTAAAAAATCTATGGCGGTACACGTTCAAGCCATGCTCACACTGCAAACACGCGGTGCAGCAACCCTTGATTACGGTAATAATATTCGCCAAGTGGCCTTAGAAGAAGGCGTTGACAATGCCTTTGATTTTCCTGGTTTTGTCCCCGCGTATATTCGCCCCTTATTTTGTGAAGGCATTGGGCCGTTTCGCTGGGTTGCACTGTCGGGCGACCCCGAAGACATTTATAAAACCGATCAAAAAGTCAAAGAACTCATCCCCGATAACCCACATTTACACCAGTGGTTAACTATGGCGCGTGAGCGTATTCAGTTCCAAGGCTTGCCTGCACGCATCTGCTGGATTGGCCTAAAAGACCGCGCCCGCATCGCACTGGCCTTTAACGAAATGGTCAACACCGGCGAGCTCAGCGCACCCGTTATTATCGGACGCGACCATTTAGATTCTGGCTCTGTCGCCAGCCCCAACCGCGAAACCGAAGCGATGCTAGATGGCTCGGATGCCGTATCCGACTGGCCACTACTCAACGCATTATTAAGTACCGCCGGTGGTGCCACTTGGGTGAGCTTACATCATGGCGGCGGTGTCGGCATGGGCTTTAGCCAGCATTCGGGCGTGGTCATTTTATGTGATGGTACCGAAGCCGCAGCAAAACGCGTGGGCCGCGTACTATGGAACGACCCCGCGACTGGCGTCATGCGCCATGCCGATGCCGGTTACGATATTGCGATTAACTGCGCCGAAGAAAACCACGTGGATCTACCGATGATTACCTCCACTAATGCTGCGATCAATTCTACTGCGGAGAAGAAATAATGAACCATATTACAATACAACCCGGCAAATTAAGCCTACGCCAACTGCGCGACATTAACCGCTCACCTATTAAGCTGACTCTGGCAGAAGACGCAAAAGACAACATTATTGCCTCGGCCAAAATAGTCCAAAAAGTGTTAGACGAAGGCCGTGTGGTGTACGGTATTAATACCGGCTTTGGCTTACTGGCCAACACCCGCATTAAAGAAGACGAACTCACCTTATTGCAACGTTCTATCGTGTTATCCCATGCCGCAGGCATTGGCGCATTAATGGATGACGCTACCGTACGCCTAATGACCGTGTTAAAAATCAACTCACTCGCGCGGGGTTATTCGGGTATTCGCTTATCGGTGATCGAAGCGCTAATGAGCCTAATCAATGCCGAAGTTTACCCTTGCGTGCCCAAAAAAGGCTCTGTCGGTGCTAGTGGCGATTTAGCACCACTAGCGCATATGAGCCTGCCACTATTGGGCGAAGGGCATGTGCGTTACCAAGGCGAAATTATTACCGGCGCAGAAGGCATGGCTATCGCCAAGGTGCCCATTATTACCTTTGCACCCAAAGAAGGTTTAGCGCTACTGAACGGCACACAGGCATCCACTGCCTTTGCGCTAGAGGGCTTATTTCATGCCGAAGACGCCCTCGCCGCCGCCACCGTTGCGGGCGCAATGAGTGTAGAAGCCGCATTAGGTAGCCGCTCACCCTTCGATGCCCGCATCCACGAAGCCCGTGGCCAGCAAGGGCAAATAGATATGGCCGCAGTGTATCGCGACCTATTAGACGAGAGTTCAGCCTTTAGTGAATCTCATCAAGGCTGCGAAAAAGTCCAAGACCCCTACTCCTTACGTTGCCAACCACAAGTTATGGGCGCGTGCTTAAACCAAATTCGCAACACCGCCGACACCCTATTAGTTGAGGCCAACGGCGTGACCGATAACCCCTTAATTTTTGGCGACGATATTATTTCTGGCGGAAATTTTCATGCCGAACCCGTCGCCTTAGCCGCCGATAACTTAGCGCTAGCCATCGCCGAAATCGGCGCATTGTCGGAGCGCCGCATGGCCTTATTAATTGATAGCAGCCTAAGCAAACTGCCCCCGTTTTTAGTCGACAACGGCGGTGTTAATTCTGGCTTTATGTTGGCGCAAGTCACCTCGGCGGCATTGGCATCCGAAAATAAATCCCTCGCGCATCCCGCATCGGTAGACAGCCTACCCACCTCGGCCAACCAAGAAGACCATGTGTCTATGGCAACCTTTGCCGGACGACGCCTAGCCGACATGGCCGAAAATACCCGTGGCATCATCGCCATCGAATTATTAGCCGCCGCACAAGGCATGGACTTTAGACGCCCACTCATCTCATCAGCCAAAGTAGAAGAAGGCTATAACATCGTGCGTAACAGCGTAAGCTTTTACGATCAAGACCGTTATTTTTCACCGGACATTAATGCCATTTGTGACTTGATTAGGGAGGGAGTTTTTAGAGCGATGGTTGTGGATGTGATGGTGAGTTGATCTCACCGTCATGCCATGTCTTATCTTACCGTCATGCCCCGCTTTATCTCACCGTCATGCCTCGTTTTATCTCACCGTCATGTCCCGCTTTATCTCACCGTCATGTCCCGCTTTATCTCACCGTCATGCCTCGCTTAATCTTATCGTCATGCCCCGCTTTATCTCACCGTCATGCCTCGCTTTATCTCACCGTCATGTCCCGTTTTATCTCACCGTCATTCCATGTCTTATCTTACCGTCATGCCCCGCTTAATCTTATCGTCATGCCCCGCTTAATCTTATCGTCATGCCCCGCTTTATCTCACCGTCATGCCTCGCTTTATCTCACCGTCATGTCCCGTTTTATCTCACCGTCATGCCATGTCTTATCTTACCGTCATGCCCCGCTTAATCTTATCGTCATGCCCCGCTTAATCTTATCGTCATGCCCCGCTTTATCTCACCGTCATGTCCCGTTTTATCTCACCGTCATGTCCCGCTTTATCTCACCGTCATGTCCCGCTTTATATCACCGTCATGTCCCGCTTTATCTTACCGTCATGCCTCGCTTTATCTTACCGTCATGCCTCGTTTATCTTACCGTCATGCCTCGCTTTATCTTACCGTCATGCCTCGCTTTATCTTACCGTCATGCCGGACTTGATCCGGTATCTACGTTGCCTGTAAATTTGTATTACACCCGCCATAACCTTCATTTTTCTATTTTTACTTCTATGTAGAATCGCCGTATTTAAGTGCTGGTTTTATGTGGGGTGACGGTTTTTTAGTTTTACTTATATTGTTATATTCTGCCGCTCTTGAGAACAGCTAAAAATAAGTGGCTTGTCACCTTATTCATTTTTTTGGGATATATGTTCGGGCGGCGTGTGTAACGCGTTGAGGTGATGTGTTTTTGTGTGTTAGATTGACATCAATATAATGTTAGAACAAAATAATTTTCAAGATAAAATGAAACCTAAATCAGAAAACCTTTTTACACTTCACTAAGTTCGTGGATGTACTGAAACTGATCCTGAAAAACGGTATATACCCTAGATACTGTCTTGAAGATATTGGCTAGCATGGTGCTGATGCTAGGCATATTGCATTTCCTATGTCTTTTTTTGCGATATACCGTTATCCAGAATATCTGACCATACAGATTTTTATGGTGATTATGGCTTAGGACTAACAAAAGAATGGGGAAAAAAAACACGCTTAATCCTGTGTTTTATAGTCCAGCTGAAGGGGACATACAAAAACTAGCCGTTGAACTATTGCAGGCTCCCTCAAAAGAAGGAGGTGACATGGCATATAAAATATGGTATTTAATAAAGCCTACGGCCGAAAAAAATGGTTATTAGTGGGGGGGGGGGATTGTAGAAAAATAATTCTATCAAGAAAGTGAGTGGAGGCATGTTCCTCCTATAGTAAATTCAATTGATAAAATAAAAGATAGGGGAATATGCGTTGGAGTTATATCCTTCAGATATTCAATATATTTTTATAAAAAATGAGAATGACACCTTAAGTATTGTAGATTTTATTACCGAAAAAATGTGAGCGAACTCATTAAATGATTTAAAAGTATTAAATAAGTAGAGTCAAAAACGACACTATTACCCATAGTAGTGATTTTATGAATAAAGGTTGTATCTGCCCCTACTTATTTCACTGGCGTTAGGGGCTAAAAATTAGCATAACGAAATGGAGCCTGACAAATGAGACGACTATGGAGCATTAAAAGAAAAGCTGTTAGCCATCAAAGGCCTGCTACTGTTTCCAGAGTGTTGCTTCCACGCTACCTCTTTGGATTGCTTTCGCTGATGTATTGTGTGGCCAGTTTGGCAGAGATGAGGAATGTCCCCAGCATTGATAGCCCTTCTTTACTACCAGATTTCTATTTTGACAGCGGTGATCAATGTACCCAGCGCGACACTATATATAATAACTTTTTCAACAGCACTCCTTGTGTATCTTCTGGAAAAGTTTATGGTCAAATATTATTAAACCATCATTCAACTATTTCCGTTTTAGAAGAAATTATTTCTTCTCCATTGTCTAGTACACTTGTACCAGGGTATTTTGGTGAGCTATTCGAGCCAGATATAGTCAACATTCACCGCCCTCAGAATCCCCCAAGCTTTTCAGGCCCGATGGCTTTTTATGGCTGGTATCACTTTCTTAGGCATGGAGGGATAAGGCCTTTTGCAAAAATTGGAGGTGATGTATTGCACCAAAATTACAGGATTGCCGCACGTAGCGCTTCATTTATTATAAACCATGAATACGCTAAAACTGTGGCTAATTGCGCGGTTACTTGCATGGGTAGCTTTTTTGCATACAACTACCTTGATGAAATGTTCCCGTTTGCAGAAAGTTTTATTCCAGGCCGAGTAGATATATTTGGTTTTGTACAGGATAATAGACCTACCCCCCCCTGGGATCAATTGCCATGGATAAATCTGGCTGGTAATCACAGGTTTCAATTTCAAGCAAATAATGCTTTACAACATGTTCTTCCCCAGGAAAATATTGATAATATATTCATTTTTTTGTTTCTAAATGGAGAAGACATTGAAGATCCAGATGAGTTTTAATTGTACAGAAATATTTATAATAAAATGCCCTAACTAAATTTCTGAAATCAAAGAGGTCAAAGCTCTTTTTTTCCTCCTACAAGCTGTGGCAAGAAAATCATTCAATATAATCGACTTCAAGGAAGAAACGATGCAAAGAAATCCAAAACTTTATTTCACTAGCATTAAAAGGGCTGCGACCCTTTTGATTGGACCCCTTTGACTGCAATCGCAATAACCCTAGCGTTAATTAACGATAGAGTTATTGTACGTCCATAATTTTTCTAAGTTAATCAATGTCGATACGTCTTATGCCGTAATATTATTGCTGATATTCAAGGACACCAAATTAGTCAATGCAGATACGTCTAGTGCTGTTAGCTGATTACTCCATACCGCAAAGTCAATAAGGTTAGATAAGTTGCTTACATTTAACTGCTGCAATTGGTTATAGGCCACATACAGTTTTGTTAAATTAACTAAGTTATCAACAGCCAAGCCTGTCAATTGATGATAACTAGCATAAACACTGAGAGCATGACACTGAGGACACCCACCAATAAAAAACTCTCGCAAAGACTAAGCTGAATGTTTACCCATTCACTTCATTCTTCAAAAATATAGAGACATTACCGAAAAGAGCGGATAGCTCACCTAAAACCAAAAATTCAGGCGAGCAAGCACTGCGATTGAGAAGTTACAACAAGCAAGTTTGTCTTCAGGAAGCCGTTACACCGTTTTACGTGAGTAATTGAATTTTTTATAAAAAATCGTTTCAAATTTCTGCGTGTTTTCAATCCATTCGTCGGCATCAATCGCAAGGCGTTGCAATATTGGAAGGAATGTCTCGGGGATAAAGCCGCGCTTGTCTTGGCGCTGGATACGGCCGATTGTATCGACAAGGGTAAGGTAATCCTTGTGGCTGAATAACACACCGTTTTGCTTGTGATATTTTACATTGCCTTCGAGAGACGCAAGAGGCTTAACGGAAAATCGTTGAATATAGTATGGGTTGAAATCAGGGTTGTTTGCCAATGCAGTGGCTAAACTAAAGCTTGGCTTAATGCGTTCTTTGATGCTGGTGTGTTTCGATTGCTCGGGGGTATCCGCCATTTTTGCACGAATAGGGTTTAAGTCAACGTAAGCCATCGCTGTGAGTAGGGCTTATTCGGTCAGTAATGGCTGGGATTTGAATCGACCCCGACCCACATGGATGTGGGAAATGCCGGAATTGCAGGAGCAAATTCCTGCCCCAAAAGCGGCCCGTACAATTCTCTTCAATGTTGGCCTGTCTGGCGATTACTTGATTTGATTGCTGCATAAATTAGCTAACGCTTGCAAAACGCACGCGCCAGTCATCAACAATGCGCGTTAGTACGTTCATTTCCGCTACTCCGATAGGGTCACCTTTTTGATACTTTTGAATAAGGAAGGGCCATTTGTTGTTATTTCCCAATATCCTATCTTAAGAACACCTGCTTTTCGGTCAATTTCCCGTCGTCATCTTATCAGCACCTTATAACGGCAACTTGGTAAATGGGATTTCTCTGTAGGAATTTATGATTTT
>JBLILH010000035.1:0-28093 GCA_047636495.1 Candidatus Endobugula sp. | reverse complement strand
TTCAATATCGCTTTAATCGGAGATACGACTTATCGGTAATGTTAAATCGACTTGCGTATGTTTCACTACGAACGGCTCCTATGCCTGA
Organism: Candidatus Endobugula sp.; assembly: GCA_047636495.1. GTDB lineage: Bacteria > Pseudomonadota > Gammaproteobacteria > Pseudomonadales > Cellvibrionaceae > Endobugula. The sequence continues at coordinate 28,005 of JBLILH010000035.1, read as the reverse complement.
AAAATTACTGCGAATGGCTTAGGGACAGTGCTAATTAGGAAACTTTTTACCAATGGGTTCTGCTGATACAGCGTCACTAGACTAGGAATGATTAGGCTGGCAAAGACTAAATAAACACCGACCACTTGGGTCGATAAGGTAATCGTGATGGCAAATAACGGGTAAAATAGCCACGCTCCCACTCGCTTACGCAAGCTATACCAAATAATCAGTATCGCTGCATAGGCTAAGGCTAGCGGCACTAGTTCTTTGGGCTGAAGCCATAATATTTGTCCGACCAGAATTTCTTTGAGCCGTTCGCTGCCATTTGGGTCTGCCGCTAATAATAAAATGCTTCCCGTAGCCGCGAGTATAAACAGTATACCGATAATGGCTTCTTGCACTTTTATTTCGAGTTTGCGTAAGCTATACAGTCCCATCGAGCCAGCAATAGCGGTCGCAATAGCCACCAATGTCTGGGAGAAATAGGCCGGCTCATCCAACCAAATGAGGTTCGCAACCACGACACCGAATGCAGCCATCTGAGCAATCGCTAAATCTAAAAAGATAATGCCCCGCTGTAGTACTTCTCTGCCCAGCGGCACATGCGTTGTCAGCACAATCAGACCCGCTAATAATGCGGGCCATAGTATTTCCACTTGTATTAGTAATTGCTCCATCGTCCCTGTCTCTATTGCATGTTAACGAGCGTTGATAAGACTTCATTATAAAGCGCATCAAGGTTGCTAGCCTGCTCACTCCCGCCCACAGTAAAAGGCAAACGCAGCACGGGTACATTAGTTTTTTCACTGAGCCATTGTGCACCTTTGTCATTCTGATAATTTGCCATCAGAATGATGTCAGGCTTATTGGATCTCATCTCGCTCAGTAAATTCGCCAAGTGCGCACTAGTCGGTGGAATGCCCGGTTTTGGCTCAAGATCGCCGACCACATCAACCTGCAACCATTTCAATAAGTAGCTCCAGTTTTTGTGGTATACGATCACTCTTTTGCCCCGTAATACGTCGGCTTGCTGCTCCCAGCGTGTAATCGAGGTTTGCCAGTCAGCGACAAAACGCGCCATTCGTTCCCCATAATGTGTCGAATTTTCAGGGTCGATCGCTTGTAAGCGCTTGCCTAAGGCCTCTGCGATAGTGATTAATCGATAGGGATCCCAGTGAACATGGGGATTTCCTGCTGCATGAACATCGCCTTGGCTGCGATCAAGTTCGGTTGGCACCTCAATACGCTCTACCTGAGACGCCGCTAGAAAAAACCCAAGCTCGTTTTCCTGGATAACAGCATTACCCGACTGCCTTAACAATAGAGGCAGCCAGCCAATTTCAAGGTCTGCCCCCGTACAGACCAGTAAATCTGCCTGCCGAGTTTTAGCGATTAACGAAGGGCGTGCTTCAATATGATGGGGGTCCTGAAATGCGGTGGTGGCTGAGTAGACCGTTACAAACTCTCCACCGAGAGTTTCAACGAGGGATTTCCACTCAGGCTCACAAGCAAATACATCAACCTTGGCAAATGCTGCTGGGGTTATTAACAGCAGACTCACACTAATGGTCGCAAATAGCTTCATCGTCGTTTCCTATTAAAATGCATGGGCGCCGTGAGAACCTAAACTCATGGTGTATTGTAGAGTGATAATATCGTTTGTTGCTTCATGACCATTATCAAGTTGACTGTACTGCAAACGAATACGACTAAAGTGACTCGGCGAATAATCCAGCATCACACTGGTTTTTTCTGGATCACCTTCTGCGCCCAACCCAGACTCTTCAAGAAATTCGTCGCTATCAATGCCTAGGTCGGAAAAATTGGTAATCTGATTATTTGCCTGTAATCGATCGTATCGCACGCCCATACGCCATGCGGGCATAAATTGATAAACACCCTGCACATAAAACCCTTTTTGTTCACCGACATAGGTCGCTTCGGCACTGTTAGTGCCTTCAGTAAACTCTGCTTCAGCATTTTCATTTTTAACAAAATATTCTGTCTGAAAGGTGAAGCTTCTGTTTTTTGAATTACCGTTTGGAGCCCACTTGTAAACAAAATCAATGCCCGTCACATCGACTTCACCGTTGAGCAGTTCATTGTCAGCAACTGACGCACTATCACCACCGTGGTGATGCCCGCCCGCTTCACGAAGATCAAATTCCGTTTGGTAATAGCTTGCCCCTAGCTGCCAACTTGAACTAACACTTAAGTCTCCACCGGTTTTAGCAAAAAATGCAAAGCCTTCGTTGTTGTCGGCATTTTCACCACCAGGAAATGCCGACCCTGCGGTAATTTCAGTACCCAGACTAAGATACGTATCAGTCGGTGCGACCCAGCGCGCTTGGAGTCCGGTATCCGATAAATGTCCACCAAAAATGGCATCGTACACTAACGGACGATCAACAAAGTCATGCGCATGATCGTGAATACCATTCAAATAGCCAATGCCCGAGAAAAACTTCCCTCCTTTAACAGTAAAACCAGACCCTAGCTTGAGGCTTTCAATATAGGCTTCTTCAAGTTCAATTTCGGTTTCTCCATTCTCATAAACGATAGCGGTATTCAGTGAGCCATAAAACTTATCATCGATATTAGCTGAAATAGACAATTCATTATGCCCAGTTGAAAAGCCATTACTGGGTAAGCCAGACTCACCTCCGAGCTGAAATCCGGGGAGTGACAACTCACTGCTGTCTATATCGGTATAGCGGCCATCGAGAATTAAGCTAATAGCTGGGTTGAACTCATTGCCCGATATTTTTCCTGCTGAACTAGCGTGGACGGCACTAGAAACCGACATCACCGAAATACTGGCCATTAATACAAAAACTTTCATGTTTTTTTCCTAAAAATTTAAAGGGGTTAATATATTTTTTGCTATGCTACAAAATCGAGCGTGAGTAATAGTCGCGTTTCTCCTGGGATATTGCTGGGTGAGCGATGAACTACACCCGCATTTTCATTACCCTCCCAACTCTCACCTTTTAATAACGCGACATCACCACTGGTTAACTGTTGAATATTCTCAGTGCATTGGAATAGCCCGGACTGATCATCGGCAAGCCCGAGACTACCCTCACCTAATTTTGTTCGATCAACATATTGATGGGGCAACCACTCTGTTCCAGATCCGTGATATGTGGTGATTAATCGACACGGGACTCGATCGACATGAAACCGAGGGCACATTGCCGCGCTCAATACCGTTAAGCGTAATCCCGCTTGCTGCAGATCGAATAAACAACAAAACATATCCACTAATCCAGCGATGTTTTCACTTAATTCCCCCGCACATTCAGCATGCCCGAGTGATTCAATAATGCTTGACTGGGCACGCTTTGGCGTGACCGTCATCATGTCTTTAAACTGATTATTGGATTGTAAAAAATCCCCCATTAAAGATTGAAGACAAGCTGACAGGTCACGTCGCCAAACCACCATATTGGTATCTTCACGATAAATATCTGTCATTACTGCAGCATCTTCTGCGTTCGACGCTACACCACGTTGACTCACTTCACCACTGTCAGAATCTACTGAATATAGAGCCCTCATGCGATTTCTTTCCAGTCAGGAAACGGGTCAGCTAAGCTTGCCCAGCACGCCTTACCCTTCAGGAGAGTCGAATCGTCTAACAAGCAGTCGTCTAGCGCTTTTGTCATTGTTACTTTGTTCAAATTTTGTCCAATAAAAACTAATTCTTGGCGCATATCACCAAAGGGCTCAGCCCAACTTTTCTCTATTGATTCAAGATAATCTTTATCGGTAGGCCAGTCTTTTTTCGGCACTGCTTTCCAAAACAATCCTGCAAAACCGTAACTCGCCATTCCACCCGCTTGACTCCATTGCCCAGCAAATTCTGGACGCGATGCCAACCAAAAGAACCCCTTAGAGCGAATTAGCTTGCCGTACTGTTCAGTGTTGTGAAGAAACTGGTAAAACTTTTCAGGGTGAAAGGGACGCCGTGCTAAATAACTGAAGCTACCAATACCGTATTCTTCCGTTTCAGACACATGCTCACCACGCATCACTTTAAGCCAACCGGGTGCTTGCTGAGCACGTTCAAAATCAAACAACTCGGTATTAAGCACTTTATCGATATCAACCTTTCCGTGATAAATAAGCACTATATGGGCTGTTGTATTGAGCGTTTTTATAATGGCGGTCAGCTGCTCTACTGCCGAAGATTCGACCAAGTCTGTTTTAGTAATCAAAATGACGTCGGCAAACTCAACTTGATCCACCAGCAGGTCAGTGACACTGCGCTCGTCTTCTTCACCCAGTGACTCACCACTGTCCTGCAAGCTCTTAGCCGCTTCATAATCGTTAAGGAAATTAACCGCATCGACCACTGTCACCATCGTATCCAGTGTGGCTATATCAGAAAGAGACACACCGTTTTCATCGGCAAACGTGAATGTTTCGGCAATCGGTAAAGGCTCAGAAATACCCGTTGATTCAATCACCAGATAATCAAAACGGCCATCTTTTGCGAGTTTGCCAACTTCTAACAACAGGTCTTCCCTCAATGTGCAACAAATACAGCCATTGCTCATTTCAACCAACTTTTCTTCGCTGCGATTAAGCAACACTTCATTTTGGATAAGTGCGGAATCTATATTGACTTCACTCATATCATTAACAATCACGGCTACTTTTTTACCCTGCCGATTGTTCAGGATATGGCTAAGCACTGTGGTCTTTCCTGCGCCCAAAAATCCCGATAATACTGTGACGGGAAGCGTATTTTTTTTCACCATATAACCCTCTAAGGATAATTATCATTAATTTGCTATGGGTATTAGCTGATCTACCCATAAAAAAGCAATGTTATAACATAACATAATAGGGGTCAAGACTATACTTTTGAGAGGGATAGACGATGAGGTCATTCAAGAAAAATATATCAATAAGAGAACGAGGAGGCTGGAAGTGGAGGAAAATAAAGCTGTTCAGCCATGCTACTTTGACCGGTCAGTTGAAATATACAGCCAGTAACTTAAAAGCTAAGTGTGCATCACACTCGATATAACATTTCATTTAAGGGGCTATTTCTTCACTTGGCGACTAAGCATCAGCAACTAATCGTATACGGTAAGGTATGCGTTTTTCGCTGATATAAGGAAAACCTTCTTTAAAATTGATCGCCCATGCAAGCGAACTAATTTTAGGCGTTTCGGTTCTAGACCAGTAATAAGCGACGGCTGTATGCGGAAAATACCTTGTATCAATATCCGGATAATAGTTTTCTTTATGATCTAAATAGCCTAGTTCGTGCGCGTAAGGTAGGCGCCAATTAACAGAACCACACGCTTCAGATTGATTAAATGCTTGGGCATAATGATACGTATCACAATAAACATCATAACATTTACCCCCGTCAGCTTTCCCTCGTTCCGCAGTAAAGGGCAACTCAGTTGCATCACTACCGGCGACTAATGATAAGGTTTCTATTTCTTGCGGGCTAGGTTGAAACCATGTATACGTATGCTCATGATCTTGCCAACTACCGTCTGCAGTTTTCACTTCCCATAAAAACCCCGTTAAATCATCGTATACACAATTCCACGCAGTTGACGTGCCTGTCAATATTTCGCCTTTATTCCCTATTTTATAAAAACGATGCCCAACTGACTTACCAGCAAGCTCGGCTGCTGTCCAAAGCTTATAGGCAGATACTGACTTTTCTTTTAGCTGTACGGAAGAATCCGGCTTAACCTTGGTTAAAGCGGGTAAGGGGGGCGGGGCAAGAGGAAGGATTAACTGAGGAGCTATTATTAACGGGGGTTCTGGCTCTTGTTCTGACAGCTCTGGTAAAAACAACTGATTCATCAATAACATAATGGCAATCACCAATAAGATGACGGACAATAGGACTATAACATGTCGTTTTTTAACCATGGAAATATCCTAGCGCATAACGACAATACGGGTCAATGACTATCAATATTCCTCATCATCACCTTCATCATCCCCCATCACGATATCCTTACCTGCTTGCTTAGCTCGCTGAAGACACGCTTCCGCAACGCTTACCTGATCACTGGTATAAGAACCTATCTCATTCGAAACCCCTGCACTAAACGTTAAGGATAGTTTTCCGTCAATTGTGGTGAAGGCTTCTGCCGACACAATTTTACGCACCTGCTCAAGCAAGGTGACCGCTTTATCGTTAGATAAGCCGCTCATCAGACAATAAAACTCTTTACCTGATGAGCGTGCTATTACAAATCGAGATAAGGCTTTTTCGATAAGCGAGGAAAATTGCTTGAGTATACTATCTCCAATTTTGGGTCCGTAGTTATCGTTCACTAATTTAAAATCATCAATACTAATAATCGCCAGTGATAATGGAGAACCACTAGCCTGAGATTTTTCACGCTGCATCTCACTTTTTTCGAAGAAGTAACGTCGACTGTAAAGACCCGAGACATAATCACGATTCGCTGAGTCTCGAATTTGCGCTATAAGATCGAGTGATTCAATATTATGATTAATCCGACAGTAAAACTCTTCGGGGTTAAACGGTTTGCGTAAAAAATCGTTGGCACCCGTTTTAATCAACTTGGCTGATAATCCATTGTCACCTTCGGCAGATAATCCGATAATCACTAAATCAAACTTCTCATACTTACTGCGTAAGTTTTTCACCAGTTCAAAGCCATCCATGTTGGGCATATTGTAATCGGTGATTAATAGTTGAATATCTGGATGTTGTAAAATAACTTTGATGGCATCGATACCGTCGACAGCTTGATATATTTCAAATTGATGCCGCGATAATAAATTCACGATATGCTTGCGCATAGTCGTCGAGTCTTCTACTACCATGACCTTAATATATTGGTTTTTTTGTAAACGTTGAATCGTTTTTACCGCATACTGATAAGAATATTTACCCTCTTTGGTCACGTAATCGACAATACCCTTAGACAGTAATTTTTCTCTGCGAGCGTTATCAATAGAACCGGTTAACACCACCGTAGGAATTTTACATGCTAAAGTGTAATCAACGACTTCACCATCAGGCGCATCCGGTAAATTGAGATCCACTAAGGCTGCGAATATATCGCCCTTATGCTGTTCATATAACTGTTTTGCTTGCGCAAAAGTGGTCGCTAATAGAATATTAAAATCCAATTCCTGCTGCATAAGATGCAGAAGGATTTTTGCGACAAGAAGACTATCTTCGACCACAAGTATGTTATTTGCGGTACTTTTATTTACAGGACTGTTCACTATATTATCCTAATCAGGCTGGCATCCTATCAAGTGTAGTCAAAGTTGTAATATAGGCTAATAAACAAGCCATGAAATAATGAAACAGGAGAGTTTGGCTGGTGTGATGAATACATTTCTATAAATACTGGATGATTAACGACTAGAGAGTAACAATTAGATACAGGTCTTTCCCAACGTAAAGGTGCGTCAAACACACCTTTTACATTAAGGATAATGGGGATACTCGCGCTAACTAACGGTATCCATTAAGTTACTTCGACAACAAGTATTCAGGCGGCTGCTCACAGTTGAGCTTCTTGCCTAACAAAGTTTCAATGGCAGGCAATAAGAATGCATCGTCTTCGCAAGCAAAGCTAATAGACACCCCTTTTTTACCCGCTCGTCCTGTACGTCCTATACGGTGCACATAATCTTCGGGCTCTTCTGGTAAGCTGAAATTGACCACGTGGCTAATGTTGTCGATATGAATACCACGGCCTGCCACATCGGTGGCCACTAAGATTTTTATCTTACCTGACTTAAATCCATCGAGGGTTTTAATACGCTTGTTTTGCGCTACTTCACCCGAAAGCAAGCCGGCAGAAAAACCGTGCTTAACCAACTGTTCCTGAAGGCGACGGCATTCATCTCTACGATTACCGAATACGATAAGGCTTTCTACGTGAGGCTGGCGCGCCAAGTTAGTTAACAACTTGTACTTTTCATTCGAAGACACTAGATACACATGCTGCTCTACGGTATCTGTCGCTACATTTTCTGGCTCGATCTCTACTGAACACGGGTTTTGCGTCCACTGCTCGGCGAGACGCATAACATCATCAGTAAAGGTCGCAGAGAAGAATAAAGTTTGGCGATTTTCACAACGCGGAGTCAAGCGCACAATACGTCGCACCTGAGGAATAAAACCCATATCTAGCATTCGATCAGCTTCATCTAACACCAAGATTTCAACCTGATCTAAATGCACATCTTTGTTGCTGGCAAAATCAAGCAAACGTCCCGGTGTTGCGACTAGAATGTCGACAAACTGATTACGTACTTTTTGTTGCTGTTTGGCGTAGTCCATACCGCCCACGAGCGTATGCACGGTTAAGTCGGTATGTTTTACTAATAATTTTGCATCTTCAGCGATCTGCACGACTAACTCACGAGTCGGCGCAATAATCAGCGTGCGTGCCTCACCCGCATAACGCTCACCTTCCAGTGGATTTTTAAGTAGATCGTCGATAATCGCCGTAAGAAACGCGGCTGTTTTACCCGTACCTGTTTGCGCCTTACCCAGCATATCGTGACCATTTAAAGTGTTCGGTAACGATTGTGCTTGTATAGGTGAGCAATACTCAAAGCCTAAATCAGCAATAGCATGCATTAGAGAGGGCTCTAGACCTAAATCGTGAAAGCGAGTTTTACCTTTGACTTCTGGCACAGCAAATTGGCTGATATCCCAATCAGGCTGCTTAACTTTATTGGGTTTTCGTGAACGAGGTGACTTTTTAACTGTACCGTTACTCTTTTTCTGCTGTGTAGACGCTGCAGAAGAGGGGTTCTTATTGTCAGACTTACTGTCAAACTTAGTGTCCGATGCAGGAGAAGACGTAGCTTTACTAAACAGTTTTTTAAACAAGCGGGGTACCTAATAATGATATGTGTTGAGTGGTTATATATCTAGCGGTGTACGATGCGAAAATATATATGGGTCTTCGTAAACTTTTCAGTGAGTATAGCACGAGTCATCTTTAACCATTGTCTCCATTCTGACGGCAATGAAGGTATGCACGTCCTAGCGATGAAGATCAGCATTCGCATCACCTTCATCGCGATTAAGTATGTCCTTGATATACCGCAGCACGTGTTGCTTCGCACGATATGTCGATGTAATGATATATAACAACAGAATCGTCATACCGACCAATACCGGTAAGGTAAATGAAGAAAGTAACATTGCTAATGACAAGCCCACCAACAAAACAAAACTCACATACGTCACACCGTTCCGGTGCAGCTGTCGACGACACGCTTCAGCTTTTTCAACAGTATCAACATGTTCCCGTGTTAGCGCTTCACAAGTAACGATAAAACCTTTTTCTCGTTTGCGCCCTAGCGTATTAAATAGATCCATCATAACGATTGACTTCCTATAGAATTGTTATTATTACTCTTAGCTCTTGGCTTCATTCTATTCGCCGCAGAACATACATGGCAATGAGGATCTTTAGGTAACGTTAACTCTCGCCACTGATGGGCTTTCGCATCAAACAATAGCAATCGCCCGACTAAAGAATTGCCTACACCGCTAATCCATTTAACCACTTCAAGCGCTTGCAAACTACCCACCACACCGACTAATGGTGATAACACCCCTGCCTCAGAACAGCTCAACGACTCGCTGATATCTGGGCTATATAAACATTGATAACATGGAGATGCTGGATCTCTGGGGTTAAATACTGACAATTGGCCCTCAAATCGAATCGTTGCACCCGATACCAATACGATTTTTTGACGATAACATGCTGCATTGATGGCAAAACGGGTGTCAAAATTATCGGTGCAATCAACCACCACGTCGAACGACTCAATAAGCGCATCCCAGGCTGTCGATGCGACTTTTTCCGTCACTGTATCGACGGTTATATTGTCATTAAGTGCTAACAAAGCGTCTCGAGCCGATTCGGCCTTATTGATCCCTATGCTTGATTGTGTATGCACCACTTGTCGCTGCAAGTTAGAGATATCTACTTTGTCGAAGTCAACCAAACAAAGATGCCCTACACCCGATGCCGCTAAGTACATGGCAACTGGGCTTCCTAGACCACCCAAACCAACTATGAGTACGCGGGACTGCGCTAATCGCTCTTGTCCTGCAATATCGATATCGGGCAACAGTATATGACGACTGTACCGAAGTAGCTCATTATCATTCATGGTCATTACGCTTTGTTTCCGTGAGTCGCGCTCTTAGTCGAATTCAGGGTCGTCTTTTTAGCGGCCTCTTTAATCATGACAGCTTGATCAGTTTTTTGACCGAAAGTCGCTCGCGGCTGCCCGGCTAAATCTTTAATGGTTCGACAGTGGGCATATTCGTTGGCCTCTAAGATTGCAAGCACCTTACCGCCCTGCTGATAACCGTGTTCTATTAATAGCCATCCTGAGGCGAATAATATGTCGCGTGACTGTTGGGCTATTTTTTCAATATCCGCTAAGCCATTATTTTTAGCCGTCAGCGCCGTTCGGGGTTCATAGCGAACACCGCCCTGTAATAAATGCGGATCGTTTTCTGCGATATAAGGTGGGTTGCTAACGATCATATCTACTTCTGTCACAGCGATGGAATTCAACCAATCAGAATAAATAACAGTGACATTATTGAGCTGATGACGCAGTCGATTATGTTCTGCCAAATCACAAGCCTCACGACTATTATCAGCTGCAATGATTTTCCATTTAGGCTTTTCGCTGGCTAAAGCAAGAGCAATAGCACCGGTTCCTGTGCCCAAATCAATCACCTGTCGCTGACAACTAGGCGCATCATCAGCAAATAATTCGAGAGCAGCTTCCACAATAATTTCGGTATCGGGACGAGGGATCAACGTGCTGTGGTTAACGGATAACATCAGCGACCAAAATTCTTTTTCACCCACTATATAAGCAATCGGTTCTCCGTTAATGCGCTGTTGCATGTAAGCGTTAAATTGTTGTTGCTGCCCTGCAGTTAGGGTTTTTTCTGGCCATGTATATAAGTAGGTACGGTTTTTATTTAGCGCCTTCGCCAGTAATAGCTCAACATCTAAACGCGCACTATCGGACACATCGGCTAAGTATCGACTCTGTTGTAAATTATCGGTGATAGTTTGCATGACTGCCCCTATAAGCAATGCTTTATAACTATCTTAATGACATTACGAATACCATTTAAGACGTCATCACGAAGATTGTTAAGAAGAAAGCGCAGCCAACTGATCGGCTTGGTGTTCATTCACTAATGGTTGAACGACTTCATCCAGATCACCTTCCATCACTTCGCTCAAACGATATAAGGTCAAATTAATTCGGTGATCTGTCACTCGGCCTTGGGGGTAATTATAGGTGCGAATACGTTCCGAACGATCACCACTACCCACTAAGTTTTTGCGTTCGTCGGCCATTTCTTTTGCAGCGACCTCGTCTTGGGCGTTTTGTAAACGTGCGGCCAATAACGACATCGCACGAGCGCGATTTTTATGTTGCGAGCGCTCGTCTTGGCACTCGACCACTACACCCGTCGGAAGATGCGTTAAACGAATAGCAGAATCCGTTTTGTTTACATGCTGCCCACCCGCACCGCTGGCACGATAGGTGTCGACGCGTAGATCAGCCTTATTGATAGCAATTTCTGCTTGCGCATCGGCCTCAGGCATAATGGCAACAGTACAGGCCGAGGTATGCACCCGACCTTGCGATTCAGTTTCAGGTACGCGTTGCACTCGATGGGCACCCGATTCAAACTTTAATTGTGAATACACGCCCTGTCCAACAATACGCGCGATCACTTCTTTGTAACCACCTTGCTCACTACGACTTTCATTAACAATCTCTACTTGCCAACGGCGTTTCTCCGCGTATTTGCTATACATACGAAACAAGTCACCCACAAAAATAGCGGCTTCATCGCCACCGGTACCTGCACGAATTTCTAAAAAAACATTTTTGTCATCGTTTGGATCTTTAGGCAGCAATAGTTTTTGCAAGTCGACTTCTAAAGGTGCACGCTGCATTTCTGCCGATTTCAATTCCTCTTGCCCCATTGCTCGCATATCAGGATCGCTATCTTTTAATAGCACCGATGCTTCTTCTAGGTTGTCTAGTACTTTTCGGTACTCGCTATAACATTCTACAACGGGTTCAATTTCTGCATATTCTTGCGATAATCCACGAAAGCGATTCTGGTCCGCTATTGTCTCTGGGTCACTTAATAACGCCCCCACTTCAACATAACGTTCTTGTAATAAATCGAGCTTTTCTAAAATAGACGGGTTCATAAGAATTATTTCATTTATGTTTTATTTATATGTTGTTTACAAGCTTGTTTAAATAGCACAGATATAACGATAACATCGACCACTCAACTAATAGCGTCGATAACAGGCCGCTATTTTTGTAAAAATTGCGCATCTACTGTAAACAGTTTTTGTGTTAACGAAAGTAATTCGTGATCACCTTCAGTACTCGCACGCTTTAATTGATGGGTCGGTGCATGTAATAACTTGTTCGTCAAACTATTGGCCATTTGCGTGATCACCGTATCAGGTGAACCGCCATTTTGTAAATCGCGCAAGGCCTTATCTAAGGCTTGATCGCGCAAGCTTTCGGCATATTGGCGATAGGTTTTTATCGCTGATACCGAGTGACGGACACGCGCTTCTTGCAAATAGTCTGCTAAGAATTCTTCTATGATGATATGCGCTTCGTTGGCTGCATTTTCTCGACTCTGCTTATTTTCATCAATGACTTCACGGAGATCATCAACGGTATAGAGGTAGACATCCGGCAAGTCGCCTACCTCACTTTCAATATCACGAGGAACAGCAATATCCACCATAAAAATAGGCTTATGGCGACGCGCTTTTAATGCAGACTCTACCGCACCTTTGCCTAAAATAGGCAATTGACTTGCCGTCGACGAAATAACGATATCAGCCTGAATTAACTGCTCGGGGATATCGGGCAAAAGTACTGCCTTGGCAGAAAAATCATCGGCCAATGCTTGCGCGCGAGCCAAGGTACGATTGGCAAAAATCATCTTTCCTATCCCCTGCTGGCGTAGATGGCGTGCCACTAAATTTATTGTCTCACCTGCGCCGATCAGCAACGCAGTACCCTCTTTTAAATCAGAAAAAATTTGTTGCGCCAAGCTTACGGCAGCGTAAGCAATCGATACTGGATTTTCACCAATGGCCGTGTTAGTACGTACTTTTTTCGCTACACCAAAGACTTTTTGAAAAACACCATGCAATTCGCTCGACAAGGTATTAGCCGCTTGCGCGACGGCATAACTAGATTTCATTTGACCCAAAATTTGCGGTTCACCTAGCACTAGCGAATCTAAGCCACTAGCAACTCGCATCATATGCTTTACCGCGTTATCGGCCTGCGCCACATAGTGACAGCCACGCAACAACTTCACATCAATAGTATGATGCTTCGCTAACCATTGAAGCAAACACTCGGTTAATTGAGCTGACGCCTTAGCGTCCATCGCTTGTCCACGTTCACCCACAGCAACGTATAACTCTGTACGGTTACATGTTGACATAATAGCGGCTTCAGTCGCAGGTGTGTCTCTCACAAGACTTTGTAACGCACCCCCTATCGATTCTGGGGCGAACGCAACGCGCTCGCGCACATCAATAGATGCACTGTCGTGATTAATACCAAGAATAAATAGAGGAATCATATAAAATTGTTCGAGTATACGGTCTATCGCTGCCAAGTCTTTCGTACAAAACAGCCTGTTGTGCAAGTAATGTACATACGACATATACGCAATGGGCGCATATTGTAGCACGACACCGCCCACGAAAAATAACCTACCACCGCAATATAACTGCGAATATAAGTACGGCGCAGTTATAATCTATTACTTCCTCTTCAACATGGTACTTGGCTTGATTCACTTGGCGGTTTACACTAAGACTATGAATAATGTATTTTCAATCACACGACCCGCTTGCATCATACTTCTGCTTGGCATTATTGCAGGGTGTGAGTCTTTACCGCACCCGCACCACGAGGTGATCGGTGCCCATGCTGATAAGGCGACAATAGATCTTCCTGACCCCTTAACCCAGCAGACGATCAGCACATTGATCCCTCCGCAAACATCCGCAACAGAAATTGTGCCTAGCCTGTTACCAACGGACACCCTTTATTCCTTACTAGTGGCTGAAGTAGCCGCGTCCCGCCGACAATATGATACCGCCATTAACAATTATGTAGATCAGGCAAAAGAGACAGGCAACAAAGCCATTATTATTCGTGCAACACGCATCGCACAATTTTTACGTGCTCACCACATTGCTCTTGATATGGGCCTATTATGGTTAAACAAAGAACCTGCCAACAACGAAGCGTTATCCGCAGTGGCTAACGCTCACATTGAGCTACAGCAACCACTGCAAGCGGTGAAATATATTGAGCAGCTAATGACGGAATTGGCGTTCGCTCGAGTTGATGTAAAGCGAAACGATGGCACCAAAAAGATGCCCAACAGAACGGATGGTGGCGCCTTAATAGAAACACTTGCCAACTTTAACCGGCAGTCCGATAACGTGGTGTTAGAGGCATTGATCTCGAAGGTTTTACCATTAGCAGGCAAATTCACTACATCGGCGGGGGTTCGAGTCGGACTGAGCACACTATACCAAGCCGTAGGCGATCATCAGAGTGCTCGACGGTGGATTGACCAAGCCTTAGACAGTGATCCAACCAGAACCAGTGCCATTGTCCAAGATATTCGGCTGCTGCAAAGCACACAGAAAAATGTGCTCGCACTCACTAAGCTTAGAGAATACGTAAGTAAGGTTCCCGACAACCAACGACTACGGCTTATTTATGCGCGGTCACTGTCGCAATCCGATATAAAAGAATCGTACACACAATTCACCATCCTGAGCAAACAGTCGCCAACACAATTAGACCTTCGTTTTTCTCGCGCACTCCTCGCAACAGAATTAGAACTAATGGATGTAGCTCGACCTTTGTTTGAATCATTGCTAGACGAGAATTATCAACCAGATAGTATTCGTTTTTATCTTGGGCACATCTATGATTTTCAAGAACAAACAGACACCGCTCTTAATTACTATTTAGCGGTAACACAAGGCGACCATTTCTTATCTGCGCGGTATCGTGCTGCGAGCGTGTATTTAGAACAAGAAAAAATAGAGGCGGCAGTGTCACTATTTGACGACTTACACAAACAATTTCCTGATAAAACTGAGCTTTTATTCGAAAGCCAGGCATCTTTACTGGTCAAATATCAGGCTAATCCACAGGCAATAAAACTACTCAATAGTGCCATTGTGCAATTTCCCGACAACACAATATTACGTTACGAACGCGCCACCCTATTCGAGCGCAAGAATCTTATCGACCTTATGGAGCAGGATTTTCGCCACGTGCTCACCCTCAAACCCAATGACGTGGCGACACTCAATGGCCTAGGGTATTTACTGACATTACATACTCAACGCTACGACGAAGCTTATCTCTTAATTAGTAAGGCCTTGTCTCTTAGTCCTGACGATGCCGCTATTATTGATAGCATGGGATGGGCACTCTTCAAACTCGGTCGTTTGGATGAATCCATTGGTTACTTACGGCAAGCTTATGAAAAACATCCGAATGCAGAAATAGCTGCACACTTAGGTGAAGCGCTATGGGAAGATGGACAACAAGACGCAGCCAAACAAGTTTGGCAAGAAAGCCTTGCCAAAGAACCTAACGCACTAGATATCCCTAAGGCTCTGCAACGCCTAGGGATTGAGCAGCCGCTGTAAAATGGAACACCACCGCCACCCTAAAACCTTCTCAACTGTATACCCTATTGTCTTGTTTGTTGGCATCGTGCTGACTCAAGCCTGTAGTCACAATAATATTAAGTACAGCGCCCAACCAATACCCACTGATAATAATACCCGCAATATTCCTGATGTTTGGAACATCACAGCCAAGTTAGGCATTCGCAATAATGAAGATAGTGGTTCGGTGACGATTAACTGGCAACAAACACAAGATCAGTATCATATTCAGATCAGTGGGCCATTTGGTCAAGGCAACGCCACGTTACTAGGTGATGACAATGGTATCCTCATCGAACGGCCTGGAAAAGAACCTGTTTCATCCAGTCAACCTAACGCATTGATCGCCGATACCTTTGGCTGGAACCTACCTTTAAAACATTTGCGCTACTGGGTAAGAGGATTGCCCACCCCACATGGCGCCACAAGCCCAACAACACCGTTAACAACTTATAATGAAACTGGCCTACTCTCGCGACTCAAACAAAGGGGCTGGACACTACATTACTCGCGCTATCGACCGATTGCCATACTCGATGGACGTGTGTTGCCGCATAAAATTCGTGCGCAACGTAACGACGCGATATTAACACTCATCATTAAAGAATGGCTTTTCCCTGCGCTGAACGTTGTTGAGGGGGATACATTTTAAAGCGCCACCCTGAACACCGCTAGACGGCGAGCATTCTTTACAACACTTTACATAAAACGGTTATTAACGACACTTTGATATTATGGTTTCATTGACACTAGCATCACCCGCCAAACTCAATTTATTTCTGCACATTACTGGCCGCAGAGAAGACGGCTATCACAATTTACAGACAGTATTTCAGCTCATCGATTACAATGATGAGATCAATATTAGCCTGCGCGATGACTCACTGTTTAAGCTACATCACGACATACCTGGTCTTCCTAGTAGAGATAACCTTATTATGAAAGCAGCTCAGTTACTGAATGAGCACTGCACAAAACACAACAAACCTAGTTATGGCGCAGATATTTCTCTAACAAAACGCTTACCGATGGGCGGTGGCTTAGGGGGCGGCAGCTCCAATGCCGCGACCACACTAATAGCGCTTAATTACTTGTGGGGTTCCAATCTGTCAACCGATGAACTCGCTAAGCTGGGCCTCACACTGGGTGCGGATGTGCCCGTATTTGTAAGAGGTTACTCTGCGTGGGCGGAAGGCATTGGTGAAAAATTGCGCCCTATTGAGCTGCCAGAATCGTGGTATCTCGTCATCAAACCCAACTGTCATGTCGCGACGGCTAAAATTTTTTCAAATCAGGAATTGACAAGAGACACCGCCGCCATTAAAGTAGCGACCTTCTTGGAACAGGGTGGTCATAACGATTGTGAAAACATTGTTTGTCAGCATCATCCTGAAGTCAGAGAAGCATTACAGTGGCTTCATAAGCACGGTAATGCTCGACTCACAGGAACCGGTGCGTGTGTGTTTGCTAGCTATACTGATCAACAAAAAGCGCTAGCAGTATTAGACAACACACCCACCGAATGGGAGTGTTTTATTGCCAAAGGCATGAATCATTCTCCACTTCACCATCTACTCCGTGACTCTCAGTAAGAGAGAAGAAGAGGCGGAGAAGTCAAATTATTGGGGTGTAGCCAAGTGGTAAGGCAGCAGGTTTTGATCCTGCCATGCGGAGGTTCGAACCCTCCCACCCCAGCCATATTTATTGTTAAGTGATGCTTCCATTACTTATATTCACAGCTTGAATTCATACAAGCAAAATATGCTAAAAACATTTGCTAATTCATCAACATCTACACCGACTTATTGGTGACCAAAAGGTATTCTTGTGGCTGACTTCATGGTATTTACTGGGAATGCGAACCCAGCACTTGCACAAAGCATTGTCGACAAACTAGGCATGTCATTAGGTAAAGCTAATGTGTCTCAATTTTCTGATGGCGAAATCGCCGTAGAGATCCAAGAGAACGTTCGCGGGCGCGATGTATTTGTGGTGCAGTCTACCAGCAGCCCTACCCACAAGAACTTGATGGAGTTACTGATTATTGTCGACGCCCTACGTCGCGCATCTGCTGGCCGCGTAACCGCTATTATCCCTTACTTCGGTTATGCACGCCAAGATCGTCGGGTACGCTCTGCACGTGTACCAATTACTGCAAAATTAGTTGCTGACATGATGGTAGGTGTAGGCATTGATCGCGTGCTGACGCTTGATTTACATGCCGAACAAATTCAGGGTTTCTTTGATGTGCCCGTAGACAATATTTATGGTGCGCCAATCTTATTAGAAGATATTCGCCGGCAACAACACGAAAATCTCGTCGTGGTATCACCGGATATTGGTGGTGTGGTGCGCGCACGCGCCGTTGCAAAAGAGCTGAACATTGACCTTGCGATTATTGATAAGCGTCGTCCTAAAACGAATGTTGCCGAAGTAATGAACTTGATTGGCGACGTTAACGGGCGGACCTGTTTGCTAGTCGATGATATGGTCGATACTGCAGGCACATTATGTAATGCTGCTATCGCCTTAAAAGAAAAGGGCGCCGTCAAAGTCGTGGCCTATGCCACTCACCCAGTGTTATCGGGTAAAGCTATAGAAAATTTAACTCGCTCAGTCATTGACGAATTAGTCGTCACCGACTCGATTCCGTTATCCGATGCGGCTACGTCTTGCCCACTCATAAGACAGCTGTCATTGAACAGCATGCTGTCAGAAGCGATACGACGCCTGAACAACGAAGAATCTTTGAGTGCCATGTTTAATTAAACATTCACTCTAGAAGACCATGTGACGTTATCTGCACTTAATCGTTAATAACGCGCATTAATCCATATTTATAACACCCCATATTCTGGTCGCGGATAGTTATAAATTAATCTACTTAACAGAGGACATCACAATGTCAAATGAAGACTTTGTATTGAATGCCGAGAGTCGCGAATTTACAGGGAAAGGTGCGAGCCGCCGCCTGCGTCGCGAATCACAAATGGTACCGGGTATCATTTATGGTGGCAGTAAAAAGCCACAAATGATAAGTCTTTTACAAAAAGACTTAGTTAAGCACTTAGAAAACGAAGCGTTTTACTCGCACATTGTTACTGTAACGGTTGATGGTACAAAACAAGATGTGATTTTAAAGGATTTGCAACGTCATCCAGCAAAACCGTTAATTTATCACCTTGATTTACTCCGTGTATCTAAAACTAAGAAATTCACTACTCGTGTACCGCTTCACTTTATTAATGAAGAAACATCGAAAGGTGTAAAAGTACAAGGCGGACAAGTCTTTCACACTATTTCTGAATTAGAAATTAGCTGCTTACCAGCCGATTTACCAGAATACATCGAAGTGGATCTTATCGACGTAGAACTTGGCCAGATCGTGCATATTTCTGACCTACAATTACCAAAAGGTGTTGAGTCTGTTCAACTAAGTCATGGTCACGACCACGATTTACCTATCGCCTCAATCAACAAGCCTAAAGGTGTTGCTGTTGATGAATCGGAAGACACTGAAGGCGCTGGCGAAGCATAACTTGCCAATGTCACTTACCACTTTCGCGACTAGACTAATTAGTAGACGCGAAAGTGGATACCTCACTTTATTTTCACCCCTCCTCCCATACCATCAGCAAACTCTCACATGAATACGCCCATTAAGCTTATCGTTGGACTTGGCAACCCTGGTGCAGAATATAACCATACGCGACACAATGCAGGTGTAGACTTTGTGGCAGAACTCGCCCGGCAACACAGTATTACTCTAACGCCCGAAAGTAAGTTTTTTGGCGTGTTTGGTCGCGGCATGATTCAACAACAAGATGTCCGTTTATTATTACCCACTACCTTTATGAATTTAAGCGGCAAATCAGTCGCGGCACTGGCACAATTTTATAAAATCGAACCTGAAGAGATTCTTGTCGCGCACGACGAACTCGATATTGCACCCGGCCTTGCTCGCTTGAAAATAGGCGGTGGTCACGGCGGCCATAATGGCTTAAAAGATATTATTGCTCGATTGGGGAACAACAAAAATTTTGCAAGACTACGCATTGGTATTGATCACCCAGGCAATGCCAAGCTGGTCAGCAATTACGTATTAAAGAAAGCCTCGCCGACTGATTTCAAGCTAGTAGAAGATAGTATCTATTTAGCCACCACCGTTATACCCCTGGTGATAGAAGGTAAGTGGAACGACGCGATGAAAATACTCCATACGCAATAAAAATCGGCGACTAGTCGCTATTATTAAGCACGAAAAATATAATCTCACGAAAATTTTTTAAATACTCCCTCTTCTATTATCTGGTTAGCTTGCAGCCAACCACTGAAACCGATAGCATACGCGCTTTCCATCTACACTTAATTTTCGTTTTTTCAGCTGCTATTTTCAGCGACTAACTAGGACACCATCATGGGTTTTAATTGCGGTATTGTTGGCTTGCCCAACGTGGGTAAATCAACACTATTTAATGCATTAACCAAAGCAGGCATTGGCGCAGAAAATTTTCCATTCTGCACTATAGAGCCTAATGCGGGTGTTGTTGCTGTTCCCGACCCTCGTCTTGACAAGCTTAGCGAGATCGTCAGCCCAGATAAAACTATTGCCACCACTATGGAATTTGTCGATATTGCAGGACTCGTCGCTGGGGCCTCAAAAGGTGAGGGCCTGGGGAATCAGTTTTTAGCCAACATTCGTGAAACAGATGCCATTGCCCATGTTGTTCGCTGCTTTGACGATGAGAACGTGGTACACGTTGAAGGCAAAATAAATCCTGCAAACGACATAGATGTGATCAATACCGAGCTTGCTCTAGCTGACCTCGACAGTGTCGAAAAAGCCATTTTTCGATTTGCCAAAGCCGCTAAAGGTCAAGATAAAAACGCAATGGTCATGAAGGCTCTATTAGAAAAAGTGCTGCCTCATCTTAATGAGGCACTGCCCTTACGTGCATTCTCCCTCACAGATGATGAAACACTGCAGCTCAAAAGTTTAAGCCTACTCACCCTTAAGCCCACCATGTATATTGCCAATGTGGATGAAGAGGGGTTTGATAACAACCCCTACCTTGATACCGTCAAACAAATTGCCGAATCAGAAGGCGCTGTTGTAGTCGCTATTTGCAACAAACTCGAGGCAGAGATAGCTGAACTAGAAGATGATGAACGCGATGAATTTCTTACTGATATGGGCATGGAGGAGCCAGGTCTTAATCGTGTTATTCGCGCAGGGTATGAGCTGCTTAACCTCCACACCTATTTTACTGCAGGGGTTAAAGAAGTTCGCGCATGGACAATCCCTATAGGTTCAAGCGCGCCACAAGCCGCTGGGAAAATTCACACCGATTTTGAAAAAGGCTTTATTCGCGCTGAAATTACTAGCTACGATGACTTTACTGCATTCAATGGCGAAGCTGGCGCAAAAGAGAATGGCAAATGGCGCTTAGAAGGGAAAGACTACATCGTTTGTGACGGTGATGTCATCCACTTTCGCTTTAATGTTTAAGTTGATTCATTACAGTTCTTGACCTCTAGTAATACGTATTACACTTCAACAAATGCCTGTAGCGTATCAATTCATCTGCAGGCTTTTTTTGCTTACTCCCCCCGCCCATTATCTAAGCCTGCCATCGCTCAAAACAAATGCTCATTGCTTCAACAGGCTTTTATTCAATTGAAACCTTCGACCATACGAACGTCAATAGATGGGTCATTGACCGGTAAATTCAGTTAACAAAAAAACTGGGCAAGCCGGATATTTTGCCTATACTCAAACAAGTATTCACTAACATCCAATAACGGACTTATTTATGTTTTGGCAAAATTCTAAAGAAATAAACATTTTACGCACGGACAACCAGTCACTTATTGAAAAAAGTCAGCATCAGCAAGCCGAGATTAATGCGCAATTAGAAAAAATAGCCGACATGAGCGCTCAACTTGATCATTACAAAACCATTCAATGCCCTATCGCTAATAGTGCATTAGTGGTGAATAGCTATAGTGGCGTCAACGAAATCCGCGATGCTTTGGCAGAGTCATCGACAACATTGCGCGATAAAACCGAGGAGATCACAAGTTCTAATATCACTTATGAAGAAATGAAGGATGAATTAAAGAGAACCCACGCCGACCTTTCATTAATTGGCGAAGGTGCGAAAAAAAGTCACGACAGCGTCACCAACCTTAAAGGTGCAGCAGGCGAGATCACTAAATTTGCTGATATCATCAACACTATTTCTGAGCAAACCAATTTGTTAGCACTCAATGCGGCTATTGAAGCTGCGCGAGCCGGTGAAGCTGGGCGAGGTTTTGCGGTTGTTGCGGATGAGGTACGCGCGCTTGCACAACGTGCTGGGGAAGCGAGTGGCGAAATTGCCGAACTCGTCAAAAAAATTGACTTAGACACGCAAACCACCGACGAAAACATTCGCTATACACATGATCACTGCGAAGTATTACAAAGTAAATCAGAGCAGTCGATGATCAACATCGAACATGTTCTCGGCTTATCGCAATCCATGCATAATCTAATACTCCGGGAAACCGAATCCAGCTTTATTCAAACGGTAAAAATGGATCACCTGTGTTACAAAGCCCAGATCTACAAAGCCTTTTATGAGAAGCGATATAACATCTCAACGTTCAACGATCACCACTCATGTAGATTGGGCCAATGGTATTACGAAGGCAAAGGGGGAGAAAAATATGGTAGTCAGTCAGATTTTCAGCAAATAGATAAGCCCCATAAAAATGTACATGAGCAAGCAATTAATGGACTGAAAGCAGCTAATAGCGGTGACCTTGAAACATCTTACGAGTGCTTCACTAAGATGGAACAAGCGAGTACCGATCTTATGCATATATTGGATCGGTTAGCGGTAAAAGTGTAGTTGACAATCTTGTACTATCATTGAAACCAATGAAAGCTAGAGGGGGGAGTTGTTATAGCGCCATACCCTTTAGCTTGCCTTTTCACACAAGCCTTCAAGAGAATGCTCCCATCCTCGAATACAAACGCCTAATCTACGCGGTGAAAACATAATATTCAGCGCAGAACAACTTCTTGCATTTAGTTAACCGATCCATCTTGACACGGTATGGTGAGATGGCGATAATACGCGCCCTCGGTAACCTGGCGCTCAGCCAAAACACTGAAGATAAAGACGACACAATAGCTACGTAGCTCAGCTGGTTAGAGCACAGCATTCATAATGCTGGGGTCGGCGGTTCAAGTCCGCCCGTAGCTACCATTATTATTGAAGTAAACTCCGACACTTCGCACCTATTTTATCCATTGAGCTATTTTGTCCATTGAGCTATTCGTCAATATAACTCAACAATCAAAGCAGATAGAAAGCGCCCCTCCCTATATATCCAAGCCATCAAATACAGGTGGATTCACAGTATCAAAACACTCATAATAATTGCGATAAAATACATCACCACTGACCTCTTAGACTAACAATAATGAATCACTGCCTTCCCCACAATAATTTACCCCTTGATACCGATTCTCTACCGAATATTTTGGCACGTATTCATAAGGAGGTCGTGTTTGAGTTTGGTAAAGGGAAAGTCGCTGACTATATCCCTTCGCTAAAAGAAGTCGACCCTAAGCAGTTTGGTATGGCTTTACGCACCATAGACGGTGAAGAGTTTTGCGTCGGGCAAGCGGATACAGATTTTTCGATACAGAGTGTCTCTAAGTTATTCGCGTTAATGCTCGCATTAGAAATTGTTGGCGATGATGTTTGGGATCGCGTTGGACGAGAGCCCTCTGGCATGCGCTTCAACTCATTACTACTATTAGAGTCTGAGGGCGGCATTCCTAGAAATCCTTTTATTAATGCGGGTGCCATTGCCATATCCGATATTATCGCAACACATAGCTCTATACCCATTAAGAGGATTGAAGATTTTATTACCTCGTTGTCCGGTAATAAAAATAATCGCGTTGACCCTATAGTAGCGGCCGGAGAAAAATCCACGGGTTTCTTAAATGCCGCCATTGCCAATTTACTAAAAGCGATGGGGAACCTTCATGGTGATGTTGATCACACGCTTGATTGCTACTTTAAGCAATGCGCTATTACGATGAACTGTGTTGATTTGGCTAGAGCAACAGAGTGCTTAGCCAATAGAGGTAATTCAACCTTTCAAAAAACAGGCGAACATAAACCAGTAGCCGATAAACGTATTAATTCATTAATGCTAATGTGTGGCCTGTATGATGCAGTGGGTAATTTTGCTTATAACGTTGGATTGCCCGCGAAGAGTGGCGTGGGAGGTGGGATTGTTGCGGTTGCGCCGGGTCAATATACTGTTGCCGTATGGTCTCCAGAGCTAGATAATTACGGTAATTCTGTGCTGGGACAACTGGCTTTAGAAAAATTAACAACATATACCAAAACGTCTATTTTTTAATTTACTTAATGTGCTCAAATTGCCAGTCAATCAATAAACAACAGGTGGGCAATTCTGACTACTTATCAACATTAACCTACTTTCGCTTACTGACTGCCACACAACTCATTCACGTACGCTAAGCCACAACGTAGCAATTGCGCCTGCATTAAAAAGCTCATATCGACATTGATAATTGGGCGCATCTCCTTTGGGTTGAACCATGTGCCACTCAGCAGCCGTATCACATAGCCAGTTTCGTGCTCTTGCAGTGTGTCGTTATCAATAAAACGCCAATCCATATAACACCTATCAATCGATTAGCCAGCATAAAAAATATCCATCTATAGCGATATTATGGATGGCGGGCAGACCATCGTCTGTAGGAGATATCCCACATTTCTTGTAAGATAAAATCATGAAGGCATGGAAAAAAGCGACTATAAAAACTAAAGCCGCTCAAAATATAGCGATTTAAAACCTTTTTTCGATAAATGAGTACTGAAAAGTTAGCTGATATAGTAGTATGCGCGCGTTTTATATCAATTAGTCCCCATTCATAAAAAAGGCTCTGCTGCGGAAAATCAAAACGGCCATCTTCGCACCACTAGATGTAGTTGTTTGCAATGGGCAGACGCCTGTATCTGGCAACACCCATCCTTAAGCAGGAATGACCATTTTTATTCCCCCTCGCGACGAGCCATTTATTGATCGAGACTAATTACTTTTTTCATTCCTCCGAATAGGTCAATGTCATAATGTTAACGTCCATTACCCCCCGTATTTTATTCGTTCTGATGACCATACTAGCCTCTCCTTTCGCGACGGCAAGTGCGGGGTCAGTAGATATGACCTCGTCAACAGTGGGTTATATCTGTTTAGTCGTTTTCGCTTTAGCATACGTGCTAGTGATCGGTGAAGAGTACCTGCATTTACGTAAATCAAAGCCCGTATTATTAGCAGCAGGTATTATTTGGATTCTGATCGCAATGTCCTACCAAGGTAGCGAAGACTCTAACCATATCATTGGTGATGCACTGCGCCACAATCTACTTGAATACGCCGAATTACTGTTATTCTTATTAGTGGCGATGACTTATATCGCAGCACTTGAAGAACGCCGTCTATTTGATGCCTTACGTGTCTGGTTAGTGTCTAAAGGTCTTAGCTTTAGACAACTCTTTTGGACAACCGGTATTCTTGCCTTCTTTATCTCACCTATTGCCGATAACTTGACGACCGCTCTTGTTATGTGTGCAGTTATTCTGGCAGTGGGCGGCAACGATACCAAGTTTGTCTCTGCAAGCTGTGTGAATATTGTAGTAGCTGCCAACGCTGGCGGCGCATTTAGCCCGTTCGGTGATATCACTACGCTAATGGTATGGCAGAAAGGCATGGTCGAATTCACCCAGTTCTTCAGTCTATTTTTACCATCGGTGGTTAATTTCCTGATACCTGCTGTCATTATGAGCTTATTTATCTCTAAAGAGCAGCCAGTATCAGACGGCGAAACCGTTGAACTAAAGCGTGGGGCAAAGCGCATCGTTCTACTATTTTTAGCCACCGTAGCCACCGCTATTTTGTGCCACACATTTTTACATCTACCACCGGTATTTGGCATGATGACAGGCCTAGCGTACCTGCAATTCTTTGGCTTCTTCCTGAAAAAAACCTTGCCTAAGTCGTTAGAAAAGAAACGTTTAGCCAGCTCTGACAATCCAGAAAAGCTTTCCCAGTTGAGCCAAGTGGCTCCATTTGATGTGTTTAGCCATGTACAACGCGCCGAGTGGGATACGCTGATGTTTTTCTATGGTGTTGTGATGTGTGTGGGTGGTTTGGGCTTTTTGGGGTACTTAGGCTTGGTATCAGAGGTCATGTACACCCAGTGGAGTCCGCTATATGCGAACATCTCTGTGGGTGTTTTGTCGGCGATTGTTGATAATATTCCCGTCATGTTTGCGGTATTAACTATGTTGCCAGAGATGGATACCGGCCAGTGGTTATTGGTAACACTCACGGCGGGTGTAGGCGGCAGTCTATTATCAGTGGGTTCTGCTGCAGGTGTTGCGTTAATGGGACAAGCGCCCGGAAAATACACCTTCTTTAGCCATTTAAAGTGGACGCCAGTTATTGCTCTTGGTTACGCCGCCAGTATTCTTATGCACATGTGGATTAACGGCGCACTATTTACCAACGTTCCGGTTTAATACCGAGTTATTGATTCGCTGTTGGCTAACGACTCTGTGCTAACAGATCTATATTAACAAGCTGCCTACGATAGTAGGTGGCTTTTTTTATAGGTAAAAAACCAACTATACTCTTTACTGACACGCTAAAAATAGACGGTAGATATATCTACATCAAGCCGAGTAGTTTTAGTGGCACGACGTTATAAACAAACACCCTTGGAGCCATGACAAAGTAAAAAAATATAGTCTCACCTTTTTTGTGTCATAGCTTAGCAATTTCCCATCATTGATCTATGCTAAAAGGACAACTAATAACACGAAATCGGGGACAAGTCTGTGGACCTAAACCATCTTATTGCTAATGCTCAGTATATGCCTAACATTCCTAAAGTCGTTCAAGAATTGATACAGAGTTTTGGTGACGATGATGTTGATAGCGGTGAAGTTTCCGCTAAACTTAGTAAAGACCAAGCAATGACAGCCAAAGTATTACGCATGGCCAATTCATCAAAGTATGGCGGTCATCGAACGGTCGGCTCGGTGAATGATGCTGTGGTTCTATTAGGCTTTGACGCGTTACGCACTATGGTACTAGCCTCTGGATTAACTTCGGCATTTTCGACACCTGAAGGTTTTAATATTAAAGCGTTTTGGGTAAAAAGCTTTACTATTGCCTCTATCAGTAAATGGGTTGCTAAGCATGTGCCGGATACCGATGTGGAAACCGCGTTTACTTGCGGGATGATTCACGACATTGGCGGTTTACTCACACATATTTTGGTCAACAAAGAAGCTCAGGAAATAGATCGCGTCGTAGAAAAAGGGGCTGATCGCATAGAAATGGAAGAGAGCCACCTAGGGTTTAACTTCACCGAGGCCGGCTCAGAACTTGCGAGCCGCTGGAATTTTCCAGATGCTATTGTTGACAGTGTCAAACATCAAATGGCCCCACAAACTGAGGAAGGCTATAAAAAATTGGCAGGTATCGTGTTTATTGCTAAATACCTTTACTTACATCAAGACAAAGACAGTACAGAGTTGGTGTCTGGCTTTCCAAACGCGCAAGCGAAAGCGCTGGGTATTGACGTTGTCACTATGTTAGATAACATTGAGGACATAAAAGAAATAGATTCTGGCATTGATGATTTACTAAGCTAACCCGCTAATGGATAGATTGGTTACAGCAAAAACCACAACATTGAAGCCATACCACTAAGGCAAGAGAGGCACAAAGAAAGAAAAAGGTACTTTGCATTGTGCCTCTCCTAACTATTGCTCTCGAGGATCCACCTTACAAATTGTTATCGGTCATTGAATAATCGGCATTCCAAGGTTGAGTTGGACAAGCATCACTGCATACAAGAGAAAGCACCCCAACAAGCTAATATTGACCAGTAATGAAAGCGGCTTGATGTTTCGATCTATATTTTTGACCTTTACATAGGCGAGGATAAACGCATTACCCCATCCTGCCAAAATTAGTAACGCCATTACTGAGGGTGTAAAACAAACTGTGTAACTGCCCAGTTTACACATGAGGAGCTAACTGCTCCTCAAACTCTATCATAAAACGATTTAACGCCGCTTTCCAATCCCTAATTGGCATAGTCCATTTTTTA
>JBLILH010000034.1:0-29246 GCA_047636495.1 Candidatus Endobugula sp. | reverse complement strand
GCCGCAAGGTAAATTAGTCTTATCTATGGCAACAAATGAAGCTGTAAAAGGTGAGATGTTGCATTATTTAGACGAAATCCGTAGAGCGTCCTAGCCCTAGCTCTTTTTTTTTATGCAACGTTAGGGTTAACCCGAAAAGCAATTTGCCTTTAGCCCTTTCGTGCCTACTTTTGTAGACAATATACAACCGGTCATAGACTGTTTCTTCGACAAATACAGGTCATAGCCAGTACCATTGGTAGCAATATATAACGTGTCTAAGTCTTCCCCGCCAAACGTACAATGCATAACATTAGGTGCTGCAACTGCTATTTTTTCAATGCGATTACCTTTGTTGTCGAAGCAGCTAATGCACCCCCCACCTAAATGACACACCCACAGGTTATCTTCGCTATCAACGCATAAGCCGTGAGGTTGCCCTTCTGATTTTGAAAGGCGGCAAAATACTTCTGTAGAAATCGGCTGTAATTGTTCATTAAGTTGAGTGGCATAAACATGCTGGCCATTTTTAGTGCTTTGATAGAGCGTTTTGCCATCTATAGAAAATGCCGGCTCAGCTGCCGATTCGATACCTTCATGACAAAAACGATCGAGAGATAGGCCGGGGGATAGTTGATAAATATGACTTTGCTGACGCCCATTGTTAGAAATACTGCTGCTTGTCCAGTAATTCCCTTTAATGTCTGCGATCCCCCCCGTTGACTGAAAATCACTGAGAAAGGGTTCAGGTTTTGATATGTAAGACACACTCCGTGTTTCCATGTCAAAAAAACCGATGCCATCCTTAAGTGTAGCAATGAAGCCATTTTTAATGCTGGGGGATAAACTCAATATAGGTTGGTCGAGTTCGCAGTGGGTAATTTGCTTCGAGGGTTCGTGATATTGATAGAGTTTTTGCTGGTTATGATCAATCCAAAACAAAGATGATTGTGTGTCAATCCACACTGGCTGTCCGTTGCAACTGTGTTCTATGTAAACGACGGTCTCAATGTTATTCATGGTCTGTTGAATGCCTGTCGTTCATACTAATGATGAATGTTGTGCTAACTACTGCACTGGAAACGTTTACATTCCGCGAAATTACGCTTGCTGTCAAGGAATTTTAGTTATAAAGAAGGGGGAGAAGTTGACGCGCGAAGAATAAGCCGATGCTTCGAGGGCGTATTACTCGTATTTTTCCCAACATTGTATGTCTGGCAAGACGGGTCTATCTTTGTGCATAACAGCTGAATTGCTTGAAAAGCCACATCTGCCAACGGGAGTTCTATCGTGGTCAGCGGAGGGCTGGTTTTGGCTGCATAGCGAATATTATTGAAGCCTACGACGGAAACGTTCTCAGGTACTTTTTGTCCGTAGCTCTTCAGTATAGGCAAAGTATCTATGGCAATATCGTCATCGGTACAAAAAATAGCAGTGATGGACGTCGATATAATATCTTTTAATTTTTTTTCTAGGTTATTAGGCGCATGAGAAGTATAAATAATATCAGATGTTGTGAGCTGTCGGTTTTCTATAGCGGCGTTATAGCCTTTAACTCTTTGTACGTGAGCATTGTTAGTTTCTTCTGGAGTGATACAAACAATGTGCTTGTGCCCCAGTGACAGTAGGTGATCTGTTGCATTCATAGCCGCTGCGTAGTTATCCAAGCCGATATATTGTGATAATGCATCAGCTTCTGAGCTATTAGTGCCGTCAATAAAGACAATGGGTAAACTTCTAAGAACCTCTTTCGATATATCATAGGTACGGGGCAGGTCTGTCATCACAATAAGCCCATCCGCCTGCTTACTATCAAGCATATTCTGATAATACTTAACGGTAAAATCGGCTTTGCTACTTTCCTTGATGAGAACGTCATAGCCTTTGGATTGTGCAATGTTGGAAATGATATGTGTGAAGTTGTCGTAGATAGGGTTGCCGATGTTGTATACCACCACAACGATGAGCCCTGACTTACCCCTGCGAAAATTTTGCGCGAGCGTGTTGGGCTTATAGTTAACCGCATCGACAGCTTTTTTGACTTTTTCGGAGGTCTCTTTTCTTAGTAAGTTCGGTTGGTTAAAATATCGAGATACGGTGGCAATAGAAACACCCGCACTTACAGCTACTTTTTTAATAGACATTTTTGGTCAAGGCCCTTTGATCATCATTATCCTGAAGTGATTTGTTCATCACGACATATTTCACTGGTAGTATTAACTCTTTTACCCCCAAGATGTAAAATATAATTGACAATTAAAATTTTTCTGTCACCTATTTCATTTTTCATGGGTTTATGACGCGCTTTTTGTTATGTTTTTGCTTTTATTTATTCTTTTTTAGCCTAAAAAGCCATTGGCTTGACGTTTGGGCGTTCTAGAATAAATGTTCATGTTTGAAACCACTGTTTCGGAAGGGCGTTGTACGCATAAATTAAATCAAGGATTACTATTGCCGTCATACCTATAAATCCTTAGAATGGCGACGCTGTAGGTGGGGCGACATTCTTAGTTGTTTTACCTAAAATTCCCATTGTTAATTGATATTAAAGAGAGAATTCTGTGACTGTTCAACACACACTATCTATTATTAAGCCCGATGCCGTTGCTAAAAACGTTATAGGCGAGATTATTGCTCGTTTTGAGCAAGCGGGTCTGACCCTAGTGGCTGCAAAGATGCAGCTACTATCAAAAGAACAGGCAGAAGGCTTTTATGCAGAGCATAAGGAAAGACCTTTTTTTAGTGCGCTTGTTGAGTTCATGACGTCAGGTCCAGTTGTTGTGCAAGTGTTAGCTGGCGAAGATGCCGTCGTTAAAAACCGCGACCTAATGGGTGCTACTAATCCTCAAGAGTCTGATTCAGGCACTATTCGCTCAGACTTTGCTGAATCTATCGATGCGAATGCGGTTCATGGTTCAGACTCCCCTGAGTCAGCAGCACGTGAAATTGCCTATTTTTTTGAAAGTAACGAGATTTACTCTCGTTAATTGAGACCTTCCCATGACCGTAGTAGTGAATGTTGATAGTACACAAGCAGATCTTGGTTTACCTGTAAAGGTAAACCTGATGGGTCTATCGGCATCCAAGCTGACGGCTTTTTTCGAGTCAATAGGCGAGAAGAAGTTTCGCGCCACGCAAGTTCAAAAATGGATACACCAAAATGGCGTTGATGACTTCAGCGCCATGTCCAATATCAGTAAGCCCCTACGCGAGAAATTGAGCGATATCGCAGAGATCCGTGCTCCAAAAGTGATTAAACAGTTAGACTCTGTAGATGGCACTCGTAAGTTTCTTATTGAAGTGGCAGGTGATAACGTCGTGGAAACCGTTTTTATCCCTGATGGTGATAGGGGGACGTTATGTGTTTCATCTCAAGTGGGTTGTTCGCTAGATTGTAGTTTTTGTGCGACAGGTAAACAAGGTTTTAATCGTGATCTGACCGCAGCCGAGATAATAGGGCAGGTGTGGATTGCCGCTAAGTCTTATGGGCAGCTAGACCCAAAATCGAAACGCACGGTCACGAATGTTGTGATGATGGGAATGGGAGAACCACTACTTAACTTTGACAACGTTGTTGACTCGATGAGTTTGATGATGGACGATAATGCGTACGGGCTGTCAAAACGTCGCGTCACCCTGAGTACATCGGGTGTGGTGCCGGCGCTTGATCGTTTGGGCGAATATACTGACGCGAGTCTTGCTATCTCTCTCCATGCTGCCAATGACACCCTGCGTAACGAGCTGGTGCCTATTAACAAAAAATATCCTATAGCAATGTTACTAGATTCCGCCAAGCGTTATATCGATGGTTTGCCGGGTAATCGTCGAAAAATGACCATAGAGTACACGTTGATAGATCAAGTCAACGATCGTCCTCATCACGCTTATGAATTAGCGGAACTTTTGCGCGAAATTCCTGTCAAGATTAACTTAATTCCATTTAATCCTTTTTCGTTAGTCGATTATAAGCGTGTCAGTAATAATGCATTGCGCAATTTTCAAAATATATTAATCCAAGAGGGTTTTACTACAACGGTTAGAACAACTCGTGGAGATGATATCGATGCGGCATGTGGGCAGTTAGCGGGTGATGTTAATGATAAAACTTCGCGTAGTGCCCGCTATCTAGGTAAGGTGAAGCAAAATGTTCACTCCAGTACCAGTGAAGAAAAGCCCCTCAAATGGTCATCCCAAAAAGTATAGGTGTCAGTAGTGCGTACCACACGTTTGTTCCTATATTTATGTATTTACCATCGTTTTCATAAAAGGCATATTTGTGTTTATTCGTATATATCGAATTAGTTTATTGTTTTTTTTCTTCGCATTGTTGTCTGCTTGCGTCACTACTACTACGGGGGCTGCACCGCCACCTAATCCTGAGAAAGCGTTTAGCGCTCACCTAAGTTTAGGCCTAACCTACATACAAAAAGATAATCGTGAAGCGTCGCGCCGTCATCTTGAAAAAGCATTGAGCTTGCAACCTAATTCTGCTGCTGCCCATAATGGTTTAGGCATGCTCTACCAGCTGACAGGCGAAATAGGCTTGGCAGAAAAATCTTTTTTACGTGCATTAAAAGAATATCCCGCATTTTCACAAGGTAATGTGAGTTACGGACGTTTTTTGTTTGAACAAGAGCGTTATGAGCAATCTTACACTTACTTCGAAAAAGCCACACAGGATGTTTATTTTGAGCAGCGTGCAGTTGCGTTAACTTATCTTGCTCAAACAGCACTTAAATTAAGCTTAACATTAAAAGCCAAAGCCCTTTTTGAGCAATCTTCCAATATAGATAATACATTAGCTCTGCCCTTAATTGAATTAAGCGAATTATATTTAGACGAGAAGGACTACGCCAATTCGAAAGTATACCTCGACAGATATGTGGATCTTGTTGGCCGAACGGCTAAGAGTTTATGGATAGGGATTAGAATCGAGCGTGTTTTTGGAAATAAAGATAATGAGGCAAGTTATGTGCTAGCGTTACGTAATCTGCATCCGTACTCACAACAATATCTAGAGTACAAAAAAGCATTGAAAAATAATAATGATTCGTAATACAGGTGTTACTAATATGAATAGTTCAGATGTCGGTATTTCGGTGGCGGAAAAAAAGCGATTGACTGCGGGTCAAGCATTGTCCGAACGTCGAGAAAAACTTGGATTAACTATCGAAGAATGTGCAGAGACACTAAAGATATCAGTGACTAAAATGAAGGCATTAGAGGCCGATAATGATGCGCCATTTTCTTCCGAGATATTTTTGCGTGGTTATCTGAAGAACTACGCAAAACTTGTAGATTTGCCGGCTAATGATGTTCTCTATTACTTTGAATCACAGCGTCAAATTGATTCTGGGCAAAGTGAGCATGAAGTGTCAGCGGATGATTCGATGAGTAACAAAAGAAAAATAGGTGGATTACCTTATATTATTACTATCGCTATTTTAGTTATTTGGTTTTTGTTGTCAAATTACACAGACCTTTCGAGTGTCAGTCAAAATGAGACAAACATTCCGGTAACTTCGCAAGAAAATGTTTATAATACGGATAATATAACCGCTGAAAGTGACCGGGTACCCGAGTCAGTCGCCTCTGACCTGTTATCCTCCGAGGTTAATAATGTCCGCGCTCCAGAGGCCGGTATACGTTTGCAAGCTCAGCCCATTGAAACTGAAAATGAAACTGAAAGTGATCCTGTCAGCGGCTCACCTGAGGCGGCCAATGATGTAAATATCATGAAATCTATGAATGTTTCGCAGCCCGAATTATCGACAAATACAGAATCAACACCAAAAATAGCGGATGCTCGCCAGCTACTCAGTAGTGAAATCAATGTTGAGACGTCTAACACATCACTGCTAGTGCAAGAGTCCTCGTTGATAAGTGACCTTTTACATTTCACATTTTTAGAAGCGTGTTGGGTTAAAGTGGTGGATGCCACTGACAAGACGATTGTTTCTAACATTAGCCAAGCAAATACAGAGCTATTGGTTGAGGGACGTTCGCCATTTTCCGTTACATTGGGTAATATCAATGGTACTACATTGCTTTTTAATGACAAGACAATCGCCCTGGTCGATAGTCCAGATGGTAGAACATTACGATTGACTGTCGGTGGTTAACGAATAACTTTTCGAGTAGATTTATGCATTACACTTCCCCTATTAAACGTCGTCAGTCTCGCAAAATCATGGTTGGGGATGTGCCTGTAGGTGGTGATTCACCTATTAGCGTTCAAAGCATGACAAATACAGAAACTACTGATATTGATGCGACGGTAGGTCAAATACAGGCGATACAAGAAGCCGGTGCAGATATTGTCCGGGTTTCGGTGCCGACAATGGAGGCGGCTGAAGCCTTCGGCGAAATTCGCAAACAGGTCAATATTCCTTTGGTTGCCGATATTCATTTTGACTACCGTATCGCGTTACGTGTTGCCGATTTAGGCGTCGATTGTCTCCGTATTAACCCAGGGAATATCGGTAGAGAAAAGCGCATCGTTGCGGTGGTTGAAAAAGCACGAGATTTAAATATTCCTATTAGAATCGGTGTGAATGCAGGTTCCTTAGAAAAAGATTTACAAAAGAAATATGGTGAGCCTACTCCCGAAGCGTTGGTTGAATCCGCAATGCGTCACGTTGATATTTTAGATAAGTTAAGCTTCTACGATTTTAAAGTGAGTGTTAAAGCGTCAGATGTGTTTATGGCCGTCGCCGCATATCGACAGCTCGCGACGCGCATCGATCAACCATTACATTTAGGTATCACCGAAGCCGGTGGTTTGCGTTCTGGTACTGTCAAGTCCTCAGTGGGTTTAGGTATACTATTAATGGATGGTATTGGCGATACGGTCCGTGTGTCTCTTGCTGCTGATCCGGTGCAGGAAGTCAAAGTGGCATGGGATATGTTACGTAGTTTAAAATTGCGTAGTAGAGGTATTAATTATATAGCTTGTCCCAGCTGCTCTCGCCAAAACTTTGATGTGATTGCTACGATGAATTCACTAGAAGAACGCCTAGAAGATATTACTGTTCCGATGGATGTTGCCATTATTGGCTGCATTGTTAATGGCCCAGGTGAAGCGAAAGAGGCAGATATAGGGTTGGCTGGAGGAACACCTAATAATCTTCTGTATATCGATGGTAAGCCTAGTCAAAAAATATCTAAAGAGACGCTTGTTGATGATTTGGAACGCCTTATTCGTGAAAAAGCGAGGCAAAAAGAAAAAGCCCTAGAGTTAATTATTGCGAGAGGGTAGCGGGTTTGTACGCTGCTTATAATGATAATTACATGGTGCAAATCAAAAACATAGAACTCCCCTTTACACACTGATTTAGCCTATAATACGCCGCTTAATGCTGCGGCTTGACGCGTAGAAAAATCAAACTAAACCACTCTTAGGGTATGACATTGAGCAAGATACAAGCCATTCGCGGTATGAATGATCTATTACCGCAGCAATCAGCCACTTGGCAGCATCTCGAATCTACGGTGTCAACCCTACTCGATCAATACCTTTACCATGAAATTCGCTTTCCTATTATGGAAAATACCGATTTATTCAAGCGCTCTATTGGTGAAGTCACTGATATTGTTGAAAAAGAGATGTATACCTTTGCTGATCGCAATGGC
This sequence comes from Candidatus Endobugula sp., assembly GCA_047636495.1. Lineage (GTDB taxonomy): Bacteria > Pseudomonadota > Gammaproteobacteria > Pseudomonadales > Cellvibrionaceae > Endobugula. The sequence continues at coordinate 21,635 of JBLILH010000034.1, read as the reverse complement.
GATAGCGTCACACTCCGTCCAGAAGGTACGGCATCGTGCGTGCGCGCCTGTGAGCAACACGGGTTACTCTATAATCAGACTCAAAAATTGTGGTATCACGGCCCGATGTTTCGTTACGAGCGTCCGCAAAAAGGTCGCTTAAGGCAGTTTCATCAAATTGGTGTCGAGGCGTTTGGTTTTAATGGGCCAGATATCGATGCTGAATTGTTGCTGTTAACGGCGCGTCTGTGGCGTGAGTTAGGTATCGAACATGCGGTTACTTTAGAAATTAATTCGTTAGGAACGCCGGTATCACGCTCATCATACAAAGCTGCTTTAGTTGAATTTCTTACCCCGTTGAAAGATCGGTTAGATGAGGATAGTCAGCGACGTTTAGCATCCAACCCTTTACGTATTTTAGACAGTAAAAATAATGATACTCAAGCGTTGTTAGCGCATGCACCCCAGCTGCATGATTTTATCGAAGAAGAAGCCAAGCAGCACTTTGCACAACTCCGTAATATTCTTGATGCGGCGGGAATAAGTTATCGCATTAATCAACGTCTCGTGAGAGGTCTAGATTACTATGATTATACGGTTTTTGAATGGGTGACGGATAAGCTGGGTGCGCAAGGTACGGTATGTGCTGGCGGCCGTTACAATGGGCTGGTAGAGCAGTTGGGTGGACGATCTACTCCAGCCGTTGGTTTAGCGATGGGTGTAGAGCGTTTGGTATTATTGTTAGAAACACTCAATGCAGTGCCGGAAGAAATAGCATCAATTCCAGCGATCTATATGGTATCCGTTGGTGACGTAGCGCCATATGCATTATCAGTAGCGGAACAGCTTCGTGATGAATTACCCAGTATCAAAATAAGTAGTCATTTCGGCGGTGGTAGTTTTAAGAATCAAATGAAAAAAGCGGATAAAAGCGCTGCATCAATGGCCTTTATTATTGGTGAAGATGAAAAGCAGCAGCAGTGCGTTACCGTAAAATACTTACGTAATAACGCAGAACAACAAACGCTAAATATAGCGGAACTTATTTCACTATTAAAATCATAAATATGACAAAATAGTATCGCTGGGCACTATGAAAATCCAACACATAATGTGTGTTGCTTATCGAGGAGAAACAACGTGGCAGATCATTTGACAGAACAAGAACAATTGCAACAGTTAAAAAACTGGTGGAAAGAAAATGGCGTATCAATGGCTGCGGCGATATTGGTTGGCCTAATAGCCTACTTTGGTTTTCAGTGGTGGCAAAATAATCAGCAACAGCAAGTGGTGCAAGCTTCGGCGCTCTACAGCGACTTGCTCGAGTCAATAAAAGCTGATCCCGTCAGTGGCGAGTCAGTATCTGAAGAAAATAAAAAGACCGCCTATTACATCGCAGAACAGTTGCAAACCGCTTATTCTGATTCCTTATATGCGGTTAATGCGAGTTTGTTTGCAGCAAAAATTGCGGTAGAAGATGGCGATATAGTCTCAGCAGAAAAAGCCCTAAGGTGGGCTACCGATAACAGTGACGGCGCGATCAAGGGAATAGCGGCATTGCGTTTGGCTAGAATTTACGTGGCACAAGAAAAATTTGATGATGCCCTAATTTTGGTGGGCAATAGTAGCGCGGCGTTACAATCGCTAAACGCAGAGTTGCGTGGCGATATTCTGTTGGCTAAAAATGATATAAGCGGTGCTCAGGCAGCCTACCAAGAAGCGCTAGATACAGTCGGAGAAACAGCTAGTTTTAGACGTCAGTTGTTGCCTATCAAATTGGCGAATATAAACGGCTCTGGAGCATCGTAGACATGCGTATTGTGTTAGTTGCTATTACAGTGCTCAGCCTGTCAGCATGTTCTTTTTTTAAAGAAAAAGTAGAGTCGCCTGAAAAATTAATGAAGCATGCTAATAATGTTGAATTAAAAACACGCTGGACTCAAACGGTAGGAGAGGGTCTTGGTGAGCTCTACAATATTGTAACGCCAGCTATTACTGTAGACACGGTATTTGCTAACGATGTCTACGGCCGCGTTTACGCTTTTAATCGTGATACAGGTGAACGTAAATGGCACACTCATCTTGATCTTGACGTTGCTTCAGGTGTTGGCTTAGGAGATGGCGTCGTGTATATCGGGTCACTCGAAGGCGATGTTATCGCACTGAGTCAATTAGATGGCGAAGTGTTATGGCGAACCAATATAGCGAGCGAAATTTTAGCGCCGCCGCAAACCAACGGTACTGTTTTGATTGTGCAAACCAATGAAGGCAAGTTGTTTGGGTTAGACGCCAATAATGGGGATTTTATCTGGCGCTATGAAGCCAAACTACCGTTATTGACTTTACGCGGTACATCAACGCCACAAGTGTTTGGTAACAATCTGATTACTGGCTTCTCGAATGGTAAAATAGCCGCACTCTCCGCTGAAGATGGTGTATTGTTTTGGGAGCGGAGAGTGGCCTACCCGCAAGGTATTACTGAGATAGAGCGTGTCGTAGATGTAGATGGCAGCCCTGTTATTAGTGGCAATACTGTGTATTCAACGAGTTATAACGGTTATCTTACGGCTATTGCTCCCAATGGGCGTATTCTCTGGACACAAAAAGCATCTAGTCACCACTCACCTTTAGTGGTTGACGGGCGAGTTTTCGTTACCTCAGCCGATGGCGTCTTAAGTGCTTATGATGCAGAGACTGGTCTACCGCTATGGAATAATAATTTACTGCTGTATCGTAAGTTGTCAGCACCGCAAAATTTATCGGGTTTTGTCGTTGTCGCGGATTATCGTGGCTACATTCATGTTTTTGATCCGGAACTGGGTGTGATAATCGGCCGTAATCGACTTGATAGTGACGGTATCCGCTCGCCTATGATCTCTGATGGCACATACCTTTATGTGCTAGGCAATGACGGAGAACTTAGTTCAACAGCGGTCTATTTGCGCGGTTCTCGCAAAGAACTGGAAAAACTTAACGCCGAAGAAGAAGCTGAACGTCAAAAAACCAAGGACTAAGCTCTTTATCACAGCCTCTAGAGACTAAATGTTAGGTGCTGTGACTACATCTCAATTTTCCACACTACGTTTTGACGGTAAAATTTTTGTGTTGTTACTCTTATAAACACCGTCAACCCAATATAAACACCGTCAACCAAATAGATAAATTTTATGCTTCCTGTCATCGCCTTAGTGGGTAGACCGAATGTGGGTAAATCCACATTATTTAATCGCTTAACACGTCGACGAGATGCCATCGTTGCTGATTTTGCGGGGTTAACACGCGATCGCCAGTATGGTGAGTTGCAGTGGGAAGAGCAGCGATTTATTTGTATTGATACCGGTGGACTCAGTGGTGATGAAGAAGGGATTGATGGTGCCATGGCTGAACAGTCATTACTGGCTATCGAAGAGGCTGATCTAGTACTGTTTTTGGTAGACTGTAAAGCGGGTCTATTACCTGCCGATATGGTTATTGCCAAACACTTAAGGACGACCGAAAAGCAAGTGTTAGTAGTGGCAAATAAAGTCGATGGACACGATCCCGATATCGTTATCGCACCGTTCTATGAAATGGGCTTAGGCGATATTCACGCGACAACAGCCACCCACGGCCGGGGTGTTAATTTATTAATGCAAGAAGTGGTGCGCTTTTTACCTGCAGAGGAAGAGGAAGAAACCAGTGAGGTAGAAGCCACATCTGAAGAAGAATATAATGGCGCGAGCGAGCACGGCACGTTGGAAAACGCTATTGATACCGCAGATGATCTTACCGAATCAGCTATTAAAATGGCTATTGTGGGCCGCCCAAATGTAGGTAAATCGACACTGGTTAATCGCATGTTAGGTGAAGAGCGAGTCGTGGTTTATGATGAACCAGGAACCACCCGCGACAGTATCTATATCAATTATGAACGTCATGGAAGGCCCTATACCATTATTGATACCGCCGGTATTCGTCGTAGAAAAAATATCAGCCTAACAGTAGAAAAGTTTTCTATCGTTAAAACACTTCAATCGATTGAAGACGCTAATGTAGTGGTTTTGCTATTGGACGCCAGTGAAGGCGTTGTTGATCAAGACTTGCATCTCATGGGACACGTTATTGATTCTGGTCGTGCATTGGTGGTCGCCTTAAATAAGTGGGATGGTCTTGAAAGTGAGTTTAAAGAATACGTGCGAAACGAGTTGGAGCGCCGTTTACGATTTGTCGACTTTGCTGACATTCATTTTATTTCTGCGCTTCACGGAACCGGAGTAGGGGGGTTATATAAATCCATCGAGAAAGCATTTGCATCTGCGACCGATCGTTTCAGCACTAATCACTTAACCAATGTATTGCAAATGGCGGTCAAAGAGCACCAGCCACCGGTGGTCAGAGGACATAGAATTAAACTGCGTTACGCTCATGCCGGTGGTCACAATCCACCTATTATTGTCATTCACGGTAATCAAACGTCGGACATTCCAGGGCATTACGTGCGTTATTTAGAAAAAACCTTCCGACGCGTGCTCGATCTTCATGGTACGCCTATTCGTTTACAGTTTAGAACATCAGATAATCCCTTTGCGAATAAAGATCTAAGCGACAAACAGCGTGTTCGTCAGCGCCGATTAGCCACATCTCGGTCGTACAAGAGCGATAAAAAACCCAAGTAATAGTCTGTTGATAGGGCTGTTCAGTTATTGATAAAATGATGGTAGATAAACCTAATGGCATTATTCAGTATTTTAGTGGTTTTATTGATCAGCTTGTTTGTGCTTGTCTTTCTTGCCGAAAAATTTGGTGGTCAAGAATCAGATGCGTCTTTATCAAAAATAACACGTTGGATTTTTCCTTTGTTATTACTGCTGATGCTACTCCAGGGCTTGCGGTTTGTTATATAGCCTACGCAGCAATTAAAAATCACGGTACTGGCATTGCCAACCTCTATCTTTTAACCGTAAAACCATAGCGGCAGCGCTGCGTTGGCAAGTGGCTAGTGTGCGTTGATCATCCCACAGTGTAATTTCCCCCATTATTATTTTTCCAGCTGACGCGGCAAACTGAGTCATGTACCTCGTCAGGTTGGTAGTGAATCGCGATATTTTTTTGTTGATACTCGTATTAACAGTGGTAGCTGCTGTGAGAAAACTCTGCTGCCATTGAATGGCCAAATAATGCTTCCGAGTGCGGCCCTATAAAAGCGATACTTGCAATACAGCTAATATAAAAAGGATTTTTTATCTTCATCCGCCATTCCTGTGTTTCTATTATCCACAATAATGATCAGATGTTTGTAGGCGACTATAATGTCGCGCCTACTGGGTTAACGCTGGTGAGCTAGTGTGCGAATAAATGGGCTATATCTACTTAAAATATAGACGGTGTAGCGAGGTAACTTGGATTATTTCGCTATCAATGAGTGCAAAATAAGCCAGTAAGAAATAAGCGAATTAATGCGCGGTTTAGACTCCTGACGAACGCAGAGAAATTCTATCGCGGCAGCGAGAAATCAGCGCATTCTCAACAACTTGCGACAATTCCTCCTGCATCCTCGGCTCTTAGACAGAGTCTATGAATCAAAAGATAATCAATAGCTGTTGAGCATCAGATATTTAGATATGTTGTCGGTGAGGAATATTCGTGACGGTACTTTCAATGTGTCCATCACTAAGCTTGGTAGAAATACTATCGCCAACAGAAAGCTGACGACTATTTTTAACGATCGTCCCGCCATCGTGTTTTCGCGTAATGCTATAACCCCTAGACAGAACTGTTAATGGGCTTATAGCGTCTAAAACGGCGGCTTTCCTAGCGAGTTGCTGCTGTTTCTTGTCAATCAATTGTTCTATCGCCGAATGTAGGCGTTTTACATTACCAGTGACCCGATCTTTTTGCTGGCCAAGTTGTTTTTTAGGGTGTTGATTAAGTAGTCTTTGTGCTAAACGCTCAAAGCGTGTCTGACGCTGTTGTAGTACAGATCCTGTTGCCGATATGATCGCTTGTCGAAAGTACTTCACTTGTTGTTGTTGATTGCGTATTGCCTGCCCAGGATGTCGTAGTCGTTTTCTTAAAAATGTTAAGCGTTCTTTCTCACGATGCAAGCGTTGCTCGTGTGTTCGCTGTAAACGATCTTGATAATAATCAATCAGCTGAAATAAATCGAGATAATCCGGTGTCGCTATTTCAGCGCTTACCGATGGTGTTGGAGCGCGCACATCGGCCACAAAGTCAGCAATAGTAAAGTCGACCTCATGGCCCACGGCACTAATGATGGGGATATCACTTTGGTAGATGGTGCGAGCCAGAGCTTCGTTGTTGAAGGCCCACAAGTCTTCTATAGAACCTCCACCTCGACTCAGAATTAATACGTCACACTGCTTTAGCAGATTAGCCTGTTGAATACCGGCAATAATCTCTGGTGCAGCGTTAACGCCTTGTACGCTCACCGGAAAGATGCTCACGGTAGCTATAGGGTAACGTCGTTTAAGAACGCTAATAATATCGTGTACTGCTGCGCCGGTAGGTGATGTAATAACCCCAATGTGTTGAGGGTAGCGGGGTAACGGTTGCTTGTGTTCTTCAGAAAATAGCCCCTCGGCCTCTAGCGTATCTTTCAGCTGTTCATATTGTTGTTGTAGTTGCCCATCACCAGCGATGTTCATATGCTCAACAATAAGCTGGTACTCACCTCGGCCTTCGTACAGGCTGACTCGCGCTCTAATCGATACTTGCTGCCCTGATTCCGGCGTCCAGCGAACTCTCTGGTTGGCCCCCTTGAACATGGCGCAACGAACCTGCGCATGGCTATCTTTTAATGAAAAATACCAATGTCCAGAAGATGGCTTGGCCAAATTAGATATTTCACCCGATACCCACACCAGCGCTAAGTGTGTTTCGAGTAGTTGTTTCGCGCGGCGATTAAGCTGCGAAACGCTCAGTAATTGTTTGTCAGTTTTAGGCGAATTATTCATCAGAGCATTGTAAACAAATAGAAGCTTGTCGCAAGTACTGATGATGCGATTTTATGGTGTATTTCACGTTGGTTAGCATTGTATTTACTGCCGTCGGCGAGATATAATGAGGCGTTTAACCGCTAACAGTTCTTGTGCTTTATGCCTTACTGTTCACTCCCCACCAACCCTTTGAGGTTAGACGAATTTATATGTTACGTATTGTCGAAGAAGCACTTACATTTGATGACGTGCTACTAATTCCTGGTTATTCTGCGATTACTGCTAAAGATGTTTCTTTGCGCACCCATTTGACCCGATCCATTCAATTAAATATTCCACTTGTTGCTGCCGCAATGGATACGGTGACAGAATCACACTTGGCGATTGCGTTAGCGCAAGAAGGCGGCATTGGCATCATTCATAAAAGTATGTCAATCGAACAACAGGCCCTGCAGGTTCGAGCTGTTAAAAAATTCGAAGCGGGAGTAGTGAAAAACCCGATCACCATTGAATCTAGCGCTACCATTCGCGAGCTACTCAACCTAACGAAAGTTAATAATATCTCTGGTGTTCCCGTTTTAGATAACGGTAATTTAGTCGGTATTGTGACGGGTCGCGATGTACGTTTTGAAACCAACTTAGATGCTAGCGTCGCGAGCATCATGACGGGCAAGGCGCAATTGGTGACTGTGAAAGTAGGTACCAAACCAGAAGCCGTTAGAGAATTACTGCATAAACATCGTATTGAAAAAGTCTTAGTCGTGAACGATGACTTTGAATTGTGTGGTCTGATCACCGTTAAAGATATCAATAAAGCTGAAAAATATCCTAGCGCCTGTAAAGATCCTGAAGGTAGCTTGCGTGTTGGCGCATCCGTAGGTACTAGCCAAGATACCGATGACCGCGTAGCGGCCTTAGTCGCTGCAGGCGTTGATGTATTAGTCGTCGATACGGCACACGGACACTCCAAAAATGTTTTGGATCGTGTGACAAAAATCAAGCAAGCGCATCCTGATGTACAAGTTATTGGTGGTAATATTGCCACTGCTGCCGCCGCAAGGGCATTAATCGACGCGGGTGCAGATGCAGTAAAAGTAGGTATTGGCCCCGGTTCAATTTGTACTACGCGAATTGTCAGCGGTGTTGGCGTACCACAAATTTCAGCGATCGCGAATGTTGCCGCAGAGCTAGAAGGGAGTGGCATTCCGGTAATCGCCGACGGTGGGATTCGTTTTTCTGGCGATGTCGCAAAAGCGATTGTCGCAGGGGCAAGCTGTGTGATGATGGGTTCAATGTTTGCGGGTACAGAAGAGGCTCCGGGCGAAGTCGAGCTGTATCAAGGGCGTACTTATAAATCGTATCGTGGTATGGGTTCGTTAGGTGCTATGTCTAAAACCCAAGGCTCGTCTGACCGCTATTTTCAAGACGGTAGTGCGGTTGAAAAATTAGTGCCCGAAGGGATTGAAGGACGCGTACCGTATAAAGGGCCTATCTCTGCCATTGTGCACCAGTTAATGGGCGGATTGCGTTCTGCTATGGGCTACACCGGTTCCATTAACATGGACACTATGCGAACCAAGCCCGAATTTGTCCGTGTGACCTCGGCGGGTATGGGTGAAAGCCATGTGCATGATGTGCAGATCACCAAAGAAGCACCTAATTATCCCATTCGTTGATCATTATTGGATACGGGCAAACGTATTGATAAGCCAAGGATGACAGGATATTAATATAAAGATTAAAGGATAAGTTAAAACCAATCCCACACAAAAAGCGAAGCATTAGCTTCGTTTTTTGCTTATTTATTATGTGTTTAATCACTTTACCGTAGAGATTTTATTGATGATGCAAGATATTCACGCAGAGCGTATTTTGATTTTAGATTTTGGCTCGCAATATACCCAGTTAATTGCGCGTCGTATTCGTGAAATTGGCGTGTTTTCTGAAATACGTGCATTCGATATCACCTTAGCCGAAATAAAAGAATTCGACCCTAAAGGTATCATTTTATCGGGTAGTCCCGAATCAGTCACCGCCGTTGAATCACCTCGTGCGCCAGAAGGCATCTTCGATTTAGGCTTGCCCGTACTCGGGATTTGCTATGGCATGCAAATAATGGCCGAGCAACTAGGGGGGGAAGTATCGAGTTCGACAGTACGTGAATTTGGTTATGCACAAATTAAAGTTGAAGGTGAAGGTGGAATTTTAGCCGATTTAAAAGATCATACCGATGCAGACGGTAATGCCTTGTTAGACGTATGGATGAGCCATGGCGACAAGGTTACGTCGATGCCAGAAGGCTTTGTATTAACCGCTTCAACGCCTACTTGTCCGATTGCGGGCATCGCTAATGTCGACAAGCACTTATACGGCATACAGTTTCATCCAGAGGTTACTCATACCTTACAGGGCAAACCCTTATACGAAAAGTTTGTACTGAACTTATGTGGCTGTAGTGCTCTGTGGACCCCCGCACGTATTGTAGAAGATGCCATTATTCGGGTGCGTGAACAAGTCGGTAACGAGAAAGTTTTATTGGGCTTATCGGGTGGTGTTGACTCCTCTGTGGTTGCTGCGTTGTTGCACAAAGCGATTGGTGATCAGCTCACCTGCGTATTTGTTGATAATGGCTTGTTACGCAAAAACGAAGGTGATCAAGTGATGTCTATGTTTGCAAAAAATATGGGCGTAAAAGTGATCCGGGTTGATGCCGAAGAGCTGTTCTTGTCTAAGCTAGCAGGGGTAAGCGACCCAGAATTAAAACGTAAAGCTATCGGCAATACCTTTATTGAGATTTTTGATGACGAATCGAATAAGTTAAATGGTGTTAACTGGCTAGCACAAGGCACTATTTATCCCGATGTGATTGAGTCCGCAGCGTCTAAAACAGGTAAGGCACATGTGATCAAATCACATCACAATGTTGGCGGTTTACCTGATGATATGAAAATGGAATTAGTTGAGCCGCTACGCGAATTATTTAAAGACGAAGTCCGAAAAATTGGCTTAGAACTAGGTCTGCCTTACGATATGGTATACCGTCATCCATTCCCGGGGCCAGGCCTAGGTGTGCGTATTTTGGGTGAAGTGACAAAAGAATATGCAGATATATTACGCGAAGCCGATGCTATTTTTATTGAAGAGCTACATAACGCCGGCTGGTACCACAAGACGAGTCAAGCCTTTGTAGTGTTTCTACCGGTTAAGTCAGTTGGGGTTGTGGGGGATGCCCGTCGTTACGAGTGGGTAGTGAGTTTACGTGCAGTAGAGACTATCGACTTTATGACCGCTCGGTGGGCACATTTACCTTATGATTTACTCGAGAAGGTATCTAACCGAATTATTAATGAAGTAGAAAATATTTCTCGTGTGGCTTACGATGTATCGAGTAAACCACCAGCGACGATAGAATGGGAATAATGATCTAGCATTGTTTCTTAAAAAAGCCGACGCTATTTTGCTTCGGCTTTTTTTATACCTCAGTAATTAATAACAATATGACAACGGCGATTTAATATGGCAGCACAAAACCTACGGCTATCCAATAACCCTTTATTCGAGGTGATTAAAAAACACACCTTCCTCAAACAATTCTGGCAAAAAAAACCATATGTCTTTAGAGAGGTGTTAACTGATATTGCAGGTGAGCTTGAGTTAGCGATTGATGGCAATGAATTAGCCGGTCTCGCCTGTGAAGATATGGTCGAGTCGCGAATCATTTTTGGCCACGAACAAACTGGCGAATGGCGTTGTGAACAAGGTGTATTTACGGAAGATCGTTTTGCCCACTTACCAGAGAGTAACTGGACTTTATTGGTTCAAGGAGTCGATCAATGGTTCGAAGAGGTTCAACAACTGTTTCAGTATTTTGATTTTTTACCGCAATGGCGGCTAGAAGATATAATGGCAAGTTATGCACCGATAGGCGGTGGAGTAGGGCCACACTTTGACTACTACGATGTTTTTTTACTTCAGGTTTCTGGCTCACGAGAGTGGAAGTTGGGTCAGCAATGTGATGACAGTAGTGCGCTGCAAAATAATCAACACGTAAAATTGTTAGAAGAATTTATAACGTCAGATACGCAGGTATTGACGCCGGGAGATATGTTATATGTACCAGCGGGGACAGCACATTGGGGCACTGCTACCAGCGATGACTGTATCACTTTCTCGGTAGGGTTCAGATCCCCATCAGAAAAAGAGTTAGTAACCCACTTACTCGAAAATCTTATCGAGCAGTGCGCCGAAAATAGACGCTATCAAGATGATATTAATTATGCCGAAGATAATGAAGAGCACAATCAAGGCAATAATGAAGACAGGAATGAAGACAGGAATGAAGACAGGAATGAAGACAGGAATGAAGACAGGAATGAAGACAGGAATGAAGACAGGAATGAAGACAGGAATGAAGGCAGAAGGACTGGGGAAAATATTAAAAAAAATAATGATACAATATCACACCCAGCGAGAATAAATAATTCAGTTCATTACAAGGTGAGTGAACTATTACACGTGCTAACACAAGAAAATATACATAAAGCAGCGCAACAAGCCTTTGGCGAATTAGTCACAGAACCACGCTACTTTTCATCAGAAGAAGAGACCGCGAGTCCAGATGAAATATCGGCGCAGTTCGAGCGTGCGATAAAGCAATCACCGACGCTGGAATTATCTATTCCTGTTTCCACTCGGTTAGCATTTTCTACTACTGAGTTATTTGTTAATGGCGAAAGTTATGTCGTATCAGAGTCGTTTGCTCAATCGGTGTGTGACGGCCTAATAACGGTGGCAGCCATGAGCGAAGCAGAAAAAACGGTTCTAGCTGCCCTCATAGAACAGGGCGATATAGCGTTATAAGTGTAATAATCGTGAGGGCACCCCTAAAACAGTCAATATTGTGCTTTTATCAATGCCCTATTAGCCGAAGTGAACTAGCTGCGAGTATAAGAGTCATAAAAGACAAGTAATTACATAGAGTGATAATTAATATGATGCGTTATATATTGGGTATTTTTTCCTTGCTACTCACATTTTCCGCTTATGCAGAAAATGCAACCGTGATCGTTGCAGGTGGCTGTTTTTGGTGTGTAGAGTCAGATTACGAAAAGTACCCCGGTGTACTAACAGCAGAATCGGGCTATATTAATGGTGCCACCAAAAACCCGACGTATTCACAAGTGGCCAGCAAGAAGACGGGTCATTATGAAGTCGTTAAAATTACCTACGATGATTCGGTGGTTTCTTTGACGCAGCTGGTGGATTATTTTTGGCGCACTATTGACCCGACTGATGCAAAAGGGCAGTTTTGTGACAAGGGTTCCCCGTACAAAACCGGATTGTTTTATCAAAATCTACAACAAGAAAAAGTGTTCCGTGAATCACTGGTACGCCTCAATCAAACCAAACCGTTTTCTGAGGCGGTGGTGACTAAAATACTCGCCGCCGAGACTTTTTATATTGCCGAAGATTACCATCAGGACTTTTACAAAAAAAGTAGTCTACGCTATAAGTATTATCGTGCTTCATGTGGCCGCGATGCAAAGATCAAACAGTTATGGGGCAAAGTAGCGTCTAAACAGTGGCATAAATAGGGGGTGCAGGGCAGTGAATCGTGTCAGCGATGGCACGAAAAGTTCGGCCTCTTTGATGGTAACCTGTTGATCGGCATTAATGCTCGCTATAATAGCGCGTAGCAATGTCGGTTTTTCTAAGGGCCTAAGTTGATTTAACTCATCTAGCGCGTCATCCATTACCTTAAACGAATAGCCGCCTAATAATTTCATGCCCGCTAAATTAAGTCCGGCTACGGCTGCGGAAAATGCACGACTAGGGTCGGTGTTGTTACCGGCATAAACCACAGCACTGAGTAAAATGTCTATTGATGAGTGGCACTCGCTTCCATAACGAGATTGAAGCTACCCATAGCGCTACCCAAAGTGCTTTCTGCCTTGGACAATTGTTTCATCGCTAGTGCACTACTTGGGTCAGCTGTTGCAGCTTCCAACCCTGACACTACTGCATTCTGCGCAGATAACGGCCTCGAGTGTGACTTTCTCATGAGATAAGTAGCCCTTAGCTGTTTACACAAGATTAGGGATTACATCGTACCGGCGCTTTAGTTGGACTTCAATTTGAGAAAAACCGTTTTCATAGAGATTGTTAAGTGTCACTAGGCAGTTATAAATGCTGGCAACATAAAAAACCGCTAGGGTGATAAACACCAACAATATGAATGTTGATGTGGACACGGCACTTTCCTTAGAAAAGCGGGTAAATATGGCTTAGTTGAGCTAGTCTAATAGTTAATGATCTTTATGCCCATAAGCCAATATGCCAATGCTATAAGCGAGGAGCGGGTCAATCTCGTGTGCTAGGATACTATTTTGCGTCGACAGTAAGTCGCGCGTAAAAAGCGAGTAAATAGACGGTTTCTTTTGATCAACATCCTCGCACAGCCTGAATATTATTGATAAAATAGCATTTTTATAATGACGACATTGATAATATGCTTTCTTCAACCTCTACCCCTTCTCTCAACGACCGAGACCGCGTGCCTGCTAGAATGGATCAAACGCGCCAATTAGTGAAAGAGCACTTGGCGCGTGTTGTGCCTGCGAAAATGCATACCGCTCAGGAAACCGCCGACTACATCAAGCGTATTAAAGTGTTATTGGTCGAGCATAATGCAACGATTATTGCTCATTATTATACCGACCCGATTATCCAAGCCTTGGCAGAAGAAACCGGTGGCTGCGTCGCAGACTCGCTAGAAATGGCGCGTTTTGGTCAGCAACATAAAGCGGATACGCTCATCGTCGCGGGCGTTAAATTTATGGGCGAGACAGCAAAAATCCTCACGCCTAACAAGCGCGTACTGATGCCCACTCTTGACGCCACTTGTTCGCTAGACTTAGGTTGTCCCGTTGACGAATTCTCAGTTTTTTGTGATCAACATCCAGACAGGGAAGTGGTGGTCTATGCCAACACCTCGGCAGCCGTTAAGGCGCGTGCAGACTGGGTGGTGACCTCGAGTATTGCGGTTCAAGTTATTGAGCATTTAGACAGCCAAGATAAAAAAATTATTTGGGCTCCCGACAAGCACTTAGGTGATTATGTGCAACGCCAAACGGGTGCTGATATGTTGTTATGGGATGGTGCGTGTATTGTGCATGAAGAATTTAAGGCAAAAGGCATTCTCGACTTAAAAGCCGTTTACCCCGATGCCTTAGTCCTTGTACATCCAGAATCGCCACGCAGCGTAATCGAAGTGGCCGATGTTGTGGGGTCGACATCGCAATTAATTAATGCATCTCAAACCTTAACGCAAACTCAATTTATTGTTGCGACTGACCAAGGTATTTTTTATAAAATGCAGCAACTCAGCCCTAATAAAGATTTCTATATTGCGCCAACGGCAGGCAGTGGAGCAACCTGCCGTAGTTGCGCTAACTGCCCTTGGATGGCAATGAATAGTGTCGATAAAATTGTTAATGCTCTAGAACATGGTGGCGATGAAATTCATGTTGACCAAGCACTGGGCGAACGTGCTATGCGACCACTTAACCGTATGCTGTCATTTACTGCGGTATAAAATACCACACATGCCTACTTTAGCCGGAGAACTCTATCGTTGAAAATTACTACACACACTCCTTGGTCGACGCAAGACGCCACTAATCTTTACGGCATTCAAAATTGGGGCAGCCCTTACTTTACGGTAGGCGATAATGGCAATGTTAATATCGTTGCCCCGGCCATTAATGGCGGCCAATCTGCCCAAGTCGCTTTTGTTGATGTGATTAAAGGTCTACGTGAACGCGGACTAGAAATGCCCGTGCAATTACGCATAGAAAATCTCTTAGATCATCGTATTTCTTGCTTAAATAATGCGTTCGCGCATTCGATAAAAGCGCTTAATTATCAAAATCATTATCGTGGTGTTTTTCCAATTAAGGTGAATCAGCAACACCATGTCATCGAAGAAATCAGCCATTTTGGTAGCCGTTATAATCATGGTCTAGAAGCAGGTAGTAAAGCTGAGCTGATCATTGCGTTGTCGCATATCACCGATAACGATGCCTACATTATTTGCAACGGCTATAAAGACTCTGAATTTATTGACCTAGGTTTACACGCGATAAAACTGGGTGTTAAATGTTTTTTTGTGGTTGAAACGCCCAGCGAATTACCAATTATTATAGCGCGTAGCCGTAAACTGGACGTTAAGCCGTTACTCGGCGTGCGCTTAAAATTGGCGTCAAAGGTCGATGGCCACTGGAGTGACGACAGCGGCGATCGTAGTATTTTTGGCCTTAACACCATGCAGCTGATGACATTAATCGAGCAGCTTAACGACGCTAATATGCTCGCCTGTCTACAGCTATTACATTTTCATTTAGGATCGCAGTTACCCAACATCCGTAATATCCGGAGTGGCATGCTAGAAGCCTGTCGTTACTATATCGAACTAACGCAAGAAGGCGTACCGCTTAAATATCTTGATCTAGGGGGTGGTTTGGCCGTTGATTACGATGGCAGCCAAAGTAACAGCACCCATAGTAAAAATTATTCATTAGACGAATATTGTACTGATATTGTCGAATCAATTATAGAGGCGCTAGACCCCGAAGATATCCCACATCCAGTTATTATTACCGAGTCTGGTCGCGCCACTGTTGCTTATTCATCGGTGCTGTTATTCAATATTTTAGATGTGAGTCATTTCGATCCACAGCCACTGCCGGAAGTATTAACAGACGGTATTCATGAATTAATTCATCATTTATGGGGAGTGGTGGCGTTAATTAACACCGAGTCGATAAATGATCACCGCCTACAAGAACACTATAACGACGCGATTTATTATCGTGATGAGATACGCGAGTTGTTTCGTCGTGGACAAATTTCTTTGCGAGATCGTGCGCTAGGTGAAAATATATTTCTTAATGCTATGCATCGCATTGCCAACTTACTGCCAACGTTAGAACGTATTCCTGCCGAGCTAGAACATCTAGGCGAAGAACTGGCTGATATTTATTACGGCAATTTTAGTGTTTTCCAATCTCTTCCGGATGCATGGGCCATCGATCAAATTTTTCCTGTTATGCCGATACACCGTCTTAACGAAGCGCCGACAAGAGAAGCCATTATTGCCGATCTTACCTGCGATTGCGATGGTAAAATCGATCACTTTATTGGTCAAGATGGTGTACGTAATACCTTGCCAGTACATTCGTTAAGGCCTAATGAAGATTACTATTTAGGGGTGTTTCTAGTGGGAGCATATCAAGAAACTTTGGGCGACTTACATAACTTATTTGGCGACACCAATGTCGCCAATATTCGAATTAACCAAGATAATAGCTTCGATGTAGTGACCGAATTAGAAGGCGATAGTATTGCCGATGTACTAAGTTATGTTGAATACCAGCCCGACACACTGAAACGGCGCTTTCGTGATATTGCCGAGAAAGCAGTCAAAGCCGGTAAAATCACCATCGCAGAACGGCGGCAAATACTCAATGATTTTTCTGCCAGTCTACAAGGTTATACCTATTACGAAGAATAGAATTCACTATAAGACAACTATGTGAAGCTACTTGAGTATGATTTAAAATAGAGGGCAGAAAATGTCAAAAATTATTATTATTGGCGCCGGTGGGGTCGGTGGCGTGGTCGCACATAAATGCGCACAAGTGGCCGAGGTATTTACCGACGTGGTTTTGGCTAGTCGTACGCAATCAAAGTGCGATGCTATCGCCGCGCAAGTAAAAGAAAAAACCGGCCGTAGTTTTCGTACGGCTCAAGTCGATGCCGATAATGTCCCCGAGCTAGTGGCGTTATTTACACAAGAAAAGCCCTTTATGGTGATTAACGTTGCCTTGCCGTACCAAGACTTAACGATTATGGATGCCTGTTTAGAAGCGGGCGTACACTATATGGATACCGCTAATTACGAACCCATAGATGAAGCCAAATTTGAATACCATTGGCAGTGGGCGTATCAAGAAAAATTTAAAAAAGCCGGATTAATGGCCTTGCTAGGGTCGGGTTTTGATCCTGGTGCGACCAATATGTTTACCGCACACATGGCAAAGCATTATTTTGATGACATTCATGAGCTCGATATTATTGATGTCAACGGGGGTGATCACGGTTATCCCTTTGCCACCAATTTTAATCCCGAAATTAATATTCGCGAAGTCACCGCAGAGTGTCGCCATTGGGAAAATGGCGAGTTTATTACTACGCCTGCCATGTCAACCAAGGCGCGTTTTACTTGCCCCGATAGCGTAGGCGATTACGATATTTATCGTATGTACCACGAAGAATTAGAATCATTAAGCCAGCATTTCCCTTCGTTAAAACGCGCACAGTTTTGGATGAGCTTTTCGGATAATTACCTAAAACATTTAGAAGTATTAGGCAATGTGGGCATGACCAGTATCGAACCAATCCATGTTAACGGCACAGACATCGTACCGATCCAGTTTTTAAAAGCACTACTGCCTGATCCCGCTAGCCTTGGCCCAAGAACCAAAGGCAAAACCTGTATTGGTTGTGTAGTCAAAGGCATAAAAGACGGCAAAGAAAAAATCGTTTACACCTATAATATTTGTGATCACCAAACCTGCTACGCCGAAGTCAATTCGCAAGCGATTTCGTACACCACAGGCGTGCCAGCGATGATTGGTGCAAAAATGATGCTCGAAGGTAAATGGATGCAAGCAGGCGTGTGGAATATGGAGCAACTAGACCCTGATCCTTTTATGGAAGCGATGAATCAATACGGTTTACCTTGGCAAACCATTGAGTTAGAAGACTTCCAGTTAAACTAAACATGTGAGACCTAAGAGGCGAGATGAGAGATGAGAGATGAGAGACGCTTAAAATAATGCGTTAAAAGCATCTCGTGTTGAACGTCTTCCGTCTCACTATTTAAAAGACATTAACGATGCAATCAGAAACCTTTAAAGATTTTGATCCCACTTGCGTGCCATCCCCCTGTTTTGTCGTGGATGAAGTCGCGATCGAACGCAATGTGAAAGTATTGCATTATGTGCAAGAGCAGAGCGGGGCGAAGGTCTTAGCCGCGTTGAAAGCTTTTTCTTGTTGGTCACTTGCGCCATTAATTGCCCGCTATCTTTCCGGCACCTGTGCCAGTGGTTATCACGAAGCGCGCTTAGGTAAAGAAGAATTCGGCGGCGAAGTCCATGTGTTTTCTGCGGCCTTTAGTCAAAGTGAATTCAATCATATTGCACCGCTTGCTAATCATATTGTATTTAATAGTTTTTCCCAATGGGAAAAATACCAAGCGCAAGTCATCAGGCAAAACAGTACGCAAACAATCGGTAGTAGCACCATCCAATGCGGCTTACGCATTAACCCGCAACACTCCGAAGGCACCACCGCAATGTATGATCCCTGCGCTGCCGGTTCGCGTTTAGGTATTCCTATCTCCGAATTCGCGGGTAAAAATTTACACGGCATTACGGGCTTACATTTTCATACCCTCTGCGAACAAGGCCTAGAACCGTTACGGCGCACGCTCGCCGCAGTAGAAGAAAAATTTGCCGATGTCTTACCGCAAATGCAGTGGGTTAATTTTGGCGGCGGCCATCATATCTCCCACCCCGACTATGACGTTGAAGGCTTAATTCGCCTCATTCAAGACTTTGCCGCTAAATACTCAGTACAGGTGTATCTAGAACCCGGTGAAGCCATCGCTATTCGTTCCGGCGTACTCGTCAGCGAAGTGCTAGACATTAGCCATACCGACCGTCCCCAAGTGATTCTAGACACCTCGGCCACCTGTCACATGCCCGACACCCTAGAAATGCCCTACCGCGCCGATATTATCAGCCCCTCAAAAAGCGAAGCCGGGCAGCCACAAGCAAAACCGCACAACTACCGACTAGGTGGCATGACCTGCTTAGCAGGCGATGTAATCGGCGATTACAGCTTTGATCAGCCCCTACAAATAGGCGATCGATTAATGTTTGACGACATGGCGCACTACACCATGGTAAAAACCACCACTTTTAACGGCGTGCCGCTTCCCGCCATCGCCATCTGGAACTCCGCAACCCAGCAAGTACGCATAGTGCGTGAGTTTGGCTACGAGGATTTTAAAGGTCGCTTGTCGTAGTCGTTATTGGCTACTATTGGCTACTAATTAGCTACTATTAGTTTTTTATTGGGCTTACGCTGTCTTCACACAACACACTAGGTATTTTTTAGGGGCATTATGCAAAACAATCAACATACACCACTTCCATACCCCCATTTTCTCCAGTCCGAGATAGAACCCAGCGCCCCTGAAGACGCTTTTTTCCATGTGATTCCCGTCCCCTACGAAGACAGCGTGTCTTACGGTGGCGGCACCTGCTTTGGGCCATCGGCTATTTTAACGGCATCGGAACAGCTAGAAGTGTGGGATGGTAAAAGCACACCCGCTGACCTAGGTATTTATACCGCGCCAGTGGTCGATTGCTTCGGCGAAGGCGAGCAAGTCATCGAGAACATCGCCACCGCCACCAAAGCCACACTAGCCCACGGCAAAATGCCCGTGGTACTCGGCGGCGAGCATTCGGTGACATGGGGGGTAATAAAAGGCTTTTTAGATTCCGGCATAACCGACATCGGCGTCGTACAAATCGACGCCCACGCCGACTTACGCCACGCCTACCAAGATAACCTCTACAGCCACGCCTCAGCGATGAAACGCATCGTAGAGCAGGGTGTTCCACTGTATCAGTTAGGGGTGCGTGCCTACTGCGAAGAAGAAATGCTCGCCCGTAAAGCATTTGGGGTGCACTACATCGACGGCGACGACATCGTCCCCAACAACATCCAATCCATCACCTTACCCGACGACTTCCCTAACAATGTCTTCTTCACCCTAGACATCGACGGCTTAGACCCCTCCGTATTCCCCTCAACCGGCACCCCCGTTCCCGGCGGCTTAGGCTGGTATCAAACCCTTAATCTATTTGAAAGCGTAGCAAAACAACGCAACATCGTTGGCTTCGATATTATGGAGTTTGCACCTATTAATGGTTTTCATGCCTACGACTTCGCCGCGGCTTTATTGACGTATAAAATGATGGGGATTGTGGAACGGAATCGACAATAAGACCCGATCCCCATTGAAAACATCATGAGCTGTGGGAGTTATTGCATGTCTTCTAAGCTGAACAGGTATGCGATTTAAGGATAGACTTGTCTTATATCTTGTACATGAAGAAGCTTTATGAAACTCATATCTTTTACCGATGCCCGAAATGGTTTAAAAGCGGTCTTAGACACCGTAGTCAATGATGCGAATACCACGGTGATTACCCGAAGAAACTCAGCCGATGCCGTGGTGATGTCCCTCGATTATGACAACAGCCTGATGGAAACCGTTCATTTACTCAAATCACCCCAAAATGCATCTCACTTAAACAAATCCATTGAGCAGTATAAACCGGGGAAGATCACTCAAAGAGGGCTGCTGGTTGAGTAAACGGCGATTGTTATGGACTGACGAATCATGGCAAGACTATCTGTATTGGCAGACCCAAGATAAAAAAACACTTAAACGCATGAATAAATCATCACAGATGCGACACATTCCCCCTTTGAAGGCATAGGTAAACCTGAGCCCTTAAAAGAAAATTTAACGGGTTTCTGGTCGCGTCGAATCGACGAGACTAATCGCTTAGTGTATGCCGTCGAAGAGGGGGCAATGATCATTATTTCTTGTCGTTACCCTTACTGAAATGGTATTTGACTGTAATAAGTGAGAAGAGTAAACATAATCCGCTTGGTTAAAAATAAATTCTCCGTCGTCATTGATTCAGGGGGGAATTATTAGGGTGGATTGGTGAGACTTTTTTCACGATAATTTTTCTTTCGTTAAATACCGCTTTTTGGCACCTAAATCTTTCTTTTGGGATGAATATCTAAAGGATTGATTGTGAGCGTTGAGTGGGGTGATTGGGTGTGATAAGTTGCTTTAAATATTCAGTGGGCAGAGTGGGGGTTGTATGGGGCTCTGGGCGCTAAGATGTAGAGTAAAGGTTGTATAGGGCTCTGAGCCCTAAGATCTGCTAAGATCTGAGAGAGAAGGTCGTGGCACTGGCTTAAAAGAAAGAATAGTGTTTGAATCAATCAAATAAAGTACAGGTTTTGCTTGGTTAGGAAATAGGTAGCATGGTCATATACAGCCATTTGTGCCTACATATAGACACAAATGGCTATATGTAGGCATGATGCCTATATGTGACTATGCTACCTATTAAACTGTTAAAGCGTAAAACACATAAAAATAAATTTTAGTTGAAGGTTTACGGTGAAATAAAAGTTTTTGAAGCGTTGATGCTAGCACTATTGTCAAGCACTGTGAGTGGCGGTTCTGTTGTTGCAAAATTCATTGCCGTAAATTGTCCATTGTCGGTATGGTAAGAAGAAGAAAAAACATTAGAGATAAAAAGATAAAAAGATAAAAAGATAAAAAGATAAAAAGATAAAAAGATAAAGAGATAAAGCATTAAACAAGAATGCGGTAATTTAAAAAAACGCATACTTTCCAAGACTTTAAAATAGTCAGTGTAGTGGTCAACCTTTTCTGGCCAGCCAATTAGAGGTTTTCCAATAAAATGCTTCTTTTTCATTCGGAGACAAGCCAAGGTTATGGCTGTGAGGTCTTACCGAGTTGTAGTATTTATAAATGTA
>JBLILH010000033.1:0-29778 GCA_047636495.1 Candidatus Endobugula sp. | reverse complement strand
GGATAATGCGCCAATGGAACGCTTTTTTAGAAGCCTGAAAACTGAGAACATGCCTAAAAATGGTTATGAGAATGAAACGGTAGCGAATGATTGTGTACGAGATTACATTTATAAATACTACAACTCGTTAAGACCTCACAGCCATAACCTTGGCTTGTCTCCGAATGAAAAAGAAGCATTTTATTGGAAAACCTCTAATTGGCTGGCCAGAAAAGGTTGACCACTACACTACCACCTATAAAATCGGTTAGGCTTGTCCCGTTTTCACCCCTATTAGACTCGGTTTCTATTGGTTGGGTAGCCAATAATATAAAGTACGGGATGGCAAGCCCCGAACTTATTAAGAATACCCTAACAATGATAAAACGTCTAAAGAGAGCGTCTGTTTTTAACCTCCGTATATTACAACGTCGTGGAAAAACCATTTCCCCCACCTGAGCTTCACCTGCATATTCTGTAATAGCCATATAAACAACGACGGCTACTATCCAACAACAAAAGGCCAGCAATAACAGTACACTATAATTTGCATCGCTGTTTAACACATTAAAAGATAGTATAACTGCAACAACAATTGTTAATGAACCTGCGGCACTGACACTGTAACCGTTGACTCGTCTTCACCGTGATCGAGGAATGGTTTTACCCCGTACATCTTTAATAACTACCGAGCACACTCCGCGAGCTAAACTAAACGTCATTAATAGGCCAACAATCACAAGGCTTGCCTGGGTGACGGCAACCCAAGTCATAAGTAACAAACAGATACCTTGTGCCAATAAGCCGCCCGCAAAAAACCATTTGCGCACAGGAAAACGACGAATAACACTACCCGCTGATCGTTAGGGGATCAATGGCCCCGATTCGCGGATAAGCACCAACGACCCGATAAAAAAGTCGGTGCTCCCACGCTATACAATAACCAAGGCCACACTAATTTTGCACTTGCACAAGCATCCGCGAGCTTGGTGATAGAATGGATTAATAGTCGTAGGTAAAATTTTTTAGGGACTTCTCGACACGCTTGATCGTTAATATCTTCACAGGTTCGCGCATCTTCTTCGTTCACCAGGTAGCTATATATTTCGTCTAATTTGATTGCCACTAAGCGGCTATCTTATTAATATCCGTTAACATTAGATTGACCTAACTGTTCGCATAATAAAGACTAACTGCTTTTATTTACGTAAAATACAATTCACACAACCATAAAGGATAGAAAATGACCCTTAAACTTAACAACACAGATATCACCGAAGCGCTCTCGACGCTAAATATGAACACGTCATCGGCTTGGAAGATTAACGACCACAAGCTGTGCAAGAACTTTAACTTTAGTGACTTTGCGCACGCTTTTGGATTTATGAGTACCGTAGCAATATATGCTGAAAAGCAAGATCACCACCCTGAGTGGAGCAATATCTATAATAAAGTCAATATTGAGTTAACCACTCACGATGCTAGCGGAATATCACGAAAAGACTTTGACTTAGCGCATACCATTGAGGACACATATAAAAACAGAATATAAAAACGTCTCTACCGATTGCAACTATTCATTGCTCACCATATACTCGCTATTAACCGTTCAAAAAACAGCCATAATAATGTTGCATCGCGAGTTACAATGCCTAAAAAAATCATCATTCCGGCTTGCCTAGCGTTGGTTATCCTTCTGATAATCGCATTTATGTTGTATTCCTTCCAACAGCGTGTCAGCGCGCTAAAGGCAAACCATGAAGCCATTCGTGATGATGGCAGCCAAAACAGTATTTATAACCGTGCACGCTGTCTTTCACCTGAACGGCTTAATGAGTCATTAGCCACTATCTCCGACTTACATGCGCATCCTTTACGGTCATTACTGCTATCTAGTAATATTGAACTCATCCAAAACGACAACCTCGGAAGGCTTATTACAAAAGGCATTGATTGTCAGTTGATTCGTGAACAAGGGCGATTACTCACATGGCCGATTAGTTCGATTTCAGCAGAAAAAAACAATCGCTTTTCAGCGAGTGCCGAACGACTTAATGAGTTTATTCAAGCATTTACCGTCTTTGAAACGATGGTTGAAAACAGACAAAAAATAATAGATATAACCAATAATTCAATAGACACGGTGCTGTTTAATACGTTATTAGAGACATTGTATGGCACTAAACTGACTTCTCGTCTACCCGAGGAAAATTTCAAAACACAACAGACTGTCGATGACTTTTTAATAAAGCAGATATTTTCAGATGACATTAACGAGCATATACTTTCATCACTCAAGGTCATTAACTTACAGTTAACACAACAGTTGCAAATAGGTACTGTGTGGATTGATGAATTAGAAAATGCCTCCATATCCAGTACTAATATTAATCGATTAGCGCAATGGATATATTGGGTAGACAACTTACAAACTCTTTGTAAAAGTACGACAGAAACATTACGACCATTATTAAAAAGCACTTCTACATCGCCTATTTTGCTGGCAAACAATAACAGTGGCTACGTAACATTTTCACTGGATCAACTAGCCGTAAATGATTGTCTGGCAACTGCAGCAACCATGATAGGTCACATAGATCATCATTTAACTGGCATCCCGCTACTGTTAGAGGCACGTGGAGTAAGCTTGGGATTGGTATCACCTGAGTGGCTAACCATTGCTGGGCGGTTAGAGAAACTGGCGAAACAACCTTTTATTATTCATTCGGCGCTTGCAGAAAAATCACCAAAAGAATTCGCTTGCCGACCAATGACTACAGACTGGGATGACCAAGCCGCTAAATTAATGGATAGATACAGCAAAGAAGCCGCTAGTTTTTTAGCCGACAACACACACAAAGTCTTTATCAGTAGTGTCCAAGGAGTAGAGAAAAACTTTGTTGTTACCAAACTAGTCAATTTAATCAACATTTTGGCAAACGCTGCACAAAATAACTTGTACATTACACCTAGTGAATCAATTAACGGAAGGATCAGCGAGACAGTCAAAACGAGCAGTCAGTTCTCTTTATTCTTGTCACCATTCACATCGGCAATGGCAAATGTAAAATCACTTAACGTCAACCCATCACTACAAGACCTACAAAATTGTGTAGGCGTTTTTGTTACCGCTAAAATTTCTCAAATATTACAACTACAAAAGGAAAGTCAATTATTTTCACCCCCTATATTAAACACTTCTAACAACGCTGCAGATGGCATGGACGATGACAACACTAATACTAGCGACGATAAATTTCTTGCCTTTCTTCATCTAGACGAGTTTGAAGTATGGTGGGAAGATCATCAACAACGAACATTATTGTTGTTAGAACAAAGCAGGCCTTACATTACCTTTACCGAAAAATTTGAAAATCACGGGGTGAACAGTTACAGCGTGCAAGAAACCATTAATCGATGGAAAGAATCGGAAAAAGAGATTAAACATTACCAGAACACGAATAACGACAACCAAGTATCACGTTTATATTCTATCCACAAGAAAACGGCTTTAATGACAAAACAACAGTGTAATGTTTTCTTAGAAGATAACTCGACATCGCTAAGTAACTTTGGCAATGATATTTTTTCTAAGGCTAGGCGGAAACACATTCAGCGGATTAACCGATTTTGCGGGTAAGCGCTACTACAGAGTTTTGATATTTTTTTTGGCGCGCATATAAATTTTCGAGACTTCGTCAACGGTTATATCAGGACGATAAAACAACTCTTCTAGATCGGCATACACACTGCTTAAAATATTTTTATGCGCGGGTAATTCACTCATTGCTCGCGCACATATACACTTAAGTGATTGGTTTTTATCGAATACAATGCCTAGCTTTTTTAATTTCTTTTGAAGTAATAAATAAAGTTTTTTTTCTGGTGTTTTTTGCATGTACTTTATTAACAGACTATTCCGGAAAATTCCAAAACCTATAAATGCGGCCGCCAACATGAGAGTAAAAAAAACGGCAATAACAACTTTAGTAATTGTGAGCTTACCAAAGTATTTATCTAAAATACTTTGTTGTTTATCACTATCGTAATCTAATACCCAGCGTTGCCAACGATAGTCGATAGTACTCCACTGTTGCTGCATTTTTTTTAGCCAACGATAACTATTCACCGAACTATTACCCACGAAGACACGCTCTCGCTGAGGTAGTGCAGCGCTTACACCTTCCCGTATACGAATTGCGGCAACAGCTACTGTAGGATCAATTCTTAACCAGCCCTTGTCCCTTAGCCATACTTCTGTCCATGCATGCGCATCGCGTTGATAGACCTGTAAGTAACCTTCACCTTCCACCCAAGTTCCGCCTTGATAACCCACTACAACACGAGCAGGAATGCCTGCTGCTCGCATTAACACAGTAAAACTACTTGAGAAGTGCTCACAAAATCCTTCCTGAGTGTCAAACAAAAAGTCATCTACAGTATCACTACCCAATGTCGGCGGCGATAATGTGTAGGTAAAATTTTCACGATAATAGCTGAGTACCCTTTGGATATATTCTTCGTCACCCGGTGATTGTTGCCGCCATTCACGCGATATACGCTGGCTACGCAAGTTACTCTTGGGGGGAATATACGTGAAACGACGATAATCCTCGTTAGACAGAGAAGATAACTTTCTTTTCTGCTGGCTACGTACTTGGTATTTAACACGCTGACCGATGACTGGTGACTGAAAAATTTCCCCTTGCGGGGAATAAATGGGGGATGCTACACCTTGGGTAATGATCGCTTCTGGAATGGCGTATAACCAGTTATGCCCTGTAGCCTCTAACAACACCTCATATTCGGTGATGCTATTAACCGCATTATTACCAATCCTACCAGATGCGGCTTCTACTTGACGGATGGTAGGCACTATAAAATCTTGAGCCTGTACACTTTGACTGACCGGTTCTGAACGCTGCCAACGACGGCCATCAAAATCGTCGAAAACCAAGCCACGCCAATACATTGATTCATTTGGTATCGCATCGCCTATAAAGGTGACTCTAAAAGCGAGTGCATTACTTTGAATAAGGCTACTGATATCGCCTGGCGACATACTGTCGCTGACACCAGTAATAGCTGTGTCCGAATGCAGCGGCACTGTCCACAGAGGGTTGATACGTGGTAAAAATAACAACATAATCAAAGCAAGAAAAACACTTTGGAATAATAATTTACTACTTAAAAATACACTATTTTTCAGAGACTGGTGAGCATATTGTCTAGCTGACAACTGAAACGTCTGCGACCCTAATACTGAAGAAGAGTCATTTTGAACACTATGCAGAAGGACTAGCACTGCGGTAATCAGTATCACCACCACTACACTCACGATACTATAAATAACCGATTGCTCGAACAAAAAACCACAAGCCACTAAGAAATAATACAGAAATAAAATAACAAGTACATCGCGACGTCCTCGTATTTCTAACAGTTTTAGTGTTAAAGCTACTAACAACAAACCGACCGTAGACTCTACGGCTACCCATTGACTATATTGAAAGAATAACGACACGCATAATATACTGGCAAAAAATAACTTTACGGTGCGGCTTGGCTGGGCCAACCTCTCGCGTAATATCTGAATACGCCAAGCAATCACTAAAGGACAAAAAAACCACATTCCCACAGGTAGTTGCGTTATATGCAACAAACAAATACTGCTGAAAACAAACAATAAAAAAAGCATTAGTGGTCGAGAGTAAAGCAAGTAATTGTCATTCATTTGAGCTGATCTCTTGACCTGATTCACTTTGCTTAAACATCGCTAATGCGCGCAACAATAGTTTTTTATGAGCACTACCTGAATCTAATGGTATGGTATTACCCGGCAACTTAAGTCCGTAAGTCATATTATTTTCTTCTGCTTGCATTACGCAATCACATAAACGTGATAGGCGCGTTTCTGTGCCCAGTCCAGAAAAATCATTCCATGATAGCCATTGCACAACTTTTGCTATTTGCGGGTCTTCATATTCTTTTGTCGAAAATCCTTGTCCCTTTGCATAGCTTTTCCATGCGATCTGTTTCAACGAATCGCCCGCTCGATATTCCCTTAAATGTGAAATATCTTCTTGAGCGTCTTGGGCATTCATTACCACCGTGGCAATACCAACTATTTTTTCGGGCGTATCGTTTGACGACAAGTACATGACTGGAAAAATGCTATCAATTGGTACAGGATAAACTAAGAACTGAAAATCCATATCAAGATCTGACCACGCTCGCAACAGCCCTAAGGGATAAGTAGAAGAAACGCGTAAGCGCTTTGCGCTATAACAACCTCGGTGATCAGGTGACATTAGTAGAGTGACGGTTTGCGATGTGTTTTTTTGAAGAGTTATCACTACCGCCTCTTCCATCTCCTCAGATAACAGATGAATTTGCGGATGTTGCCGCCCACTGTTACTAGAGATCCGACACAACACCTTTGCATTCTCACCTAAAAAGCAAGGTTCAACAGAAATAATTTCTAGCGACAAACCCGATAACGTTGCATAGGTATAAAACATACTAGTATGCATCAGCGACAAGAGTAAAAAAGTAAGGACTAACACGAGGTTATTTTGATAGTTAGTGCCCAGCAACCACAATAATAATAATGTGAATAAAAAACTAACACCTATTATAGAGGGCAAAATAAAAATGTTTTTTCGATGCAGTTGTTGTTTTTTATTCGCAGGAATCCTGCGTGCTAACCAACGCTGATAAAAAGTAAGGGGTTGACCTGTGACTGTGTGTGAGTGAGACGACTTTTTCATTATTCACTAACAACAGAAATATGCTGTGTAAATGCATAAATTTTTTGTCCAACACTACCGAGACTTTCCTTAGGTAACAAACGGTGTCCAACTACCGGTAACATGACCGCTTGTAAATCATCGGGAATCACGTAACTACGCTGTTGAATGAATGCCCACGCTTTTGCACAATGTAACCACGCTAAGCCCGCCCTCGGTGATAGACCGCTAACAAACTCTGGGTACTCACGCGACGCCAGTAACAAACGCTGTAAATAGTCGACTACATTGTCACTAACCTCTACATTTTGCGCAAGTTTCTGCAATGCCTGTAATTGTTTTAATGTAACGACTGCGGACAACGCTTTTAATACTGATTGTGTACCACCACCTTGCAACAATAACCGCTCTGCTTCTTGTGGAGGATAACCCAAAGAAAGACGCATCATAAAGCGGTCAAGTTGTGATTCTGGTAACGGAAACGTACCCGATTGGTGCAGCGGGTTTTGTGTGGCTATCACAAAAAATGGATCCGGTAGAGCATAAGTGTGACCATCTGCGGTGACTTGTCGCTCACCCATCGCCTCTAATAATGCACTCTGAGTTTTAGGTGATGCGCGATTGATTTCATCCGCCAATAACACCTGCGTGAAGACGGGGCCTTGGTGAAAAGTAAAACTTTCAGATGCTTGCCGATAGATTGCGCTACCGATGACATCGGCAGGGAGTAAATCGCTAGTAAATTGAACCCGTTGAAAATCTAGACCGAACACTTTAGCTAAACCTTGCGCTAAGGTCGTTTTCCCCATGCCGGGCAAATCCTCTAATAGCAAGTGCCCCCCTGCCAACAGACAACACAGGGCATGCTCGGTCACGGATTGCTTACCATAGATAATGCGACCAAGTGCCTCACTAAGCGCGATGATGAGGTCGTGGGGGGAAGTGGTCATATAGTAAACTCATGTTGTAGGTAGATATTAAAATGAGACAGTGCATTAATATTAGAGGGCATGTCATTCTCTACATGGTGCGTTGTTCTGTATATGTAAAGTTATTATGTGTATTGCTGGTTATATATATTATCTGGCATATATAGTTGCAGACAACTGTGAGCACCACTCACTGACCCGAGACTCAGTTAACTCTTCTTGCTGGTCTTCATCAATCGCTAGTCCGACAAAACACCGCTCTTGAGTGACTGGGTGGTTAATCTCCGCTTTGGATGCAT
The DNA here is from genome assembly GCA_047636495.1 of Candidatus Endobugula sp. Taxonomy (GTDB): domain Bacteria; phylum Pseudomonadota; class Gammaproteobacteria; order Pseudomonadales; family Cellvibrionaceae; genus Endobugula. Next base: position 21,822 of record JBLILH010000033.1, on the reverse strand, counting down.
CGTATTCATAGCCTTTAACAGACCAATGCCCGATAATTTTCGCTCCGTTTGCAGCGACAACATCGTGAAGCATCCCCATCGCATCTAAAAAATAGTCGCCATAACCAAATTGATCACCCAAACCAAACAAAGCCACCGTTTTGCCAGTAAAGTCAACCGCTCCAATATCGTCCCAGAATTCTTCCCAATCAGATTGAATTTGGCCAAAGTCCCAAGTAGGAATACCTAGAATGATGAACTCATAATTATCAAAATCAAGTTGGGTGACATTGGCAACATCATGTAAATCAACCATTGAAATATGGGGTTTTAGTAGATCTTGCAGACGCTGCTGAATTAACGCGGCAACACGCTCGGTGTTACCGTCGTCGCTACCGAAAAAAATACCCATTGTTGACACATGAACTCCTATAAATACTGTTAGCCATTAAAGGGCACTGATTGTCCCAACGTTTATACGCAACCGCAAGCGGCAAAACCCTGCCTGTCACTCTGTAATTGTCGTGAAACTCATCACAGAATCAACATATCAACATGTTGCTGGTGGCACTTTTATGTTACTTTCAAATGAATTAACGTCATTTTTTTGTCGGAGGATGTCATTGGGTTTAACGAAAATTTATAAGCCCTTGTTTTTTATAAAAATAACTATAGAAAAACATTGTTGGTATACATTTAGCATAACGTTTGTGTACGCTAATTAGATAGCTTTATATTTATATTACATTTTCGCTAAATCATTTACGACCTGGGTCGATAACTAGCTTTAGCTGAGACTAATTTCGATAGGTAACACTATGTCCACAAATGTTCACCAAACTACCGACATACTCGACGCAGTATCTCCAGATTCGGTAGTACGTAAACGTCAAGTAGCTAGTTCAGCCGTAAAATCTGAGGTCGCTGTTGTGACACATCATGAATCAAACATTCAACTCAAGCTGACATCTTTGTTACAAACCACGTTAAAGTTAGAACCTTTGTTTGATTTGTTTTTTGGACAATTACAACATTTATTAAAAATAAACAGCTGCTCCTATAGTTTTCAAGACAAAAATATCACTGTCAAACTAGGTAAAGGGTCCATCCACACCACCGATTATTCATTACGTTTGCAAGATACTTACCTAGGGAATATTATTTTTAGTCGTCAGCAGCGGTTTACAACTCCAGAGCTAGAACAACTAGAAGGTTTGTTGAGCATCCTAATTTATCCTTTACGCAATGCCTTAAGCTACCGCGATGCCATTCAACAAGCATTGAGTGATCCACTCACCGGCTTAGCAAATCGCGGGGCGCTCAAACAAACCATCGCCCATCAATGGCAAATGGCGCAGCGTTATGATCAACACTTTTGTGTGCTGATGCTAGATATTGACCTCTTCAAAAAAATTAATGATAGCTATGGGCATGGTATTGGCGATAATGTGATTAAAGCGGTCGCTAACAGTATAAGCGATACCACAAGACAGACAGACGTCACTTATCGCTATGGTGGTGAAGAGTTTGTAGTCATTCTAAATAAAAGTGAATTATCTGGAGCAATGATTATTGCGGAGCGTATTCGAGAAAATGTTGCCGCATTATCGATTCCTGTTGATAAAAAGAGTGGTAAAAAAATTGGCGTGACGATTAGTATCGGAGGCAGCTGTTCCGCTTACTGCTCCGACACTAATGAGTTAATGCAACAAGCCGACAGGGTATTATATTGTGCAAAAAATGCGGGTAGAAATCGTGTAGAGTTTTCTTCTAAAGAAGGCAATACACATACAAAACGTGATCTATTAGTGACTGCCGACGGACGTGAAACTAGCAGTGCTTCTGATACCGCTAGCCCTGCGTAACTAAACTGGAGCGGTTAACGCTTATTTTTTTTGCGGTAGCTGGTCTTTTGCCTACTCGAACGTAGTTTACGTTGATGGCGCTGATGAACTTCCAATTGGTCACGTGTTAGTGGTATTGCTGCAGGCGCTGAAACTCCAGCAGTTCCGCACAAAGACTTAATTTCGCCCTCTGTCATTTCAACCCACTGACCCACTCGCACGTGAGAAGGGATGAAAATACTACCGTAACGTACACGTTTTAAACGGCTAACGGTCACGCCCTGAGATTCCCACAATCGACGTACTTCTCTATTCCTACCTTCCATAACTACGCAGTAAAACCATTGATTACGGCCTTCACCTGCGCCGTCTACAACATCGCTGAACTTGGCGATTCCATCGTCTAGCTCCACACCGTCACGTAGACGCTGTTTCATATCGTTATCAACTGTTCCTTGGATACGCGCAAGGTATTCACGGTCAATAACCGATGAAGGATGCATTAACTTGTTAGCTAATTCGCCATCGTTGGTAAATAACAATAAACCGCTAGTATTGAAATCTAAACGCCCCACCGAAATCCATCGGTCACCACTGATAGGCGGTAAGCGATCGTAGACTGTCGGGCGATTTTCTGGGTCAGAACGCGTACAAATCTCTCCTTCGGGTTTGTTGTATAACAAAACACGTATGCGTCTCTCTTCGGGCTTTTCTAACCTAACGCGGCGACCATTAACATCCACTTTATCGTCGGAGCCCACGCGATCACCTAAAACAGCAACTTTGCCGTTGACCATCACATGGCCCTGACCAATGACACGCTCCATTTCTCGGCGTGAGCCTAAGCCGGCACGGGCTAATACTTTTTGTAGCTTCTCGCCTTCAGGAGCAACTTCTTTTATTTCTACATCATCATTCATAAAATTATCTTACCTGCTCATCATTCAAAGCGTTAATGTCTGTTTCTGTTTCTGTTTCTGTTTCTGTTTCTGTTTCTGTTTCTGTTTCTGTTTCTGTTTCTGTTTCTGTTTCTAGAAAATTTTGTTGTACCGGCGCTGATGTGTCACCTACATTCACCTCGTCATTAGTAGGCGGCACATCTTGTAAATTTAACCCGGGATTAATGAGATCAATATCGGTGAGTTCTTTCAACGAGGGCAACTGCTCAAGACTATTTAAATTGAAATAATCTAAGAATGTTTTGGTGGTCGCAAACAAAGCCGGACGTCCGGGCACATCACGATGGCCAATCGCCTTAATCCAATCACGCTCTGTGAGCGTTTTAATAATATGACTACTCACCGCCACGCCGCGAATCTCCTCAATATCACCACGGGTTATCGGCTGGCGATAAGCAATAATAGCAATAGTTTCCATTAACGCACGGGAATAACGCTGGGGCTTTTCATCCCACAGTTTATTCACCCACGGTGCAGTTTCTTCTTTCACCTGAAAACGCCAACCGCTGGCGACTTCTTGTAACTCGAAACCGTTATCATCAAACGATTGTTGAATTTGTTCTAAAGCGGCAACAATATCGGCTTTACTCACCAGTGATTCAACCGGTAGCTCATCACCTTCTTCAGTATCGGTGGTTTTAGTCACAAATAGATTGTGCAGCTTATCCAACGATAATGGTTGTGCATAGGCCATTAATGCACCTTCTAGAATTTTTCGTAGTTGAGGTTTTTCAATCATAGTGTTTCGCTGTTGTTGCTATTCTCGTTAAAAATGATGAGCCATTCTTTAATACTATTCTGATTTTGCTTTTACATGAATCGCACCAAATTCTTCATTCTGTACGAAATCCACTAACGATTCTTTGATCAGCTCCATAATTGCCATAAAAGTGACGATGACTCCTAAGCGCCCTTCCGACACCGTAAACAAACTCACAAAAGGGATAAAGGTTTTTTCTTCACTTAGGCGTTCCAATACCTGGGTCATCCGCTCGCGAGTTGACATACGCTCCATTTCGACTTGGTGACTTTCAAACATATCCGCACGGCGTAACACATCAGCAAGTGCCAGCAAAATCTCTTTAAAATCAACTTCGGGATCGGGGCGAGTCGAATTGCGACCGGGTGCGTCAGCACTGGCTTGGTGAATATCACGATGTAATCGTGGCATCTCGTCGATATCTTCTGCCGCTGACTTAAAACGTTCATATTCTTGCAATCGACGAATCAATGCGGCGCGCGGATCGTTACCTTCGTCTTCTTCATCTTCTTTATTGCGGGGCAATAACATACGTGATTTTATTTCTGCCAACATCGCAGCCATCACCAGGTATTCTGCAGCCAACTCAAATTGCATATCAGTCATCATCTCAACATACTTGACATACTGATGCGTAATAGCAGACACATTCACTTCAAGGATATCTAAATTTTGACGACGGATAAGATAAAGCAATAGATCAAGCGGGCCTTCGAAAGCTTCTAGAATAACCTCTAGCGCATCGGGCGGAATATAAAGATCTTTCGGTAACGTGGTATATGCTTCGCCATTGACTAAGGCAAAGGGCATCTCATTTTGCTCAGGTTTCTCAACGGTGGTCGATGACGGTCTTAAAGTAGATGCCGCTTGACTAACCACTTGCTCACTTGAGGTATTTTCGTCTAAAGCAGTAGATTCAGATTCAGTCGCTAAAAGCGTATTATCGTCGGCACTAATTGTCATTTTCTTCCAGGTCTTTATGGACTCTCACGAGTCGTAGATACTATTTTAGGATTATAACGGTTTTTGATCATAGCCGCAGTAACTACTTATCCAAGCTTATAACAGCATGGTACGCACATCTTGATGAGCACATAAGCAGATGATATGGCGGCCAAACACCTGCCTACATAAGCATAACCGCTTGAAATTTATATATGCAATATGGTACCAGGACAAGCCCGGCATCAAGTAAAACTAAGGAATTAAGTTTAAGGTGAAAATAATGAAGGGCTGATAGGCCTAATGACCTAACAAACTGCGAAGCATCCACGCAGTTTTTTCGTGAACGGCCATACGGTCGGCAATTAAACTGGCTGTCGATTCATCATCTGCTTTTTGCGCAAGCGGTAAAATACGTCGTGCAGTGCGAATCAATGTTTCGTTATCGCTAGTTAATATACTGACCATTCCATCTGCCGAAGGTACGCCTAAAGTTTCATCAATAGAGGTCAGCGAAGCAAACTGGTTATAAGTACCCGGGGCAGGAAAGCCCAAGGTGCGGATTCGTTCAGCAATATCGTCTACGGCAGAAGACAGCTCGGTGTATTGCGCTTCAAACATTAGATGCAGATCGTGAAATTTTGGTCCCACTACATTCCAGTGAAAGTTATGGGTTTTCAAGTATAGGGTATAGGTGTCTGCTAATAACTCACCCACCCCATGCGCAATCGTTTGGCGCTCTTTTTCGCTAATTCCGACATTCATTGTGTAATTGGCTGGCATTTGTTATTTCCCTTAGATAAGTTAACAATAGCTATAGTAAAACTATCTGGAGGTGCAGGCTAATATTAAATAGTTATGACGCCTATGTATTATTGACTGGATTTACACCGTTAGTCATAGACCGCAAATCCAACACTATGCTAGTACTCCACAACCCTGCCTAATGATAACAGGTTCGTCGCCAGTCATATCAACCACTGTAGTAGCTTCCAAGCCACAAAAACCACCATCTATCACCAACTCTAATTGGTGCTCTAGTGACTCGCGAATATCGTAAGGATCAGTTAATGGTTGAATATCACCCGGCAGAATCAATGTACTGGTCATCATCGGTTCGTTAAGCTCTTCGAGTAACGCCTGTGCAATAGGGTTGCTAGGCACACGTAGACCGATAGTTTTGCGTTTGGGGTGTTTTAGTCGCCGCGGCGTTTCTGTGGTTGCTTCTAAAATAAAGGTAAACGGTCCTGGAGTTAAATTTTTAATCATGCGATAAGCTTGGTTATTCACCTTGGCATAAGTCGCTATTTCTGAGAGATCTCGACAGACTAAAGTGAAATTATGATGTTTGTCTAGTTGTCGAATGCCTCGAATACGATCCAGAGCAAATTTATCACCAATGTGACAACCTAACGCATAAGCAGAATCAGTAGGATAAGCGACTAAACCGCCCTTACGGATTATCTCTACCGATCGAGAAATAAAGCGTGCTTGAGGATTTTCGGGATGAATACTAAATAGTTGAGCCATAGATTACCTTCACAGATATGTCATGTATGTAACAGGGGTAGATATAAAGCAGGGATAAAATATGGTTACTCAGATCATACCCGAACTCGCATTATGATACACCGAGATATAAGAGGTCTCATAAATTTGACGTCTATATATCACGTAAATTGTGTCCATACTGGTGTGCAGCTTTCCGGTAGCGGTGAATAACGTCCCACCGCTTGCCACGTGTTCTTGGGGCTGTGGAAATCACTGCCACAGGATGCTAATAACGAAAAGTCGTCAGCAGCGCGCGCAAGTTTAAGCGTAACACTTTTATCTTGGTGCCCACTGACAACTTCCATTCCTCGCCCGCCTGCTTCAGAAAAGTCGCCTAGTAACTCATACAACTTTGTCCGGGTAAGATCGTATTTGTCAGGGTGCGCTAATACCGCAATACCACCAGCCTGCACAATCCATTTAACGGCTTCGTCGATATCAGGCCAACACTGTTTCACATCGCCCACTTTACCTGCGCCCAGATAGCGTTTAAACGCCTGAGGAATAGTGCTCACATAACCGGAATCTACCATATACTGTGCGAAGTGTGGGCGACCGATTGCGCCGCCACCTGAATGCCGCTTTGCGCCTGCCAAGGCGTCTTTAACCCCCGCCTTCTCCAATCGCTGAGCTATTGTCTCGGCACGCTGAATACGTGTTTGTGTTTGTGCGTGTATCGCTGCTTTCAGCACTGGCGAATCAATGTCTATATTGAGGCCGATAATGTGTATCCCTCTCCCCCGCCATTGAGTAGATAACTCGATACCAGTAATAATCGTGAGCGGCTTATAGTTATTAGTATTAGTGTCTTCACTTGTTGTGTTTTCCATGGTGTCATCAAGCACTTCATTGGCGACAGCATCAAATGGTTCAAGGGCTGCTTGCTGGGCTTCGGCAATACCATCCAAGGTATCATGATCAGTTAATGCAAGCACCGTCACGCCTTGGCGACGGGCTAAAGTTACTAACTCTGCGGGAGAAAGCTGGCCATCTGAACAATAGCTATGTGTATGTAAATCGTACAACACGGTATTCCTTATGTTGGTTGATGTTAGTCGTTAATCCTGATAGTTAATCCGGTGATTAACTATCAGGATTAGGGGGTTTTACAGTGTCGCCGTGTAAATAGCAGCTTATACGTATTAATTTAGTGCTTCTTAACATTTACGCTGAGAGTATTACGTAATATAGTGCGTTCGGTAGTGTACCATCGACATTAGGTAAGATTATTAAGCAGTGTTAGCGCATAGCCCCTTGATAACCGAGCTAAATAACCTTGTCGTTACTCTACAATCACCCGATAATTAACCATGCTGGTGATTATGGACGACTTACCGACGAAGTTGAACGATTAATTTCCTATAAACACTAGTGTGTGTATAACATTTATGACGTTCTCTACCAACACTAGCAGAACACCAATACCACATCACCTATAAGCCAACGGATATTATGCAAGCAGATACCCCCACACCTGAAGACAATAATACTAGCCATGAGAGTAATGACAACAATGGAGTTAACGAAAGTATCGCGCCATTAGCTACATCACCATCGACGCCGCTATCAGCAGAAAAAACGCCCGAGAAAAAAGAAAACATGCTGGTTAACATAATCATCAATATTGTTATTCCTACCTTGGTTTTATCTAAGTTTAGCGGTGAAGATGATCTAGGCGTAGAATTAGCCATTGTAGTGGCGTTAAGTTTTCCACTCGCTTATGGCCTAAAAGAATTCTTTACCATTGGCAAATTCAATTTGTTCTCTGCTATTGGTATTGTCAGTATTATGCTTACCGGCGGCATGGCACTGCTTAAATTACCCCCTGAGTATATTGCTATTAAAGAAGCAGGCATTCCCGCGTTATTTGCTATTTTTACTTTACTTTCATTAAAAACACGCTTCCCTTTGGTAAAAACTTTTTTATATAACGATAAAATTTTGCAGATAGATAAAGTCGATAACGCGTTAAAATCACATAACAACCAGCGTAGCTTTGAACAAGTATTAAAAAATGCATCTTACTTAATTGCGCTTTCCTTTATTCTATCATCCGTATTAAATTACATATTAGCCATTTGGATTCTTGTGAGTGAACCGGGCACCGAAGCCTTTAATGCTGAGCTAGGAAAGATGAACGCTTTAAGCTTTCCTATCATTGCTATACCGGCAACTGTCGTGATGATGTTCGCACTATTTTATTTATTTAAACAGATAAAAAAGCTCACCCAGCTCGATTTAGAGGATATCCTTAAGCAACATTAATAGAATAATATTACTAGAACAATATTAATAGGACAGCACTATGTGGTACGTATTTATTGGTAACGACAAACCCGACACTTTAGCGCTACGAGTGCAAACACGCGCAACACACCTTGAGCGGCTTAATGCGCTCAAGGATCAAGGTCGATTGTTGGTGGCGGGACCTTGCCCTGCTATAGACAACGAAGACCCGGGCCCTGCGGGCTTTACTGGCAGCGTGGTGATTGCCGAATTCGCCACGCTTAACGATGCTCAAACATGGGCCGACGACGAGCCTTACCTTGCCGCAGGCGTTTACGATTCGATTATTATAAAACCGTTTAAAAAAGTGTTGCCGTAGAGACACTCCATCAATTTTTTATTGGACACCACTATGCCTACCTCTCTTAGCGTTAATATCAATAAAATTGCCCTGTTACGTAATTCACGTGAAGGCAACTATCCTAACCTGTTGTCTTTTGCCGAAGACGCAATACAAGCGGGAGCACAAGGTATTACGGTGCACCCAAGACCCGACCAACGGCACATTCGCCCTAATGATGTTGCCGAACTCAAACAGCTCACTAATCGGTATGAGGGTTGTGAGTTTAATGTGGAAGGCAACCCCTTCGAGCAACGTGTTATAGGTAATACAGGTACCGAGTATCCCGGTTTTATGCAGATCATTGATAACATGCGCCCAGATCAAGCAACATTAGTGCCCGATAGTAACGACCAGCTCACTTCTGACCACGGTTTTGATCTGCGTGAAGATACTTGGGCATTAGAAGATATCATCAAACAATTAAAACGATGGAATGTACGTGTCAGCCTGTTTATGGATCCCGATAAAGCGCAAATAGATCGCGCCAAAGAGATTGGCGCAGACCGAGTCGAGTTTTATACCGGTCCTTATGCCGCAAACTACAATACCGAAGCGCATCAAGAAACCATCAACACGTATCGCAAAGCGGCACAGCACGCACACAACATTGGATTAACAATTAATGCAGGCCACGATCTTAATCAACGTAACCTACCAGAATTTCTTTCTATAGCACCTATTGCCGAAGTGTCCATAGGTCATGCACTGACGGTAGAAGCCTTAAAAGCCGGATATATAAACACGGTATCTGCCTATAGTAAAATTTGCCAATTCGACTACACTGAAGCGTCATGTTAACGAGTAAAATCGCTATTAACAATACCGGTGAAACATCAAATACCACCACAATAATAATATCGTTATCGGAGATGATTTTATGCAATCTATTCTAGTTACTGACTTTATGGATCACAACCCCCACGCTATTTACGCTTCAACTAGCATCAAAGAAGCGGTGACCATGATGCTAAAAGAAGGGGTTATTGGCGCTCCAGTAGTGGACGAAAAAAACCAACTAATCGGCTATTTATCAGAGCAAGATTGTGTAAAAGATATGCTTAACGATGCATTTTATTCGGAAGAACCAGGCGCTGTCTCCAGCGTCATGCAAACTAATGTTGTAAGCGTAACACCGGAGACCAGTATTGTAGAAATCGCCCAGATAATTATGGTCAACCGACCTAAAAACTACCCCGTGGTGACTAATGGTAAACTAGTGGGCTTAATCACTCGAAGCGATGTTCTAAGAGCGCTTTTAGAGCATGAACAAAACGGTTACTTTAGCAAACCAAAAGTAAAAAAGTAGATCGGCTAAAATCTACCAGCTCTTAACATACCGTTGCACAAAAACATCAGTTATGTGCAACGCGCTTACCATCCCTACTACCCGCACAAAAACGCTGTAAAAGTGCTAGAGAGTGCTAGAGAGTGCTAGAAAGTGCTGTAAATAAATGGCGTGACCATTAGAACAATCTAATTAATTTCGTGATACCAACCCAAACCTCGAAGTTTCATCCTTGACTAGACTAGCTTTTACTTGCTGGCTTTTAAAATGCTCGACTAAACGATAGCACTGTTTCACATTCGCTTGCATATTAGGCATATTACGTAAGCACTCCGCCATTAGTGTATACGCCTCAACTAGCTTCGAGTATTGTGGGTATTGCTTATGTAGGCCATTAATAAGCTTTATAGCCGCTTTAAAATCACCGCTGTCACTTAAGGCTTGCGCCAATGTCAATCTAATAGTGGCTTTATTTGGCATGTAAAGTGGTTCAACATTAAGTGTACGCTTATAGGTAGCGAGCAATAGATAATCATATTTATTTTCAATAATAAATTTAAGATACAAGTTCGAAAAATTTATTATTTTCTCACTGTTTTTTAGAGCACATAAGAAATCAAAGTATTTTTCATATAATTTTTTATTCTTTGAATGTCGCTTTAATAGAGCATCAAAAATAACAATAGCCTCTTGAAATAGCCCTTCCTTTATATGAACCTCTATTTCAGCTAAAGAATTTTCAAAATCTGTTCTTGAACGATCGTCACCCTCTATATTTTCCCTTGCAATAAAGCCTAACCTATCTTGATATTGAAAAATCATATAACCCATAATATGAAATATAACAATAGTGTAATAATTGGACACGACAGATTGTAACGTTATCGTAATAAGAGAATTCGTATCACCAATAAATTGACTGATGGCGCCTACTGACACAAACATGATGCCCATAAAAACCAGCAGTAACAAATAAGGCATACCTATAGACAGCATTAATCGCAATGCTTTAATGGGGTTCAGGGCCTCAGTGATACTTTCATTAATAGAAAAACTAATCAACATTGCGGGCAAGCTCACCATAAACAACACGCCAATAAACATGCCCAGTGTCACCCCAAACATAACAACAATACCGGTAACCGCTGCCCCAAGAAGAATGAAAATGGCAATTAACTTGATAATTAGTGATAGCCCTTCACTAAATGCTTGACCTATATCTGGGGCAATTAAATTTCCTGACACTGTAGACTCTAAGCAAGTAAACGCATATTTCATCATTGCGCCGCTTAACATTAATAAAGGAAGAAGGATAAATATTGACGAAATGAAGCTACACAGTGCAGTCAATAAAGAGACAACACCTATAATTGTTGCCGCTTGTGGATGCATAGGGTAACGAAAACTTTGTGGCAGTCGACGCCAAAAAGGGTCTGCACTATTTGCTGCACCTAAACTTTGTAAACGTTGATGACATAGAAAGCAACACGCCTCTACACTATGGTTGCAGCCATTAGAGCATTCATCGCACGTCATCATTTGGCATTGATTACAGCGGTATGTGGCGGGCGCCAAAGGGTGGTATTTACAACTATCCATTAGGTACGGCTCTCCAACAAGCTCTCGGCGATACTTTCATACTCTTCTTTTTTTATGTTGTTTTTCAATGTCTGATAACGCATAGACAATTTTCTAGCATATATACCAAGTAATTGATGTGGTGAGTTTTTATTTTTCAATATGTTGAAAATAGTCGCTGCTGTAGTAGGATCATCCAATTCACACAGTGCGGTACCCAATTGATTAAGCGTGTCATCATTTAGGTCTTGCTGTATATCGGGATTTTCTTTCCAAATAGATTCAATTTTTTGTAAGTGGTGCGGATAAATAGATGACTGTGAAAGTAATTCTAAAGCAGACTGTCGGAATTCTTTATTTTTATCAATAGACAATAAACGATATCTTAAAAAGGCGATATCAGTATCGTCACCATATTCTTTTAGTATGTTATCAGACAGTTTTAATGCCGTACTAAAGTTGTACCTCTCGACAGACTGATATAAAAGAGATAGCGCCTCCTGCTTAGGATCATGCGTTTGATCTTCTTCAATATATTCACGATTAAAAATATCCGGAGTGAAAATATAGGACAATCCAATAAAGATACTACCGCCTATTAACCCACCTGCATGCGCCATAAAAGCAACATTAGAACCGATATCATTATAAAAAGCATAGACTTCTTTGCCTATATATAACGGTAAAATGGCTAATGCAGGTGCTCTAATGTACCCAATAAAAATGAAGAACCAATAAAAAAACTCGATTTTTTGTAACCTGAAAATGGCTAAATACATAGCCATCACACCAGAAATGGCACCCGATGCACCAACCAGTGGCTGAACACCCTCTAGATCCACCACCATATACAGTAGCCCGCCTGTAATACCCGAAAGCACATAGAACATTAAGAAACGGATATGTCCTATGGCGGCCTCCACGGCAAAGCCACACAATATCAAGAAAAACATATTGCCTAATAAATGTAGGAAATCAGCATGTAAAAATTGATGCGTCACAAATGTAATCGCGGAGTGTTCTCTAGGTATTAATCCTAACCGAATAAAGCTCAGAGAACTTATAGCCTGATCGATTTCTTCTCTTAGTATAATTTTTTGATCAAACTCCCCATCATTAGAGATAGAAATGGCGAAAGGCCTGTAGAACGAAAAGAAATCAGGCAACATAAGCGTGCGAAAATAAAGCTCATCATAACGCTGGTCAGTGTTGAGGAGCTCAAATTCATCAAGCAATGCTATTTGATCGGTATTTGTCAAATGCTCTTGAACGTACTCCCACTCATCATCAAAAAACTGTTTTTCTTGGTAAGTTTTTATTGACTGCTGGATTGTCGTATCTTCTCCAGACTGATAGAAAAAGAATACACACACATTAAGTAATACGATAAAAAACAAGATAATAGGGGGATGCTTTAAGCTAAGGTTCTTTTCGATAGGCACAATGAGCATTGTGGCTTAATTCCTTTGTTTCTACATTAATAGTGAGTGACTGCTTCCCTTAACCCGTTCTGTAGTTAAGAATGAAACATAGCATTGGGTTCCCGCTGCCTCGCTACTTGAATTACCGAGTCTTCTGGGGTGTTAACGAATTAAATTCATTATCTTCTCCAATATAACAGAACTGATGCATAAAATTAAATCCATGGTCTTTATTTTCACTCTTAAAGCCCTACCTTTGATTATCTTCATTAGCCCCCTGTGTCAGAAAGGCAAGACCTAACCACGGAGCGCCTTTCTAATCTGACTCACTTATTTTAGCTTGTTTAAATGCATCATGATGATAAGAGAAATCATCGCCCTTCGAGAGACGATCATAAAGTACCACGTTAACCGTTGCGGCTAAATTCATACAACCTTCCGTTGGAATATAAACAACGTCTTCACAGAAATCGATAATGTCTTTTTTTAAGCTGCCGTCTTCAGGACCAAAAATGTAAAAAGCTTGGGCTGGGTGCTTATATGTGGTTAGCAACTTAGCGCTATCAATTAATTCAACAGCGACTGGCACACATCCATACGGGATAATATCTTTTAATTCTTCAACACTCACAAGCGGTAATATTTCATAAATTTTTTGCGTATCAGTATAAAAAGATTTAGCACGATCATAACGCTTGCCAGTATAAAATACTGAAGTAACGCCGTAGCAGCCAGCGGCGCGCATTACCGAGCCGACATTTTCAGCAGATTTAGGGTTGAACAAACCAATACAAGTGTAGCTATTTTTCATAGATTTAACACGGTCGTGAGATTATGAATCGTCGTTTTTAACGATAAATGGCCAGTTATATTACTCGATATCGAGTGAAGTTTGATTATTAAGTTCATCAAACTTTATCGCCATTGTAGGGTTGCGTCGCGTAAGCTTTTTAATCGTTACATCTTGTGACTTATCATTGGCAAGCCGAAGATTTCTATCGGTACTCAGTAAAGCATCCTTGGTTTTTTGCAGATGATCAATGGACTTGTCGATCTCATCAATGGCAGTTTGAAATTTCTTAGTCGCAAGATCATAATTCTTTGCGAACGCAGTCTTAAATTTATCGAGATCACTTTCAAAGTTAGTTATGTCAACACTCTGGTCTTTAACGAGTGCCAATTCTTTCTTGTATTCGAGTGATTTCATCGCCGCATTGCGCAGTAACGTAATAATGGGAATAAAAAACTGCGGTCGAACAACATACATTTTTTGAAAACGATGAAATACATCCACGATTCCAGTGTTATAAAGTTCGCTGTCAGGCTCTAAAAGAGATACCAGCACGGCGTACTCACAACCCTTCTCTGTACGATCTTTATCGAGTTCTTTTAGAAAATCTTCATTTTTTTTCTTGGTAGCAGTCGTATCTATTTCGTTTTTCATCTCAAACATAATTGACACTATTTCAGTGTTCTCCTCGTCGATATCACGAAAAATGTAGTCGCCCTTGCTACCGCTCCGTGCGTCATTGTCTTTTTCGAAAAAAGCTCGAGGGAATGCTGTAGCTCGAAGTCTATTAAACTCAGTATCGCAGTGCTGTTCAAGGGTTTCACCGACCATTTTAGTCGACAACCGTGCTTTCATATCGCGGAGACGCTCGATCGCATCGTCCCGGTCCTTAATCTGTGTTTCGTATTTTTCCTTGAGCGATGTCTCAGCGAGTTTTTTTTCAAGCTCTACTTTTTCGAGGACACCCTGCAATTTATCGCGTTCCTTTTCGACCACACCGACTGCGCCGGTAATCGCCACCTTTTGTTCGAGTTGAGTAGCATCGAGCTTGGTTTGTAAGTTCTGTATCTCTTTATCTTTCGCTGAAGCTGTTTCCTGCAGCGCTCGAGCGAGCTTTGCATCGGCAAGTTCAACAGCCGCTTGTTTATCTCGTTTAGCTTGTTCAAGCTCGCTAGCCATGGCGTCTCTTTGTTTTTCAACCTCACCTCGCGCCTCTGTGACGGCTAGCTGTTTTGCAACTGCACCAGAATCTAATTGAGCTTTTAATGATTGAATCTCAGTATCTTTGGCAGCAGCAGATTTTTGCATGTCACTGCCCACTTGTCTTTTTGCCAGCTCTACCGCACTTAACTTATCCTTCTCGGCCAGTTCAAGCCGCTCATGAAGCTGCTGGTCAAACTCGCTATCGCGAACCTGTTTCAGAATATTGGCATAACCAGCTTCGTCAATTTTAAATGCTTTATCACAGTGCGGGCAGATTATTTCATGCATATTTCATTCTCTTTGTTTCGCAGATGAGTATTTTAACACCAGGCTGCTGACCATTTAGAACCTATTGTTACCACTTACATTCAGGTTATTGATTTTAGTTTTTCCGAGAAATTTGAGTAATATATTTCGAAAAAACCGTAAGACTGGATAGAAGATGCCTGACAGGGTTGACGATTTAAACAACCAGTAATTAACTCTATTAAAAACACCTGATCGGCTACTCAATAGTGCTAAGGCATGGATAGCGTCTGAACCGTAATATATTGCCTCCTCCATTTTAAGCACCATCCCTTGATCTATATCTAGACCTAAATCAGTCACCTCTTTCAACACATCACTATTTTCACGCGCATCAACTAGTATAAGCTCACCAATACTTTCACGTATTCTAACGATTTGACAATAATTGTTACATGCCGGGCATTGTTTATCATAAATCAATAATATTTCGTTTTTATTCATAGGTGATAGTCTCGGTGCATAACAATATTCTCCGTGGCCGTTATTGAAGTAGTGTTTTTTTCAATATTTATCGCTTCAGAAATAATTACATCGGAAGAGATAAATAGTAACGCGATTGTTCTAGCCACACTAAACTGTTTATCAAAAAGGCAATTCAGATAGCCAACGTAACCTCGGCATTGTAATGACTTAGCAACCAAGGTCCATGTTAAAATTCATTTTAAAAGCCGTGAAACATTTACCATCATAATAAAACTGATCGTTCTCTACTAAGAAGCACGCGCACCGGTTTATCACTTAACGGAGTACACAGTTCAATACGAGTACCCCCAATAATTTCACCCCCTTATATCGAAGGTTGATGAGCGTGGCAAACAATTAGCGACACAGGTTGAATCAGCTTATTGACGACCCAAGCAGCTTATATAGACTTTGCAGAAAAGTCGCACCTATATTGACACAAAAATTATGCATCATAGCACTTATTAACAAGCGCGCTAATACTGATGTTACCAGACAAGAAAGCGACCAAGCAGTAAAACAAATAACCAGTGCGGGACCTGCATAGCCGATGTTGTCGGTGTATATAACACGAGCACACGTACAGCAAGCTTAACTTCGTCACACCCACTGAGCGGTCACGCTCAACAGGATGGTGGAATTTTAGCGACACGTAAACAGGTACTGGAAAATGCGAAAGCAGTAAATCCAAACCGCTGGTCTCAGTCAGTGAAGATTTGTGAGCCTATCGGAGGAGTAATGCTGAACCCAGATAAGGTAGAAAATAATGAAATGAAAGCCTTGGATTAAACATTGAAAAATAGTGCCCACTCGCTTGAACAGCACCGCACCACTGAACTTTTAGTCGGTAAACAGGTATCAATACCAGCCATTGATGTCATATTATGCCAATTTCTGGGTAGAGATTCATCTTTTACCGAATAGCTAATAAATGCTTTTGCCATGAGGTATCCTTGCTGGACCAAAGATATATAACGCCCGCAACGTCGAGAAAATGGAGCGTAGCGGGAAAATTTGTAACTGATGGTAGACCCTATTTATCAAGAGAATTGCACGGGCCGCTTCTGGGGCAGGAATTTGCTCCTGCAATGCCGGCATTTCCCACATCCATGTGGGTCAGGGGCGCTTCAAATCCCAGCCATTGCTGACCGAAGAAGCCCTACTCACAGCGATGGCCTACGTTGACATAAATCCTATTCGGGCAAAAATGGCTGCTACGCCCGAGCAATCGGAACACACAAGTATTAGAGAACGAAGTAAACCACGCTTTAACTTGGCACGCGCACTGGAAAACAACCCGGATTTTAATCATCCATACATTCAACGCTTTTCAGTTAAGCCTCTCGCGACATTAAAGGGCAATGTAAAGTACGACAACCAACACGGTGTGTTATTCAGCCACAAAGATTACCTTACACTTGTCGATACCACCGGCCGCATCCAGCGCCAAGACAAGTGCAGGTTTATACCCGATACATTCTTGCCAATATTACAACGCCTTGATATTGATGCTGACGCATGGATTAAAAACACGCAGAAATTTGAAACGATTTTTTATAAAAAATTCAATTACCCTCGTAAAACGGTGTAACGGCTCCCGAAAAAAACTCGCTTGTTGTAGATTCTCAATCTCAGAGCTCGCTCGCCTGAATTTTGTGTTTTAGGTGATCTATCCGCTCTTTTCAGTACTTTCTCTATATTTTTGAAAAATGAAGTGAATGGTTAAAAATTCAGTTGGGTCTTTGTGCGAGTTTTTATTGGTGGGTGTCCTCAGTGTTTCTTTTCTCATATCCAGCACACATAGCTACCAGCCATGGTTCTGCTTCAAAGTCTGACACTCTAATTTCTAGGAATGGAGCAGGATGCTTCATCATTTCTTCCATTGCCATAGATTTTCCTTTACAGGTTAATTGATCGCCACAGCTCTTGGCATTTAACGCTCGGTTAAGCGGCTGCGCTTTTCGCAGTGCGGCGACCAAAGGGAGCGTACTTTAACCGCTTATTAAATTTATTTTTTAATTTTTGAATAGTATTTTTTAGTTAGATCTCGTACAAAAATTAAAAATTTCTCTTGAGCCGCGGGATAGTTAACGTGAACATATATAACTTCATTTTGGTCATTAAGCGACACATTTGCTGCCTCAAAAATGACAGACACTTCACTTATAAATTTTTTCAGGTCAGATATGTTTTCTTGTTGATATAGCAACTCTATTTTTATTTTAGATGCTAGCATCTTGTTTCTCAACTTAACTTTTTCTTCTTCTAATTTGAGGCTTATATTCTCTCTATCTTTATAGATTTTAAAACTTAATTCCGAATTTTCTTCGACGCACGACACTAAAAAACTAACCTCTTCCCGAAAACTAGAAAGCCATCTCTCTTTCATAAGCCTTACATTATTTTTGTGGGCGAAAAGATAGGTTAAATAAGGGATCAGTATATTGGCAATTAATATATACCATAGAGGTTCTTTAGGGAACAAACTTAAAATACAATCCAAAGTCAAAACTCCTTAAGTGAATTTAACGCCTAAATCACTTGCCATTTAAAGAGGCGTTTTTTTTTGCAAATAGCAAAAAAGATGACGCTTTAAATGGTCAAGTGGATTTTTTTGTTATGTGCTTTTTCTATTAGCATATAAAACAACATCTTTCATTATCAATTTATCAAGGGCTGAAATAACAGTTTCCATTATTTCATAATCTGGTTGTTGTTGTTTTACTGGTAATGAAATATTTAATACATCTGCATCTTTTGCATAGAAATTTCTACCATAATGAAATTCCCCCGTATAAGATGATTTGTGAATTGCAGATGTTACAAAAATTGCTGCTGATTTTGATAGTTTTTCAGTATGTACAACAGCAATATGGTCATCTCCCCCATATTTATAATTACGGTATTTTGCAGAGCCAAACATATCAATTGTAGTAGTGTTTTCTGAAAAAATGTTGACATCATTCCCAATAAATGCAGAAATACCCTCGTCTGTTTCTCCTGCTGTTACAAAAGGTAAAGTTCCCGAAATTCTGTCTGCACTTTTTAAGCGTTTTCCGCGAACTGACGTTCCAAATAGTTTTTTAAGGTTGAAAGATTCCCATTCAATATTTTCAAAATCATCTAAAACAAGTTTTTCTTCAGTTGTTAATGTGCAATCTTTTAATCCGGTAGCCAATATATATGCTTCTAGCTTTGCTATATGCTTTGCTTCCAACTCGATTATAAAGCTTTCCATAAAATCAAAATCTATTTTCCCATTTTTGATAGGAAGGCTTATAACTGTATTTTTTAATTCAATTTTTGTCGCTTTGTTATTATAGGAATATTTACTTTTTATAACTTTATCAATTGCAGCGATAATAAACATCTGATTTATCTTGTTTAATTTTTCACTTTGCAACACGCTTGTTGCTCCGTGCCCATCTTTCAAATAAAAAGACGTTTCTAAATATACAATATTTTGATTGTTTGAATGTATTAAAATTGTTGGCTTTCCATTTTTATTATTTAAAGCCTTATTCGTTAGTTGATGATAAGAAATCACACCATTGTTTTTGGTCGCTTGACCGTAAAAAGGATATATATTTTCTGTTTCATCTTTTAATTCTTCAAGTTTTAGAGGGTCAATTTCTTTTTGTGACTGCCACTCCAATACGTCTTCAATTCTATACTCTCCCCACTCAATTTTTTGTAGCTTCTCGTTGAGCAGGGTATTTACTTTCCCGGCATATTGCCCTCTAAGTCTTTCTGTTTTAGGATAGTGCTTACCTCCCAAGCCAAGTAATCACTTACGGTTTTTTGAAAGTCTAGCAAGTCAGGTTTGGTATCTATGGGTGCTGATTGGTTCCAGTCCGCACCATTTCTTGGATCGATAGTCCCTTCATAATAATCTCGGTCGGTAAGAATATTAAGCTTACTTTTGCCAAAGCGCACCAAGTTTATCAACTCGTCATATCGTTCTTTAGCAGAGTCAGTATCTCTTAGGTTATTACTTCCTTTTTTACGGTTAGCTCTAGTGTAACCATCATTAGAAAAATCAATAAACCTTACCATTTCATCTTTATGATGACCTTCACCCACTTTAAAGACATAGATGTTGGTCTGAACACTTGATTTTCCTATGAATATATCTACAGGCATTTTAATACTTGCTGTTAGAGTGTTTGTTTTTAATATCTCTTTATTGTGCTCTATCGCTTTTCCTGATCCAGCGGAGTTTTGAATAATAATAGAGGCATATCCTTTGTTCATCAGCTCAAGAGCCTTTTGCACAAAGTTCATACCATTACCCGGTGCAGAGTATGGAGGGTTTAACACAAAGGCATCAGCAGGAAATTTATCATCTGTTTTACCAAAGCCATAATTTCCATCAAAATCTAGCAATGAGTCCTTATTTAAAATATTGGAGCTTCCATCTCCCATAAGAATCATGTTTAAAATTGCTAACATATAAACACTAGAGAGCAACTCTAAGCCAAGTAACTGTTCAGTTTTTATTTTTATTTCTTTTTGAGTAAGTTCATCGGGAGACGTGATGCTGTTTTTAGCATCATTAAGCATTTCATTCATAGCAGCAACTAATAGCCCCGCTGATCCTGTAGCAAAATCCCACACGAAAGAGTCTTTATTTACTCTTGCTAATTTAACTAAAGTTGATGCGATATAGGATGGTGTTAAAACAACATCATTTAGTTTGTCTTGTGAAAAACCAAGCCAGCCGTACATCTCATTAAAGAGTTTTCCTGTAAAGTCGGTAGTTAAGCCTATCTTATAATATATTCCTATATCATCTATGATTTTAGTAAAAACTCTTTTTAGTTGACTTTCACCATCTTTAATTTTATTTATGTTTGCAGTGGTAAGTGTGTTTTCTAATGTTCTTATTATTAAATCTTTTTTATCTTTAGGGATGTTTTTTTCATCTAAGAAATCTTCTATTTTTCTAATGACTATTTTTCCATCTGTATTATTTCCTGTTTCGCTAGAGGACTTTAAATCAGATTTTTCAAGTGGAGGAACTTTACCAGAAATACCTATAGTTGCAATTATGGAAGCAGCTACAAGATAGACACGATCATTTTCTCCTAAACCTTTTTCATTTTGGTAAATATCATTATTAAGATTTTTTAGACTCGTGTCTATTTCTCGCTCTTTTTGCTCTTTTATCTCATCTAGTTCTTTTTGCGATAGGCTTAAATTTTTTACTTTTTCAATAAACGTATCAAAGTTTTTGGGTGCTAAGAAAGAAAAATCTGAAAACTCATCAATCTTTTGCCCAACACCAAAGTTGTTTTTTGAAATAAAATAGACACCTATTTCATGTTTTATTTTTCCAGAGTCATCTTTGTAACCCGTCATCCCTATAGCTATAATATCTGTGTAACCAGTATGATGTAGAATTGCGTTTGAATAGTGTACAGCCCCATTTATGGCAAAATCTTTTATATTTTTATAATTAGGTTCATTTTTGCTGGTCTTGTTTGCAACTTGACCTTTAGTGTCAAGCTTTTCAAGCTTGCCTTTATAGCCCTTATACTCAATAAGAATTGGGTAATCAACTAAGTTTTTATCTCGCAATAATAATTTAGCATCAGGTCTATTACCCCCTTTTCCTCCACCTTTTGAATGGTAATCATTAAGTGCCTTATCTATTTCGCTATTTAAAGGTTCTTGTTCTAGCTTATAATTTAAATTGTAAGATTTAAGCCATCCGTTTGCTAAATCTGCAATATTTGGTTCTATGGATTTTGTTGCCATTCTTCCTTATTTCCTTCATAGTAATTGAGTAGAAACACTATTTATTAATCGTTTTAGTATATCAGCAAAATCATACTAGATTCAGACCTTGAAACGTCACCTTTTACACGCCCTTAACTTATTTTTAGATAAATGAAGGGAGGAGTTACTTTTTTAGCGTCGCAGACACATAACGCTGCGAGCACCGGTTTGGTGAAGATGGCGATTTTTTTGCGTTTTTTGCAAAAAAGTGACAGCTTTACCAAATCCGAGTGCCTTGCCTTGTTAGGCGCAGCTAATCCCATGCATTATGCTCTACGCACCAATCATGCAGAATGATTATTTGCTCTAGCTCGTAAGTTGCCTTCCAA
>JBLILH010000032.1:0-33729 GCA_047636495.1 Candidatus Endobugula sp. | reverse complement strand
CGACTCTGACCCCTTTTCTGGTAAAAACTGGGCTTCAGCTAAAATCAATGACTCTGACCCTAATGGCACTTACTTAAGCAGCTAAACCACTTCCTCCATCTCGTCATTCCGGGCTTGACCCGGCATCTATGCTAAATAAACAGTGCCATATTTGAGATAGATTCCGGCTTTCGCCGGAATGACAAGCTTAAGTAAGTGCCATTCGACTCTGACCCCTTTTCTGCATGCGTTTGGCGATTATCATAATCAAGTTACTCTTGTGCCCCTTGATCGCGGTCTGAATCCAGCGTAATCTATATTAACAACCAATCTACTTGCCAGAGCTAGTCAAAGTTTTAATTCACAGGAAAAAGGAAAACATGGATGATGCCATGAGTGGTATTGCTGTTAACGTGCTTTTTAATTTAGCCATTACTGGTGCTGACCTGGTTGGTGACTCGATAGGGGGTGCACAGCTAGTCGACCTCCTCTAATTTGGTTTTTCACAAGGGTTGATATGTATGTTTTATAAAGCGATTATTTGTTTTTCTTTACTTTTCTTTTGCCATCTCTCTCATGCAACTTGGGA
This sequence comes from Candidatus Endobugula sp., assembly GCA_047636495.1. Lineage (GTDB taxonomy): Bacteria > Pseudomonadota > Gammaproteobacteria > Pseudomonadales > Cellvibrionaceae > Endobugula. The sequence continues at coordinate 33,161 of JBLILH010000032.1, read as the reverse complement.
AAAACTTGTAGAACCCGAGACGGATTTCAATAAACCTTCTACAGCAATGACGGTCTATGATCATGCCACCATTTTTGATAATAATCCGAATTGTCTGGGTCTGTGTGGTTTACTAAACCTCCATAGAGCCATTGCTCTTGCACGGGGCAGCGCGGCTCCTTTGTTTAAGAATTTTGTGAGAACGTTCTATGGTAGCTATTCGCCTAATGAAGTTGACTATGTTATGGGAGGAAATCAACTTGCACTAATTGCGGGTTACTATGGAATTCAAACTCTTCAAGGCGAGCCACACAAATCAAAAGATTTTTATGTCACCCATCGACTAGGCAGAGAGGGTGGAAAAAAAGTCTCAACATCACTAGCTAAATTCATGAAAGGTTTATCATCAGTAACGATGACTATGAGGTTCGAAGATGGTGAGGCGCATGACATTCTTATCAATAGTTTTGTCACTAATGATACACCACATTATCTATTAGCAGATTCTAACGCTGGTATATACCAATTTGATGAGTTCTCTGATATTAATGATATAATGACATCATCCTATTCAACTGTTGGCAAGTCATGGGTAGAAAGCTATTCAGGTAATAAATATACTACAAGCGCCTCTATTTCCACTGAGATCCCCTTATTTATTGAAGAAGCTTATTTTACCTCAATGTACCATATCAGTCAGAGCGATGAATTTCATGAGTTCTACAATAAACAATCACCGAATATCGCTGAGTGGATGGGCGTTTTTGCGATGAAACCCAGATTATACATAAAAGCAGCTGCAAAAATTGCTGAAATGGCACCTCGTTCGCTAATGCGTAACTTTTCGGCACCCTCACGCCAAGAACTTGCCAAAAACGCTTATCTGTTCTCTACTCCCATTTTAGCTTTCCTTGTATATCAAGGGTTGTAATGGGCACGGTAGGAAAGCCGATGAGTCGGCCTCTCCCGCCCGGATCTGTTTTAAACAGACATAATCTCTCCAGTTTTCTGCCATAACCAAAACATACTAGTATTGATTACAGCCCAACTGAAATACTGAGGACATATATGTCCTTCAATATTGCTTCGATGTTGGTCCTGCTTCGTGCAAAGGTTTCAACTTACTTGATTTCGACTGCCCTTCTTTTTAAAGGCTTGGATTTCAGTCACCAGTGCGACACATTGAATACAGAGGGCCAGTGGGCAATACTTACGGTCGACTAAAACCCAATGTGAGATCACCATGCCAAAGACATATACCCGATAGACCGAAGACGAACGATAGCAGATTTATGAGGGCGTAACAGAAAAACGATCACATCGTCAAATAGCCATCCTGATCAATAAGCATCATGGTATTACGCAATAGTACCGTTTCCAATGAGCTGAAGCGTAATAAAGGTTTGCGTGGTTATAGGCCCAAACAAGCGCAAGAGAAAGCCAAGCTGCGAGATCAGATTAAGCCTAGATATAAAAAACTAACGGCAGCTATCAACGGTTGATTACTGAAAACATTGGGCACAACTGGAGCCCTGATCAGATAAAGGGCCGGCTTAAAAGTAAGGGGCTTACGATGGTCTGTGCGACGACCATCTACTGCTTCATCCAACAGAATAAAGCATCAGGCGGCGACCTGCACAAACACCTTCGTCATCGTAAGCCCTACAAAAGGCGTACTGGCTCCGCTGAGGCTAGAGGCCATTCTAATTGTCGCTTAACATGGGCGTGTACCAATAGATGAGAGGCCGTCTATTGTTGATGATAAAGTCCGTATAGGTCACTGGGAGGGCAATACTGTCATTGGCAAAGGGCATAAAGGGGTGTGGGTGACACTAGCAGACCGCGTCAGTAAAAAGACACTAATTGCCCATGTCGCATCCAAACATGCGGAGGTTGTTAAGGACGCCATCATTAGATTACTGACGTCGGAAAAGACGTTCTTCATACCATCACCGTTGATAATGGCAAAGAGTTTGCCTATCACGCTAAATTGAAGGAGGCGCTAGGCGTAGATAATTATTTTGCACACCCTTACTGCTATTGGGAACGCGGTCTGAATGAAAATCATAATGGACTGATACGGCAGTATCTTCCGAAAGGTATGGTGCTGGATAAAGTCACGGCGAAAGAAATTAGAGTCATTCAAGATAAGCTAAACAACAGACCCAGAAAGTTACTCGGCTATAAAATATCTAATGAAGTTTACGATGCTATGCGTTTAGCCGCATAATAACGGAGTGTCGCATTGGCGACTGAAATCGCGAGGTAAAAAGACCACTATTTAATCAGTTTTATTTTTTAGGTTTTGCAAATACTTCTGGGTTCACACATCGCCCGAGAGCCCTCTCAATTTTTTCAATTCTCTCTTTATCTAACTCCTAGTTGCCACTCGTTGATTGGGAGCTTTCATCAATGAAACCATAGCCTAGTACGTTTCTATACAATGCACGATACGTTGTATGGATTGTTCCTCGGCACCAACGACAAATAAACAGGATGAGCAACTATTTCTTCCTTAATCAGTAGACTGCTAACGACTCCAACAAAAGTCGGCTAGATGCTTCACCATTTCTGCCCACACAAGCTTCAACTGAATTTAACGCTAATAACACCTTAAAATGTATTGTTTACTTTGTACAATGTAAACACGACAACAACCCTCTCCAAAAAGTGCCACTGCGTTTATAAGTTTGATTGATATATTGAATATAACGTTACCCCAAACACTCCATCATTTTTCAAAGACATCGGGCAAGATGGGTGTCATTAATAGCTGTGCATATTCAAATAACCATCTGAGATAGCGCTGATAATTTTCATTCGTATAAAAACTCAACAATTTTTACCGCGGTAGATAATATGATGGGCATATTAGGTAAAATCACGCCTGTTCGTCTTGACGTAGCAACCTCCTTATCTTCGATTTTACTAGCCTAAAAGGGTGTTAAACATATCAAGCTGTAAACCTGTTCCAAATTATACCTCTATAAATTATGGGTTAGTTTATATTGACTTAGACCGTGGACAGTGTCTTATTGCACCGCGGCGGTACGTAAATCTGACAGCGTTCTACTGCCCGTCAAAAACATGGCCCAACGCAGTTGTTCCTGTAATATAGAAATTTTATCGATGACCGCTTCTGTAGATTCCATTCCAGGGGCTAAAAAAGGTTGTGCTAAGGCTGTCATGGTCGCTCCAAGTCGAATACAGCGCGCAATATCTAACCCGTGACGAACACCACCAGAACCTATAAGCCCTATTCCTGCGCAAGCATCATAGACTGCTGGTAATAAATCGACCGTATCCATACCCCAGTTAATAAATGGCGCGGCAATTTCTCGTTCACGTTCAGAGCCATTACGTGCCAGCTCGATACTGGCCCAGCTGGTGCCACCGCGACCGGCGACTTCAATCCACTTAACACCTGCGTCCATCAGTTTTATGGCGCTGCTCGGGCCAATTCCTGCACCGACTTCCTTGACAATAATGGGGACCTCAAGCCTCGATGCACAGTTTTCAATTGCTTCTAATACCTGGTTCCAATCTCGGTCTCCGTTGGGCTGAATCAACTCTTGCAGTGGATTAAGATGAATAATTAGTGCATTAGCTTGAACCGACTCTACCGCCCGCCGGGCTAAATCTAGCCCCTGTTGCTGAAGCTGTGTGGCACCGATATTACTCAGTAAAATAGCCGAGGGGGCCCAGCGTCGGATACCTTGTTGTGAGCCCTGTTCAAGTGCGGCCCGTTGAGAACCTAACGCCAGTGGAATTTGACAGGCTTGAGCGGCTTCAGCAAGGTGCTGATTAATTAATTCGCCATTGTCACACCCCCCCGTCATGGCACCAATTAAAAGTGGCGCTGAAACAGCCCGACCTAAAAACTGACAGTGAAGCTCAACATCTTTTAAGTCCATTTGTGGCAGGGGGTTGGGCTCAAAAATCAGACGGTCGAGTCCTGGTCCATGCACGGCCTGATGTTTCGCCTGCAGTGATAAAGCAATATGGTCTACTTTGCGAGAGCGGATGTCGGTCATAAGAACGCCTCTTGTTTGTTTGTTTTTCTGTCGGCGAAGTCGACTAGTAGCATATGTGGTAGCGTCAGTGCTGCGAGGCCAATAAACGTTATCTGCATCAGAGAATCCGTAGCCGTTCCCTTAAACCAGTAGAAAATAATGCCTAAGCTAATCCAAGCTAAAAGAGTGTAGACCGCGGCCTCACGAAGACTGCGGTTACGGTCTATCAGTGCTATTCTGCGCCATAAACGCAGCATATGGCCACGACTGTGCCAGAGGCAAAAATAGAGTGAAAAGCTGATGAGCGGCGGCAGTATGCTAGTCAGTCCAACCAGTATCATTAAACTAATTAATGGTTTTCGGTATTGGGGCTTATAGTAGGTGTAGCCACAGTAGCCAATAAAACAAAATGCCCAAGGCACAAATAAAGTGCTGATGACCCGCATGATTAGATCAGCATTGGTGACACCTGCGAGCACGGCAAAAATCGGCTCTACTGATGTAGCCTGTAAGCTTGGAATTACGATACACACTAAACCGCCATGCGTTAGCCAAGGCAGCCAATCACTACCAATATCGGCGATATCACTAGCCCCAAAGTGCAGTGCTGATATCAATAAGAATATGACTAAGCTGAACAGAGGAAATAGCCACCACACCCCCGCGACCATCGCTGCCAAAGCAATGTAGGCAAGATGAAAACCAAGCCAAGACATTAGCCCTGACGGCCAACCAATACGCCGGGCAAGTGCACCATCAAGCCCACCGTGGGGCACACCTATTAGCAAGATGGTGGCAATAGCAAGCGTATCCCAAGAATACATGGCCCAGTAATTCATCGTCGTATGACCTGTTTTATAAAAGCCATTTTAGGCATAGCTAATATGACTCGGGCCCAGTCTACAAAAGTTGCACCGCCCAGCATAAATCGCGCAAAGCCGTCTGCATCGAGAGCCTGAGCGGTCTTCATCATCATCGTAACCCCCAGTTCTGGCTGTGCAATAAGGACGCGATTATAGATCTTGTCCATACGGATTAAGGTGGGTGTAATTGGGTCGGGAACCGAGTATTCACCCGCGTTGATGTTTTGTGCTAATTGACTAACCTGTGCTTGAATCCCTGTAAAGGCATAGCCTGAGGAAAGTCGAATCGCACCACTGGCGGCGCCAATACTAGCAATAGCAGCATCCACTGGAATGACCGTCTGCATAGGAATGATGCCGGCCTCTTCGCCCAGTTTTTCTTCGATCTCAATACTTTGATCGCATAGCCACTGCTCAATCGCCTGCCGATACCAGCCCTTGTCCTCTAGTTGATGAGAAATCATGGTGGACTCTATTAGTAGCCTGCGGTCAGAAAAGGGCAGCATGTAAATAAAATGTAGCCCACGGGATTGATCGACACGAAAATCCATTAGAGTCGCAACATCGGGCTTATCAATAGCCGCTTTAGTGCGAATCTCCCAACCGAGAAAATGCTGCTTAAGGCTTGCCTCAGCCATTTTTGGAGGACGACTATCATAGAGCTGAGCCGCTTTGTAATGCTGTCCTGCCGCCGTGAATGAGCCACCTTTACCCGCGGCAACAATATCATGTGCCGCCGCCCGAACAAGGTCGACGCCCTCGCACAACTCGCTCTCGCATTGCGTCATATATTGAGCAGAACTGAGGCTCGTGTAGCGATAGTGGTCACTGCTGTGAAGTACTTCGGTATCATGGTCGATCAAGCGCCACTGCCGCCAGCTGCCTTTAGCGGCTGAAGCAAATTGCTTTTGTTGGTGACCATCAGCCCAAAGTGCCCAGCTACAGTCGCGCTCGGCTGGGGTGCGTGGTTCAACGACGGCAGCAGAGCAATTACGTAACTTAGCGGCGAGAGTGATACCCGCACTGCCACCACCAATAATAGCAATATCGAGATCTATGGTTTTATTGGTTTTATCATTCAGCTTGAACACCCGCTAGCCCTTGTAAATGTTGGTGTAGCATTTTTTTATGAGCGGGTACTTTTTGTGGTACTAAGTCTCTAAAGCTGCGAAGACTCAAAAGCATTTTTTCTGCTTTTGATACAAACACTCGACCTTGCCACCAGAGTAAACCGCGACGCTTTAAGACCCAGCCAATCTGACGATAGACACGCAAGGCAATAGTAATAGAAAGTCGCGAGCGCAAAGGCAAAAGTTGAATACCCAGTAGGGCACTTTGGTAATAATTCTCTGCAAGGTCGAGCATGCGCTTGGTTGCATCCGCTACTGGTTGTTGACAAGCAATATCTGCATTGGCAATCACCGAAGCAGGCAGATCTATCCAACTAGCGGGTAGGTAACGACGGCCCATGTTAGCATCTTCCAATACGTCCCTAGATATATTGGTCAGTTGCATTGCAATACCCAGGTCAATGGCAAAACTATCGGCACGGAGCTCTTTGCAGTTAAGTACGCGGCACATCATTAAGCCAACAGTGCCAGCCACAGCATGGCAGTAGCGCAGTAACTCGGCTTCATCGCTGACAGCGGTAGGTTGCTGGTCTTTGAGCATACCGTCGAGCAGCTCTCGGGCGGCTATTAACGGAATATTATTGTCTTTTGCGAGTCGCATAAAGGCTTCCACTTCTGCCCCCGCTGTTATATCACTACCGTCTAGGCGAGCACGAATATCTTCGAGAGATTCCTCGCGATCGGGAAGATCGCCATCGGCAAGATCGTCAACAAATCGACAAAACTGGTAGAGTTGTGCACAACGATCAGCCAATTGTAAACCGAGAAATAAACTCGCCCAATAAAATGATTTGCCGTGTCGTGCCAATATTTGCTTTGGCGCTGGAGCTGCTACTGGCAGAGCTGAAGGCTGTTTTGATGAATGGGGCGATCTGTTTTCCATGGTCTACCCGCCCGAACCGACCTCAACACCTGTAAGTAATTCTTGAACCACTTTAGCAGAGCTGACGACTCCGGGCAGTCCTGCACCAGGATGTGTACCCGCACCGACAAAATAAAGGTTAGAAATCGCGCGGTCGCGGTTGTGATAACGAAACCAAGCAGACTGTGTTAGTCGTGGTTCAATCGAAAAACCAGCGCCATGCATAGAGCGATAGTCCTTGGCAAAATCCTCTGGGGTCATCCAAAACACCTCCTCGATAACTGACGATAAGTCTGGCAGTATAGTTTCTTCTAGCGCGTTGACTATGCGATCACGCAAACGCTCGGCCTCAATACTCCAATCTACATTACCTTGTAAGTTAGGCACTGGGCAAAGCACGTAAAAAGACTCGCAGCCCTCCGGTGCAAAACTTTTATCGGTTGCTGTGGGGCGATGTACGTAAAGACTAAAATCTTCACTCATCTGTTTGTTATCAAAAATCTCCGAGAGTAATTCTTTAAATCGTGGTCCCATCCAAATACTGTGATGGGCGACATCTGGGTAGAGCTTTTTTGTGCCAAAGTACAAGACATAAAGCCCCATACTGTATTGTTTTTTAATGCTGGTTGGCAGGCTAAATTTGCTTTTGGGTAATAAATGCTGATAGCACGTTTCGGGATCGCCACCAAAGACCACTAAATCTGCAGTAATGATTTGGTTGGTACTGAGTCGAACCCCAGTCGCTTTTTTATTGGCAAGGACTATCTCGTTGACATCGGCATTGAATATAATATTAATCCCGTGACGCGCCATCAGTGCGCCCAACTCTTCCACTAATTTACCGGTGCCACCCATGCAAAAAAAGACACCCCAGCGACGTTCAAGATAATGTATCAAAGTATAGATAGCCGTGGTTTTAAAGGGATTACCACCCACTAATAATGGATGAATAGAAAAGGCCTGACGAATCAACGGGTGCTTCAGGTGGCTATTGACCATCTGCGAGACGGTTTTATAACATTTGAGTAGCAACAGCGCCGGAACCTGTTTTATCATATCGCTGATACGAGTAAAGGGTCGATGCACAAGCTGCTTAAAGCCAACGTCATAAACTTTTTTTGATTTTTTGAGCAGTTTTAAATAGCCGTCTGCATCTTCTGGACTAAAACGACGAATTTCGTCAAGAGTATCTTCAACGCTGGCACGATAATCAAATTGGCTACCATCGGCAAAATGAAAACGATAAAAGGGATCAAGCGGCACGAATTCCAAATGATCCTCGAGCTTTTCATCGAAGAGCTCGAACAATTCATCAAACAAAAAAGGTGCGGTGATAACCGTAGGTCCAGCGTCATGACGGTAGCCACCGCGCGTAAATACCTGAGCGCGCCCCCCCAAATTTTCGAGGCGTTCAAGCAACGTCACCTGATAGCCTAAGGCTCTCAGTCTTAATGCAGTCGCTATGCCGGCAAAACCTGCGCCGATAATTACCGCTGTTTTATCGGCTCCAAATGTTGTTGAGGTCAAGCTATTCGCCCTTGTCGTCTACCTGCTGTTTTATGTTTGACTGATACAACTAATTCACGAGCCACTGGTTGAAGTTGCGCTGGCAAGGTGTTTACTAATTGATCTGCCTGTAGTAACCAATAATCAATGGACTGATTGGCCTTCAAGATCACATCGCTTGATGCAATGCGACGCTGCCAGTGTGCTAGCAGACTTTTGTCTTCAGACTGGTACCACGTATTAAACTCATCTCGACCATTGCCTTGAAGAGCGAATAAGCTGATAACTAGATTGGGTTTGCGACCGTCTAAATCACTTGAGCGGTGGCTTGATGGAATAATATCGTCGATATCATTGCGACCTTGATAAGCTAAGCCGCAAAAACCGACAAGCTTTTCCAATCCGCCTAAAGCTTCAAAACCACTGACGCTGCAATATAATCCCGCGGCTAGTGCAGCGCCTTTTATGGGTGTAATCAACAGTGGCGCAGTTTTGCCTTTAGCAATTCGCTGCCACTCTTTTAACTCAGCACATTGGCGCTGTGTAATATCAGCAGTTTGACCGCTACAGGTTTCTTGCATTGCCTTAGCTAAGACTGCCACAAGAGCGCCACCATGACGACTATTACGGGCGGCCAACTCAAAGGCTTTAGCCACCATCCAATCTCCAAGGCAAAGCGCCAGATCAGAACCAAAATACTCATTGATGCTTTTTTGTCCACGCCTGTGAGTACTGGCGTCGCTAATGTCGTCGTGTATTAATGATGCGTTGTGCAGCAACTCGCATGCAGCTGCCCAATGTAAATTCTCATGCTCGTCTAAACCCAGGGCCAAGCCACTAGAAAGGGCCAATTGTGCTCTAAAAGATTTGCCCGGATTTTTGAAGTGATAGCTAGCGGCTGACGCCAGGCTACTATCTATATTGGGTAACTCGCGCTGGAACAGTGCGTCCAACGAACGTAATAATTTTACTTCACTTATTTTTGTTGGGGACATAGTTAGTACCCTTATCGACGCAACCTGTAATGGGTCACTTTATTATTTTTTTGCTAGGAGAGAAAGAGCCAGCAGCGCTGGCTCTTTCAAGTTTTCAAACACCTTAGCTCTATTTTACTAAGCTTTTGCTGTTTTATCTTTATCTTCTGAGTCAGCAACTGCTGCTGCCCAAATAACAAGACCGAAGGCAATTTTGTTCCAGAAATCGGCAATATTATAGATAAGGTTCAGGGTACCTGGATCTGCGGCACTAAAGAAATATCCGAAGAAATATCCTAATGGGTAAATTGACCAACCAACAGTGACAAGAAGTAGCATGTATTTGTAGGCTTTTTGGACATGTACATTGGATAACCCAGCGTTAATTTTGCTAGCTTCACCTTTAAATATTTCCCATATGATGTAACCCCAAGCTACCATTGCTGGAACGAAGGCAATTTTAGCATCCATAAAGCCAACTTCACCGGCGTAACCAAAAGCGAGCATGGCTACGGTTCCGCCCAACAAACGCCAAAAAACGCCAGCTGGTACCTTAGTTACTGCAGAAAGAATCAAATAAAATTCGATCATTAACAGTGGTACGGTGAGCAGCCAATCGATATAACGGAATGCCGTTGGTGACTCACCTGTAGCAATCCATACATCGCGCATATAAAAGTAGTGGACTGCGGCTATAAGAGTAACAAGTCCTGATACGGTGAGTGATGTTTTCCACTTACCGTGCACACGATCGCGCTCAATAAAGAAGAAGACGGTTGCGGCAACGAGTGCCATGGATATTAACCAAAATGACATGCCGACATAATCGTCAGCTGGTAATATATTTGTCATGAATAACCCCTAGAAAATGTGAATACTTTTTATTATTGATACCGGCATTTTTATTATAATAACTAAACATACGGCACCCCCAGTTGAACATGCTAAGTACTCATCCAAGAGAAATTAATATCCATTGCAATAAAATTCATTACTTAGCTCAATGGCTTTACGCACTGTTTTAAAGCACGGATCAATATAACGCGATTAAATTGATTTATTATTAAACATTACTGCTGATGCGTTAACCCTTTTTTGTCATGCTGCGTATGAACTTCACCTGTTCAGCAACGTGGCCTTGTAGAGATTAAATGCGGACGTATACACGGTATGACATAAGGCCGACTCAGCGCTTTCGTCAGCGCCGTTCGCTTCTGACTTCTGCTGTCGTTTTTCTTTTTATGTTATTTTCTAACCTTCTCATCCCCTAAATGTTTACTTTTTTAAGCTTTATATTCCTCATCCACCAATTTCCACTGCAAGGTTTTACCCGCAAAAAAGGGCACGATGGGGTTGTCGTTAGGTAGGATGATGTGTTCTGGCACTTGCCACTCTTGACGCTCAAGGGTGATGGTGCCGGTATTACGCGGTAAACCGTAGAAGTCTGCACCATAATAGCTGGCGAAACCTTCTAGTTTGTCTAATGCGTCCAGTTCATCAAATACTTGCGCATACAACTCAATGGCGCTCCATGCGCTATAACAACCAGCGCAACCACAGGCTGACTCTTTGCGATATTTTTCATGCGGCGCGGAATCCGTGCCCAAAAAGAATTTCGAGTTACCTGTTGCGACCACTTCCCGTAACGCTTGCTGATGGGTACTACGTTTTAATACCGGTAAGCAGTAGTTATGTGGATGCACGCCACCAACAAGTAAATCATTACGATTCAGCAACAAATGCTGGGGGGTAATGGTGGCGGCCACATTCGCTGATGCTTCCGTCACAAAATCAACTGCATCCTTAGTGGTAATATGTTCAAAAACAATTTTTAAGGTAGGAAAGCTATCAGCAATAATGGTTAAATGACGATCAATAAAGGCTTTTTCACGATCAAAAATATCAATGTCGTGGTCAGTCACTTCACCATGAATTAACAGTAACATGCCTACTTCGGCCATCGTTTCAAAAATCGGTGACAGTGAGTCTAATGCACTAACAGCAGCATCGGAATTGGTGGTTGCACCTGCAGGGTACAACTTAGCGGCGGGAATGCCCGCTTGCTTGGCTGCACGAATATCGTCAGGCGTGGTGGCATTGGTTAAAAACAATGTCATCAACGGTTCAAAATCGAGTTTATCGCTCGGGCGGGCGGCTAGAATACGTTGTTTGTATTCCAAGGCCATTTTGGCAGTGGTGACTGGCGGCACCAAGTTGGGCATGACGATGGCGCGACGAAAACAGCGGGCGGTCGCCGCTACCGTTTCCTGCAAAATATCGCCGTCACGAAAGTGTAAATGCCAATCATCTGGCGTTTGCAGAGTGAGCGTAGTCATAAGTGTTCTCTTAATATCATCAATAGTTAGAAATTCGCGGGTAATTGTATCAGTTTACCCTGGGCAGAATCGGTGAGTAAATAGAGTTTATTACCTTTAATACGCACATCTCTAATACGGCCAAATTGCTGCGAAAAGTACCGACTTTCTTTAAAACGTTGGATTAACTGCGGTGTTGAACCGTTATTTTTTAAGGTTGAAGCGGCAGATTTTACAGCGGAAATCGGGGTTAATACACTGAGCAACTGGTACTTAAGTGCGCCCACCAGCCATTTGTCTTTATAAAATGCCAAGCCAGACGGCGCTATAGATGGATCCCACATATAGTGCGGCTGCTCCATTCCGACTTTGTGTGTGCCTTCTCCTATTGTGGTCGCAATACCGTAGTTCACACCATAGGTCACCACCGGCCAGCCATAATTGCGGCCTGCTTGAATGCGGTTTAATTCGTCGCCGCCTTGGGGACCGTGCTCATGTAGCCAAATTGCATTGGTGTTAGGGTGTAGGGCTAAGCCTTGTATATTCCGATGGCCATAAGAATAAATTTCTGGGAGCGCACCCCGCGTATTGACAAAAGGGTTGTCGGTGGGTGTATCGCCATTATCGTGTAAACGAATCAAGCTACCATGATGATTATTGAGATTTTGTGATAATGATTTGACCCCTCGGTCGCCCAAACTTAGAAAAAGATATGTTTGCCCACGTTGCTTGGCAAGGAGTAACCGACCACCAAAATGACGACTGCCTTTGGTTTTCGGCAGGGCGACAAATAACTTTTTCACGTCGTTCAGGTGCCCGCCGTTAACCGATGGTGTCTCGCTCTCATGTGATAGCGTCAGCCTTCCGCGTATTACTTCTGTGCTATACCCTTGTACAGCACTGCCCGCCACGTAACTTACATACACCCAGCGATTAGTCTCGAAATCAGGATGAAGTGCCACATCAAGCAATCCACCTTGGCCCACTGCAGTAATGTTTGGCAAGCCGGTAATTGGTGAAGAAATATTACCCGTTGACGATACTTGTCGTAATTGGCCTCCACGCTCAGTTACCAAGAAATCGCCGTTAGGTAAGAAAGCCAAAGACCAGGGTCGATCAAGCTTATCGGTAATTATTCTGGGTGACGATGCAGCGTGAAGGGGGGTGGAAAAATGAGTCAGTATAAAGAAAAATGTGAGGAAGTAGTATAGTCGCATCACGTAATACCTGTCTCTGTATCAGCACTTTTCTGGGTAAGGAGCATGGAGCTAAAAAATTTTAATCCCATTTACCGTTATAGTTAGCGGTGTAATAAGGGAGAATAACCTCCAGTAATACCTTTCGTTGTCACCGATACTGCATCGTGCGCATGCAAGCTTTCGATATGTTCAATACGCACCCAAAAGTCATTAATTGTGGCTTGTTCATTTAGTGCATGCTTGACTCGGCGTGCCGCATCTTCACAAAACATTTGGTTTGCACCGTTTAAACGTGCAAACTCTTGTTCGTCTTCACGCTTAACCGCGGTTTGTACCGGTGTTTGCAATATATCTTCAATCACCTGTATGGTCGCGCTAATCGGTAAATCATCGCATTCTTGGCTCAGCTGAATATGCACATCGGCATAACTACGCTGGCTGTGGGGAGTTGCTACACTACCACGATCTGAGCGCAACCACTCTTCAACTGCGACTCTATCAATGCTGTCATTAGCGTAAAAATCTTCCGAAAAGGCCTGCTGCAAAAGTTGTCGCGATAATGCCGCGGAACAAGGGCAAGTCGATGAATAGGGCACTTTTACACCTAACTCAATACTAATATCCGACCCATCCCAAATTGCTTTAATTGAAACAGGGTAATCCTTCCAGCCACTATACTCACTTTTTAATGCGGGTTGATTAATCAAATAATCGAACTCGATATTCAGGCATGCTCGGGTGCTGATATCTTCATGGCTGGTCAGTTTTTCTTTCAGAAAAGACTTGAGTGTGTCCGTTGTCAGCACTTGCTCGCGCGAAAATTCCGCCAACAACAAATACAAGCGCGACATATGAATGCCTTTGACGTCTGGCTTTGCCAAGTCAACATAAGTTTCGACAAATGTATGGGCCTGGTAATTGCCTAAGTTTTGATCGTTAATGACTAACGGCAACGCAATCCGGCTCATTCCCACCCAATCGAGCGTGCCATTAAATTGTGCGGGTTGAGTCGCCGCAACATCGGGCATATCGGGTTTTTGCTGTGTAGTCATAGTATTCATCTATTCGGGTTAGTAAGGTAATAAAATGGGCGTTTACTCATCATCATCACGATAATGGTACGGAAATGGTCGTCAATTGGTCGTCTTCGACTTGTAAATAAAAGCAATTTTTTCGATTGGAGTGACATGCCGGGCCCGTTTGATCCACCAAACAAAGCAATGTGTCTCCGTCGCAGTCAATACGCAAACTAACGAGTCGTTGGGTATGGCCAGAGCTTTCACCTTTTCGCCAAAAAGCTTGGCGCGAGCGCGACCAATAACAAACCTGTCCTTTATTGAGCGTTTCCAACAATGCTTCGCGGTTCATCCATGCCATCATTAACACTTCGCCCGTATCATGCTGCTGCGCAATAGCGGGGATGAGGCCGTTGGCATCAAATTGCAAGTGATCAAGCGCTTTTTCAAACGACACAGTGTCATTCAACGAATGTTGTTCTAATGCTGAAAAAAAAGGATTATCCATAGTGCCGTAGATTACCTATGATATCGGAAGGAATGGGATAGAATCAAAAATACAAGGATTACAAAAAACATCCGATATTGTAACAAATTAGCCACGAATTACCGACTCCTTTAATGCTTTCCAGCACGTCTGTTGTCAACTCGTTTAACGCAAACCTTACGATTTCCGTGTAAATAACAGGTCCCAAACGCCATGCCCCAAGCGCTCACCTCGTTTTTCGAATTTAGTCAGCGGCCGATAATCTGGGCGCGCCGCAAAACAGTAGTCTTTCTGCTGATTTGCGAAACCCTCTGCTACCGACATCACTTCCATCATATAAACAGCATAAGGCTGCCAATCGGTTGCCATGTGACTAACACCGCCAATCGCTAACTTACTGCGGATCAGCTGCATAAATTCAGCTTGTACGATACGACGCTTATTGTGCTTTTTTTTATGCCAAGGGTCTGGAAAATATAACTGAAAACGCTGGATACTTTGATCTGCAAAACAGTCTTCTAGCACATCAACCGCATCGGCCATATAGACGCGTAAGTTAGTCAGCCCCGCTTTCTCGGCATTGTTAATTAGGCGCCCTACACCTGGAGGATGTACCTCTATACCCACAAAATCTTGTTCTGGCTGAGCTTGCGCCATATCGAATAAAGAATCGCCCATACCAAAACCCACCTCCACCACTAAGGGTGCTTGTCGACCAAATACCGCTTGTTGATCGAACCTGCCACCGAACAGACTCAGCCCGTAGGTTGCCCATACACGATCAAAGGCATTTTTTTGTCCGTCGGTCATTCGACCGCCACGGATGACATAACTCCGTATAGGCTTATTTTTGTATTCAGGTTTCATTTCAAAAGTTTCTGTCATATTTCTCTCTTGGTAAAACACTGGTCGAGACATCTGCACGAACGATCTCTGGCCTTGTTGTCTTGTAGTGGTTTTTTGTCGTGATTGGGCGTCGAAGCTGAATCTCATCAGCGCGTGAAAGACCCGCTTTATAACGATGATCTGGCAATACCAATAGCAAAGCACAGCCAACCAATAATCAATAGTAATCCGCCCACTGGAGTAATGGGGCCAACAATACCACTAGGCGCACCCAAGGCTAAACCGTATAAACTACCACTAAACAATACGGTCCCTAGCATCCATAAAAACCCAGCGGCTATAAGCGGGGTAGGCGTGCTGACGGTCAATCGTAATATCAATAAGGCTAGGCCTATTAAACTGAGCACATGAATTAGGTGATAATGCGTTCCCGTTTGATACGCTGCTAATAATGCAGGACTTACTTTTGCCTTAAGGGCATGCGCGCCGAAAGCACCTAAAATCACCGCAATCATGCCGTTAATCGATGCAAATAATAAAAATAATTTAGCCATAGATAATAATAACGCTAAGCAGAGTGAGTGGTGCTAACACAGATGATGAATAATCAATAATATAGGGGTAATAGAACAGGTATAAAAAAAGCCGCATTATAGCGGCTTTTTTTATACGGGGCGGGATAATCTTAGATTACGCCGCCTCCATGACAGTTTTAACTTTCTTCATCGCATTTTTTTCGAGCTGGCGAATACGTTCAGCGGACACACCAAACTCGGCCGCTAATTCATGCAGCGTAGACTTGTTGTCGTCATTGAGCCAGCGGCGATTGATGATCACTTGGCTACGCTCGTCAAGTGACGATAATGCTTCACGTAAACGGATATGATTATCGTCACTAAAATCTGTTGCTTCGGCCTGCTCTGCAGGGTTATAGCGATGATCTTCTAAGTAGTTGGCCGGTGCCTTGTATGCCGATTCGTCATCGTCATCGCTGCCTGCATCAAAGGTGGCATCGTAAGCAGATAAACGGCTTTCCATCTCATGAACATGCTTCACTTCAACATTGAGATCAGCGGCTACAGCGGTTGCTTCGGCGTGACTTAACCATCCTAAACGCTTTTTCTTACCCCGTAAATTAAAGAATAACTTACGTTGCGCTTTTGTCGTAGCGACTTTCACGATACGCCAGTTGCGCAGAATAAACTCATGCATTTCAGCTTTGATCCAATGCACGGCGAAAGATACCAGACGTACGCCTTTTTCGGGATTAAACCGCTTTACTGCTTTCATTAAGCCCACATTGCCTTCTTGTATCAAATCAGAATGCGATAGGCCGTAGCCCGCATAGGATTTAGCAATGTGCACCACAAAACGCAGATGTGACATGACCAAGCCGCGCGCAGCATCAAGATCTTCGTTGTAATACAGACGTTCGCCTAGATCTTTTTCTTCTTCCGCAGTTAGTACCGCGAAATTGTTAACGGCTTGCATATATGCATTGATGTTCGCACCGGGTGCGAGCATATCTACAGGCTGTAAGCTGGTTCCCATGTTTATTCTCTCTCTCAATTGATCTATCAATGAACAAAGTATTCAATATGTTACGCTAATGCTGCCGTGGTGGTTCGTTGAACCACATTAATCGACCCGCTAGAGTCTCAAAACTAGACCCTGGCCACATAATACTACCATTTTAGCACGCATATTCACTTATGCGACTTTTTCTAGGATCTTACCTAATGCTACATAGACTATCCATTATCGGGGATAGTTCAATAAGGCGTGCGATATTATCTTGTTTTATGAATAACACGTTAATAAGCCTACTCTGGTTCTATCTGTTTTAATTGCCGTGACACAGATAACCATGCGCCTACCCACCCCAGTGCACACGCTGCAATAACAACTATTCCGCTAATATTTAAGCTTATCAGTGATAGCGTGTATTCACTATCATACAAAATGGCTAAGCGCTGTATCGGTACGCTTAGCCATAATTCTGCAATGCCTAACAGTAGTAGTGCAAGTATTGCGCCCACCACGCCATACCAAAAACCGCTGTAAAGAAACGGACGCTTCACAAATCCATCAGTGCCGCCTACCATTTTTATCACGACGATTTCATTTCGACGGTTCTCTATAGAGAGTCTGATGGTGTTGCCGATAATGAGTACTACACCGACCGCTAGCAGTGCGGCCAGTGACAACACCACACGTTGCGCAAGATCCATCATCTCTTGTAAGCGGCGCAACCATTGCATATCAAGCTGCGCTGATTCGACCAAAGGTTCAACGGCTAACCTAGACAGCAAGTCTTCTAGCTGTCTAGGTGTGTTCTGTGTTTCGGCGGCCTGCACCGTGAGCACGTAAGGTAATGGATTACTATCCAACGACGACAATACGCTACCCAAACCGGAGTATTGCAGAAAATCCTGTTTTGCCATATCAGGAGTAATCATCTTTACGTTGGCTATAGCCGTCGACTTAGCGAGCCGCTGACGCAACTTTTCTACCGCCAGTGATTGCGCTTTGGGCTGAATATACAGGGAAATTTGCTTATGGCTTTGCCATTGCTCACCCACTGGTCGAATATTATCAAATGCCAAGTAGAGCAGAGCAGGCAATACCAACGCAATCGCAACGACTAAACCTGTCAGCATACTTTGCCAAGGCGTTGCTAGTAATCGCTGCAAGCTATCGATACAAGAAAAACGATGATGCGCTAACCACGCATACAGCGGTAATGAACCCACCGAACTTACCGATCCAACCACTGATGACAGCGATACCTGGGAAGCAAACCATGACGACTGCCCACTGTTACTGCCTTTTTGGTTGGATAATGGCCGGGTCGCTGATTTTTTTGTATTGGGTTTTACGCGAGACTCTTGATTGCGGGATGAAATATTACGCGACGGGTGACTTCGTGATTCGCTGGATGGAGGACGATCAACTCGACGATTCATATCTGCGCTCCTTCCGTCATCAGCTTACTCACCATGCGACCTTGATCTAAGGTGAGTACTCGTCGCTGCATTTGCTCAACCAAGACAATATCGTGTGTGGCGATTAATACCGTCACCCCCACGCTATTCAAATCTTGGAAGAGCTGCATAATATCGGCGGACAACTCTGGATCGAGGTTACCCGTAGGTTCATCGGCGAGTAAAATTGCGGGCTTATTAACAATAGCGCGGGCAATGCCTGCGCGCTGCTGCTCACCACCCGATAAACCCATCGGGGAATGGCTTTCTCTATTAAGCAAGCCTACTCGGTCTAGTGCTGCGCGAACACGTCGGCCTTGATCACGGGCAGACATCCCAGCGATCTGCAGAGGCAGTGCAACATTATCAAATACCGAACGGTCGAGAAGCAGATGGGGATTTTGAAACACCACACCAATTTGGCGACGTAGGTAGGGGATTTGTGAGCTAGTGACACGATCAAGTAAACGGTTACCAATTAACACCTGGCCGCGCGAAGCGCGCTCGATTAGCATAATCAATTTAAGCAGTGTACTTTTACCCGCACCCGAGTGACCTGTCAAAAATGCCATTTCACCAGCTTCTAACGCAAAGTTAACGTTAACCAATGCGTCGTGGCCTTCACTGTAGCGCTTACTCACGTTATTGAAGCGAATCATTGCCGTGCTCTACGATTCTGTCAATGAGCGTGAACCGAATAAAGCACTCACAAAATCATCCGCAACAAATGGCTGTAAGTCATCAATGCTTTCACCGACACCGATAAAGCGAATAGGCAATTTAAAGCGTTCGCTTAAAGCAAACACAATTCCCCCCTTGGCCGTACCATCTAATTTGGTCAGCACCAACCCCGTCACACCGGCTGCCTTAATAAAATGCTCTGCTTGAGATAAGGCGTTTTGCCCCGTTCCTGCATCTAACACTAGCAACACTTCATGGGGGGCACCGGGGTCTAATTTCGCCATGACCCGCTTAACCTTGCTAAGCTCATCCATCAAATGGCTTTTATTGTGAAGTCGCCCCGCAGTATCAGCGATTAACACGTCAACACCTTTGGCTTGGGCCGATGACACCGCATCAAAAATAACTGAGGCACTGTCTGCACCAGTATCTTGGGCAACAACTGACACGTTATTACGCTCACCCCATATGACTAATTGCTCTACTGCCGCCGCGCGAAAGGTATCACCCGCCGCCAACATCACTTGCTTACCTGCGTTTTGGAGTCGCTTCGTCAGCTTACCGATCGTCGTTGTTTTACCTACACCATTAACCCCCACAACCAATATCACCATAGGCATTTTTTTACCGCCCACATATTGCGGTTCAATGGCCAACTGTTGCTCGGTGCCTACCAACAAGTCGCGTAATTGCTGTTGCAAAGCAGCGTACAAACTGTCGCCATCGCTGAGCTGTTTACGCTCTACCGCTTTTGTCAGGTTATCAATAATCTGAGTGGTCGCATCAATGCCGACATCGGCCATTAACAGCTGGGTTTCTAGCTCTTCCAGCAGTTCGTCATCAATTTGCTTTTTGCCTAGTAGCGCACTGGCTACACCTTCAACTAATTGGCTACTAGTCCGAGACAAGCCTTTTTTTATACGTTCAAAAAGTGTTAGCGCGGGCTTCTCCGGGGCGTGTGTTGTGATATTTGGTTCAGTGGGTACATTTGCTTCAGTATCGTTTATAAGTGGTGCAGTTACGCTTTGCTCGTTCGCTGTTTTTTCGACAGTCTCTGCCGCTGACTCTTCTATCAAGGGAGTAGCGGCGTCAGTAAGCACTATATCAATCTGCGCCACATCCATCTTTTCAGATAAGTCTTCAGATAAGTCTTCAGATAAGTTACCAGCGGCTTCTTTTATCTGTGCCTGATCAGCTTCTGCGGTGGCTTTTTTCTTAAAAGGATTAAAAAACATGAGTCTCTCTTGGTTAGTACTATCTTGTGGGTACACGCTTATTCAGTACGTTGTCGACGTTTTTTATGTAAACTATTGTCGCTGCCTTTCTGCGTCGCTATTCGTTCGCGCTACATCATCGTGTTATCCGTCTCTATGGTCGTCCAGTGACGACTGTTGGTAACGATTTCACGATGCATTATGCAACAATCTATTAACAGCGGTATCGTACCATCGACCCTAGTTAAAGTCTCAAGCGTTTGCCGCCACCCTTAATAAATCTCAGAGAATCACCTGGCCTGAGGTATTTTATCAATGTAGATTGCTGCACCTCGGACATTCAGGTCACTGACACTATCAAAAAAACGTTGGCAAACGGCTAACGACGAGAATCATAACAGGAGAGTAAGGAGAAAAAAATGACGCGAACTAATGCAAAAAAAAACGCTAATCAGCTACGTATTATTGGGGGTAAATGGCGAGGTCGCAAGTTAACCATTGCCGATGTTGAGGGCTTACGCCCCACTGGGGATCGGATTCGCGAGACTCTCTTTAATTGGCTCACTGGATACATTGTCGACAGTCATTGTGTTGATTTATTTGCGGGGTCTGGGGCGTTGGGTATGGAATGCTTATCGCGGGGGGCCGCCAAGGTCACATTGGTAGAAACAAACGCTTGTGCAGCGTCGCAACTGCGAAGACACTGTCAACAGCTTGAGGTGAAAAACGCATTAGTGATAGAAGCTAATGTACTAACTTGGCTTGCTGATAGCGCGATCAGTACACCCGCAGATATCGTTTTTATCGATCCGCCATTTGACGCTAATCTCTGGGCTTCGGTCATCGAACAGCTAGAAACCAGTGGTATGCTTAGCCCAACAGCCATGCTGTATATCGAAACGCCTCGGGACCATCTACTGACGACGCCCGCTCACTGGACACCACTCAAAGATAAACACAGTGGACACGTGCGCTATCGCTTATTTCAACGACAAAACACCTGAGGCAACAATACCTCCAAGCGACCATTGTTGTGCGATCACTACCTATTTTTTTACATGCGATTCGTTAGGTAATTGCCATTCCACTATTTGTTCTTGCCCGTTCCACTCATCTTTATTCACCACGGACTCAATAGGATGAAAATAAGGTAACCGTTTACCGCTATTTTCGCCCAACTTGATGGGCAGATGATGTTCGCCGCTGGTACCCAATAAGAACAACTGCCATTGCTGTTTTTTGTCATTCTTACCGACCGCTGACGTCTTGATGGCAGGCAATGTGGCTGTTATCCCTTTTTTTGTCTCCCGTGTGAGCGTTGTGGTATTTGCTTTGGCCTCAATAACAATCCATTCTACTGGCTGCTCCTATTGATGATCAGCGGAAATAATGGCATTCACCTTTGCTCGACGAGAACCCACCGCACCGTAACGACCATTAACAATCATTTGTGGGGTATAGACACCGCGCTCACCACCTTTTAAAAATGCTTGGTAATGACGTTGGTGATGATTACCAAACGGACGTGTAAAAGTATCTTTCCGGCCAAGGTGATTCCAATAGGTTACATGACAAGATAGGGTCATAATATTTTGTTGTTTGGCTAGCACACCTAAAAATTCATCCGCAGGAGCATCTTAGGGGTCAGAGCCCTATACAACCTTTTTTTGCGGCCCTTTCCTTGCCAAAGCAACAGCTTTTCCTAATGTCTGCTCAGTTTTTTCTTTAAATTTTTCACTACCGATTGGCGTTCCCGTTAACCACGCAGCCGTAATGCTTTTGATTGCCTCTTCACTCAACACATTCTTGAACGAATCTAAATACCACTCTTTGGATTTTACAAGACTACTACCCAAACCAACAAAAACTTCATGTTCTCTAATTTTTTTTTATTATAACTAATAACCAATAGTTCCTTTAGGCGCCAAGATTAAAGCCCCAAACGAGCAAAATAACATGATGTAAATTGAGATCTAAGATGGGGAAGGCCAGTTCAAAACGGGGGCGTTATCATTTAATCCCTTCAATCAGTGCAATATCTTTTTTAAGTAGATCATTGACCATTTGATTGAGCTCAACGCCTTTATTTTTAGCCTTGGCCGAGAAATAATTCAGCACCTCATTATCAAGGTACACAGGTAAATTCATCGTGGCATTGGGGTTATAAAATTTACCGCGTTCGCCTTTGGAAAAATCGTATTCTTCACGCATAGTGCTCACCCTTCGGAAGTATAGGGGCCGCGTCTTGCCTTTTGCGTCTAACATTCTCATTGCCCACTTGAAAACCGTGGTCAATCTCAACTGCCTTAAAGCAGCAAGAAAATTTTCATTTTGCAAAACGGAAATCACCCCTTATCATTATTTTTTATTATCACTATTCAATGACTGACACTACATTGATCAAGATTGGTGAAATAATAAACACTTGGGTTCACTAAAGCAACACCTTCACCTGGGTGCATTTATATTTTTATGACCATTATCCGCCTTTGGCTTGCCCCTATATTCACCAATAAAGGCGACTCTATCACCTTTAAAAAACAAAGGCGGGTTCACCCAATACGCCTACAAACACCTGCTTTGGATCGAAGAGGACACTTTTTCTGACCGCTAGGTTTCAAACTCCGTAGAGAGTTAGTGGTCTTTTCGAGCAAATGGCCTCAATACCCCTAGTACGAAACATACAGAATTCCGTACATTTATAAAAATAATTTTACAAGTTATCATTTATAAAAAAATTTGACTCCTTACGAATTACCTCCATAATAGGGGTAATTATTCTAACCACAGATAGAGTAAAACCAAAACTTATTACCTTATGTGTTGCCTTATGACCAAAAGAACCTTTAATATACCCGATGAAATAAATACTTTTATTGACTCGATACCGAACAAATCGCAATTTGTGTCTTCTGCTCTCGCTGTTGCGATCAAAGAACAGAAGAAGAAAGAATTGCTCGAATGCCTTGAGAATATCCAACCTTGGGATATGCAAGGTCAAAGCTCTGTCGATGCCATTCAGGAAATAAGACAGGGAGAATTGAATAATTTATAAGAAACCAAACATGATACCAATAATCCCCGATGCAAATATTTTTATAAAATTGTTCTCAAACGAACCCGACTCCCCACGAGCAAAAGCTCTCTTTACTCACTGTATCTCAAACGATATTAAACAGTTTGTTCCCGAATTGTTCAAATATGAAGTTCTTGCTCTCGCTTGTAAAAAAAACGCTCCTTTTGAGAATACTCTCAACGTCCTAGAAAAGCATATAAACACCCTCATCACAATTGTCTCCCCCTCACAGGCAATATGGCTCAAGAGCAAAGAAATAACTCTACAAGGGCATAAAAATAGTGGTTTTCCATCACTCTATGACAGCGTATACCATGCCTTAGCTATTGAATTAAACGGTCTCTTTATTACAGCAGACAAAAAACACTACGACAAAGCCAAGAGCCTTGGAAACATTGCCCTACTTGATGAATGGGAAAGCAATATAAAAGGTACGCACTAAGTACCTGCACCACAAACGATATAACACCTCCCGCCTACTCTCTCTGCTTCAAAGAAAAGCAAACAGAGCAGGTATGCTACCGTCTATTTCAACGACAAAACCCCTGAGGCAACAATACTCCCTAGCGGCCATTGTTGCGCGATCACCACCCATTCTTTTACACGCGGCTCATCAGGTAATGTCCACTCCACTACCTCCTCTTGCCCATCCCACTCGCCTTTATTCTCAACGTACTCAATAGGATTAAAGTAGGGGATCTGTTTACCACCGTTTTCACCCGACGTGATGGGCAGAAGGTGCTCGCCACTTGTGCCCAATAAAAACAACTGCCATTGCTGCTTTTTATTATTTTCACCTACTTCGGGTATTTTGATGACGGGCAGTGCCACTGCAAGGGTTTTTTGTGTGCCTTGTATGAGCTGAGTGGCATTTGCGGTAGCGGTGATCTCAATCCTCTCTACTGCCTGCTCATACTGATGATCTGCCGCTATAATGGCATTCACCTTTGAGCGACGAGAACCCACCACACTATAACGCCCATTAATAATCATTTGCGGGGATAGACTCCTCGCTCGCCACCTTTCAAAAACGATTGATATTGACGCTGTCGATTATTGCAAAACGGGCGCGAAAACGTATCTTTCCAGCCTAGGTAGTTCCAGTAAGTGACGTGACAAGATAGGGTAATGACATTTTCGCGTGCTGCCAACTCGCCTAAAAATTCATCGGCGGGAGGACAAGAATAACAGCCTTGACTGGTAAACAATTCAACCACTGTCACGGGTGGAGTCGCTGTGTCGGCAGCAGATGCCACTGACGACAGCAGTAAAAGCAGAATAAATAATGGATAAAACACGGATATACCTCGGTGATAGTCTGATTATCAGATCATCACTAGGATAAAAACGTTCAATTGTTTATGATGACACCGGTGATTTATTTACCAATCACGTCTAACCGAACATACTATCGACATATTTTTAGCCGCTTATGTTGCAATATGCCTGTAACTCAATATAAAGCTACATACGTAAGTACATAACAGCCACATAAGCATTGTCGTCTGTCACTAGAATTCAACGAGATCGTATCCATGAAAAAAGTCGTCTATCCGGGCACATTCGATCCCATCACGAATGGTCATGTTGACCTTGTCGAGCGTGCCTGCCGCCTGTTTGATCATGTGGTGATTGCGGTGGCTGATAGCAGCAGTAAGCACCCCTTATTTAGCGTAGAAGAACGAGTGACCTTATGCAGAGACGTATTGCAACACCTAGACAATGTTGAAGTCATTGGCTTTAACATCTTGCTCGCTCATTTTGTCGAAGAGCAGGGCGCGCAAGCGGTTATTCGTGGATTACGTGCCGTATCGGATTTTGAGTATGAATTTCAATTAGCTAATATGAACCGTGCATTATTGCCACATATGGAGAGTATATTTTTAACCCCCGCCGAACATTTATCTTATTTATCGTCTTCTTTAATTCGAGAGATTGCCTCTCTGAATGGGGATATTAAACAGTTTGTACCTGCTGCCGTAGAGGCTGCATTAAAAGAAAAATTTACGCCTAGTCGATAGTATCTAACGCCACAACGTGCTCGCCGGGGCAGGGGCAGGAAATTAAACTACAATAAGACGTTAGTTTTTATCTCGCCCGATTTTTTCTACTTGGCGCATACCGCGAATACGCCGCATAATATCAGCCAAATGAACACGATTTTTCACGCTTATCGTCAGGCGTAATACATTATGGCTAGGGTCTTTGTCTTTGTACTGAATTTTCTCAATATTGGCACCCATTTCAGTAATACGGCTGGCAATTTGGGAAAATAACGAGCGATCAGACTCAACATTAATTATGAGATCAACGGGGAACTCACCCTGCACATTTTTTGACCATGTCACTGGGCTCGCTTTATCAGGATTATCTCGTACATCTAAGATGTTTTTACAGGTATCCACATGAATAACTAAGCCCTTACCGGAACTAATAACGCCCATAATGGCGTCTCCTGGAATTGGATGACAGCATCTGGAAAGCGTGATCATCGTGCCGTCAGTTGCATCGATCGTCAAGGGCGCTTGTACTTGTGTTGATATTTCGTCAGCTCGATGAGGGACTAATAATTTAGCCACCTTGCTACTCATCAAGTTGCCCAAACCGATGTCATTTAACAGCGCATCAAGATTTTTGTATTCTAGCGCTTCAAAAATTGTCTGGAAGGCCGTCTCATCGATATTACTTAATTTAGCATCAACTTGTTTCAGCATACGATTCAACATACGCCGACCCAGTGTAATCGCGTCTTGCTGCTGATAATTCTTCAATGACTGCCGAATGGCCACGCGTGCCTTACTGGTTTTCACGGCATTTAGCCAATTCGCCTGGGGGCGACGCCCGGCATCGGTAATAACGTGCACTTTTTGACCATTACTTAACGGCTGATTGAGCGAGGCTGAGCGGTTGTTGACGCGGCAGGCATAGCAAGTATCACCTATTTCTGTATGTACCGCGTAAGCAAAATCAACCGCAGTGGCGTCCACTGGCAGCTCGATAATACGACCTTTAGGCGTAAATACGTAAATTTCATCAGAGAAAAAATCGTTTTTCACTTGCTGAATAAACTCTACTGGGTCACCAGAGTTTTGTTGAAGCTCCAATAAACTTTTAATCCAGCGACGAGCGCGCGATGCACTGACGTCATCACCGGTTTCTTCAGATTTATATAGCCAGTGTGCCGCAATACCCGTGCTGGCAACTTCATCCATTTCTTTGGTACGAATTTGTACTTCGACAGGCACATTCTCTGCGCCATTAACGACAGTATGGATAGACTGGTAACCATTCACTTTAGGGATCGCAATATAATCTTTAAAGCTTTCGGGTATGGGCTTATATAAACTGTGCACCGCTCCCAGCACACGGTAACAATCGTCGATGCTTCCAACAATGATGCGGAAACCGAATACATCGGTAATATCGCGAAAACGGCGTCTTTTTTCGCCCTTCAGCTCCATTTTTCGATAAATACTGTACAAGTGCTTCTCTCGACCTATAACAATCGACGTAATGTCCCAACGGTTCATTTGGTTTTCAAGATTTACTTGAATATGCGACACCAGCTCTTTTTGTTTAGAGCGCACCGCAGATACCGCCGCCCGTAAACGCCTAGCACGTAAAGGGTACAAGGCTTCAAAGCCTCGGTCTTCGAATTCTACGCGAAACGACTGTATGCCAAGTCTAGCAGCAATTCGCGCATACATTTCAAGAGTTTCTTTAGCGATTCGGCGACGCTTTTCTGGTTTCAGTGGACCCAGAGTTCGCATATTGTGTAAACGATCGGCAAGCTTGACGATAATGACACGAATATCTTTCGACATGGCGATCGCCATCTTTTCAAAGTTATGCGCTTGTTTTTCTTCTTGGCTGGAGAACTCCATATGAGTAAGTTTACTCACGCCATCAACGATATCCGCCACCGTTTCACCGAACTGGTCGATGATTTGCTGTTTCCCCACTTCGGTATCTTCAATTACATCATGAAGCATTGCCGCCACCAAACTATGG
This sequence comes from Candidatus Endobugula sp., assembly GCA_047636495.1. GTDB lineage: Bacteria > Pseudomonadota > Gammaproteobacteria > Pseudomonadales > Cellvibrionaceae > Endobugula. Next base: position 6,005 of record JBLILH010000032.1, on the reverse strand, counting down.
TGGTCCATATGCATAGCCGCCAATATTTTAGCCACTGCAAGAGGGTGGGTAATATAGAGTTCACCGCTGCTACGTTTTTGCTCGCCATGAGCAGTCTCTGCGTAATAGTAAGCCCGCTCTACCGTCGTTACTTGGTCTTTTTCAAGATAGCCGCTAAGCGAAAGCAAAAAATCATCAATTGCAGACATAATACATCACGCCGTTTATTACAAAATAGACGCTATATGCGCGTAAATTAAAAAGCTACCAGTACCGTAGCATTAAGTAAGCCACTTTTTTCCAACTGATTCCTCCGCCTGTAAAGTGACTCGCCAATAAGTGAAGATTTACTCCGAATCTTCTACCAAGTTGATGGCTGCGGGAGTTATTTCAACGTCACTTTCTGGGACAGCGGCATCATCTACTAAGTCGGCGCCGACACCGGCAAGGCTCGCTTCAATAGCAGCGATATCATCAACCATTTCTTCGTATTCATCATCTTCTTTCTCGGTAAGAATACTAGGGCCAATAAACCCTTGTTCAATTTCCCGCAACGCGATCACCGTGGGTTTATCGTTTTCTTCCGGCACCATCGGCTCTTTACCACCCGTAGCGATTTGACGCGCTCTTTTTGTACCAACACGCACTAATTCAAAGCGGTTCTCGACGTGTTCTAAGCAATCTTCAACGGTAATACGAGCCATAATAGTTTTCCAAATGTCATCGGGATAATAAAAAAGACTATAAAAATAATGAAATATAGTTAAGAATAGTTAAATATTGTCGTTCATACTTTTTTTTGGATGCCGACTAGCTAGACGCTAACAGCTGAAGTCTACAATCAAAAAGTGTACGGACGAATAAATCAGAACTCGCTAGTATACTCAATACCTAGACTGAACACAATATACTCAATGCAATAAGTCGGCGATTAAACCACCGTAATTACCTGATTGCTTGCCGGTTTGTAAGCGTTGAGTGCGGACAACATCGTGCAATTGCTGTAAAGCCAGATCGAATAGATCATTAATAATCAACCACTGAGATTCAGCGTAATGAGACATCTCACCAATCGCTGTCTGCATGCGACGATCAATCACCTTCTTATCGTCTTGCCCTCGACCGGTTAATCGCTCACGTAAAGCTTCGCGTGATGGCGGAAGAATGAAGATGCTTTGCGTTTCAGGAATCAAACGGCGTACCTGCTGAGCACCCTGCCAGTCGATCTCTAAAATAACATCCACGCCTTGATTGAGCGCATTGTTCACCCATGTTTTAGAGGTGCCATAATCATTTTCAAAAACTTTTGCGTGTTCCAAAAAAACCCCGTCACTTACCATCGCCTTGAATACGTCGTGCCCCACAAAACAATAATCATGGCCGTTCACCTCGCCTGGACGCATAGCGCGAGTGGTGTGAGAAACCGATACCTGTATTTGATCATCGCGTAGCAGTAACGCATTAACCAAACTTGTTTTACCCGCCCCTGAAGGTGCAGAAACTGTAAACAATGTACCTTTACTCATGTATTTATCTCAAAAAAGTGCCGGAAAATGATACCAGAGTCAATGCTATAAGCTCTGATGGTTTATCGTCGTGGAGGGGCTTTAAAATTGACATTAGCCAAGAAATTCTTTTACCCGAACCGGTGATCATTCCATATTCTGAATCTGTTTACCGAACAAAAATAATTTATTTTTTATTTTCAGCCACTTATATAATTTTTTAAGGTGATTTTTTGATTCATGTCACCAGTTATGTCACCAGCTGTGAAAAATGGGTGGCTCATCCGTCGGGTCATGCTCACCGACAACGAATCCACTCTGACACTTCCGATAATCGCCAGCCAACACGACCAGCGCACAACGATACTCTAGCAGGAAATCCCTGCTGTTGCTCCAATCGCCATACCGTAGTACGCGATAAAGCGGTCATTGCTACCACTTCTTTAATGCCAATAATTCTATCCCCATTGGGGTCAGCTGGGGGAGGCGACTTCAACGCTTGAACGGATTGAATACCCGTTAATATATGCTCAACTAACTGATAACCCAAAAAAGAGACTTCTCCATTAGCAATATGAATGTAGCCCACTTTTTCCTTTTTGATCAACTTCTCTACTGCTTCAATAGAACAGCGAAGAAAAAGCGAGGCTTCCTGCATAGAAAAACGCTGGTACAGTGCAACACCCATTGCATCTGCCAACCCTGCTACTTCTTGCGAAAATAGCTCTCCCATACCGAATATACGCCTCATAGATAATTAAGCCGATAAGATACGTTATATTTGCTTTTTCATCCACAAGCAGACAGAATAAACGCTCGACGACAGGCAAGATCTTATGAGCGATGCGCACATTTTCTTTAATAGCGACACTTTTGATGAACGTATCAAGGCGTGGAAAACCGCATTACAAGCAAAGCGCAATATCGACAAGAGCCTTGAGCTGCAAAACGATCCTGAGTGGAAAGATAGGCTTGGCACAAAAGAAGAGCTAGAAGCCGCGCACACTATCATCCGTAACAGCCTTGATAAAGCTGGCTACGCATTGACTACTCAAGATATGCAACACGCCCGAAAGCATGAACTACTTAATGCACAAGAGCTTCAAGCCGCGCACACATACCAAGCCAAATCCAAACTAAAAAGTTTTCGTAAAGGTAGGGAAGAGCGCAGCCGTGATCGCGGTAATGATTTCGAGCGTTAAAGGCTTACTACCGCAACCCAATAAAGTCTGGCGCAACAACCGCCAAGTATTCATGACCTACATACAACACCAATCATAAGCACACTACCAACAACACAATAACAGCAAAACGTGCCACAAACAGCCGCTTGCTCAGTGCATACTCACTTGCGTAAGCATCTTGTTTTATTTTTGTCTTATCTTCTTCATAGGCCGTATGCATACTCACTAGCTCAAGCTGCTTGTCTTCTTTCGCCAATGATAACGACTGCATCATTTTGGTTTTTTCATTGGTCAGCTCAATCAGCTTACTCGACAGTTCAAGCAAACCATCAATTTGTTCACTGCTTAATCAATGATTATTCATTTGGGTAGTCATTTCGTTAGATTGACCAACCTGTTTTTGAGTAGTCGCTGAATAATCAATATTGAAGTGTTTGAACACATCCTCTCGCTTAGCGTATAGCTTGCCTTGCTCGAACTTGCTTTCGATATTGTTATTTTTTTTGACGGCGCGTCTTATGGTGATCAGGCTTTTTCAGGTTTGATCGGCGAGGTCTTGGAGAGTTAAAAATCTAGGATTCATCTTATTCTATGCATATAAACGAATAGTCAATTAAAACATCTAGAAATTTTTTCAGCTAGAACTTATAGCCAGTCTCATACAACGTCTTCATTTAATTGAACAACACCTTGTTTTAATAACGCCCATTAAGTATCCGGCCTATAAACGAGCCTCGAACAAAAAAATGATAGGAAAAAAAACAAACAATAATTGTAGCAAGAATGGAAACCGGTATTTTTATCCATACACTTAAATCCACTTCTTTTAATAGACCAGGAAATAAATAGGCAAAGGGTAGGTGGAACAAATAAACCCAATAAGATGCATCAGCGATGTACTTTACTTTTGCTGAAGGCTTATTGAAATAATAGAGAAAAGTTCCTACTAAACCAAAAAACATTAACCATGCTGTCAATCCTGTAGCTAACGACTTTAAAAGGACTGCAATAGGCTTTGTGGACGTTTCCAAAAAGGCAATATGGATTATGGGCAATATAGCAGACCCTACAATAAAACCTAGTATGACCTGCACTCCAAAAAACTTTGTAAAATTCGGTAATAAATCATGGCAAGAGAAAAGTGTCCACCCAAAACTAAAAAAGACAAAATAAAATAATGCTATTTTTATAAGCTGAACATCAAATACAAACCCAGAAACGGTATATATTTCACCGCCCATTGGTAACAATGTTAGCATTGAAAGCATTGACAATACGGAAACTCTCAAGAATGCATAACTTATAAAACTTTTAAAATACTTTTCTAAAATTTTTTTAATAGATGCATTTAAAGAGCGATAAAGCCATGTTAAAAAAAACATAACCAAATAAAAATAAAGCAAATAATACAAAAACCACAAATGCAACCAGTCACTTGGAATAAGAAATTCAGCAAAACTAAAGCTAGGAACAATATCTTTGAAGATCACGCCCGTGGTATAATTGGCGAATATAAAACCAATAGCAGTTAAAGGAGTGAATACAATTAACCCAACGGTAAGTGGTATTCCAATTCGCTTGAGACGGCTTTTTAAAAAACCTACAGCCCCTTCACGCAAAAATAACATACAAGAAAAGAAACCAGAAATAATAAAAAACACTGGCATACGAAAAGAATGGCTAAAAACAACCATCATGTCAGCCACTATTGTTGTATTAATTGGATCTTTTGGCCAAAAAATTGGCGTATCCATATAGTACAGTGCCACATGGAAGACAACCCCCAACAACATCATTGAAGCTCGCAGACTATCGAAAGCGTATAACCGTTTATGATTTTTATGTGGTGTGATAGACATACTAGTTAGGCGGTCCAAAAATGCGGATTAGGTTTAATGAATCTCAGGCAATCACTAAACTCAGAAAACCTAATTCTTATAAAATTTTACCTTTTAGTTGATCTTTTGATAGCAGATAATAAAATATCAAGCAGGCTAAAAACTATAAGCCAACCCAACTGAAGTATAATCAACATGACTAGCATATTGTGAATCTATATCCAGACGTTCGTACTCTATACGAAGCTGCAAGTTATTATTAAATGACACGTTAATGCCCAAGCCATACATTGGGTCAGTGCCATCATCATTAGTCAGGCTAGAAGCAAGCAAATGCTGATTGCCCTCCATCTCCCAGCGGTGAAAGCCCAGCTTAGCATAAGGCGATACAGTCTCGTTAATTGGGAAACTAAACACACCTGCAACACCGAATGTCGTTGAATCTAATGTTGACGTACCATCGGTTAAGAAGGCCAGTGCCTGACCATCCAATGTATATGTTTCATCTGCGTCACCCGTTAAAGAAAAACTCCCTAGGTCGGTATAAAACCCTTCTACAGCAATATTTTTGTTGAACTGGTAACCCGCAAAAATCTTAAATCCAGAATCACTTTCATCAAGTCTGATAGAACCTGTTGTATTAGTAATATTTGAATTTGAATCGGTCGATCCGTAGCCTAAGCCAATATAATAATTGTTGTCTGCCGCATAAACAGATGAAGCTCCAAAAACGATTGTTAGTGCTAATATATTAGCAATATTTTTCATGTACATGCCTCCGTGGGTTAATCAAATAATTAATTTTGGATTATAACATTACAATTCTTGAATAAATCAGTTTAATACTTAGATTTTAAAATAAAAAGCGCATAAGGTTTAATTAGGTGACAGGCATCACCGCACTGTATTATTCTGCTCTCGATTTTTTGATTTCACTATTCGAGTAACGACTAACCTTAAACATATAGATAATACTGATGCGTGGCATTTTAGATTACTTATGTATCAGCGCTAGCTACGCTAGCAATGAAACGAGTAGTGGCTAGCTGAGTTAGTGAATATTAAGCCTGTAATTAAAACGCAGGCCGTTCCACTGCCTCTTCTATCTTTAAAGAACAATCAAGTATGCGATGGTTAAAGTTTTTATTATATAAGATTAAAGTATGACTCGCCCAAGGGGAGCCACAAAGCACTTTTTACCTTCACCTTCCATGCCTACCGTCTATTTTTAATTCACGAATCCGACTCACTTCGATACTTGGAAAACTTTCTTCATGGGTTCAGGGCAGGCACACATCTATTGACCTAAACTAACCCATAACCTATTATCACTGCACACCATGTTTAAAGGACTAAACCATGACTCGCCCAAGACAAGAGTTAATCTCTATTTCAGATACCCCCTATTACCATATTGTCTCCCGCTGTGTTCGGCGAACGTTTCTATGTGGTTTTGATCAGCACACGCAACAAAATTATGAACATCGCCGTCAGTGGAT
>JBLILH010000031.1:0-34252 GCA_047636495.1 Candidatus Endobugula sp. | reverse complement strand
GTGGCTTGTGGATTCCGGCATTCGCCGGAATGACGGATAAGTGGCTTGCGACTAACATCATTTCATCGTCATGCCGGACTCGATCCGGCATCTTAAAACACTGCACCGACAATTATTCAAGGACGAATAATGAAACAACCCACCGTCTACATTCTCACCAACAAAAAAAATGGCACGCTATACATCGGTGTTACCTCCAATCTTATTCAACGCATTTGGCAACATAAAAATAATCTCGCCCCTGGCTTTACTCAAAAATATAAGCTGCATCATCTTGTTTGGTACGAATGCCATCATGATATGTATTCTGCTATTAGCCGTGAAAAACAATTGAAAAACTGGAAACGTAAATGGAAAATTGCATTAATAGAAGAAAATAATTCAGGCTGGAATGACTTATATCAGTTTTTATTGTAATAACAAAAATCGCAAGGCCTGAGAAAAAACATCTATACGTGGGCCACTGTTACGTGCGCAGATAATGGATTCCGGCATTCGCCGGAATGACGGATAAGTGGCTGTGACTTGTGGATTCCGGCATTCGCCGGAATGACGGAAACGAAGATGCGACTTGTGGATTCCGGCATTCGCCGGAATGACGGAAACGAAGATGTGACTTGTGGATTCCGGCTTTCGCCGGAATGACGGATAAGTGGCTTGTGACTAACATCATTTCATCGTCATGCCGGACTCGATCCGGCATCTTAAAACACTGCACCGACAATTATTCAAGGACGAATAATGAAACAACCCACCGTCTACATTCTCACCAACAAAAAAAATGGCACGCTATACATCGGTGTTACCTCCAATCTTATTCAACGCATTTGAGATCAATAACGCCACACAATATTAATCGCGCCAAAACGATTCGGCTCTTTTTGATGTACGAATTCTCGGGTGCGATAAATTTGCGTCAATCCAAGCTGCATATCGCCTACATTCACTACCACTCCCACTTGAATATCACCAACCCAGACGCTTTTCTCCACGTGGTGACTGTCGTTGTTCGAATTACCATCAAGAAAAATATCTCGCTCGACATACCGACCACTCACACCCGCAAATACATACCACTCTATTGATTCTTTCGGTGTGAAGTAACTTGAACCAACAGCGCTAGGGCGAATGAGTGGTGGGCCGAAATCATTGCCTAGTGAATTGCCCAAACGAAACATCACTCCGGTGTTTACGAAGGTATAGACATTGCCTAAGCTAAATCCAGCTTGAGGTGTAATATCTATATAATGGCTAAGCTCGTATTGCCACAAGCGGGTGTAGGTAATGTTTAAGCCAAACTCATCTTTTAGCTGATTATCCCAACCACGTGGCGTGGTGGTATCTACCCACTCATGAAATTGTGTTTGCGTCTCTTCTGCTTTAGCAGAAGGGCCGACTATACCGACCGTAATATCCAATGCATTGGCGTAACGATAATCAGCGCTATCGCCTCCTACCCCCACAACACGTTCATCGCTCGTTAAAGAAAACGTCGTGTATAGCCAACCCGCGTAAGGACGATCGTTCGTGATCAACGCTGTTTCGCTAATATTATCGGGTGTGAAAATAGATTGCCCAAAAGCAATGCCAAAACGCACGTTATTAGAAGAGCGATAAAGGGGCACAAATGACGCCACCGTATCAATCCACTCTGGATGATACGCATCACTGATATAAGCCATCTGAAACCCATTGGTATAGTGGCGGTCGGTACCACTACCAAACAAGTCATTTTCGATAACGAACGAAAAAGCACCTTTAGCATCATCGTCGGTATGCACCCCACTATTTTTACCGATAAAATAAATAGTTTCTGGATTAGTCGTACTGGCATTAATAGTACCGTTATTGATAGTACCGTGATTGGTAGTACCGTGATTAATAGTACCGTTATCAATATTACCGGCATTAGCAGGTACGTCAGCACTCACTATCTCAGTAACGTTGCTTGTTGCAAAGCAACGCTGGGATAGGCTCGATAATAAAATACCGCATGCTATACGGATAAATATTTTATCGACAATAGTGCTAGACATAAGTCTCGCTTTGGTTTGAAGTCTTAAACGAGTAATTTTCAGCCTGCCATGGGTTCTTACTGGACACGTTACCGAATACTTTGATCGCATAATTAGTCACTGAGCATTGATTATAAGCCGGTGATGCACTATTTAGCATGCGCTTTCGTCATGCCCGCAGTCAGTATAAAGCGCATGGCATCTTGCACACTCATATCAACCACCTCAACACTAGATTCGGCAACGATGATAGTAAAACCGCCCACTTGATAACTCATAGGCAAATAGACAGCAACCATTTTATCTGCTTGCGCGCCCTCTTCCTTATCGAACGGAGGGGAGTCATTCGTGATAAAGCCTACTATTTTTGTCTTGTCCATTAAGGTCACAAGCACCGTTTTTTGCAACGCATTACCGTCGTCTCCTTTTGATAGGGAAGCAAACTTGGCAATATCGCGTACGCTACTATAAATCACTTTGACCAAAGGTATTTTATTGATTAAACGATCGAATAGTTTACCGAATTGCCTAAAAACATAAGCATTGAGCAACACACCTATTGCAAACACAAAGGCAATACCGACTAAAATACCCATTCCGGGCCAATATCCATGGTCGGGCAATAGCCATTTTAGTATCTGCCCCAAAGTTGATTCTGCTATTGAACCCAACCAGTACAATACCGCTATCGTTAATACGATGGGCAATACCGCAATTAAGCCTTGGAGAAATAGCTGGCTCAGTTTTTTCATTACCTTTCCTTTATCTGTATTTGTTTTATCACTTGGTATCCTATCTATGTTATTTTCGTGCTGCGTGGAGTGCTTGTTTCAAACAAGCGCCGGCTGGTGATACATGATCTTCGGAGACTAACGATATGCCGCGTTTAATACAATGGCAGCTCGCTTTTTTATATCAACTGCTGATAAAACCTTCGACCTGCCGAATCCGTCCTTTTGGGCAACGCAATAGTCGGGGTACCGTTGATGCTCCGCTCGCGGCTCATCGGTATCAATTGACCACAAAGAATGTTGATTTGGAAGATAGCCAGCGTCCCAACGTGGATAAGCTATATCAATCCGCAGCACCGTCAATAACACCACGCGATCAAGGGCTGTGTTGCCATGTTTGAAGAAATCGCTGGCGCTCTACAATAATTTATCACGGCGGTGAGACAGTAGCGCCTTTGCCAAACAAACGCCCACGCAGAGATCACCTATCACATACCAATATGCGTATAATTCGTTCATCCATTAGCGAACCTGTTTATTATGAAATACAAAGACCTCCGCGATTTTATTGACCAACTTGAGAAACAAGGTGAGCTTAAGCGTATTAGCACGCCCGTTGATCCTAATTTAGAAATGACTGAGATTTGCGATCGCACCTTGCGCGCGCAAGGCCCCGCACTATTATTTGAAAACCCCATAGGACACGATATACCTGTACTAGCCAATCTATTTGGCACGCCTAAGCGCGTAGCGATGGGCATGGGCGAGGACTCGGTAGAAGCGTTACGCGAAGTTGGCAAATTGCTGGCCATGCTAAAAGAACCCGAACCACCTAAAAGTATGAAAGACGCATGGAGCAAGCTGCCCATGCTGAAGCAAGTACTAAATATGTCACCCAAAGTAGTCAAAAAAGCTCCCTGCCAAGAAGAACAGTTCACCGGCGATGACGTTAAACTATCTCACTATCCTATTCAAACCTGCTGGCCTGGTGATGCAGGGCCATTAGTGACGTGGCCATTAGTCATTACCCGAGGGCCTAACAAAGAGCGCCAAAATTTAGGTATTTACCGCATGCAGGTTATCGGTGAAAATCGTTTGATTATGCGCTGGTTAAGCCATCGTGGCGGTGCACTAGACTTTCGTGAGTGGCAGCAGCAGAACCCCGGCCAACCTTATCCCGTTGCCGTAGCGTTAGGTGCTGACCCTGCGACGATTTTAGGCGCAGTGACCCCGGTGCCCGATACCCTTAGCGAATACGCCTTTGCTGGCTTATTACGCGGTGGTAAAACTGAAGTGGTTAAATGTATTGATAACGACCTACAAGTCCCTGCTTCTGCAGAGATTATTTTAGAAGGGTATATCTATCCTGATGATATGGCCGACGAAGGTCCCTTTGGTGATCACACGGGTTATTACAACGAAGTCGACAGCTTCCCGGTGTTTACGGTAGAGCGTATTACCCAGCGTAAAAAACCCATCTACCACAGCACCTATACTGGCCGGCCGCCAGATGAACCCGCCATTTTAGGTGTGGCGCTTAACGAGGTGTTTGTGCCTATTTTACAAAAACAATTCCCGGAGATCACCGACTTTTATTTGCCGCCTGAAGGCTGCTCTTATCGCATGGCGATTGTCACCATGAAGAAGCAATATCCGGGTCACGCTAAACGTGTAATGATGGGCGTATGGTCTTATTTGCGTCAATTCATGTATACCAAATTTGTCATTGTGGTGGACGACGATATTAATGCCCGTAGCTGGGAAGATGTGATTTGGGCGATTACGACACGTACCGACCCCAGTCGTGACATTACCCTTATCGACAATACCCCCATTGATTATCTCGATTTTGCCTCGCCGGTATCGGGCCTTGGCTCAAAAATGGGCTTAGATGCCACCAATAAATGGCCAGGCGAAACCAACCGTGAGTGGGGTACACCCATAGTGATGGATGATGCCGTAAAAGAAAAAGTAGATGCCATATGGGATGAACTTGGAATAGAAGGCGAACGTTAATGGATGCCAACATTATTTTATCTACCTGTATTGTAGTGGGAGGTATCTACGGTATCTTGTCGTTTTTCCCCGCGACTGGAAAACATTTATTTCCCAGCGTATACCTTGAGCAAAACGGACACAGTGCAAGACGCTATGCCATTTTGTTTACGGGGGTTTTTTGTACATTGGCAGGTTGTTATGGGCTATTAGTACAACCCATTTTTTAACGGGTATGATTCAATAATATTTAACATAAAAGAGTCATGTATGGAATTTGAAGTAATGTCTTACCTACCCGAGATTATTTCGGTATGCGTTATCGCTGTATTTATGTCGATAAGCCCTGGGGCTGATTTTGTGATGGTGACACGAAATAGTATGTTTCATGATGGTAGAGCCGGTTTATATTCTGCCCTAGGCATTAGCCTAGCCATTTGGGTTCACGTGGCTTATTCCATTGCAGGCTTAGCCGTTATCATCTCAAATTCAGTTGTGTTGTTTTCAATTATTAAATATTTAGGTGCTGCCTATTTAATTTATATCGGGTGGAAGACCTTCCAAACGAAAAAACAAGACCGTGTCATCAACACACAAGAAAAAGCCACCCTGTCTAATTTTACAGCGTTTAAGGTTGGTTTTATTACGAATGCTTTGAACCCGAAAACCACCATATTTTTTCTGAGCATTTTCACTCAAGTTGTCAACGCTGACACACCAATATTATTACAGCTACTCTACGGCGCAATTATTTCTTTAGCGCATTTATTATGGTTTAGCTTTGTGGTTATATGTTTAACTCAACCTGCCTTATTAAAACGTTTTAATGAATACAAAACTGCCATTGAGAAAGTCGTTGGCGTTGTGTTAATGGGGTTTGGGTTAAAAGTAGCCGCTACCAGCAACCCTTAAAAACATTTAAAAGAATAGCACACGTTGTCTTTACCACGCTTTAAAAGGAATACAGGTTAATGTCTGACTTACCCAACTGCCCTCAATGCGCGTCTGAATATGCTTATGAAGATGGCATTATGCTTGTTTGTCCTGAATGCGGACACGAGTGGTCGAAAGATGGTTCGGGCGAGGAAAGTAGCAACAGTAGCGACAAGGAAAATCATGAAAAAGTCATTAAAGACGCCAATGGCAAAGTACTGGAAACCGGCGATACGGTCACTGTGATTAAGGACTTGAAAGTTAAAGGTTCGTCTTTGGTGGTTAAAGTTGGCACCAAAGTGAAGAACATTCGCTTAGTCGACGGCGATCATGACATAGATTGTAAAATTGATGGCATAGGCGCGATGAAATTAAAATCGCAATTCGTGAAAAAGGTATGAAACAGTAGATAAGAAGTAAACGAGGTCGGTTTACACCGGCCTCTATTTTAACGGGTAAACATTTCAATCTTATTTGTCAAACGCAGAAACACACAATAACGAACCCGCAGCAATAACTAAGCCTTTTTTATAAGATTGATGACTTTCGTCTTCTTCACTTAAATGATTTTGCAATCGAGCCAACTCTGCATATGCTTCTACCATCGGTTGAATACCTATACTAGACACGAAAAAATCTTTTGCTCTTCCCCATTGTTTGTTTTGCAAACACAAGCGCCCTAGTGTGAGATATAAAACAGCACTGTCTTGTTTTTGTTTTAACCAGCTTTCAGCTTGAACTAATGCGGCTTCACTATTACTGTAGGGCAATAAACCATATTGCTGTACCCATATCTCATTCCATTCACGATCAATATTTTTTGCGAGTATCTTTTCTACCTTGTCGAAGGCGGTTAACTCGATGAGCGTATCAATAAACAAGGTGAGGATTAGGTTATTTTTTCTGAAGTGTGTGGGCAAATTATCAACACAGCCTTCCAGCAGTTGTACACGCTGTTCATTTGATAACGCTTTATTTTTAGCCACGTTTTCTTTCACGGTCTCTTGGCATAGTGTCTGTTCTAAATAGTAACGTTCTTCTAGGGTGCCAATATTTTCTGCGTGCAACTTAGGCAGTAATTTTTTCAAGGCTGTCCAGTTTTTCAGTGCGATATAAACAGTTTTTAACAATGTTAAAACCGCTTCATGCCTAGGGTTAACTTTCTCTATGGGGACTAATATTGCTAACGCTTGATCAAACTGTTGCCTCGTCATCTGCATTCGAGCTCGTATTAACGCAATCGCCAACGCATTACTTCCTGAACACTTTTCTGCCTGATTCAATAACTGCATCGCTTCTTGTTCATCACCCATTTCATGAGCACAACGTGAAGCTGCCAAATAATTAATGATCGGCATAGGGATGTTTTTTACTGAAGTAACTAATTTTCTATGCGCCAGCGGCCAATCGCCTTCGACAAAAGCAATAAGACCTTGGGTTGAATTTGACTGCATATTTTTTTCGCCTCGACCAACAAATTTTTGATGCGTCGAGAAAACACCTTTGATGCTGCCATTAATAATGGCGATACAAAGGCCAGTTAACAGCAGACCTAAAACAAACACACCTAACGCAAGCCACAGGTTCACCACTATGCTGGTATCACCTACAACAAGTAAAAAATAACTATCATCTTGCTGTATTTGGTAAATCAACCATCCAGTGAAAAGTAATAAGAAACAACAAAAAATCAATAGGCGTTTCATGGCGCGGCCTCCTGAACATTGTTGTCACTGATCATTTCTACATTATCACTGCCCGACACGGACTTATCTTTTACCGGAGCTGTTGTTGAGTATCGAGTAGAAACTTGTGAAGGCTGCGTATCTATATATTGGTTTAGCAACGTGAGAGATGATGCTATATTAGGTAAAAAGGTGGCTATTTTTTGCGCTTTTAGCGTGTCTAGTATCATTATCATTGACGCTTTTTGAGGGTAATGTACATAATATTGATCAAGCAACTCAATCGCTCTTTCCACACTTTGTTGATAGATAACACTCTCTTCTCTTAACAGTGCTACTTGTGATTGCGACAGTAATAAGCGTAAATTTTCCTGAACAATCACTTGCTGTGTCGAAGATAAAACAGGTTCTATCGGCTGATCGTGCTGAGTCACGCGCACATAACGATCGAGGGAGTTGAGCGTATAGTGCACTCGTTGGACAATCGCTTCCCACAACGTAGGCGCACTTTGCGCAGTTTCACTATTATTGCTATTTAGTTCGCTAGCCCGTTCAGCTTCATCGGCGATGACATTGCTTGCAGGTTTCTTTTCTAGTGGTGATGTTAACGGGGCAGAAGGTAGCTTTTTGACTTCTTTTATCAGCGCATTTAATTGTAAATATATTCCTTCGCGGTCAACTGCCGGGACCAGTTTTAGTGCCACAAGGTCATTTTGTATTTGTTCACGAATGATGAAAAGTTCGGGAATATCGATTTCACGCAACACGGCATCTGCTGCGTCGAGTAAGCCCACAATACCCGACACATTGCTGCCGGTTAGTTGGCGTTGATTGGCTAGGCGCAACAAATGACGCGCCTCTTCAAGCTTCCAACCATCTCGGCTGACGCCCGTGAGTGTATTAATTTTTGCCAGCTGTGCATCTAAACGTTGTTGCTGTAGCTGCTGCTCTTTTGAAGACTGCTGTACGAGCAATGAAAACTGATCTTGCTGATCTGCTATTTGCTGCTGCAACTGTTCATTTTTTTCATTAACACTTGTCAACAGACCGCTGTATTGCTGCTGAGATATCGTTGAAAGTTGCTGGATTCGTTCGTCCTGAGCCAACCAAACTTGCCATGTGCCGAAAGCAGCGGCGGCAAAAACCAGAACAACAATGATCAGCCACATAATAAAGGTACTTTTAGAGCGGCGACCAATAGGGCGCTGATCTATCTTTCGTGCCGGCTTTGGGGGTTTTTCTTTTGCAGTAGTCGCCTTACTGGGTTCTTCTTTCTTATCACCGCTATTCTTTTCAGCAGCTTTTTTGACGGGTTGTTGCGCGACTAACGCGCTTGGCTTCATCTTGATTTTATTAAGATCGTTGTCATTGACATTGGCAGCGCTGGCATGGGTAGAGGCTGGTTTTTTATCTGTCATAGTCGTTTCTCTTATCGCCTTTTTTATTCATCTGTAGAGTAAGGTAGGTATAAATCGTACCCATTCTTTTTAAAGGTTTATCAGCGCGGTTATCATACTCTCGTGGGTGGCATTCTCGGCCACGACAATATGCTGAAAACCTGCATCGCTGGCAGCTTTAGCGACTCGCTGTCCCGGCACGACAATATGCCGCGCTGTTAACCATTGTATTCCCGCGTCATCTACATACTCGCAAACATTATCGAGTGTTTCTGCGCTATGGACTGCCAAAACGGGCTTGCGTGTTGTTTGGCGAAACGCATCGATCAGCGGCATCACCTTTTTCGGCGTGCGTCGTTGGTATACTTCACAGTAATCCACCGACGCTCCTCGTGCATTAAGCTGCTCGGCCAAATATGTTCGCCCTTCCTTACCGCGAAATATAATAATTTTTTGACCCGTCACCCCTTGTAACCGAGGGTGTGCCAGCAAGTCTTCGCTATTCATTGCTTGCTCTGGCATGTACTGCAATACGCCCGCCTGCGTGCTATTTTCCAACAAGCTTGCGGTGGCCTTGCCGATAGCAAAATATTCCATGCCGATGGGGAGCTGTGGCCAATACTTATCCAGCCATTCTAGACCATAAACCACTGCATTTTGACTAATAAAAATAGCTTTTTGATATTCAGCAAAAGCTAACACTTGGTTAATAATCGAGCGGGTTGATTGCGCGTCGTCTATCGGAATAATGGACATCATTGGTTGAAGTGTGACCTGTGCACCCAATGCCTGCAGTTGCTGCGCCCATTGCCGAGCCTGTTTTTCTGGCCGCACCACTAAAAAGTGATACGCCGATAAATCGATCACTACTTGCTAGCCTCTTGATATACCGCTTGTAAAATATCTCCCGCACCCATCACCAATAGCCTTTCGGCTAGTTCAACGCCTAGTGCGTCAGCGTGTTCTGGTAAACCGGTCACTTCATTCACCAACATATTTTTACCGTCTGGGCTGCCTACCAAACCGCGTAACCATAACTGCTTACCATCGTCGGAATGAATAGCATAGCTCGCAATAGGCACCTGGCAACCTCCCTCTAAGCGTCGGTTCATTGCGCGTTCGGCAGCGACACATTCATGGGTTATCGTGTGATTTAAGGGTGCTAACCACGCTTTCACTTGTTCGTCGCCATCACGGCATTCAATACCTACCGCGCCTTGCCCGCCAGCAGGCAAACAAATTTCTGGTGGTAGATACTCTGCAATCCGATGATGCATTTTTAGCCGCATTAAGCCTGCAGCCGCTAAGATAATGGCGTCGTACTCACCTTCATCAAGTTTACGTAAACGCGTATTAACGTTGCCGCGTAAAAAACGAATTTGTAAATCAGGTCGCTGCTCCAGTAACTGGCATTGACGCCGAAGACTAGACGTCCCCACGACAGCTCCATGGGGTAAGTCGGCAAAGCAGCTATAACTTTGTGAAACAAATGCGTCGCGAGGATCTTCACGCTCGCAAATCACCGATAAACCTAAGCCTTCTGGAAACTCCATCGGTACATCTTTCATCGAATGCACGGCGATATCAGCTTCGTTCTCTAGTAATGCATGCTCTAGTTCTTTCACAAATAGGCCTTTACCGCCCACTTTTGCTAGAGGCACATCTAAAATGTGATCTCCACGGCTGGTCATGGGTAGTAAGTTTACACCGAGACCGGGGTGTAACTGCTCTAGGCGAGCCTTCACATATTCGGCTTGCCAAAGCGCTAGCGGGCTTTTGCGCGTGGCGATAGTGATCGTATTGACGGGGCGTGAAACGGAAGGCATAGCACTCTCTTCTAACAATATCGTCTGCAATGTAAGGGATTGTAGAACGTTGTCTGTATGATATCAAAATGTCGCCGCTAAAGTGGAGCTTAATACGCCATTAACTCGATATGTGAAATTCAATAATGTTGATTTCTAATGGCTATATAAGGGATAGCCCTTACATACAGAGTAAGCGATGTATGGACTCCACCATCCCAATTACGTAGGCTGGTGTCGACAAAAACTAAGGAACCCATACAATGAACATTTTAACGTAATCAGTCTAGATCTAGCAAATTGGGAGCGTGATCAATTAACCGATGAATAAATAATTCAAGTAAAAAAATAAAGCTTCGCTGGTCAAATAGGTTGGACCCTGTAAAACATTAATGGGTGTAGAGGGTGTAGGTGAAGTTTGTGCATTAATGCTTTATGCAAGTTTAGGTGATGGAAGGGAATTGAAGAATGGCCGACATGCCTGTGTATATATTGGATTAACACCGAAGCAGCATAGTTCCGGGGGCAAGACTTATATGCCAGGGATCGACAAAAATGGAGGAAATAAAGAATTGCGTGCAGCGCTGTATCAAGGTGCATTGCCAGTAATTTGTCGGCTGCCCATGGAGACCAGAACAGGCAAACAGTCCTGATTGATTGTTCTCGTTCAACGAGTAGTGATAAAACGTGCCTGCATTACCTTAGTGAATAAAACGGTTCGACCTGCATGGGCATTATGAGTACAGGAAAATCATATCAACTCGTATTGTTGAATAGTTGAATAGTTGAATAGTTGAATAGTTGAATGACAATTTTTTGCATATTTAAAATGACATTAATAAAAAAATTCTACAATGATAACGTAGTATAAAGGGTAACACCAACCTGCCAAAAACCTGTGATCGGCGACAACCAGATGAGGCTTCGTCAGCGAAAAGGATGGTAGGTGCGTAAACATCAAAGGCTAGAGAATAGCTTCCTCAACAAGAAGCCGTATATACGCAAGCAGTTTATATTTTTATGTGAGATTAATTTTGTAAAATAGGTGGAGCCCATACATGCCAACCGAGCCCCACCCTAGTATAGCCATCATTATTACAATAAAGTCACGCCTTCTATTTTAAGGAGGTACTGATGAAACCTTATTGTAAATATGAATGGTCCGCTTTATTCTTAGCATTTGAGCAAAGCTTTAACCCTAAATACTTTTCTCAAAAACGTATGCAGTGGTCAAGTATTTTATACATAATGACAGGCGCTTTTATGCTGCTTCAGCCGCAACGGGCTTAAATACTGGCGGTAACTATGTCCTTATGGGAATTGCAACGCCGAATGTACTGCGCAATATCACGCTGTGCCTCAATGAAATAAGAGTAGCATGCTTTCGGCATCCACTCCGTTTTGTAACTTCTAAAAAAGCCCACCATAGGCGCATTATCCCAACAATTACCACGGGGACTCACCTCGGTGCCGCTTGACGGTATGCTCTGCTTTATCTGATAACGCCACAGCTGTTGTCTAAATGATAAACTCGTGTAATGACACCCTTGGTCAGAATGAAACATTACCCCTTCTGGGCGTCCTCGTGACTCGTAAGCCATGCGCAATGCTTGAATAGTCAATTGTGCATCGGAGCTAGTAGAACATGCCCAGCCCACGACTCGAGATTTATATAAATCCAGTACGACGGCTAAATATAACCACTGCTTTTCTGACTACACATAAGTCACATCACTGCACCAGACCTAATTCGCTTTACTCACTGTAAATTCTCTTGCTAAGTGATTCAGAGCGATTATCGACTCTTCCTCTGCTATGCGATAACGATGACTACGTGGTTGATCATGTTGCTCCCAATTGGGGTGAATCCTGTAGTGGCATACTAAATTTAGCCACCGGCGTATAGCCCTTTCATTGACGCTACCGCTTGGCAAGCCTCATTAACAAAATAGCCCTGATTAATCACTAAATTAGCTGAATCTATTGTAAATTCTGTTGTAAATGTTGGTTTGCGCATGCTTATTGATACCTCTTGATTGATGTAGTTTACCACCTATCATTTGGTACGAGTTTAGTAGACCACTACAAACCCCTACGATAGACAAAAGGGGACATTACATCTTTGGGTTAATCATAGACTTAGAATACCAACACCGTAAGAAATTGATGTTAGACTAAATTATATATTTTTTGTCTCTTACTAGAAGAGTTTATTAAATAATGATCGTTAGAAAAAAGTTAATCAATTCTCTACTAGTTTGTATAATTATTAAATCAAGTTATATCTACGCTAATCCTAGCATGCCCATTATGCCTTTACCTGAAATAATGCTCGGCGTACCTTGGATGGCAGTGCTTACAGAGATTAGGCTAAATGGTCCATTTCGCACGAGAGGCTACACTACAGGTCGCGACGGTTTCCAACACCCTCAATATCCAAGTTTCAACTATAATCGAAATAATACGGTCTCTGGATATGAATACGCTGACTTTGTTCACGAAGCTAGGCATGCGCTTTCAGTCCTAGGAACTTCACCTTCAGGTGAGGAAATATTAAGGGTTGTTGGTAACATTAATGGTACTTACATTAACTTTCAGGCTCACCATGAAGATCTACTCGAGAGTCACACGAATACTGGGACACGTCAAATACGACACAGTAAAAGTAGAGGTCCTAGATGGAGAGACGGGTCATCTGACACAGGAAATCACACCATTTTTATTAATTGGAATAGCACTTTTCTATTCAGTCAACGCAGTGATACCTCATATGCTCGTTATATTACCCTAGCCCATGAACTGACACATTCTTGGTCATTGCGAACGGGGCAAGCACACCCCGGCAACTTAGATGAAATGTATCGAGGCAAAGTACTGAATTCGCGGAATGTTGGTTATGATGACAGTGCGTATCAATGGCTTGAGCTACTCCTTATGGATGAAGCTGAAGTTGTGGGCATGGTGAATAAACATCAATTCAACGAGAATCAATTCAGAGAAGAATTTGGGTGGCGTCCCAGACTACATTATTCTGGGCTGAATGCTACAGACATAATAAACCTATATCATGAGTTGTTGGCAGCTTGGAAACTTCCCTCGCTTGATATAATCCTCTCTCGTTTCAATGACTGGCAAGACCCAAGAAGAGATGATGACGATGACACGCCACTTGGGCCTGGCCCGATGGGAATCGGTGCGCGTTAATTTTTTTGCTTACTCCCTAAACCCTCAATAATATATTCCCCCTAACTCATGTGGTGGATATTATATCCGAAAAATAAGCTCTAAGAATAAAGAACTTGTGGATCGCTTACTCTTTACTGTGTTGCAATGTGTAGTCGGCACTCTGAATAGAGCCGTAGCACGGGGTGTAATGATAACCCAACGCAATGTGGTCTCGGCTTAAAGACTTCCGGTTGGGATCTAATGTCTGCAGTGACTGCTCATCAACTTTTTTACTGTACAAAAGTGAACTCCGAGTTGCATTGCCGCAGCTGCTATTACTAGGGCATCATTCGCATCCGTTTTCTAGAGGTATGATCATATGATCTTGCTAATCGCCCTAATATTAACAGCTTCCACAACCCTCCATCGCTACAACGGATGGCGCTAAATTAGCCAGTAATTCCTTAAGGCTTTGAGGACTAATCGCTTTATTTGAAATAAGCTCGCCATGTTTTGATATATGAAACACTTGGATAATGTTTTTTGCTTGATCGAAACTGATTACGTTGGAATTGTTTATTGTATGGGCTCCTTAGTTTTTTGTCGACACCAGCCTATGTAATTGGGATGGTGGAGTCCATACATCGCTTGCCTATCTAACACGCACGCCAAAGCCACCAGAAGAAGGTCCTCCACCAGAAGGATCATCCCTTCGGTATAAGTAGTCTAATGCTCCTGCTTTACTGCTGTCATCGACTTCATAGCTTCCAGGCTCAAGACGAAGGTCGTATAGCAACTGAGCTCCGACAAACTCCTTGAAATTTTCGTACTTGTCTCGTTGCTGGTCGATGAGAGCAGTGCTATTTCCGGGGGGATTGAAAATATCAAATTCGATTACAGGTGACACAGTATCAAAAACGGAGTGAACAAAGTAATTACGCATTTTGTAATCATCAACAGGGATAATATTTAGGTTAATCGTTTGAGCTACCCTAGGACGGACATCCATCATGTTTTCCCCCCCAAGCCCTATTGAAATAACACGACCATTATTACCATTTTCTACCAGCCATTGCCTGATGTGCTGAGCTATGAGTATCAGGGATTGACCACTGTCACTATAATCCATAACAACGATTGGCCCGTTTCTTATGTTTTGAATTCCAACATACTGGTCAAGGTGCTGAAAGACCTGTTGCTGCCTAGTAGCATCTAGTCTTCCGGGCATATCTCTTCTCTGATAAAAATTACTCACGGGAAACGCTATGGGCTGTAAATCAGGCTGCAAAATTTCCATGGAAGCTTGTATCAATGGAAGGCTTCTGCCCGGGAATAGAATATTGGCCTCATTCAGCTGGACACCGTGCTGATTCAACTGATTAACAATGGCTGGATAAAGTGCATTGATATTTCTTCTCAAAATTGAAGGTGCTGCAAATACTGGGGGAAAGTTAGAGCGGTATATGTTCTCCTCTGTATTAGCTACGTTCGTACTGGTTGTGTTCTCATGATTAATATTGTAATTATAGTGCGCAAAAGATACTTCTATATATAGTAGTGAAATAAGACATAAAATACGTAAAAACATTTTTATTACCTGATTTTTATTAGTTTAACCGCATAGCTTAAATCTCGGGGCTTGCCCCCGAGATGGATAGTGCAACTGGGGCTTTTCCCCCAGTTGGAGATATCCTGCTTTTGGGATATTACTGATGTTGTCTTGTCTTTTAGCGTTTTATCGCAAAGCAAGAAAATCATGAGCCCTGAAGAACTCAGTCTTTAACAATCGGTCGCTTGAGGCCGAGATTTTTATTTTTTTTCGGTTATAGCAATAACGATGGCGCAAATTACTGCACAATTCACCTTAATCTTTTCTGATTTTTTTACCGGTGGCAGTCCTATTTATTTCCTTGTTGATAGGCATAAAAAAGCCCCGCATATAGCGAAGCGTCAGAATTGGTTGTTTTATTATGCAGCCTTTTTAGCCTTTCTATTAGCTTCAAGTTGTTTATGAATATTTATCATTTTTACCCGTAGCCTTAACAAAAGGCTGTGGGCATGGTTAAGGTTTGTTTTTATCATGATTATAGTTTCTTGAAGGTGAACCGCGTAACCTATTATCTGTCTTGAGTCGTTATCTGTAACTGCATCTAGGCATTCATCCATTAATTTAATTACATCGACAGCAAAACTAGCTACTCTGTAATGCTCTTCTGTACTTAATGCAGCAATAATTAGCTTACAAAGCTTGGCACATCCTTAAATGATGAATTTACCGTTCTTAGCTCGTCTAGAGTGAACGAGTAAGGGCACTGCACATGTACTTTGAACTTCTATAGCGAGATCAATTAACTGCTCTGGAGTGACGTCTCCTTCCATGTACATATCCATACCCACATCTTTAACCATAATATAAAAAGGTCGAGAATGCCAACAATATTGGGCTGTGTGATCAACATATTGTCCCGACAAAGAAGGTGAAATAACGCAATTTACCTGTGCAATAAAAACCCTTAATGTCGCCTCTATTTATGCCAGTACACCGCAAGCCAAAGGTCGCGTAAAGCGCGCTAACTTAACGCTACAGGATAGGCTCGTCAAAGAAATGGCTTGCAAGGTATTGATGATAACATCTTTCTGCCCACCTTTATTGAGGGCTATAATCAACGTTTTGCTGTTGCACCTCGCTGTGACAATGCCCATCGACCACTTCTGCGTACGTCAGCAGAAAGGGCTGCTATTATGACGCGCCATCATTCACGAAAGCTCTCTAAGAACTTAACCTTTCAATTTAAGAATACGGAATATCAGCTTCAAGGTTACGGCAACGGATATCGCCTTCGAGGGGCTAGCATTACCGTATGTGAAACCTTTGCGGGTGACGTCATGCTCCTACATGAAGGCAAAACATTAACTTATCGACAACGACAAAAAGGCCAGCGACCTATTCCGATTGAGGATGAAAAAACCATCGCTGCTCGAATAGATCAAATCAAACAACAGCAGCAGCAAAAACGTCAATGGAAGCCGTCTATTGATCAGCCTTGGAAAAGGCAGCTAAAGGCATTACCTACGGGAGATTCATCGCTATCAGGGGGACATTTCTGCTTTGGGTTGACACTCCAATACGAGATGAGCCTTAAAAAAAGCGGGGTAGTGTTATCACCAGAAGACGAGAAAGCGCTTTATAGCCGAAAAACAGGAATTGAACCGCTTATCGGACATATTAAGCGGGGTGGTCAATGAGGTCGAAATCGCATGAAAAGTGATTCAACTATTGAATCATCTGGTTATACCTCAGTCTTGGGATTCAGTTTGAGGCGAACGATAAAGGCGAAACTCAAAATGGTAGGGTGATATCAAGTAATCTTTTTAGCGCCAGCAACTATACCCATAGCGTTTGATATTTAGGCGTTTTAACTCAGCCCGTCATTCCCGCCTTGCCCTCCAAGGACCGAGGGTACTTCAATAAATGCATAGAGCAATATATGATCGCGTCAACGACGAATCACCTAAATTTTAATCGCTAGGGCTATATATATGAAAAAATTCTCAACGTGCCTTACATTTGGGTCGCCAAAAACGCTGCAACTGGTAGTGCAATTTTACTCATGTTCTTAATCGCTTTGCGAGCATCGTCAGGTCTCAATGTCATTGCACCATTCATTAATGCTTTGGGGGCAAGCTTAACAACATTTGCAGCTGCTGTAATGTATAGTCCCGGATTAGATTTATAAAGAAACATTTCCTCTGAAAAACGACCATCGCCATTCCGAATAAAATCTTGATACTCCTGTATTTGAGTAATGCGATACATCATGCCATAGAATGAATCTCCCACATGCTCAGTAGGGCCTTTAGCGACGCTGTGACCAGCGTAAGATTCAATGTAATCGAATTCACCCATATAAAAATCATCCAACATAATATTGATGTCTTTAAGTTCAGAGAACTCGTAGACTCCGGCATTCGAGTCTGCAAGGTGGTAATATGTCGCGTCACCCACATTTAGTTTATTGATGGCAATATCATGGAGTACTTCTTTATCATGTTTAAATCTCAACGTCAGAGTGACCGCAGTGAATGTTGCAAGAACCTTTCGCAGACTTGCTACCGCAGGTTTTGACCCCCACTCTTTTTTCTGAAAATGATCACCAACAAGTGAGTTTTGTCGGCCTACGTTAAATTGATGGTTGGTAATACCATAGTACCCTAAGACAAGACCTAGTTGTTGACTGTACAATGAGTAATCATTTTTGCTACTTTTTTCAGGGTCGAAAGTCCCATAAAACGTTTTCATAAAATTTTCAAACGTTGGGCATTTATCAGCTAAGTTGAGGTACAACACTCTGAACATATTAATATATCCGCACATCCCTGCGCTATGAGCAAATAAATTATTGTCGTAAACAGAAAATATGGTAGGTGGGGTCGTCAGGTTAGATTGAGGGTCACTTTCTTTATTCCACTCAGCCCAACTTGAACCTGCTATTAAACAAAAAGAAAGAAAAGTAATTAATTTTGACATAATATCAATACCTAAAATTTAAAAATATGCTGCACTTCAGGGCGGATAATTTCATATGTATCCACTATGCTCATTGGATGTCGACTTCTGGGTAGGCCAGCAATTGCGAGAAGTCTCTGGAGCATAGATAATCTACGGTAGATGTCGAATAAGTTGTCGCCTCGAGATTTAAAAAAGCTACGCCGCCTCGTCTATCCAACGCTGTGGGCGCTTACTTTTGGCGGCGAGATGCACTTGATCTCGTTTTGCCAATATTGCCGCATCATGCCCCGCGTGACGTTGCGCTGAGGTAACGAATTTGATCGCACTATGCAGATATCATGGTTGTACCACGCTACACATTGTCGAGCATCAGCTACTGTCTCAAAGGGGTTAGGGAGTATTCAGGACGATATTTTCAGGGTCTTGAATAACGATTCAAAATACGGATTATCGTTGCTCACTGACGGACAACTAAAGAAAGAAACCGCTCCCAACTGTTGTAAAGTAGCCAGCATCGCCGGACCTTTCATCGGACTACCATTATCTGAATGCAGTACGACTTGATTTTTTTAATACATTCACAATAAATGTCCACCAATAGATCAGCGGCTAATTCACTGCTTTCGTTCTCATACACCTGCCAACTGACAATCTCGAAACAACACAATACTAACCTGTTTACGATGGCGCGTAAAATCACATTTAGCTATACGCTTGGCACGAAAAGTAATACGTTTCGCATAGCTCACCATGGCATCTACTCAATCACCGGCCGCTTGTGCAATCATCTCAACCCATTGTGTAAACTTAGCAGTCGCTTGAAGACCAGAGTAGCGCACTCTCTGGAAGCCTTTGAGTATAATTGCGGGTCCATCGGACCGATAAAGTGTTGTGCATCTATGGTGTCGTAGACTCTCGATTACGTTTGGTGGGATTGATAGTAATACTTAACTTACTGATCATCATAGGCCACGATTCTGGCAACGCCGACGGGTGGGGCTGACAAATACTTTGTCAGATACCTGATCAATCTCGGGTAATTTTTAGTGGGAAATTTTTCTTTACGATGGATGTCTGGATGGGCATAGAAACCATCGGGATAGTCATCCCACAAGGCTTGAATCACTTCTTTGCGCACTGTAAATTCAACCGCCATCAAGCCAAGCGAGTGCTGCTGCCAGAACAGCCGGAGGCAGCTCAACGATAAGTGCTTGAAGGTTCGCCACTCCTTGGCTTCAGGAAAAAGCGCACCTTCGGCTAGTATCACGTGCAGATGTGGATTGTCGCTGCCGTTACGACCACTGGCATGTAAAAAGACAATCAGTGCTATTTTGTAACTTGAGCTCTTAAAATGTGCCTGAATGAGCTCAGTCAAACACGGCTCAGCCAAGCCCATAAATCGCGAATAGAATTGACTTTACGCTCTCCCTTACCGCAACCCAGGCACTGATAGGTCGCAAACCCATTCTCCTTACTGCCACACGACAGCATTTTTTTCACCTCTAAAGATGGTAATGGGTGTCATAGCGGGGATTATGGCCAACGAACGTTGGCCAATGTGTGGTGAATATACGCTTAAAGCGAAGCAACTTTTCCTTGAACCCTTTGAAATTCATCTCAATCTACCTCGACCACTGAGCTGAGAGTAAATTACCATGAGATCTAATTCACTCAAACACCCCCATGACCCGTGGCCTCCAGAAGGAAATTCCTAGGGGTTAGAGCAGGATCTGCATCCGTTCCTCTCTCTAGAAATTTCAACACATAACGCTTTTCAATAACACATAACGCTTTTCAATATATAGGCAAATGTCTCGCAGCTTTTACTCTATTGTCTCAACAGATACTGCACGCCTGTACTTCGCTGGAAATACTAGGTACCGAAACATTGTGACTTTTTTGAATATATTCGCTCATTCGCCCATTTTCGCAGCAAGCTGCGGGTGAATACAAGCCTCTGATATTTAATCGGCATTGGTGGGCTTCTAGCCTTTTGCGGGGATATTCAGAGCATCCTTAACGCGACTGCACTCCCCAAAAATCTCTAATACCTGCCCAGCACCCTTGATCGGGGCCATCGTTGTCGTCGTCTCTGTCGTCGTCTCTATAGGTGTTATCCGGCTTACAGTGCGGGGTAAGGTTATGGCGGTCAGGGCATCGTTGCAAGATACTGGCAATGTACTTTTTAAAGTTCGCGTATTGTATTGTTTGGTAACGCTTGGACTGGGTTATTTCTGAGCACGAGGGCGGACTCATGACGTTAAAGTGTATTGATGGCGCTACTTCGTTGAAATAGCCGTCGAAGAAATAGTGCCAAAAATCCTGGTCAGTGATTGGAATGTTTACGAAGCCCAGATCATCTGAAACACTAAGCCAAGGGGCCGTATCTCCAATCGCTATTGTCATAATATCTGGGTTATGGTCATGATTTGATAGCCATTGCTGAATACTGGCAGCGACATTCACCACAGATTGTCCTGTAGAGGAGTAATCAATAATCACCGTTGGTCTATTGCGGTTTATATTATGGATACCGATGTACTCATCAAAGTGTTGATAAACTCGCTGGCAGTCTGAGGCATCTAAATTAGAGGGATGTAATTCAGGCAGTCCAAAAATAGATATTGGAAACGCAATGGGGGTAAGTTACGGCCACTGATTTTCTATCATCGCTTGAAGTAAAGGCATGCTTCTTCCTGGCAGTAGAATATTGGCGCCGAAGTCAATGCCCCTATCTTCTAGTGAGTTAGCAATAGTGTTAACGAAAGGCACGAGACTTCGGATTAATACCTGGTCATCAAGATGCCCTGGGATCATTGAGGTGTCAAAAGCCTGATTACTTTCGTAGAGATCAGTGCGATTTTGATGGCTTATATAACGACTGGGGGAGGCAGAGACACAGGTTGCTGACGTGTATATTATTATCACGGCAAGTACTGCGCGCATTCTAATGGCGGTTTTTGGAAATACTGTTTTTGGGGCGGCAACTGTCATAATTAGGTTATTTCGTAAGATAAAGCTTGCTCAGTAGTTCTTACATATCGACCCATTTTCGATAAATCAATTTCATCATACAGGATTCGAGTATGAAACATCGCAACACGGCTTTTCATCAGCGGCTAAAAATTTTACCGTTCCAACGGTGTCAGGCCATGCACGATCGCCCCAAAGACGACCGCAGAACCCGACTAGCAAGCTGCTGGGATCAATTCATCACCATGCTGTTTTGTCAGCTATCCAGCATACAGTCCATACGAGATCTCGAATTTAGGCTTTACAAAAAGGTAGTGTGTTTTAAAGAACTAACTATTTTACTTGTAGCCTGCTGCTTTTCACCCCATAACTACAGCTTAAATTTAAACTTTATCCCTGTCATTATTCCTTTTCTCAACCCGACTCCGAAGTCACTTCGAGTCGAAGGTGCTGTCTCTTCTACAATACCTGCTATGTATGATTTCGACATTCCATACGATATAAGCGAGCGAAATAGGATCTGCAGAGAAACTCCAGGGTTATTAATGCAAAATGTTACAGCTTGTCCTATGGAGATTTTTTATACAGACACTTTGCCCAACAACGATTGGTTCGGGGCTGTAACCAGTCGACTACCTGGTGGCTGGGGTCATTTTCCGAAAGTAGTAATAGCGGGACATGGTGGCCGAGGCTTCGCTGCTTTTATTGAACCTGCGCATAGAACTAGCTACGAAATACAGCAAAAAACAATAACCAGCAATCATGTGGCAAAATTACTAGAACATACATTGAGCCTCCCCAAAAATTATAATGGAACCGTTATTTGCGCAAGTTGCTTTTCAGGATTACCCCACGGGGCCCGACGATCCTTAGCATCTGCTCTGTCTCAACAATTACACAAAGCAGGATACACCAATTTAACAGTGGAAGGTTTTGTGGGAAATATTCTTCCAACATTGCAGCCACACCAACTAGTATATGTGGTGAACGATGAGGATGTTGATTTCGATAGCCTGCCAAACATCGAAGACCTTTTTATACGCCCGGATCAAATCAATTTTATTAGCAATGCAACAGGTTATACACAATGGATATTCGACCCGGAATTGATGCAAGTAATACCTGCTGAGCACCCTTCCGCAAGAAGACGCTTTTATAATGGCACGATGACTTTTGAATCTGAAAGCTTTCTGTTGGATGACTTTCGATCAAACGAGCCACAACAAAATGAGTTTCGTTTCTAAAGCGCTGCGCTTGTTGGGGTAGCGAATAGGTCAAACTCATGAGATTGAGCTATATTATTGCGTGTAGGCGTCATGTTTGCATGACTACAGACATCGCTGCCGTGAATTTGTCGGTTGTTTCGTGCGGCACTGAGTATCGGTTGGCAGTGGCATACTGAATTTGGCCACTACCATTAATTAATGGGACACTATGGAGATTTAACGTGTGAAATAAGCGAAAAGCTGGATAACACTTGATTTTTGACGAATGAGGCAATAATCTGTTTTAAAATATTTATGGGTATTTAATATGAATAAATTCATTGTGGTAGGTTGTTTTTTACTGGTGTGCGCATCTGGCTTTTACTTTTTTATCAGTCAGGGAGGGGGCTCTCAGGGCACGCCGCTCGCTCAATCAGGCAGCCAGGTGACTTCTACGGTGGAAAACATTGATGTTTCCGATGTGATCAAACAGAGAATTGCTCTGAAGCAATCCTTACAACAGTCTGCCAATCTCTTGCGGGTGGGGCTGATGAGTCCTGTGACAATACAGGGCGCTAGTCGTAATGAGGACGCGAGCATCATACGGGCTGGTCTTGAGAGCATGCTCGAGCTATTTCCTGAAGGGAGTTTGAGCAATACCAGCAAGGCAACACCTACTATTTGGGAGGATTGGGACACGTTTAAGTCATTGTTAGACCAAACAATTGATGTCGCTAAAGAGCTAGAGAATGCGTTGGCTGACACACCTGCTGACAGAAGCCCTTTGGGCTCAGACATGAACCGCTTCGGTGCCGTTGGCAACCCCTTGATTCGTCAAGGGGTTGCTACAAATGCCCCCAACAGCCCGATCGCTAACAACAGCCTAAGCGGCGGTGTGCGCTCTATGATTCCGGCAGGGCCATCATACGGGCAGAACCATTTCTCTCATCCAGGCTTGCCTGGGGCTCACCCAAATAGAGGTTTCGGGGGTTTTGGTGGTAACTCGGCCGCTATCGATCAATCCACTACGTTAATATTTTTTAGAATGACGCACCTTTGTGCTGAGTGCCATAATCGCTTTGTGGAACGTCGCGATGTCGTTAAAGCCGAAAAAAAATCGCCTTAACAATCACTTCTGCTATTATTAAAGGCCTCTCCGATTAGCACCCAGGGGAAGGTGACAATTCTATATCGTAGATTTAAAAAAAGATTCTTTGGCAACACGTAGGTAAGGAGCTTTAGCATGGAGTGGAAGCTTCGCTACGCTTAGAATGACCAACGGACTTAATCAGAGGCTCGTTAAACAATCATAGTGAGTCACATTCTCCTCCCCTAGCCGATGTGATGGGGGTTCTTTTATTTTAAATTGTTCGTGAACTATTAAACAAAGGCTAATTATTATTATGTATAAAATTATGGGTTTGTACTTTGGGCTTTCTCTTATATTCAGCACTGCTCTTCAGGCGCAAAATACGACTATACCCTCGCCCGCAACCTCTGACATTAAGAGTGAAATCAAAGAAAGCCGTCCGGTGGCCAAGATTAATGCCGATGTGATCACTCAGTCACAGGCTGATGACTTTAAACTGTTATTAAGTCAGCAATTACGAGGACAGAGTATCGACGATGGTTTATTGATGGAAGAAATTATAAAATCAGTTTTACTGTCTCAGGCTGCAGAAAAGGAGGGTTTGGATTTGCGCCAGGATGTTATTGAGAGGATCAATTTTCAGCGTATGAATATGTTGGCCGCTGTTATGCTTCAGAGCCTTGTGCAACGTCTACAGCCCAGTGAATCTGAACTGGAAGAGAAATATAATGAAGTGCCAGATAAAGAATTTCGTATCAACTATATTATGGTAAAAGACAAAACCCTTGCTCTCGATATCATTGCAAAATTAGACAATGGTCTTAGTTTTACCGGTTTAGCGAAAATCTATTCAAATGATCCTACGGGTAAGCATGGCGGTAATCTCGGGTGGGTTAATGGCCTTCTGTTAAACGAAGCATTAATTAAGCCATTATTGTCACTGAAAAACAAAACATACACGACACAGCCAATCGCTGGCAATTCAGGTGTTTGGCATATTATACAGTTGTTGGAAAAGCGATCCTTCGCCAAGCCTCCGTATTTTCAGGTGCGAGAGCAGCTGTTAAAGCAGGAGCTACAACAAAGATTATCCACTTATATTAATAATCTCCGAGCCAACGCTGACATTACCCTCAACCCGTAAGGATACAATTGTGTTACTAATATTCCGCTTATGACAGAATTCATTTATAAGGCAATTAACCCGTCTGGCAGTATTAGCCAAGGTACTGTTGTGGGTGATAATGAAGGGGACGTTATTACCACTTTGCAACAACAAGGATTGAGCCCCCTTAGTATCAAAGCCAAAAATCATTTCTCTCTGAATCAGTTGTGGAAGGCGCGTAAGTCGGTGGGCTCGAACCATATTGTGCTTTTTACTCAACAGCTGGCTACCATGCTAAATGCAGGGTTGACAATAGAGCGGGCGTTGCAATTGTTAACTGACTTAACCAGACACAAGCAGTTGAAAGCCCATCAGGTGGCCATTCTTGCACAGGTAAGGGATGGTGTTGACTTATCAACGGCGCTGGAAAGCCGTTCTGGCTTGGTTTCTAAGCTTTATATCAGTATGGTCCGTGCTGGAGAAAATGGCGGTGCATTAGCCACTACCCTCCAGAGCCTGAGTGAGTATCTTAGCCGTGCACAAGATTTACAGCGTGGTTTGGTGTCCGCTTTGATTTATCCTCTTATTTTGTTGATCATGGCGGTACTCTCCGTTATCGCTTTGCTGACATTTGTTGTGCCCAGTTTTGCCCCTATGTTTGAAGAATTAGGGGATGATATGCCAACAATCACACAGGTTGTCTTAGGCGGTGGCGCCTTCTTACAGCAATATTGGTGGCTTCTGATTGCGTTGGTTATTTTCTGTATTATGGCTGGCCAGCAATGGTTGGCAAAATCAGATAACCGTCAGCGCTTTCACCGTTGGTTGTTGGGGCTAAGCAAAGTGGGAGATTTGATAGCCAAAATGGAAACCGCCCGCTTTACAAGAACACTTGGATCATTATTGACCAATGGGGTACCTATTTTACGAGCGCTGCCTCTGGCAGCTGAAGTGGTTAATAATACTGCCTTTATTTCGGACTTGAAAATAGTCACCAACGAGGTAAAAACAGGCCGCTCACTGTCAGAAGCGATGTCGGATCTTGTTTACTTCCCGGACATGGCTCAACAAATGCTCATCGTTGGTCAGGAAACGGGGCATTTAGAGAGCATCTTGCTTAAAATCGCTGACACCTACGACAAAGAGGTGAAGGTCACCACTGACCGCTTGCTCAGTATATTAGTCCCTGTCATGATTTTGGTGTTATCGGTAGTTATTGCAACCATTGTCATTTCAATATTATTGGCTATATTGAGTGTGAATGATTTATTTGGATAACCCATACAACCTTTTTCGCTAATTCAATTTTTTAGGTACTTTTTATGGCTTCTATACACACTGCGCTTAATATATTTTGCACAGTCTCTCCCAAGCGTTTTGTTCATCACCGGGGGTTTACTTTAATTGAGCTTTTGGTTGTGATTATGCTTCTCGCCTTGTTGGCGGGGTTAGTAGTGCCCAACTTATTGGGCAAAACAGAATCCGCTAAGATTAAGGCCGCACAAAGCCAAATTCAACTTCTCGCAACCATCGTTACGGGATATTATTTAGAAAATGGCGTTGCGCCGGAAAGTTTGCAAGCACTCGTCCCTCAATACGCAAAAGCGTCTCAACTCAAAGACCCGTGGGGACGTGCGTATCATTATCAATATCCCGGTGAACACCAAGATTTTGATGTCTATAGCCTAGGTGCCGACAATACCCTTGGCGGTGAGGGCAAGAACAGAGACATCAATAGTTGGGAGTAAAGGCTATAACAGCTTATGGGTGTGGCGATGACTAAACTCCGTGGGTTTACTCTGATTGAGATAATTACTGTGATACTGTTGGGCACTTTGATTGTCGGCCTAGTGTCTCCTAGTATCATTAGCAGTCTCAATCGTAGTGAAGTCAACCAGGCTGGAAAAGCTCTTGTGGCTGCAATTCGTCACACGAGGGCACTGGCGCGGATAAAAAACACTGAACAGCGCATCACATTTTATCTTGACGATAATAGTTATATTTCTCCCCAAAAGGTCACAGCCATTACCATTCCAGAGTCACTCAGCGTCAAGGTGTTAACCGCTGAGTCTGAAGTGGATGAGGAGGCTAAGGCGGCAGGGGTTCGGTTCTTTCCTGATGGCGCCTCAACCGGAGGCCGTATAACCTTGAGCGGTGAACGCAATATCTGGATTATCAATATTGCTTGGTTAACTGGTAATATTGAATTGGTGCGCCAGCGACATGATTAGGCAAAAAGGTTTTACGTTAATTGAGGTTCTTGCTGCCTTCATGGTGTTTAGTTTGGTCTTTGCCGTCGCCATGCAGTTGACAACAGTATCCATTAAGAATGTCGCTTTAACAAAAGACTACAATCAAGCGGCTTTCTGGGCACAAACCAAATTTTCTGAAATCAGACAACGCCAAATATTTGAGAAAGGTAGCGAAAGCGGGCGTTTTAATGAGCGCTTTAACTGGCAATTAGATATTAGCCCTTACGCCCCCCACTGGCCATTACTTGAAAACAACGATGATGTATTTGCATCTTCTGAAGAAGACATCGATTCACCATTTGAGCTACTCCGCTTGCACCTAGTTATTTTGTGGGAAAATGGCAAAAATAAAACGAGTTTTACCACCATAGTGGTTCGCAAGAATCTAACGAATGGTATGTCCCAAATCCCCAGATAGAGATTCGTGTTTGGCGTTTTAATAACCCGCAACCTAAAAGCCAGTTATCCCAGTTAAAACAATGGGTTAAAGACTGCGTTCCTAACTTCTCAATAAGTTGGGGCAAGCGCTTGGTCAGCCTTGCCTGTTTTCCCTTCAGGTTACAGTTTTGCGCATCAATAAATTTGTGTCGAGCGTGAGCTCAGCAAGCCCGTCGCTGGATGGGGTAATCCGTACACGCCGAGTCATAGCCTTGGTAGCCATCCACCATCAGTGTATCAATAGAGTGGTCGAGCCAATCCTTTGTAATCTCCTGGCTGCGTGTGCGTATTCCGGTGAAGCTGAACACCCATTCCAGCGGAAGATGAACACCTCCCAGCCCTAAACATTGGCCAGTATCTTTTGACGCCAAGTGTTCATCTTCAGTCAATGAATTCATTGCTTTTCTCATCGATTCCCCTTTGAGCGGTAGCTTGTGTGCGTTGTGAAGAAGCCGGTCGAGGATGGCATCGGCCAGTGTCGCATCGCCGATATAGCTATGCCATTTGGTCACCGGGAATTGACTGGTGACGAGGGTGGACTTGCTGCCGTGACGGTCTTCCATTATTTCCAATAGGTCATTGCGCTGACTTTGCGTTAAGGTCTCCAATCCCCAGTCGTCGATGATGAGCAAATCGGCTTTTGCCAGTTGATTAATGAGCTTGAGGTAACTGCCATCTCCGTGACTGATGGTGAGCGATTCGAACAGCCGTGAAGCGCGGTAATAACGCACACTATAATCGTGATGGCAGGCATGATGGCCGATGGCACAAGCCAAATAGGTTTTACCACATTCCGTCGGGCCAGTGATGATCAGGTTCTGATTTTTTCCTATCCACTCGCCCGTTAACAGATTGGCTACCTGAGATTTTAATAGACCTCGCGGGTGCGCGTAGTCAATATCCTCAATCCGGGAATCATCCTTAAAACGCGCCGCTTTTAGCAAGCGCTGCAGTCGCTTGTTGGCGCGTGAGGTCAGCTCTTGACTGACCATAAGCCCTACGCGTTCATCAAAACTAAGATCATCGTAAGTTTGTGGTTGGCACCACTGTAACTCCAGAGCTTGCACCATGCCGCTGAGTTTTAAAGTGCGTAGTTGCTGTAAAGCTGCTGTAAAGCTGCTGTAAAGCTGCTGTAAAGCTGCTGTAAAGCTGCTGTAAAGTTGCTGTAAAGCTGCTGTAAAGCTGCTGTAAAGCTGCTGTAAAGCTGCTGTAAAGCTGCTGTAAAGCTGCTGTAAAGCTGCTGTAAATATTGTTGTTGTGACATCGGATTTATCCTTAGTCGTTAATGGCAATACTGTGGGCCGCGAATATTATCGTGATCATCGCTGCTGGTTTTTTCGGTTGCGGTGCGTTGCTCGTCGAGTGACAGTTCAAGTTGATCAATACCATTTTTCAAAATGGCATTGATACTTCTTACCGTCGGTGAATGGATGGCTGCCGCTCGCTGACAAGCGGCGTCCAATCGTTGCTTGTCATACGTCCTCGATAGATTTAACCGCCCTACACAGGCGCGATAGGCTTGCTCAGGATGTGGCATACGGTCGAGCATTACCTGAGTCATCAATTGAACATTCGGCCCCAAATCTTTTGCCCAGTCGAGCAATCGTTCCGGCGACCACTCTTTGTGTTTACGGTGAGCCGTTGGCATATGATTCGCATCAGTGGTATAGCCTCCTTTAGCGTTATTGCGGGCGTAGCGGACGATTTGTTTGCCTTTAAAGAATACGGCTACCGAATCACATGTGGCTTGCACTTCAACTTGATGTTTCACCAGATGATGTGGTGCTGATTAATAATGTTTTTCATACTCCAGGTGATAATCAATATTGACCCGAGCCAATTTGAAGGCCGTAGATTGAAACCGAAAACTGGGCAAGGGCTTGATGGCGTGTGTTGATGTTGTGCGGGAAGCTAAAATTCCATTTCCATTGCGGACCCCGTAAACGGCAGAAATTTACGACTATCTGGAGGTATCTATGACCAGTCTTACCGAAGTGGCGAAGAACTTTGTCGAGAGCGCGAAACAGCAGAGAGCACGTACCGATCAGCACGTGAAGAAAGAGTTCAAGAGGCTCATCGACGCTATATAAAAGGAATCTGCATCCGTAGAAGCTACCTACAAAATCGACATGAAAGACCTGCACTACAAGACCATCATTTGGCAGATGTTCAGCATGATTCCGATACTCATCGCCTCCGCGCTAGGGGTAGGGATAACGCTAACGTTCATGTTCATGTTCACGAGTGGGGACAGGTTCAAAATAGTGAGCACATTTAAGAACGATCAGGGGGTGCAGATACGATGCCCAGAACTCGACGAAAACAAGCGATTTTGCTTGATCGAAGCGGTGAAGTAGATAACGGGACTAAAGAAAGCATTAAAAAAACAGGACGAAGAGCTGAACAGCTTGCACCAGCGCATCGAGCATCAGCGACAACAGATAAACTATTTAGCAGAATTGGTAGAGCAGTTGCGTGCACTATCGACTTCAGTACACGAACAGTTGAACGACTTGCAGCCAGCGTTAGAGAAATTGGGCAAACGATAAAAAGAAAAAGAAGCCAATGAAGAGGAATTAGCCGCTAGGTAATGGCGGTTTGAAGCCCACTACCAATTTCTTACCTATGTATTAAGACCCAATAAACAACCCCGCAGCAGAGCTGCGAGACATCTGGCGCGGGCATCACCTACAGCAGTAGTAGCAGGTCTTTGAGGGAGTATAATCCCAAAAAATAGATTGTATACTTTTTTATGAGTCGATTAAAACATTGAGGTAGCAGATTGCTTTCTGCGCTAAAATAATCCTAGCAAATCAGCTTCTTGAGGAGGCATTGCATATAACTGACCGGAGCCGATTAAGCGACGAGCAATCGGTAGATTATTTTGATTCGGGACAAAGAAAATGCCATTAAGGATGGAATATCTGGTTCCTTGTCCGACAATGCTTGTAACAGCTTGGCGCACATGTAAATCATGAACATCTATTTCAACATAGGCATTCCCACTGTACAGGGGAATACCTAAATAATTAGTAAGACCCTCGAGAGACATTAATCCAGAACTAACTTGATCTTGAGTCAATTCGCTATTATACCTAGTAACTACTCTGTCGGGACTTATAGAAGTAAGGTATTGTCCGTTTCCAAAAGCAGCAGTAGCTCCTCTTGAAACACGCAGTTCATTTGATTCAATAATACCTGTTCGGGCATTAATGCTTGTGTAATGAAAGAGTGACGCCCGTCTTTGTTCAGTATATGCAATGTTAAGATTTGATGGCGCGAATTCGCTTATGCCCACGGCTCCTATATCACCATGCCTAGTTAAACCAGTGACATCTAAGATAGATGAAGGCTGAACTGGAGGTGAAACGTGGTTAAAACCATGCATCATGCCGAGCCCTGATGCCGCACGTTCTTCAATCTTCGCACGTATTCCAGCCAGTGGGTCATGGTTCGGGTTATAGACACGAATACCACCTGTTACTTCATTGCCGAGATACTGCTGGAAGAAATTTGGTGAATGTTGATAAATGCTGTAAAGCTCTCCCAGAAAATAGCTCCTGATAGGCCCAGTAAAAAAAACATTATAAAACTCTGACCTAACCATTGCAGTATGGTGTTGAATCATATACCTGAGCTGGTCGTTATAAGTTTCCGAGACATGCCCACAATTCCCTTCATCATCACAGACAAAATTAGGCACAGCTTGAGCCTGCATCGCAGAAAAAGCATTTAGCGCTATTTGTACCAGAAATATAGGCAATCGATGCAAATTAAACCCTAATCCCCAAATAGGAAATCAAAAAACGAAGGGTTCGGCACACTAGGAGACTATCCGAGAATAGCCTAAACGATAAGTAATCATCTTCATTATCTTCACAATATTGCTAGGTAATTTAACATCAAGCCAAAATTGATCGGCTTTTTACCATTCGCGACCTTTCAATTCGCATTTATCGCGTTTTTAACGCTTTATATCCACTGCAGGGATGAACGCCCAAATTTAGGACGGACTAAAACCGCCATCATCGCTTTCACCATTTTTTTGATGTTATGAACCGCACAGATTAATGAAAACTCACCGACCACCGCGATATACGCATCCACGTTGGCTTACTCCGGAACAGCCAAGTTGTCCCATGATTGATAGCCATTGTCCAAACTCATTTTTTCGGCAATACGCCCGTGCTTTCTTCAATGCTCTGTCATTCTTCCTTCACTTCTTGTTTATCGTTGGCATGCTGACTCAGATTCTCGTCAACAATAATTTGGTAGTCACTATTCACAATAATCTGTCCGTTGTCGCGGTAGTCAAAATCCCTTTTTTTACCCATGATACGAGCATCGTGGTCGGCACAACTTATTTGTTTTTTGTCTTCTATTCGATAAGACCCTACAGCCATAACCTTGGATTTTCGCCGAATGAAAAAGAAGCATTTTATTGGAAAACCTCTAATTGCCTGGCCAGAAAAGGTTGACCACTACAAGCTCCACTCGTCCTTGATATTTTTCGTAATCAGCAATTTAACATTCGTCGTGAGCTTTCTGTATTCGCGTTTATTCTGCTGTCGCTGCTGTGCTTTATTTTGCGCTTGTTTAGGCTTATGGCCGGGTAGGTCTGTATCACGTTTCACTTCATTGAAAGCGGTACTGTGATGCTTATTAATCCGTATGGCTATTTCTCGCTGTGACCTTATTTTGTCTATCCCTCATCAATCTGCTATTGTTTAATTTAGTTCAGCGTGTCCTAACATTGGGTTATAGTTGACTGTGAGTGTCGCACTAGCGCACGACTTAGTTCCACGAAGCCTTTTCAGAGTTATCCATGTTGAATCAACCCACAATATACGTTTTACATAAACTTGGTTTTAACAAAACTTTATTTTTCACCACAATGCTCTGTATACATAGCATGTATAGCTATGCGGGCCCCTTTGAGGAGGGATTGCAAGCTCATGCGATTTCTCTAAACAATTTAATGTACGAGGGCCAGGAAATCCAGTTTCTAAATACACAGACATGGAGATACGCATACGGTCTTATGTCTGATTACACAGGAGAAGGCTGGGCAGCGTTAAAAACTCGTACATTTAATAGCGGAAACCCTAAGGTAACGGCTTCAATAGTGGCCGGCCATCAACGCTTCAAAAATACAATGACGACTTTGGGTGATCACCCGTACCTTCATGCAACTAATCTTTTTGGCACGTTTTTCATTGGCATGGCCTCTTCACGTACTGAGCTTGCGAGATCCGCTTTTCATGTCCAAGCTGAAGCCTCCTTTAGGTCACTACACCTCGAATATAGAGTAAAGAACGAAGATGGTTCAGTAAATCTTATTGCTACCAGCGCTTACAATGAGGATGCGATTGGTTCATCGAAAATACTAGGGCAAGCGTTGTACTCAGCTGGATTAGCCGTAGGCAGTAACATTACGAAAACCGAAGTAGCCGTAGGCTTCCTCAATGCGGGTATCGGTTCTATAGCCACTTCGTTAGCTGACCAGTTATCGTTGATTCCAACTCAGCGAGCTATGGGTGAGCTAGATAGTAGTTGGGGCCCCGGAAGCAAGTCTTTATTCTTTTTAACCAGCCGTGCATTATATGCGTTGCCTATCACGGCAGCTGCACTTATCACCAGCACCACTTCTTCGATATTAGTTCGCGGGGAATACCCGTCGGGCCAACATCTATTAACTAGTGTTTTAACAGGAAATTCGCGTCAGTTGATGTATGCAGGGACTGTAGCCTGCAAATTACTATTGCCGGGCACTATTAATAGAATGTGTGATGTTGGGAAGCATGTTATTGCTTTACAGGTTGGAACTTTTGTCGGCCGTCGCCTCGGCGGATTGGGGGTTGGCTTTTCCGAACCGATTGGGACTTTGGGGCGTCGCCGAATGTATGTTGAAGATCGTGCTAGCGGTGGCGGTGTGGTGAGTTTCCCCGGAGCCTTAAGAGGATTTTCTAAAGACTTACACGAAGCTGGCGTGTTTTAGTTGCCATATTCCTTAGCATTTTGCATCACGGGCCAATGAATTCAACCCGAAACACTGGTGCCTTGACCAAGCCTGCACTTCGGCTTGAGGCTTATTTTAAAATTAGAGAATACTTAATCGTGAAAATTGATTTAAAGATTTCCATTGTAAAGCTGGCTTTTACTCTATTGGCGCGAGTAATAGTAACTATCGCGCCAAGCACCCTTGCTTAGTCAAATGCTATAGCAATACGTAAAAAAAAACGCGATAAAAATAGTA
Source organism: Candidatus Endobugula sp. (assembly GCA_047636495.1). Lineage (GTDB taxonomy): Bacteria > Pseudomonadota > Gammaproteobacteria > Pseudomonadales > Cellvibrionaceae > Endobugula. The sequence goes on along the minus strand of JBLILH010000031.1, from coordinate 697 downwards.
GATTTTTTAAAATAATTCACTAGTAAATGAAACTGAAACCGGGCCCATTTTTTGTGATCCACTAGGTAATGGTTACCGCAATTAAAATGTTCAACTGAGGTGGTTGCTTAGATTTAATTTACATCGTGTTATAAACGTTGCTCTTGAATCTGTACTTGACGCTCTGATGCCAAGTGAGCCGCAACCAGCATCTAATATTTGGGATGAGATGCCTAGAGAAAGTAATCCATACCTTGAAAAAACGTTATTACCTAAAGCGCCCCACCCGCTTAATTTTATCGGTAGTGTGAGAATTATTGTTCGAGGTGCCATTACTCAAAATCGATGGAACTTAGCGCAAGATGCACCAGAAACTTTACAGTCTCCAGCGGAAAGTTTAGAGTTAAGTGTTATTTCCCTACATCCTATCTTAAGAACGCTTTTTTTTCGGTCAATCTCCAGTCGTCATCTTACAAAGGGAATTTGGTAAATGTAATTTCTCTGTTGGAATTTATACTTTTTGTTGTAGTTGCTTGCCTGAATTTTGTTTAATCCACATCATGCTGAAATTTTTCGCTGATTTTGAGACAATTGTTATTTCCCAATATCCTATCTTAAGAACACCTGCTTTTCGGTCAATTTCCCGTCGTCATCTTATCAGCACCTTATAACGGCAACTTGGTAAATGGGATTTCTCTGTAGGAATTTATGATTTTTG
>JBLILH010000030.1:0-38765 GCA_047636495.1 Candidatus Endobugula sp. | reverse complement strand
GACTCTGCAACAGCATTAACTCTCATCCATTTTGTTTCTTCTCCATACGCAGAAAAAGATAACAACAACAGTAAACATAAAGCCTTTCTCATAAAGTTACTCCTAAGTTTTATTTAAATCTAACGCCCAGCTAAGCCGCCGGAACGGAGTTGATTGTTTTGTGCGAGCGTAGCGAAAAAGCACAAAACGAGCAACGCAGTGGAGGTCGGATTGAGCTGTTTGTTAGGGAATATAGTTAATCGCCTTACATATGCTTATAGCGCTACCCAATAATAGGATAAATGCTGTAACAAAATAAAATGTTGATATAGGCCATAAACCTTCTGAGACACCATTTTGTACGTGCGTTTTAATTTTTGTACTTAAATCTAATTTATAATCTGTATTTATTTCCAATTCTACTGTCGCATTTACTGCGCCCATTAAAAGCTTATTATAGTAATGCATATCTATAAAATATATTGTTAGCCATACTAAAAACAATACGCTTAATGAAACCGCCAATATAGACCAAAAATTTTGACCCTCAGAACTAAATTTAGCAACCACACCGACAATGGCAACAACTACACCCAAACCTCCTAAAGCTCTGATTCTAAGCTGTATGAGAAGATCATTAAAATGCATTGCAACTTTTTCATATTCTTTCCAGACTTCAAACTTTTCTACAGTTTTCATTTTAGACCCTAACGCCGCCATAAATTGCGGCTTTGTAGTTGATTATTTTGTGGTAGCGTAGCGTTAAACCACAAAAACAGCGACGGAAAAGCCGTCCATTTGATGGCCTTGTTAGATTAGCTTTTTAATTATTAACAACTCTAGAAGCCTCTTTAGAAAACTCCTTCGTCATTGATTGTATTTCAATGATGCGATCAGCTCTAATATAAAGCTCGTTTCCATTCCAGGACTTTCCACCTCCCGCCAAAATATTACTCGGCCGTTGAATTGTCCCACTTCTGTCATCAATAAGAACTACATTTTTTATATGCATGAAAACGGGAGATTCAATACCTGAAGCAATAGCACCTATGTCTTCAACACTAACTTTCCCTACGTATGAAACAAGACCTGACTCTGCAACAGCATTAACTCTCATCCATTTTGTTTCTTCTCCATACGCAGAAAAAGATAACAACAACAGTAAACATAAAGCCTTTCTCATAAAGTTACTCCTAAGTTTTATTTAAATCTAACGCCTTGCTCAGCCGCACATGCTGCAGAGCGATTTTTGTGCTTAAAATGTAGCGCAGCGAAATGCACAAAAACGCGGCGCAGTATGTGTCGGATGCAGCAACTTGTTAGGTGGATTTAAGTTAGTGTTTTAGCCCGCTTATTAAAAGAAATAGAAAAGAAAGAATATGCCATATAGCAATAGATAATATCCCAAAAAAATTAGCTACATATTTTGCCCATTTCTTATGAGAAGACCCGCTAATATAAAACTTAAAAGGCCGACACATGTGATTAAAAAAAATATTACGCGGATATAAAAATTAGCAGTTTCGTTAACACAGCAAAGCTGATTATAATCGAGGGTATATGGCCCAATGATCATATAACTCATGTACTCCATTAAGGACGAGCTTGTCAACAGCCATACATATATAAATATGAAAAAAAACAGTAGGTAAATGTATGTAATAGAAATAGCATTAAAAAATCTAAACTTATTTAAAACAGAAATTTTTCTAGACCTATTTAAAACATAACCTAAATATAAAAAAACCAAAGAAACAGGTAAACATACTGCTGAAATAACCCAAGTATTCGTTATTCCTATGACGATTAGAATTAGAGCTGACGCATATAAAATCACACTATACATAGCATTTGAAGTTACATTACCACCAGTCATTTATCAGTCCTTTTTAACCTAACGCCGCCATAAATTGCGGCTTTGTAGTTGATTGTTTTGTGGTAGCGTAGCGTTAAACCACAAAAAAAGCGACGGAAAAGCCGTCCATTTGATGGCTTTGTTAAAGCGCGGTGCTTATAAAAACCAAACACCTTGCCGATTATATATACTGTCCGACTATTTTAAAGTCTTGAAAAATACGCGATTTTTTTAATTACCGCATTCTTGTTTAATGCTTTATCTCTTTATCTCTAATATTTTTTCTTCTTCTTACCATACCGACAATGGACAATTTACGGCAATGAATTTTGCAACAACAGAACCACCACTCACAGTGCTTAATAATAGTGCTAGCATCAACGCTTCAAAAACTTTTATTTCGCCGTAAACCTTCAACTAAAATGTCTTTTTATGTGATTTACGTTTTAACGCCGTTATAACCCGCAGCTTTGTAACTGCTTGATCTTTGTGTTATTCAAACACAAAGACGAGCAGTGGAAAAGCTGTCGGGTTGATGACTTTGTTATATGAATACTTTAATTTGACGCTTTAAATTTTTTAAAAAATATATCTAGCGGCATGTTTCCATGTGCAACTAACTTATCATCATAAATATATGCGCCTTCAATTTCACTAGGTGGATCACCTATATACATAATTAAGATACCATCCCTGTTACTTGATGGGAATTCTTGTATGTAGTAGTCAGACTCATGCACCCTATCACCGATAACAAGTGGTATTTTTATTGTGTTATCTTTTTTATATACACTGTCAACATATGCAGCCATTAGATTATCCTCTTCTTCCTTGAAGCGTAGTAAAACTGCACCAGTTAATTCCGGCATCCTTTCAGACATGGAGGTTTCTCTCCATTTTTGTTTTTTTTCGAAAGATAAGCCTTCTTTTTTATTCGAAGTTATCCGTGAGTCATTGGAAGGAAAGTAATAAGAACTAGCCCCCCAGCTCACCAAAACAACTGCGACCGAAAATCCAAGACCAAATAAAAATCCGTGTAATAATTTATTTAACATTTTATAAATCCTTTAGCTTATAACGCCGCAAGCAGCTGCGGCTTTGTAGTGGATTGTTTTGTGGTAGCGTAGCGTAAACCGCAAAACAAGTAACGAAAAAGCCGTCAGACTGCCTTGCTTTGTTAGAACCATTAAGTAGTGCATGTTTGATATTAAAATAGCTCTTCTTTTTCGTCTAATTCTTCAGACTCTCTTGCATCTAAAACATCCCACATCTCATTTTGATGAAGCCAGATTGGACCAGCATTTTGTTCAATCCATTCATCTTTAGGAATACCATCAATTGTTGGAGGTCTCTTAACTCTCACTTGCTTTCCGCTCATGAAAACCCACATATATTTCTTTTGACGCTCGGCTTTCGCTTTCTTCTTTATTTTCTTCTGCTCAGTCGTCAACTTCTTTTTTACTTTTGCCATATGGTTTTTGAGTTCTAACGCCAACATAAAAGGCGAGCGATAGCGAGTCCAGCCCGCGTTTTTTGTGGGCGATTTTTAATGTTTTTGTTATGCATTTACGAACCCATACGCTATTGCCAGAATAAAAATTAAAAGAATAATAATTATAATTGCTGGACTTAACTTTGGCGAGCCACTTATTAAGGACCGATGAAACACTTTCATAAAACCATGCTTTCTGAAATCATAATATTCTTTCTGAGAATTCCGTCTTTCTTCTTCTAGTGCTTTAAAATATCTTTGTCTAAGAAGATCAATTTTTTCTTCTTTTTTTTGTATATCATGTAACTTTGGAAGCTCATCACCCTCGGGCACAAGATTTTTAATTCTTTCATTTATTTCCTTTTTTAGATCATCTGAATTCATATGAAAAAAAACCTTCCGTTTTATGCATAACGCCTTGCTCAGCCGCACATGCTGCAGAGCGATTTATGTGCATAAAATGTAGCGCAGCGAAATGCACAAAAACGCGGCGCAGCATGTGTCGGATGGAGCAATTTGTTAGGCATTTTCTTCTATTCGAGAAGGCTCACTAACGTGTAAAAATCTTGTGTATATATCGCGTGGAGGTAACACATTCGCTGCACGAATAATTTGCCCCGCTTGACCACGATGGTAACCTCCATGAGTAATGACATGAAGGAATATTTCTTCCCTTGTCATTTTACCACGGTCTCCATCGGTGAAAGTAAACTCGATTGACTCACTTAGAGCTTTATCTTCGAGAGACGATGCATATGAAATATACCACGCATCCAGTTCTTTCACTTTTTCAAATAACGATAGAGCAGACGGGGTTTCGTCGGTATTTGTGGCTTTATGATCATTAGAATATTGCAATAAATGACTTCTAAATATTTCATCAACAACAAAAGCATGATTGAGTACCCGGATAGCTGAATGTACGACTTCGGGAAAAATGCTTGAATCAATTGTAAGCAACAAACTAAAAATCTCTTTATTAGCCCAAGCTTTATATTCAAAAATAGATTTTTTTATACTCGACACGCCTGATTAACCTCCCCACTTTAAATTCAAGACAATACTAATTTTTGATGCCTAACGCCTATGTCAGTTGCGTTTTGGTTGTAGTGGATTTTTGTGCAAAAATGGCCGAAGGCCGTGCACAAAAAGGAGCGGAGACCAAAACGTCGACTGGACATACTTGTTATATTTGTTAATCGTCATGTAGTCTTTTTTCAATTTCTGGAAGTAATTTATTATTAAGAAATGTGCGAGCTAATATAGATAACAATAAAAAAAATATAGTTATAACAGCCATTATAAAAGTCTTTTCAAAATCATCATTTTTGGCTGACATTCCAGTCAAAACAAGTGCCAGGCCTGTCATAAGACCGAAGCAAAATAAGCCAATTGACATTTGCTGTATATTCTTTAGCAATAACTTCTTTGGCCTACCATCAATATCTTTGAATATTTTCATATTTGAATATAACGCCTTGCTCAGCCGCACATGCTGCAGAGCGATTTTTGTGCTTAAAATGGAGCGCAGCGAAATGCACAAAAACGCGGCGCAGTATGTGTCGGATGCAGCAATTTGTTAGGCTTTTGTATTTTTTTCGCACCATTCAGAATATGAAATATTACTACCGCTTGCTTTATATTCTTGATGAATCTTAAGCTGCTCTTCGAAGCCGATTTTACGCTGCTGCTTACCCCAAAAATAATTTTCTTTTTGTTCATGTGACTGCAGATAGACAACATTCCGATGAAGATTAAAATCCCAATTTTCTTTCCGAAGTGTGAAATTTTTATTTGAGCCAGATCTATGAGGCATATAGCCAACCTGAAGGAAAGACACATTAATTAATGTTCCTGCAAGAACGGCAATAAGCTCATCAATTTCTTTGCAGTTTTTAGCTTGGGCAAGTCCTCTATCAATTTTCTCATCAATTTCACAAAGCCACTCATTATCGCAGTGCTTCACTGTTTGATGTATAGATACCCGGATAGCTTTAAGTGTTTTTTCGGCATATTTTTTCCAAGTTGGGACACTGTTCGACTCTTTCAGGGCATACCAAGCCTTTTTCCCGAATAGATTCTCTATAGCAGACTTAACTGGTATATATTTAGAATATCTATTCATTTACTTATTAAGCCTAACGCCTTGCTCAGCCGCACATGCTGCAGAGCGATTTTTGTGCTAAAAATGTAGCGCAGCGAAATGCACAAAAAACGCGGCGCAGCATGTGTCGGATGCAGCAATTTGTTAAGTTTTTTTACTACGCCAAAGTATCAAATAATAGATGACTGCGCCACCCAAGCCAAAATATAAACATAACTTATGTAGTAAAGTAACTGTGATTATCCCATGAAATGGATTAGCTAATTTTATAGGATAAAATGGCTCTACATCTGTATGCATAATACTATCTAGAAACACATGACTAAAGCTGCCAAGAAAGGCACTGAGAAAGCAAACGCGCCATAATATTTTTATAGGCTGACCTTTTGTAAGCCCTAAAATTTGCAACCCAAATTGAGATAGATATTTACCTGACAACGCACTAAAAATAGCAAGTGAAATTGCACCTAAATAAGTATGGCTAAAACCATGAAGCTGCCCTTGACCTGTTATCAGTACAATTAAAGGCTGTATATCCATGACAATTTGGGTCCAGCCAAAAATCATTAAGCTAAAGCTACTTTGCAATATAGCTTTGATTGCTATACCCGCACCCATATGAAATGGTGTAAATGGCATAAACTCTCCGTGTATTTAAACTTAACGCCGCCATAAATTGCGGCTTTGTAGTTGATTGTTTTGTGGTAGCGTAGCGTTAAACCACAAAACGAGCAACGGAAAAGCCGTCCATTTGATGGCTTTGTTAAAGCACGATGCTTATAAAAACAAAACACTTTGCCGATTATATATGCTGTCCGACTATTTAAAAGTCTTGAAAAATACGCGATTTTTTTAAATTACCGCATTCTTGTTTAATGCTTTATCTCTTTATCTCTAATATTTTTTCTTCTTCTTACCATACCGACAATGGACAATTTACGGCAATGGATTTTGCAACAACAGAACCACCACTCACAGTGCTTAATAATAGTGCTAGCATCAACGCTTCAAAAACTTTTATTTCGCCGTAAACCTTTCACTAACATGTCTTTTTGTGTGTTTTACGCTTTAACGCCGCCATAAATTGCGGCTTTGTAGTTGATTGTTTTGTGGTAGCGTAGCGTTAAACCACAAAACGAGCAACGGAAAAGCCGTCCATTTGATGGCTTTGTTAAGGCACGATGCTTATAGAAACCAAAACACCTTGCCGACTATCAATACTTTCCAACTATTTTAGAATATTGGAAAATACGCAATTCTTTAAGCTACCGCTTTCTTGTTTAATACTTTTTTATTTTTTTCTTGGTTTTTGTTTCTCTGATATTTTTCTTCTTACAATACCGACAACCAATAAGTGAATATTTTCAATTGGGCTTGAACGAACCCTCCAATCTCAGTGTTTTATAATGGGATTAACCTCAACACCTCAAACAATTTTTATTGTACCAACCATGCTTATTCGTCAGCTTTTATTCTTGGGCTTTTATCGCCTTAACGCCGCAATTACCGGCGGGAACGGAGTTGTTTTGTTTGTGGTAGCGTAGCGTTTAACCACAAACGAAGCAACGCAGTGGAAGTCCGGTAGATTGCTTTGTTAGGGCTAGATTTTTCGGACGCGGATATTTCTTTCACTTCTTTTTGATTCTCTCCATATCTCAACCCTATATTGATCTAGCCTTATAACCGGGATTCTTTCCTTCGGTGTTACAGGCTTACGATCAGGATCTTTATCTGATGAACTGGTAACATTTAGCTCCATCTCGGTATCTTCTATCGGTAACGACAATTGAGACGGAGTATTTTCAAGGGACTCCTGTAACTGCTGCATGAAATCAGGAACATCTTCACCAAATATGTTCCTAGCCAATATTGTGGCTTCATCAGGAGTAAGTGACCCATTAGCTACACGGACAAAAAGAGATTGTAGCTTTGTTAAAGCCCCTCCTCTATTACGAATTTTCGGTTTGGAATTTGCTTCTGGAAAAGGCGCAGCAGCGGTAACTCCCAGAAAATCCCCAACGGCCTGTATGTCAGAGTACAGGTTTTTTGCACCTGAAGATATGGACCCATAAGATGCGAGAAATGTGCAAATACCCGCTGCCCCAACAAGTATTTTGCTTTTTGCGCTAATTGAGCCTTCTTGAACATCAAGGGCTAGATAGTAGTCAGGTAGCTTTAGTACATCTCCGACATACGTTTCCCAATCGTCAAATAGCCTACTTGAATATGACTCAAACTCTTCCACCGGAAGGCTTGGCACATCTAAATAAAAGTCCGTTGTTCCAATGTTAATCATATTCCGTCATCTGATTAGATTAAGCCCTAACGCCGCCATAAATTGCGGCTTTGTAGTTGATTGTTTTGTGGTAGCGTAGCGTTAAACCACAAAACGAGAAACGGAAAAGCCGTCCATTTGATGGCTTTGTTAAAGCACGATGCTTATAAAAACCAAACACCTTGCCGATTATATATGCTGTGCGACTATTTAAAAGTCTTGAAAAATACGCGATTTTTTTAAATTACCGCATTCTTGTTTAATGCTTTATCTCTTTATCTCTTTATCTCTTTATCTCTAATATTTTTTCTTCTTCTTACCATACCGACAATGAACAATTTACGGCAATGGATTTTGCAGCAACAGAACTACCACTCACAGTGCTTGATAATAGTGCCAGCATCAACGCTTCAAAAACTTTTATTTCGCCGTAAACCTTCAACTAAAATGTCTTTTTATGTGTTTTACGCTTTAACGCCTACATCAGCTGTTGCCGAAAGTGGTGGTTTTTTGTGTGATAATGAGCGCTAGCGAAAACACAAAAAAACGGTGCTTTTGGCAATCCGCTGGATGTATTTGTTAGGGCACGATGTTTATAGAAACCAAAACACTTTGCCGATTATACATACTGTCCAACTACTTTAAAAACATTGAAAGTACGCGATTCTTTTATACTACCGCTTTCTTATTTAATTATATGACTCTTGGTCTTTATTTCTCTGATATCTTTCTTCTTTCATACCGACAACGAATAAACTGACGCTTTGATTATAGTGTAAACGAAGCCATCAATGACATTGTTTTACAGTGGCAATAACGTCGACGCATCAAACCCTTTTTATTGTGCCGCAAATATCTCTTTAATTATTTTTTTTAGGCCCCTAACGCCTTGCTCAGCCGCACATGCTGCAGAGCGATTTTTGTGCATAAAATGTAGCGCAGCGAAATGCACAAAAACGCGGCGCAGTATGTGTCGGATGGAGCAATTTGTTATGTGCTTTTTGTGAGACGTGAAATAATGATAGGGCATTAAAGTTCATTCAGCTCTGCTTCTTTAAGATTAAGAGCCATAGCCAAACCAAGAATACCCGTAAACAAGCCTACAATAAACCAAAATATTTTACTGCGATTTTTGTTTAATGCTATATAAGAACACGATATTGCAAAAAATGTCATTATAAATAATAAAACCACACCAGCCCCATAAGGATAAATATAAAAAACTCCTAAAAATAAAAATGCACCAACTATTAAAGCAAGAAACACTCTCTTAATAGATTTCATTTAACTCTTTCTCTTAAAGAAACACATAACGCTCGGCTAAGCTGCCGAAACGGAGTTGATTGTTGTGTGCTAGCGTAGCGGAAAAGCACAAAACGAGCAACGCAGTGGAGGTCAGATTGAGCTGCTTGTTATGTGATTTAAGCACACCACTCCCCAAGAGCATCGGATGATGAAAATCCATGCATCTTTATATTACTTGGATCATCGCCAAAACCAAGAGCAAATTCATTTTCTTTTTCTAGAGTGAGCAGCCAGTTACCATTATTTATAGCAATTGCCCAAACTACAGCGTTTTTATATACGTTATATTCTCCTTCGATCACACATGTGGAAGTTACGTTAACCTTCACGGGAACGATGACGCTGGAAATCAGTATATTTGATAATTTTTTCACGTAATCTTCGTAGATTTCACCTTTAGGAGTGATGACCCGAGCCTCTTCAGTACTCAAGGAATAGTTGATTTTTTCTAGTGCTTCAGATCTATTCATTTTTTCACATAACGCCGCCATAAATTGCGGTTTTGTAGTTGATTGTTTTGTTGTTGCGTAGCGTTAAACCACAAAACGAGCAACGGAAAAGCCGTCAATTTGATGGCTTTGTTAAAGCGCGGTGCTTATAAAAACCAAACACCTTGCCGATTATATATGCTGTCCGACTATTTAAAAGTCTTGAAAAATACGCGATTTTTTTAAATTACCGCATTCTTGTTTAATGCTTTATCTCTTTATCTCTTTATCTCTAATATTTTTTCTTCTTCTTACCATACCGACAATGAACAATTTACGGCAATGGATTTTGCAACAACAGAACTACCACTCACAGTGCTTGATAATAGTGCCAGCATCAACGATTCAAAAACTTTTATTTCGCCGTAAACCTTCAACTAAAATGTCTTTTTATGTGATTTACGCTTTAACGCCCGGCTAAGCCGCCGGAACGGAGTTGATTGTTTTGTGCCAGCGTAGCTGAAAAGCACAAAACGAGCAGCGCAGTGGAGGTCGGATTGAGCCGCTTGTTATGGCCTTTTAATATATTCATCATAAAACTTTAAACTATCCCAATTAAAACTTTTCTTATGAGTAAAAACTATATGGATACTATTTCTATCTCGGTTATAGTTTATTAAATACCGTGGAGGCTGTGGAACAGGTATTCCTGTAAAGCTTGTAACAGGCAGCCAACTATGATCTTTTATTGCTTTCTTCAATTCTACCTTTGATATTTGAGACCACGTATATGGGTGCCCTGTTGTGTAAATTATTACATCTCGGTTAGTGTCTACGTTATTGCTAATATAACTATCAATATTAGCAACTGCTTGACCTACATATTTTTTATTCATACTCAAAATACTTGCTATGACCAAACCAATTATTAGGGCAAGAATAGCTGTAACGATAATTAAATCACGAATTTGATCTGGAGTCATAAAGCACCATAACGCTAAGCTCACCTGTTGACGAAAGTGGCGTTTCTTTTGCGCTTTTTTGCAAAAGAAATGACGCTTTTGGCAATCAGAGTGCAGCGCCTTGTTAAGGCACGGAGCTTATAGAAACCAAAACACTTTGCCGACTATACATACTTTCCAACTATTTTAAAACATTGGAAAATACGCAATTCTTTAAGCTACCACTTTCTTGTTTAATACTTTATTTCTTGGTTTTTATTTCTCTGACATTTTTCTTCTTACAATACCGAAAACCAATAAGTGAATATTTACAATTTAGCCTAAACGAAGCCCCATACACAGTGTTTGATAGTGGCATTAACCTCAACACCTCAAACACTTTTTATTGTGCCAACCATGCTTATTCGTCAGCTTTTATTCTTGGGCTTTTATCGCCTTAACAGTTTAATAGGTTGTATGGTCACATATAGGAATCATGCCTATATACAGCCATTTGTGTCTATATGTAGGTACAAATGGCTGTATATGACCATGCTACCTATTTCCTATACAGGCCAAACCTGTACTTTATTTGATCGATTTTGGCGCTATTCTTTCTTTTAAGCCTACTGCCACGACCTTCTCCCTCGGTAGTATCCATAATTTACGATCGCTATTCCATTGGCCGCCCGATTGTTTTACCTTAACACGCAAACTTGCTTCGTCGAAACCCATTTTTACAGCGACGTAAGCTTTAGCCCTAGCCGCTAAGTAGCCCCGCTACTAGCACTAGTAAAAGTGGAGTAAAAGTGGCATCAGATACAGTTTTAACTTTCACGGATGCTTTTTGGCCTTCCCATCTTTCCCTCTTGTTTTATAGAAAGGGGGGGGGGGCTTCTCAACAAGCGATTGGTAAGCTAGCCAGTAAGGCTCTGGTCTATAAATGCCTTGGCTCCAGTGTGCGTATCGATATTGGAGAGCGAATCAGATACAAGCCGATAGCGCGGGTGGGGGTAACTCCGCTGGTGATTAAACAGAAGTCAGCAGACGGCATAGTGCCAAATGCCCGGCGTAATGGCAGAGACACGTTGCCAGCAGTAGGCGCCTCAAGGCGAAGGCCTGAACCTAGAAAGCAGTGAGGAGTCTGTTGTAGTTCAGTGATTCTATACCCGACCGGGCTTAGGAGTTTTGGCGCTGTAACAGTAATCAGCACTGGAATAAATTGGAGTTAATCAGCCAGTGTATTTTGAAAGCTTTTTGAGAGAAGCCCTGTGCGGATCCGCAGGCAGGGTGTTGTGGGGGCTGAGTGTTAGATACCCTTGTCTACCCGATTAGCATTTTATTTTCGATTTTCAAGTTTATTGTAAACTTCATTTTTCTCACGCTTACCTATGGCCAAAACATAGACTACAATCTCAGAGTCAATAACCTCATAAGCAAGACGGTAACCGGCTGTACGTAATTTAATTTTATAAACATTTTCATAGCCAGTCAGTTTATCGGGAGCAACTTTAGGATTAACCAAACGCTCTTCGAGTTTTTTCTTAAACTGACTACGAATAGGAGGGCTCAATTTGTGCCACTCTTTTAGAGCTTTTGGTAAGAACTTTAGCTTATAGGTCATTTATTGAGATTTCGACTGCTTCTGATTTTTCATTTCGACGCTCTTCAACAATTTTTGCCAACTCATGGTCATCGAAAGCATCAATAAGCCACTCATATGTTTCAGCTGGGATAAGATATGCTGCTGGCACATTATGATTTAAAATTGCAACTGGAGAACCACCCGCTGCTGCTATCAAAGCACTAGGGTTTTTCTTCAGTTCGGAGATACTTGCTGAACATTCAGCTAAAACTTGTCTCATTGGGTTAACCTCTAACAAATAAGACCTTATTTTAGATCTATATTTAGGTTTCAGCAAGCACTGTGTAGATAATGTTAACACCGTTGTCAATTTGACAACTTTGTGTACGCCCAGCATGGGCATGAACTAATGAGGTGAAAGTCCTCTGTAGGAAGATCACCGTCGAAAACCGTGTTGTTATTAGACGATAACTACTAGTGAATGGTAAGGGCTTACCCGCGAGGGTTAGTCTGAAGGAAGCCGGACGCACCAACAGTAGGAGCAAACTGCGAGCTGATGAACAAAACATCATATGAGGCGTAGGCTGGAGTCGAGTTGGTATTTATGCCCTTTGGGTACAAGACGACGAAGCTTTGCGCAGGGAAAGTTCATGTTTTCCTCTTGTTTTATAGAAAGGGGGGGGGCTTCTTAACAAGCGATTGGTAAGCTAGCCAGTAAGGCTCTGGTCTATAAATGCCATGGCTCCAGTGTGCGTATCGATATAGGAGAGCGAATCAGATACAAGCCGATAGCGCGGGTGGGGGTAACATACCCTCGGCTACCCGATTAACTGCTGACATTTATTATTGCCATTGTAGCTTCAGATCTCGGTGCGCTTGAGCGCAGTCACGAAGATAAAGGTTGATTAAGCTCTGGTAAGGTATTCCTTTTTCATCAGCCATCCCTTTGAAATAAGCAATAGTATCTTCATCTAGGCGAATGGTAATTTGCTTCTTTATTTTTTGAGCGTATGGATTAGGTGAAGACTCCGAAAAATCATAGTGTTTACGCATGACGATACCCTTCATAAATTTCACGTTCTTGCTTATCCGCTTTGCGGGCGGAAATGATACGGATAGAATCATTCATTTGAATGCAATGGCAAACCACTAATAGCGTAGATTTAATGCTAGCCCCCAAAAGAATAAATCTATCCTCGTCATCTGAGTGATCGGGATCTACTATTAAACGAGCAAGTTGGTCAGTAAAGACTGTTTTCGCCTCATCAAAGGAAATAAAATGCTTCTTCATATTCGAAGCATTTTTATTGTCGTCCCATTCAAATATCAGATGATCCATAACTACACTATAATTACAATATAATTATAGTCAAGGACTGGTTCTTGAAACATAGGGGCCAAGTCTTGCCTTTTGCGCCACCCCATCATTAAATTAACTTCAAAGGCAAAACGCAAGACTTGCCCCCGTTATTTTCTACCCCGCATAGTAACCACTAACCCTATACACTCGTGCTTTTCTGTATTGTTGAGTGCCTGTCCTTTTAGTTTTGTTCTTTTAGTTTTGCCTAAACGACGATAGCCAGTCACCGCTTCTTGCGCTTCTTTTTGAGCGATACGTTGTTTATCCCGTTTAAAGTCAGCAGTAGGTTTTATCGGGTGATCAATAATCCCCTCATTATGGATATAACCACGAACAATCGCCCAGTAAGTTTTTTGCAAAAGGCGTCGCTCAAACTGCTCCCCCATTAATTGCGCCACCTCTTTTGATAAACCAAATAGCAACACCCCCGATGTTGGACGATCTAAACGGTGTAGTGGGTAAACCCATTGCCCAATTTGATCGCGTAATATTTGCATGGCGTATTGAGTTTCATATTTATCAATCAAACTTTTATGCACCAACAAGCCTGCTGGCTTGTGAATGGCAATTAGAAATTCGTCTTGGTAGATGATGGGTAAGTGCATAGGTGGCTGCATAGGTTATTAAACAGGTTGCCGCGTAAGTGAAGAGGTAATGGATTATATAGAAACGGTAACGCGATAGAAAAATAATTGGCAGTTATTGTGGGTGAAGTAAGGCATCTTTTTCGGGAATAGAGTGTTGGGTAACGGGGCTTCTTGCCCATGTGGTATCCGAGTCTTCACCAATGGCGAATAACCGCTGTTGTACAAAATCAATAAAGGCGGTGATTTTAGGCGGCGTTTTTTTCGCCTTAGAATACATAGCAAACACGCCGTAATGTTTGGGTGAGTAAGGCGAAAAAATCGCCTCGATGCTATTATCAAGTAAACGATGTCGCGCGATAAAATGTGGCATTTGAGCCAGTCCCATACCATCCGCACAGAGTTCAGCCAAAGCTTCGCCGTCGTCAATAGTGCAAAGGCTGCGAGGTAAATGTTCTTGATAATGGCCATTGCTATCCTTTAGCATCACAGGCATTAACTTACCGGTTTGTTTATATCGAAAATTAATCCAAGGCTGCGCGAGTAATAACGTATTCGTGATAACCGTACCATCAGAAAAATACCCCTTTGGCGCACAGACTAAAAAATCAATAGGACTGAGCTTGCGAGCAATTAATTGACTATCCATTAATGTGCCAGACCGAAAGGTAATATCAATGCCTTTCTCAATAATATCTACATAGGCATCATCGTAAATAAGTTCGATATCTATATCAGGGTAAGCTTGGCAAAAATCAGCAATAAGCGGGCGAAGGTATAAGCGCCCGTAAGAGACGGGTGTATTAATAATAAGCTTACCAGAAATCTTCGTAAAATCATCTCGTAAGACTACTTCGGTCAGGTCTAAGTCATGCAAAACCTGTTTAACCGTAGAGAAGTAATTTTTCCCTGCGCTGGTGAGAGTGAGTGCACGAGTGGTGCGCGTAAATAGCGTAATTTCTAAATCGCTTTCTAAGCGAGCAATGGCTTTACTAATGGTTGATGGCGAGGTGCCAAAAATCTTTGCGGTTTCAACAAAAGAACCTTGTTCACAGATAGAGGCAAAAAACCGCAACGTTTTAAGTTTGTCCATACGACATATTTCGCCTTACATTATTGCCAAAGATATTAATGAAGAAGATTCACTTATGAAAGTCAATTAGTGTACTTTATCTCACCGCTCATCTCACTATAATTCACTCGGATGGAGCCTTTATGGATTCTAACTCCTGTAACTAGCCCCTATGACTAGCCCCTATGAAATGAACGGTAGAGAAAAATTATGTCTATTCGAATGTGTGTTTATGTGTTGTTACTCTTATGTGTCTCACCGGTACAAGCGGGTACGAAAACAATCGGTGTGTTGGTGTACGACGGTGTCCTCACGTCTGATGTCACCGCGCCTTTAGAGATTTTTGGTGTGGCGAGTAAGCTAAGTTGGTTTTCCGACTACACCGTCAAAACCATAGCCTTATCGGCCGTAGAAACCATTACTACCGAGGAAGGGCTTAAGCTAGGCGTAGATACCTCAATAGATCAAGTGGGCAAGCTAGATGTGCTTATCGTGCCATCTCGCTATGCAATGGAGTCTTTACTATCGAATCAGCCATTAATCAGTTTTATTCGATCGCAGGCCAAGCAAGTGGGATGGATGTCGAGCAATTGTTCTGGCGCATTACTCTTGGCAGAGGCAGGTGTGTTAGATGGTAAAAAAGCCACCACATGGGCGGGTGGAGAAGCTGACTTTCAAAACAGGTACCCAAAGGTAAACGTGCAGCATGACCAAAATTTGGTTATCGATAGCAATATATTAACCTCCAATGGCAGTGTTGTGAGTTATCACGCGGCACTGACCTTATTAAAGCAGATGAGCTCTACAAGCAAGGCACAAGAAGTGGCCGATGCTCTCCAGTTCTCTCGAATATCCACATTATCATTGTAATGATTACTTGAAACCAAAGGAGCTTATCATGAGCGTTATAGTGCAATTATCGTGTTTTATCGACCCAGATAAAAAGCAGCACTGATGCCTTTTTTAGAAACAAACCTGCCAAACGTGCGTACATTTAATGGCTGTCTTTCCGTCGATGTGTGTTTTTTCCTAGAAGGGGAAGCCTAGGCGGGCAGCAGATGTTACTTGCCGAAATATGGTAAAGCGTTGAACACCACCAACAGTACCTCAGCTATATTAGCGCCAACGGCGTGATGCAATCACTGAGAGGGTATTTTGTCGCCGACCCAGAGATAGGATGTTTTGAAAAGGCCGTTTGTTAAAGTCTCTTGTCAGGTTATCTTGTTAAGCTAAGGGATGGAGCTATAGTCAAATTTGGTGTATGAGTCATCAAGCAGCCTCTTTATCCTGCTGTTGTTTGATGCCATCACTGAATTTCACCCCAGTAATAACATCCGTTAGTAAATTGTATCCTCTTAATCTGTGCCAACGTTTCTGAGCCGCTTCCATTAACGTTAATACCATCGCCAATGTGGTTGTTCGACTGCCGCAGTGTTTACTTTTTGTTGTCCTCGGTCTTACCGTGGCGAACACCGATTCAATCGGGTTTGATGTACGCAAATGCCCCCAGTGCTCGGCTGGAAAATCGTAACATGTTAACAATGCCTCCCTATCTTTTTCAAGGCATTTTGTTGCCTTTGGGTATTTTACGTTATACCGGGAAATGCAGTCGTTCATCGCTTTGTTTGCCTGAGCTTTCGTTTCTGACAACCAAATTTCATGCAATAACCCTTTCACTTTTGGTTGTATTGCCTTCGGTAACTTAGCCAGTACGTTGGCCGTTTTATGTACCCAGCACCGCTGGCCTTTGGTTTCTGGCCAGCATTTAGCCATCGCATTCCAAAAGCCTAGCGCACCGTCGCCAACCGCTACTTTAGGGTCTGACTGTAGCCCACGCTGTTTAAGATCCAGCAGCACATCAGACCAGCTCGCTTCGGACTCCCTATAACCATCACTGACGGCTATAAGCTCTTTATTGCCCGCCTCATCAGAGCCTATGATGACCAGCAAACAAATTTTATCATCCATCCGTACGTTGCAGTAGACGCCGTCAGCCCATACATAAACGTAGCGCTTTTTACTCAAATCTCGCTGTTGCCAAAGGGTGTAATCCGCCTCCCAAGTCGATTTTAATCGGCTAATCGTCCCCGCAGAAAGTCCTTTAGCCCGGTCGCCCAATAAGTGCTTAAGTGATTCGCTAAAGTCACCCGTCGATATGCCTCGTAAATATAACCAAGGCAGAAATTCTTCCATCGTTTGGCTACGTTTCAAATACGGTGGCACCAGCGCACTATTAAATTTAATATTTCGGCCTGTGCGATCACGCACCTTAGGAACCTTGACATCAATGTCACCAAGACCCGTTTGAATGGTGCGCTCAGGTAAGTAGCCATTGCGCACCAAACCCGCCTTACCTTCATTTGTCATTAATGACTTATTAGCGTCAAGTAGCAGCTGAACTTCTGTCTCTATCGCTTTGGCAAGTAACTGTTGAGCCCCTTGCTTTAACACCTGCTGTAAAAGGTCAGTGTGTTCTGGCTTATGTAGTTGAGAAATATTATTATCGGTCATGTAGTGTACTCCTTGTTGGTTGTTGATCCGCAAAGATCAATCAACAGGATACGCTGCTACTTGTTTTACTCATAAACCAGAAATGATCATACCTCTTTATTCTCATGTCTCTTGCTCACCATGAAGCTGTTTGGCCGTTGTCTATACGGCTTGTCGCCAATTCTCATGAGGTTAACGGGTGTTTATATAAATGCGCCAAAGACCCCTGTCAGACTTGTGTTGATGCTGTTTAATGCAGATGTATTTGTCCTATAGATGCTCTATACTCAATGGCGCTATAATTATTCAACATCATAGATTAAGAGATAGACATGGAAGTTATTTTAGTTGCAGAGCACGCCTCAATAGATTTTGGTGGTGAGGCGGCTTTACCATGCCATTACTTTCGTATTTTATTATCTCGAAATATTGATGTTTGTTTAATTGTCCATGAACGTTCGAAACCTTTTTTAGATGATTTTTTTTCTTGTAATCAAGAGCGTATTTTTTACATTAAAGACAGTTGGTTACACCGCTTTCTTCATTCATGCCTAAAACCCTTGCCTGCTCGTTTAGGTGGAATGACATTTGGTTTTGCGTTACGGATGTTGACACAAATACTGCAAAAAAAGTTGCCAAGCAACTGATAAAAAATAATAAAGGTGCATCACAAGTTATTGTTCATCAAGTTATACCGGTATCGCCTAAAGAACCTTCTCTATTTCACGGTTTGGGTGTCCCAGTTATCTTTGGCCCACTCAATGGGGGCATGCATTATCCCGAAGGCTTTGGGCAGTACGAGGGGCGTCTGTCTCAATGGTCAAACACCATAGGGCGAGCAATATCTAAGCCCGTCAATTATTTGTTTAAAGGAAAGCTAGCAGCAGATGTTATTTTTGTCTCTAATGATCGAACTAAAAAAGCGCTGCCCAGTGGATTAACTGGCGAAGTAATCACTTTAGTTGAGAACGGTGTAGACCTGTCAGTTTGGAATGCAGAAAAACGAAAAAACGCTATTGATATCCCATCGTTCATCTATGTCGGTCGTCTAGTTGACTGGAAGGCCGTTGATATATTAATGGATGCTTTTTTTAATGCCTATAAAAAATATGGAGAGATGAGCCTTCATATAATAGGCGATGGCGACTAACGACCTTTGCTAGAAAAAATGGCAAAAGACTATAGCTTACAAGACCATATCGTCTTCCATGGTTGGGTTGCGCAAAAAGATATTTCCCCTTTGTTAGTCAAATCCCGAGGGCTAGTTTTACCTAGTTTATATGAATGTGGTGGAGCTGTGGTGCTTGAGGCTATGGCTTGTTCTGTCGCAGTTGTGGCGACCAACTGGGGTGGTCCAGCAGGTTATATTGATAGTGACTGCGGTATTCTAGTCGAGCCTACCTCTAGATCAGAAATGGTTAATGGCTTTTCTGATGCGATATTATTGTTAGCGTCAGACTCATCACTTGCTCAAAAAATGGGCCAAAGTGGGCGTCAAAAAATAGAAGAGGAGTATGACTGGGAAAAGAAAGTGGACGAGGTTTTTGCAGTTTATCAGCAAGTACTGAGCAAGGCCTAACGGGCATTCTTTATATGCGTTCTTGTAGATATGTTGGGTTTACCGAGATCAGCACAATCTTCAGCTAGTAATAAACCGTAAAATTTGTCCAATCAGCATCCTCACCTGCGCCATTAGCGACATCAAAAAACTAATACCAATCAGAATCAATGCGAGTAATATCACTAGCTCTTGAGTCAGCGAGGGAGGGAGAAGTTGCGATCCGCTATAAATTAAGATTAACCCCCAGAAAAAGATCATCGCACCCAATCTAAAGCGCGGAAAAACTTGCTTTGGTGGTGTTATATAGTGCTGGTATAAGGCTTTTCGAAATGATGTCTTCATAGTCTTTAGTATAGCGATAGATGGGTGCCTTGTATGGTGGGAGATATTCCTTTTTATTCCCCCCTTTCTCGCGATTGCCTAATCTATTCAGAATAAGGTAGGCTGAGCTGACAGCACGTATATAGCCCATGCTAACGAGGTGTTAGATATTATGCATTATCACGAGACCCACAAAATTCATCGCTCTGCATGGTTACGTGCCGCAGTACTAGGGGCTAACGATGGAATTATTTCTACCGCTAGTCTACTGATTGGTGTTGCGGCGGCAGGCACTAGTGCTACCAACCTGATTGTCGTTGGTGTTGCGGCGTTAGCAGCAGGTGCTATGTCGATGGCCGCAGGCGAATACGTATCAGTTAGCTCCCAAGCCGATATCGAACGTGCTGACCTAGTGACCGAAAAAGCTGCCTTAGAAAACCACTTCAAACAAGAAAAGGATGAGCTTGCGCTTATTTATCAAGGCCGCGGTGTTACTCAAGCACTCTCGCAGCAAGTCGCCGCACAACTCATGGCACATGATGCCCTAGGCGCACACGCCCGCGACGAGCTAGGTATAACCGAGCACGCCAGCGCACAACCCCTACAAGCTGCTCTTTCGTCGGCAGCGGCATTTACCCTTGGTGCGTTTTTACCCCTAGCGGCAGTGGTACTTATCATCTTTTTACAATTACAAGCACAGCTCGCTCCCTTACTAGGCATATCGTCCCTAATATTTCTCGCCGCCCTAGGCGCAACCTCCGCCTACGTAGGAGGCGCACCCATAAAAACAGCCGTACTTCGCGTGACCTTTTGGGGCGCATTGGCGATGTTGATTACTGCTGGGATAGGGGAATTGTTTCAGGTGGTGTTTTGATTTGGACGAGTTGATTTGTTTAAACGTTTAGATTTATATTGAATAGAATGTTATGAAAATATACTGAAAATTGCATCGAAGCTGTCATCATTTATAAGGAAAACACAACGAGAGTGTTAGTTGTCGCTGCAAGAAAAATAGAAGAGAAAAATAGAAGGACACCCACTCTACATTGACATCGTAGTGGCCGACTATTGCCATAAAGACTGTTCATCCATAAGGGCTATCCCTTTAGCTCCGCCCACCACTACATGTTGTGGTTGTTCGTAATTTTCTTATAAGTTACCGGCTGGGTGATCAATGCCTGTTCAAGCAAGCGATAAAACAATAATCCTCGTGAGCGAGAAGTGCGCCGATTAAAACAAAATGTATACTCGTCTAGTAATAATCAATGTGCTTTGATTTCACCGAACCTTGATGCGTACCGAGCAACCACGTTTTAACAGTGACGCCACTCGATGAACGCCAGGGAGAGTAACGTGTGCTGGGTCTTCTGCGCCGAGCTGCACAACTTATGTCTGGTATATCCGTGCTTTTGAACAGAGCGGTATGCTGGTGAGCCATCCGTTTTAATTAATGATCCAGTCTCTATCGTTTCACATATAAACGGCAATACGCTCTTTTCAGATGCATCGGCAATACGACGTAATCGTATGCGTCCGAAGCCTTTTGGTTCAATTAACTCAACGGCAATAACAACAATGGATTTTTTGCTATCTGGATTAGGAGCACGAACCTTGCCCTGATCACGGCCACCCACGTAGGTTTCATCGACTTTTACAACACCAGAGAGTCGTTCCCGCTTAGGGTTGATCATAGCTCTTCTTAGACGGTGCAACATTGCCCATGCAGTTGCATAACTTCCCAGTCCCAGGGTTTTTTGTAGCCCCAGTGCACTCACACCAGTTTTTTGATTGACGATGTACCATACAGCTGTAAACCAACAGCTTATCGGGGTGCGCGTTTTCTCAAAGATCGTGCCCGCTGTCACCGTACATTGGTACCTACAGAGACGACACATGATTCGTCCACGACTCAATTTATAGGGATTCCCTACACTCTCACAGCGGGGACAAATGAATCCATCACGCCACCTCAATTTCTCTAAGTATAAGAGACAAGATGCCTCGTCATGAAACCACTCAATATATTGATTCCATGTGCCAGGGTAATTCCGACCTGATTTTAATAATTTAGATGATTTGCTCATCACTACAGATTGACATGGGTGGAGCTAAAGGGATGGCCCTTTCATCCATACAGAAAAGCAGTTTCTTAATACGACAGCACGCGCCCAACAAATATCCCTTGCCGATACACCCTACTACCATATTATGTCTCGATGTGTATGCCGCTCTTATTTATGTGGTAATTAAAGGGGGCAGAGCCCTTTTAATGAATTAATCTTATCACAGCTTCTAGGCTGGGAAGAAAAGGGCTCTGACCCGAATGGCACTTACTTAAGGCCTAATGCCATTGATTACAGGGCTTAGCGAACTCTCCTTAACTAAGCGGTTTCACTCTATCTATCCAGATACAAGGAAAAAACTCGACAAAACTAATAAGGGTAACCATTTTCAGTTTTGCCTAGTAGGCTTGAAACCCCTATGTTTACTGAGTTTAGTGCCTTAAGTAAGTGCCATTCGGCTCTGACCCCTTTATTTCAAAGGTACTCAGTTAGCTGAACAAACCACGTCATTCTGGAAAGCGTTTTTTGCTTATCCAGAATCCAGTGATTTTAATGGCTTACTGGATACCGGATCGAGCCCGGTATGACGAGCCCGGTATGACGACATTACGTTAACGGGGCAGTAGTGATTTGATATGTGTTGTGATGCCTTTGTCGGGTGGACTTTTCAATACGTGATACGCCCACGGGTGAGAGTAGGCGTGTTATATGCTACATTCATCAATAGGTATTCTGTCTGGACGTGTGTGATGGGTGTAATTAAACTGAGGGCTTAGAGATTAAATTGCCGATGCGAAAAATCGTGATGCGAAAAATAATAGTGACATCGCTGATCAAGCTATTATTGGCCACCGGTATTTTGATGGCGGCGAATAGTGCTTACAGTTGGGGTTCGCTGGGACATCAAGTGGTGTGCGATATTGCATGGCGTGCTTCTTCAACTAGTGTGCAGCGAGCGTTGTCTGCCGCATCCAAACGTATGGGTTATAAAACGTTTGCTGATAGTTGTACTTGGGCCGATAAAATTAAAAGTCAGTCCCGTTACGATGACCTCAAGCCATTACATTATATGAATTTGTCACGCCATCAGCAGAGTGCGTCCAGCGCCGACTGCCTTTATGCTCGTTCGCCCAAATGCGTGCTCACGGCAATTGAGTATTACAGCCATATGATGAGTCGCGCCAGCGTTAGCCAAAAAGAACGGGATAAAGCCTTGCTGCTAGTCGGACATTTTGTCGCTGACATTCATCAACCTTTGCATGTGTCTTATAAAGATGACCGCGGTGGTACCCGCAAAAAAGTGAATTTTAAGGGCAAGTCAACCAACCTGCATCGTTTATGGGATACGCAGTTACTATATTGCCAAAAAGTAGAAGGGAAGCACCCAACATGGCGACGTTTAGGCGAGTCTTTATTTTCAGGGGCTAAAAATAGTGACGATGAGCTTGAACCTGAAATGACTCAATCGGCAATTAACAGCAATGACCTTACATTAACGGTATCCCTGTGGGCGCAAGAATCTTTTGATATTACTCGGCAGATATATGCAGAGCTAGGCCGTTCATCGAAAACAATTTACCTGAGCGATGATTATTGTGCACGTTACTATCCTGTTGCGATTTCACGATTACAGCAAGCAGGTAAGCGCTTATCGGTTCTTCTCCAGCAGAAGCAATGACCGTGGGCAAAGCCCCTCAAGTTTAGGGCGCAAGTTTAGGACGGGTCTAGGAGCCTGTCGGACTTAGGGGATCGTAGCGAGGCAGAGAGAGATCGAGGGCATTTTTTCGATCATTTGAGGCGAATAGTGAGCCTATTCTACGAAAATGATCGGGAAAAGGCACCGATTTCTTGCTGCCGCAGTAGATTCTTCCTAAGTCCGACAGTCTCCTAGCTCTGGCACGTCAATGGCACTATAGGGTACAATCACTGCCCAATTTGACGACATTATTGATGAATTTTAGACCCTATGGAAATTAACCCTTATCTGATCGCCCTTAAATCCTTAACTGAGCGCACTGATGTGCTTAGGGGGTATCTTTGACTACGATGCTAAGCAAGAGCAGCTCGCTGAAGTTGAGTTAGACCTTTCCGAACCCGAAGTATGGAATGATCCCGCGCGTGCGCAGGCCTTAGGGCAGGAGCGGTCAGCGCTTGAAACTATCGTCGGCACCATTGATACGCTAGATACTGGAGTGGTAGACGCCCGTGAATTATTAGATATGGCGGTCGAAGACGATGACGAAACTATCCTTGTCGATGTGCAAGAAGAGATCGATGCGCTCAGCGTTCAGTTAGAAAAACTAGAGTTTCGTCGTATGTTCTCGGGTGAAACCGACCCCAATAATGCCTACCTAGACATTCAGTCAGGCTCTGGCGGTACTGAGGCCCAAGATTGGGCAGAAATGGTACTGCGCATGTATTTGCGCTGGGGCGACGCAAGAGGCTTTAAGACCACCTTAGAAGAAGCGTCGGCAGGGGATGTGGCGGGAATTAAAAGTGCGACGATTCGCTTTGAAGGTGAATACGCTTATGGTTGGTTACGAACCGAGACGGGCGTGCATCGCTTAGTGCGTAAGTCGCCATTCGACTCTAGTAGTCGTCGGCATACCTCTTTTTGTTCTATCTTTGTATCGCCTGAAATTGATGATGACTTTGAAGTCGATGTCGACAAATCCCAAGTGCGAGAAGATACCTATCGTGCATCGGGTGCGGGGGGGCAGCACGTCAATAAAACCGATTCGGCAGTGCGGTTAACGCACGAATCCAGTGGTATTGTGGTGCAGTGCCAAAGTCAGCGTTCGCAACATCAGAACCGCGACACGGCATGGAAAATGTTACGAGCGAGATTGTACGAACAAGAAATGCAGCGTCGTAATGCGGATAAGCAAACGCAAGAAGACAACAAATCCGATATTGGTTGGGGCAGTCAAATTCGTTCTTATGTATTGGATGACCAGCGCATTAAAGACTTACGGACTAATGTGCAAACCAGTAATTGCCAAGCTGTGCTAGATGGTAGTTTAGATCAATTTATAGAAGCTAGTTTAAAAGCGGGATTATAATTTAGTTTATAAGCCTATATTTATAGTAGTCAATATTTCCATAAAAACAGACGCAAAAAAATTATGAGCAACGAACCTAAAGACGAAAACAAATTAATTGCCGAACGCCGTGAAAAATTAGCGACGATTCGTGAACAAGGCATAGCCTTTCCAAACGATGTGACACGCGAACATAAAGCGGCTGAGCTACAGGCTGAGTTTGGCGAAAAAACCAAAGATGAACTAGAAACGTTAGATCATAAAGTGTCGGTTGCTGGTCGTGTGATGGCTAAGCGTGGGCCTTTTATGGTGCTGCAAGATGTGACCGGCCGTGTACAGCTATACGCCAGTAAGCCTGCGCAAAATCAATTAAAAGAAACCTGTGGTTTGTGGGATATTGGCGATATCGTGAATGTCACCGGTGCGCTGCATAAGTCGGGTAAAGGCGATTTATATGTGAACTTAGAGCAGTATCAACTGTTAACTAAATCACTACGTCCGTTGCCAGATAAATATCACGGTCTTGCGGATCAAGAAATTCGTTATCGCCAGCGCTATGTCGATTTGATGGTGAACCCTGATGTGCGCGATACGTTTAAGATTCGTTCGCAGGTGATTAGCTTTATTCGTTCTTATTTAGACAAACGTGATTTCTTAGAAGTTGAAACGCCTATGTTGCAAAGCATTCCCGGTGGTGCAACGGCACGTCCATTTGTGACGCATCACAACGCCTTAGATATGGATATGTATCTACGTATTGCACCAGAGCTGTATTTAAAACGTTTGGTCGTCGGTGGTTTTGAGCGCGTGTACGAAATTAATCGTAATTTCCGTAACGAAGGTTTATCGACGCGTCATAATCCAGAATTTACTATGTTGGAATTCTATCAGGCCTATGCGGATTACAACGACCTAATGGATTTAACCGAAGATATGCTGCGCCAAATTGCGCATAATGTTCTAGGGTCAACAGATGTTAAAAACACCGTGAAAGATGCCGACGGTACTGTGGTTGAAGAGATTACTTATGATTTTGCAAAACCTTTTGCGCGTTTAAGTGTGTTTGATTCTATTTTACACTATAACGATGATATTAGTGCCGATGTATTAGCCGACGAACAAGGCGCACGGGGTATTGCTGAAGGTCTAGGTATAGACCTAAAAGATTATTGGGGCTTAGGTAAGGTGCAAATCGAAATTTTCGACAAAACCGTTGAGCATCAATTATTACATCCAACGTTTATTACTCAGTACCCAACAGAAGTGTCACCACTGGCACGCCGCAACGATGACAACCCTTTTGTCACCGATCGGTTTGAATTTTTTGTTGCTGGACGCGAACTTGCCAATGGCTTTTCGGAGCTAAACGATGCCGAAGATCAAGCGGAACGATTTAAAGCGCAAGTGGCTGAGAAAGATGCGGGTGATAATGAAGCGATGCATTACGATGCAGATTATATTCGCGCATTAGAATATGGCTTGCCGCCAACAGCGGGTGAGGGTATTGGCATTGACCGCTTAGTGATGTTACTCACGGATTCGCCCTCTATTCGCGATGTTTTACTGTTCCCGCATATGCGACCAGAACAAATATAAGTTAATATGTAACTACTCGGCTCACAGCCAAAATCGCGCTGAACTGCGTTAAAAATGATTGTTTACACTTGTAAACTCACATTTTTCGCCTTGCTCAGTACAATGTTGACTGCAATCTGAGCAGTTACGGACAGTGCTGAGTAGTTACGTTAATATTGATAAAGTAAGTCATGCACGGCCATGCCGATCTACATTCGGTATGGCCGTTTTCATTCTTTAGCCTCCCCGCTATTTTCCCGCACTACTATTTAGATTACTGCTCGTACCGCTAGACGGCAGATAAGCACTGACAGTTAGCGTTGCTATAACAAAAACACTCGACACCATTAAGCATGCAGCCAGTCCATAGTGTTGATAAATTACCCCGGATAAAATAATCCCCACCAAGCGCCCAGCGGCATTCGCCATATAGTAAAACCCCACATCCATAGATGCGCCCTTGTCTCGCGCGTAAGCCACGATTAAGTAAGAGTGTATCGACGAGTTAATGGCAAAAATCCCGCCGAAAATAAACAAGCCAATGATTAATAGGGTGGTGCTTGCGGGAAGAAAGTGAACGATGCCGGTAGTGAGTAATGTCACCATTCCTAATGTGAATCCCCAAAGTAATAAACGACTTCGTGCATGATCTGGCGGTATTTTTTGAGTGATTTTAGGCGCGGCGGCTTGTATGACACCATAAAATATAACCCATAAGGCGAGCGTAGTGCCGATCGTTGTATGATCCCAGCCTGCTTGTGCTTGTAAAAAAACGGGTAAAGCAACTGTAAACCAAATATCGCGTGAGCCGAATAAAAAAAAGCGTGCGCCGGATAAGTAATTAATGGAGGGGCTCTTAGAAAAAACCTCAGTAAATTTAGGGTTATTATTCGTGGTTGATTGTGCGTGCGAGGAGGGGGGCTTGAGTAGTATCATGCTGGCGATAAGCGTGACACTGAGTAAACACACCATCACGATAATAGCGCCCTTAAACGCAAGCGTGGCCAACAACAATCCACCGAAGAAAAACCCTACACCTTTTAAGGCGTTTTTAGATCCCGTTAATACAGCCACCCAACGGTATAGTGTGTGATGCTTGCTGTATTCTTCTGTGGGTGTGTCTACCTGTGCTACTAAGGCTTTTATCGCGCTCTTGGCACTCATTTTATTGAGGTCTTTGGCGATCCCCGATAATGCTTGGGTGATCATGACATAGACTGCGGTGAGCATAGAGGTATCTACCAGTAGCATCGCCAGCGCAATCACTTGTAGCGCTAAGCCGGCCTGCATCGTAATGTGCAAACCCAGCCGCGCGCCAATCCAGCCGCCCCATAAGTTTGTGATCACCCCAAACAATTCATAGAGTACAAATAACATGGCAATATGTATGGGGCTAAAGCCTAACTGGTGAAAATACAGCACCACGAGCATCCGCAATGCACCGTCGGTTAGGGTAAATGCCCAGTAGTTGGCAGTCACTACGGCATATTGGCCAATGGGGGAGGTGAGTGTTTTGTTCATAATGCTGACGTGGCTATATGTGTGGCTGTAGTAATAGTGGTGACAGTGGGATTTACAATTTTTGTAACTATTCAGCTCACAGCCAAAATCGCGCTGTACTGCATTAAAAAATGATTGTTTACACTTGTAAACTCATGTTTTTTGCCTTGCTCAGCACAATATTGACTGCAATCTGAACAGTTACGTACAGTGCTGAGTAGTTTACAATTTTTTGGCAACCATTTCGGTGAGTTCTATCATGCGGTGCACGTAACCTATTTCGTTGTCATACCATAACAGTAGCTTAACTTGCGTCCCATTAATCACCATGGTCGACGGTGCATCGACGATGCTAGAGCGCTTATCGTTCGTGTAGTCGACAGATACCAATGGTTTCTCTTCGTAGCCTAGAATACCTTCTAAGCGGCCTTGTGCGGCATGTTGTAGTGCCTGATTAACTTGTTCTACGGTAACGGTTTGTGCTAATTCAAAAACGCAGTCTGTCAGTGAAGCATTGGTCAGGGGTACGCGAATCGCGAGGCCATTTAAACGGCCTTTTAGTTCGGGAAAGATTTCGGTGATGGCAGTAGCTGAGCCTGTCGTAGTTGGGATTAGCGATGTGCCACAAGCACGCGCACGCCGTAAATCTTTATGGTATTCATCTACAATACGCTGGGTATTGGTCAGGTCGTGAATGGTGGTGATTGAGCCGTGTTTAATGCCAAACGTAGAATGAATAACATCAATTGCGGGTGCAATACAGTTAGTGGTGCAGGATGCAGCCGTCACAATGTCATGCAGCTCCGTTTGGTAAATATCATGGTTCACCCCCATCACTATGTTGAGCGTGCCATCTTTAATGGGAGCCGATACTACAACCTTCTTAACCCCTGCAGCAAAATAAGGCGCAAGCGCTTCTTTCGATTTAAATTGTCCAGTGCACTCAATAATAATATCAATATTGCACCCTTGCCAATCGGTATCACTGAGATCTTTATTGCGTGAGTAACCAATCGTTTTTTTATCAATGATCAGCATCTGCTCATCGCTACTAATTACTTTATCCCAGCGCCCGTGTACTGAGTCAAACTCAAGTAAGTGTGCTGCTGCAGCGGCGTCGCCGGCAGTTTCATTAATGTGCACGATATCAAATAAAGTAGATTCCCATCCGGCTCGCAACGCCAAGCGACCTATACGACCAAAACCATTTATAGCAACACGAAGAGCCATAATTTAAATACCTAAAATAAGAAAGAGACAATATAAAGAAACTGTCATAAATTTATAACAGTGTAATACGTGTACTGATTTCTATTTTATCTCATATAAATATGACAAAAATATGACAATCATGAAAATGTAATTGCAGTGTGACTGAGCATCTATTTTATTGGCGATGAGTTGATGATCAGGTGATTGTTAGGTGATTTCCATAACATTACTGAGTATCAAAAATAATTACGAGTAAGCAATAGCACCCTTGCCAATACCTTCGAACGCTTTTACAGTAAAGCGGCTTTCAGGGTGCGGCTGCTTTAAGGCGTTGGCAATATGGCTGGCAATTAGCTCAACAGTACTATCAGTGTCAATTAAATAACAGCTGGAGATCGGTAGAGTTATTTCAAAATGCCCTTGTTCTGAGTCATAGGCAAAATGATAGTGATCCACACCTTCTTTTTGAACGGTGCTAACTAAATCGGTACGTGTGCCAATATAAATATCACTCCACTGTTTACACCACATGGCTTCTAGTGAGGGGTCACGTTGGTCATCTCGGTATATTTCGATCGTAGATCGATGCCCGTGAGCGATACGTTGGCAATTACCTAAGTGCTTTTTAAGGCCATGAGTGTAGTGATAAAAATACTGATCTATGTGCTCTGGGGTAAATGTTAGTGCAATACGGTCGATAGTATCGGGGAGTAATTTACGGAGTTGCTTGATACACCAGGTGGCGATACTTTCGGGAGAAATCTGTGCAGTATCAATCAAGCATATGGCTTGTGTGGGCGAGCTGCAGTGTAAATTGGATTGTTGATATTGCCATGTCACATCAATGGTTTTATCTGTTTGTGTAACATGTGCTGCCGGTGATTGTGTCGCCACCACTAAGCAATGATCAATGTAGGTATCTAACCACTGGCGTATGGTTTTCTTAACAATACCAAAGTCGCAGACCATGCCTTGTTCATCTAATGCACCTTCCAATACGATACTCGCCAGCCATGTTTCACCCACTACACCTCGGTCAGGGTCTAGGTAACTGAAATCAACATTAGTGAGGTTTTCAACGAATAAGTGCATGAGTAAGACCAACATATTAATGGGAAGTGACTAAGGAGGGTAATGATATAGCAGTTGGGGTGTTTTCGGTAGTTGACGCCTAACTTATCTAGCATTGTCGTCTATGGATTTTCGCTCTGAGGGCATTGTGTAAACATTAGCGGTCGTTAAGTGTGATTATATTTCCATACATTCGCTGTGGATTGATGGCTAAATCGTGGCCGTTAGCCCCCTGTGTCAGGATAGTTGTCGCCTCTAATATTTCATAAGAGGCTAGCAACAAGAGGTAGGTAATGAGTTTTTCGGTCAGTGAAGCTACGCTGTGCAATCATCATGTATCGAATTTTTTTCTTGAATAGTTAAATACGCAAGTGCAGGGTGAATGTTAAGGCTTGCCGCAGAGAACGAAATGATGAGGTATCAGCCGCACCTGATATGGCATTCTTCATAGGGACTGTTTGCGGTGCTTCATAAGCACTGATTAGTGACAATAAACAGTGGCTCACCTCGACCATCCCCTTGATTGATCAGCGCCCTTTCAAATTGCATGCAGAGTGAAGCGTCTGTAGCCGTGTTCATCGACACGGTTATCGTAGGCCATTACCGCCATAAAAAACCGATTTTTTTTTGCTGCAAGACTTTTAACGTCCGAATTAGTCGATTTGCTCAATTATAACTATGTTTCGTCAATAATATGGTCAGAATTATTGACGAGTATTAATAGGTCTCGCAAAGGTCCGTGTTAGCCTTCGTCAACGCTAATTCTGTGTGATGTTCTTAGATGCCTATTGATGTAATGGCAGATGCTCAGCGACTTGCGTTGCGATATTCATCGTAGCGTTTTATCACTTTCTTTACGTATTCTTGAGTCTCTTTAAACGGTGGGATACGGTTATTATAACGCTTGACGGCGTTTTCACCGGCATTATAAGCTGCCAGCGACAGCTGTAGATCACCGTTAAACATGCGTAGCAAATCTTTAAAATATGTCGTTCCTCCTCGGATGTTATCGACCGGATCAAAGGCATCGCTAACGCCAAATCGCTTCGCGGTAGCAGGCATTAACTGCATTAATCCTTGGGCGCCGGCTGTAGATATTGCCTGCGGGTTATAGGCTGACTCGATGCTAATAATGGCATGTATCAAATGTTCAGAAATATTGTGTCTTTCAGCCATTTTAGTCACCGTATTTGCATATCGGCGTTGATTACTTCTTGCTGAAACTGATCGTGCAATTTCCCATCCTCTATCGGTTTTTTCTAAACGAATATAGCCCTTATGCTTGGGCGTGTCAGTTAATAAAAGACGACCTTTAGGGTCGATGTAACGGTAAATGTCGGTGGCAGTAGCACTGTGGTGAAAACTACTTAGCAATACGCTGAGAAGCAACGGTTTGACGAGTCGTATGATATCCATAAAGGCCAATGTTCGTCTGTGAATAATGAGTTCTGTATTGAGTATAGGCAAGCATTTCGAATGTAGAGTGGATATTGCTAATAATTTTGCTTGTCGGTGAGCTATTTAACCGATGGCGTAATGCACGGATACTTATAAAACTCACGATCATTTTGCGATAAGCTCTTGAAACTTAGTGCTAAATTCTCCATAATCCTTTTTCTCTTGGGTGAAGTAGGTGGGGCGGTTATATAAACCGAGTCATTGACTGACACAAGAGTTGTTATGGAGAGCTTAGTTGGTCCCTCCGCAATGACTATCTGTAAATTCCGCCAGGCCTGGAAGGGAGCAACGGTAGCAGTGTTGTTATGTGCCGGAGTGTGGCTGGCTAGGCTTTCCACCTTATATCTCTGCATCTTTGCATGCACTTCGTCTATCTCCATGTTTTCTTGCCAGACTGCAGGTTATTCTTCGCTCATCCACTGTATTTGTTAGCTGTTCCATGAAGCTTGGACTATAATTGATCCTGTTTTTTTATTCTCTCTATCACCACTAAAAAGAACTAGCCAATAAAATGAGTTATCAAGTTCTCGCCCGAAAATGGCGTCCACGTACCTTCCGTGAAATGGTCGGCCAAGAACATGTTCTTCAAGCATTAATCAATGCGCTTGACCGTGATCGTCTACATCATGCTTATTTATTCACCGGTACGCGTGGCGTAGGTAAGACCACTATTGCGCGTATTTTGGCAAAATGCCTTAACTGTGAAGTGGGGGTGAGTTCAGTTCCTTGTAATCAATGTAGTGCCTGTACCGAGATTAATGAAGGGCGTTTTGTTGATTTGATTGAGGTAGATGCTGCCTCGCGTACTAAAGTAGAAGATACTCGTGAACTATTAGACAATGTTCAATATGCACCAACGCGAGGCCGCTATAAGGTTTATCTGATTGACGAAGTGCATATGCTCTCCAATAGTAGTTTTAACGCACTGCTTAAAACGCTTGAAGAGCCACCTCCGCACGTTAAGTTTTTATTGGCTACGACTGACCCACAAAAATTGCCAGTGACTATATTGTCTCGCTGCCTGCAGTTTAATCTTAAGAACATGAATCCTGAACGTATCGTCTCGCATTTACAGTTTGTGCTTGATAAAGAAATGGTGCCGTTCGATGACGCGGGTTTATGGCAGCTCGCCCGCTCTGCCGATGGCAGTATGCGGGATGCTTTGAGCCTGACTGATCAATCCATTGCATTTGGTGACGGTAAAATTACCGATGCCGATGTCCGTGTAATGTTAGGAACTATTGACCAGTCACTGGTCTACGATGTGTTAGAAGGTTTAATTGCCGAGGATGTAAAACAACTGTTAACGGCAGTGGCGAATTTATCCGAGCATTCCCCCGATTATAGCGTAGCATTAGCAGAACTTATTGCGACATTACACCGTATTGCGATCGCTCAAGCATTACCTGAAGCCGTCGATAATAGCCAAGGGGATCGTCAGCAGATATACGATTTCGCTCAGATGCTTAGCGCTGAGGATGTACAGCTCTATTATCAAACCGCTTTGCTGGGACGTCGTGATTTACCTTTAGTCCCTGACCCGCGTAGTGGCTTTGAAATGGTGCTGTTACGTATGTTGGCGTTTAAGCCCCAAGGCGTCAATCATCTGCCTAAGGCAGTATTAGCGTCCGGAAAAACCGATACAAAGGTTGACACGGTTACGGACAGTAGCTTAACAGAGCCTGCGCCAGCAGTGACAGCGTCAGAAGCTGTAGAAATAGAGGTGGAATTAGAGCCTGTAAAAGTCACGCAAAAAAACAGCGATAACGTGCAGCATAAAATGCATAGTAGGCATGAGGAACATAGTGGTAGCGAGAATACTATTGTTGCTCATCGCGGCGATCAAAATAGCAGTACTAACAATAGCAGTACTAACAATAGCAGTGCTAAAAACGCTAACGATCACCACAGTAGCGATTCAAATGACGAAAACAGTGATGTGACTTCGTACGAGTATGACCGCGTTATTAGTATGCCTGAATCGCCAGCGGAAGATGATGCTGGAGAACAATCACCGGTAAAAAAGTCTGAAGCTGTCATTAAAGTGGCAGTAGAGCGTGGACGTAGTGTCGATGAAGATAATTACAATGAATTAAAGCATCAAGAAAAAATGCCTGATACTGATCAGGTTGCGACGGATGAAGGTGAGCAAGGAGTGACTGTAGGCGGCTCCCCCGTAAAAACACGTGTGCCAAAAATACTGTTTTCCGAGCTTAACGCGAAAAATTGGTTTACTGTTTACAAGGGCATAGAAACCGGCGGTTTATTGCAAAGTACGGTTGCCAATTGCGCACTCATAAACTGGGATGGCCCACATTTACACTATGTTTTAGATAAGCAGCAAAGCACCTTGTATGATACAAAACATCAGCAATACCTTGCTGATTTATTGGGTGAATACTTTGGGCAAACTATCGAGATAACGATAACCTTAGGTGATGTGCCTCACGAGACGCCATCGCAAATAGTCATTCGTCAGAGAAAAGAGCGGCAAGTTCAAGCAGAAACCGCCATCGCTAATGACCCGGTAGTACAACAATTACAAGAAATGGTCAGTGGCTGTATTGTACCTGACTCGATTAAACCAATAGATTAATGTAACTACTCAGCTTACAGTCAACATCGCTAAACTGCGTTAAAAAATGATTATTTACACGTGTAAACTCACATTTTTCGCCTTGCTAAGCACAATTTTGACTGCAATCTGAACAGTTACGGGCAGTGCTGAGTAGTTACAGATTAATTCACATTGCGACGGCGATCGAGAAAACAATTGAGAACGTCACCAACGTAATAAATAAAACAATCAAAGTAAAAGAGCGAGTAAAGAATGAAAGGTCTCGGAGACATTATGAAGCAGGCGCAAGCTATGCAAGAAAATATGCAAAAGATGCAGGAAGAGTTAGCCAGCAAAATCGTGTTAGGTGAGTCTGGTGCAGGTATGGTGACAGTGACTATGAATGGCCGTCACGATGTCAAAAAAGTCGATATCGATCAGTCGTTATTAACGGAAGATAAAACGATTCTAGAAGACTTACTTGCTGCAGCAGTGAATGATGCGGTGCGTAAAGTCGAACAAGAAAATAAAAATATGATGGGTGATTTGACCGGTGGTATGCAAATGCCTCCCGGTTTTAAAATGCCATTTTAAAACTGATTTTTTTGATATAATTTTCCCACGATAATTTTTTATGGTAGATTTTCCGCGATAAATTCTTACCATGACTTGAAGGTATAATTCTTGTTTAGTCCATTAATTGACGAACTTATCCACTCTCTTTGCTGCCTACCTGGTGTCGGCCGTAAGTCTGCTCAGCGAATGGCTTTACACCTACTCGAACGTGATCCAGAAGGGGCTGGGCGTTTAGTGGGCGCGCTGGGTACGGCTATAGAAAAAGTAGGACGTTGTCAGCATTGCCGAATTTTAACTGAGCAAGCTATTTGTTATATTTGTAGTAATTCAAGGCGAAATACGGGCATATTATGCGTGGTCGAAACTCCTGCCGATGTAGTGGCTATTGAACAGTCAGGCATCTATCACGGTAAATATTTTGTGCTTAACGGACGGCTTTCCCCTATTGATGGAATCGGTCCTAAAGAACTCGGTTTGCCCCAGCTGTTCCAGCGTTTACGAAATGAACAAGAACACCGCGCCGGGAATGCCTCTTTAGATATTATTTTAGACAGTGGGCTCGATGCAAATGTTGACGTTGGAGCGGACATAGGAGTAGGTGTAGGCGATGAAACTCAACACAGCGCAGTGACTGAACTGATACTAGCGACTAATCCCACCGTCGAAGGTGAGGCCACCGCATATTATATTGCTGAGCAAGCGCGACAGCAGGGTTTAGTCGTGTCGCGGATCGCACATGGGGTGCCTTTAGGTGGTGAGCTAGAGTATATCGACGGTGGTACCTTAACCCATGCATTTTCTAGTCGTCGTTCGTTGTAGGTTATATTTTAGTTTTTCAAGTAGATTGTTTTACTTAGAATTTCACATTTATAAGTCCCTTTAATCATTATTCTGGTGAGTACCAGAATCCATTTTACTTACCAGTTTGGTTGCATTCATGACATCAACACAAACATCTAATATCTTTACTACCGCACCGACTGTTGAGTATCAATGGATCGATACTAATGCCGCGCTAGCGACGCTGTGCGAACAGTTATCACAACAGTCGGCTATCGCGCTCGATACTGAGTTTGTCCGCACACGGACTTACTATCCACATATCGGTTTATTACAGATCGCCGATGCTCATGGCGTGTACCTTATCGATCCTCTCACGATCACCGATACACAACCAATGGCTGATGTACTGATCAATCCCAATGTGGTTAAAGTCGTCCATGCGTGTTCAGAAGATTTAGAAGTATTACATCATGCTTTTGGTGTGTTCCCCGAATCACTATTCGATACCCAAGTGGCGGCGGGTTTTACGGGCTTTGGTTCGTCTATTGGTTACGCTAATTTGATGCGTGAAATGAAGCAAATTGACATTCCTAAGCAAGAAACACGATCAGACTGGTTGCAGCGCCCATTAAGTGATGCACAGCTGCGCTATGCTGCTTTAGATGTTGAATACTTGCTGGAAATTTATGGTGAATTGTCTGCCATGTTGCAAACACTGCAGCGGATAGAGTGGGTAGAATCTGACTGTCAGCGTATGATAGATAAATTACGCAATACCGATAACGAGAATGTTTATTATCAGCGTATAAAGTCCGCATGGAAGTTAGAAGCAGACCAGCTTACCGTGCTAGCGAATATTTGTCGCTGGAGAGAAATAGACGCTCAGCAAAGGGACGTGCCGCGCAGCCGAGTATTAAAGGACGTAAGTGTATTTGATATGGCTTTTAAATTGCCTATGGATATGCAACAGCTGAAACGCATTCAAGAGTTGCCTCATCGCTTTATGGGTGAATCAGCCGAAGACATACTCACTATTATCCTTGACACGTTACGTGACGACGGTTTCTATAAGGAACGATTAGACAAACCTCTTAATTCAGCTGACACCACTATCTACAAAAAGCTTAAAGAAAACGTACGTCAATTGTCTGATGAACTAGACCTGCCACCTGAGCTATTGGTGCGTAAAAAAGATTATGAAGCACTGATTCGCTCTGCGCCTAAATATTTCTTGCCGGAGTCTTTAACCGACTGGCGACAAGAGATAGTCGGCGATCGGCTTTTAACGTATATGTATTCCCTTTAGAATTAATGGCTATCTATGAAACGTATTTGTTCTGTTTTCCGCTGCTCAAAAAAAGAAGGCATGTACCTTTACGTCGACAAAAAAGCGGGTGTCGACAGTATCCCTGATGATTTGCGCCGCAAATTGGGAGACCTCGGGTTAGCAATGACCTTGTTAATTAGTGAAGATAAAAAACTTGCTCGCGCTAACGCTAAAGATATTTTACACGCCATAGCGGATACCGGTTTCTATCTACAAATGCCGCCCAGCTTATATAATAACGGTGATGAAGAAATGCAGGCGCTGCGAGATAAGAATAGTAAGTTATGATCAGCCCATTCTGGAAAAGTAAAAGCTTTACGCAAATGACGCAAGTCGAGTGGGAATCACTATGTGATGGCTGCGGTAAATGTTGCTTGCATAAGCTCGAAGATGAAGAAGATGGTGAAGTATATTACACCGATATTGCTTGTAAATATCTAGATGACAACAGCTGCCACTGCAAAGATTATTCAAACCGTCTACAGCTAGTGCCAGAATGCTTACAGCTGCGCCCACAAGATATCGCGGAATTTCACTGGCTACCTAAGACCTGTTCATACCGTTTGCTGGCTGGAGGTGATGACTTGCCCCAATGGCACCATTTGCTATCAGGTAAGCCCGAGTTGATTCATCAGCTAGGCTTTTCGGTGAAAGGTCGCACTATCAGTGAAGAACAAGTAGCTCAAGAAAGTGACGGCGATTATCAAGAACGTGTGATCCATTGGATAGAATAACGTTGATCTGTGAATCAATAACATCCACAAAGTGAATACTGTAAGTGTGGAATAACGCAACGAGTAGCGCAATATCATCAATAAGGACGATATGAAAAATGGTAGAATTTCAAGAATACAGCAGTGCATGGCTATTCTATAGTTTAGCGGTGATTGGCTTGTTAGCCGTAACATGGCGCATCAGTCGATTTATTTCTTGGTCATACTTACGTGGCATCATGATCATTACTGTGGCAGCTTTTTTCCTCACGCCTGCACTTGCTGACAGTAACTACTGGGCACCTGCATGGATAGTTGCCGTGTTAGAACTATTGTTCAATGATCTAGAAAGTATTCTTCCTGTACTGCGCATATTACTTATAGTTTGGTTGACCGCACTTATCGTATATACCTTAATTAAAGTGTTGTTTTTTAGAAAACCTAAAGTGAAGAGAGTAGGGATGTATTGATTCTTTATAATTTTTTCGTGTGAGAAAATAATAACTAGATTTTATAGTCATGTCGTCGATTTTTTATACTTGTTAATTGAACACCAGTAGACCATCTTTGTATGTTCAGCCCCAGAACAGCAAATTGTTATTGGCTTTAATGTGCTGCTAAGTTTGATTGAATGGTAGTCTGCAGGCTATTAAATTTTTATATGGAGGCCTTTGTGGTATCAAAAGCAAAACTATTTTCCAAGTTAGACGATCTTGAAGAGTTACTAAAAAATAGTGTAGTCGATCACTTACGTTTGGCTATTGCCAGTCATGATGATTGGGTGTTCTGTGTGGCAGAGTTGTGTAACACCCGAGAAGAAAAGCGGAAAGTGGATAAGGTAACGGAGGAATTGGTCCTATTAGGTAGGCAGGTTCTGTCGCTAAAAGAAAAGCTAGGTGAATCATCTCAAGGCTCTATCGCAGAACGTATTTGCTGGTACTGTCGCGAGTGGAACGCTAGCGACCCTCATCGTCAATTGCTGTCTAGTACTTATTTGGTGCAACAGTTTTTAGATGAAATTGAGGGTGCTTAACCCCCCCCCCCCCCCCATTGTCAATAATAATCGTGGTTAAACGCAAATATTTTAGCCTTGGGTTTCAGTCGCCAATGCGACACTCCGTTATTATGCGGCTAAACGCATAGTATCGTAAACTTCATTAGATATTTTATAGCCGAGTAACTTTCTGGGTCTGTTGTTTAGCTTATCTTGAATGACTCTAATTTCTTTCGCCGTGACTTTATCCAGCGCCATTCCTTTCGGAAGATACTGCCGTATCAGTCCATTATTATTTTCATTCAGTCCGCGTTCCCAAGAGCAGTAAGGGTGTGCAAAATAATTATCTACGCCTAGCGCCTCCTTCAATTTAGCGTGATAGGCAAGCTCTTTGCCATTATCAACGGTGATGGTATCGGTGGATTTCAATAGAGTTGTCGCCTGATGTGTAAAAATTATGCCGCCTGACTCTCTACTACCTTGCTTTTCCCTTTTTCGGGGTTGAGATAAACTTCATCAATATGATTCCAGTTTCTAATGTCG
>JBLILH010000029.1:0-38813 GCA_047636495.1 Candidatus Endobugula sp. | reverse complement strand
CGCTCTCCCTCATTACGCGTAAGGGTTTTCTCAACAGCTTGAATCTTGAACGATTGGGTGAATTTTAAACTCATTTTGCTAGCCTCTTATGAAATATTAGAGGCGACAACTATCCTGACACAGGGGGCTAATGGTTCGTGGTTTATCTCTATTTAGTGAAAAGCTTATTTGATATTGTACGCAGTAGTGTTTTGTTAATGTAGTGAATATTTTTCTCGCGAACCTTCAATGCGTCAACACAGTGAAATTTACGATGCTATCATGAACCCACCGCGCACCAAAACAAGTTAAGCTGTGAAGCGACATATTCGTTATATCGAAGCGATGTTGTCTGACCTGCGTAAAGAGCAGGACCGATTGGAGTGCTCAGAAAGACGCTATTCTGAACAAGATATTCAGCCTTAATTCAGCTAAATCAGTTAAAATAAGTGGTTAATTAATGCTTAAAAAAACTGATGCCACCCATATGACCACTATTAATACCAATACCACCGACATTTCCCATATTCAGACCTTCCTCTATTGCGAAACGCCAAAAGAGTGGGTTGATGCCGCATTAGATAACATAGAATTATTACTTATTGACCACGCGAACTGTGAGAAGAAAGCCGCGAGTACTGCTATGAATCTTATGTACCGTTATGTAGACAACCATGCTTTGCTCAATAAAATGTCGCGCCTAGCCCGTGAA
The DNA here is from genome assembly GCA_047636495.1 of Candidatus Endobugula sp. Taxonomy (GTDB): domain Bacteria; phylum Pseudomonadota; class Gammaproteobacteria; order Pseudomonadales; family Cellvibrionaceae; genus Endobugula. Next base: position 38,122 of record JBLILH010000029.1, on the reverse strand, counting down.
GAGCTGCGCCACTTTGAGCAGGTTATGGCGTTAATGAAAAAGCGAGACATCGATTATCCTCATATTGAAGCTGCGCATTATGCCGGACAGCTTCGAAAGCCCATTAGAACCAGCGAACCGCATCGGTTAGTTGATACGTTGATTGTGGGCGCCATTATTGAAGCTCGTTCCTGCGAACGTTTTGCAAAAATTGCACCGTTGCTAGATAAAGAACTGCAAGGTTTTTATTTATCGTTGTTAAAGTCCGAATCAAGGCATTATCAAGATTACTTGACACTAGCTAAAAAGGCGGCGGGTGTTGATATTAGCGATCGCCTAGAGGTTTTTTTGAGGCTAGAAAAAACGATTATATTAACAGAAAGCGATGAGTTTCGTTTTCATAGTGGGCCACCGAGGAATAAAGCCTTTGCAGCCGACTCAACAAGTTTGGCCCTGTAATATTTTCTGTGGAAACTACATCACTTTAGTCATAGGTAAGATATATGTCCCAGCAAAGTTATGCCGAAGGTATAAAAAATAATAAGCCACTTCAGATTATTATTGGTTTGTTAACATTACTAGTGTTGGCGAGTATAGGCGCTAGAATTTATTTAGCCCAAAAAGAGGGAGTGCAAACCCTCGACAGGGAATTATTAGCCGAACTAGACTTTTTCCTATTTCAAACACCTAGGCAGCTATCACCGGTTACTTTATCAAATATGCAGGGCGCTGAAAAATCCTTTACAGATCACCTTTCGGGTTGGCGTTTAATTAACTTTGGCTATATGTTTTGTCCTGACATTTGCCCGATTAATTTAGCATTTTTGAGCGACGTAAAAAGCACATGGGATAAGCAAAGCAGTCAAGCGCCGATGAATGTGTTGCATATTACTTTTGATCCGGAGCGCGATACACCAACACTATTACATCAGTACTTAACCTATATGCATCCAGCGTTTTATGGTTTAACCAGTGATGTTGAGAATATTAAAGCGATCACTCAGCAACTCAACGTAGTGTTTATTGTAGAACAGCCAGATGAAAGTGGTCACTACTTTATTACCCACAGTGATTCAATGGCGTTAATTAACCCGCAGGGGGAGTATGTGGGATTATTTAAAGGGCCTTACAACAAGGGTAATATGTTGCAAGCCCTAAAGATGGTGGTGGGTGCAGAAATAACCCTCTAGGTCACGACAAGCAGCATAAACACTAAACATAGGCTTAGTGTTTATGCTGCTTGTCGTGATGTTTACTGTGATGATCTGTGGCCGATGAATGATCCATAAATGGCTTTTTGGCCGTTGCTTTGATTACTTGAGTATGACTATTAGCGAATTGCAAGGTGAGCTCAACGACATCACCTTCTTTTATATCCTGGTTTAAGTCCATAATCATGATGTGATAACCGCCGGGTGAAAAATGAGTGGTTTCGCCCGCATGTAGCTCGACACCGCCAGCCACTTCTTGCATTTTCATCAAGCCGTTGTTCATTGTGTGCTCGTGGATTTCTATACGTTTAGAAATAGCTCCCTCAACGGACAGTAAACGTATAGTTTTATCCCCCGTGTTGTAGAGAGTAAAATATGCAGCTGTGACAGGCATACCTGTAAATATTGGGTTGACTCTTGCATTGCTGATTTGGATAACAGCGATGCTATTATGACCACTTGCGTCTTCATTGCTATGATTATGTGCCTGCACACCAACAGCGGGCATCATCATAATGGTAACAGTGATAGCCGCAACGATAGCAAACGGAATAATGCGCAGTGTGCAAAAGGAGTTAAAACAATTCATCGGTGAGATACCTTAATTAATAGACAACAAATAGCGTATGGGGTGGTGTCGATGTAAAGGCAGTCATCCAGTAGATATGAGGTTAGCCAACAACTATGTTACTGCTTCATATAGTTGTTTGGCAACAGATGGATAAGGTCAATAGCGTTTTTAATCGATAAATAACTTAAGTGTTACATATTATGAATATCAACTGTCGAATTCGAGAGAGAAGACGTTGAACGCCGTTAAAATAATCGGTGGCGTTCTCTGTGTGCTGATGATGGCGCTGACAGTGTGGTTGGTACGCAATATCTATATTATCCCTGCCATTGAAAATACTGTATTTTTCGAAACATCTGCAAGCATAGAGCAACTGTTTTTGAATGATGCAACGCAGGATGAAAAACCAACTATACGCGTCGTATACTTTTGGCAAAATCATTGCCCATGCGACCAATTGACCAAGCCACACTTCTTATTAATGATGGATCAATACCCGCAAGCTATGCAACAAGTCGATTTTTATATGGCATCTGTTGACGATGAAACGTTGCACCATGACTTACAAGGTATTAACGTGCTATCGGATCAACTTATGAATGTGATAAAAAAAGATATTAAAGCCACACCGGCAGTTGGCATATGGAATGAGTATGGTGATCTGGTCTATTTTGGCCCCCATAGTTTAGGTTATATTTGTAACAACGATACGAGCTTCATCAAAAAAGTACTCGATGCATTATTAAACCAACAATTGGTGAGTGCCTCAAGAATTTTAGGTGACGGTTGTTTTTGTGGAGTATGAGAGAAAATGATCAATGCGATAGCTTTACCGAATAGGGGTGCCTTCGCTAGCGTTTATGTCAATGACCTCAATTGGATATATCGCTATCTTCATTAATGATGACTTATAATATCACCTCTTACTCGGTGGCCAAATTTAGTATGCCACTACAATGCCACTACAATGCCACTAGAAGAGCGCGAATAAAATGGTGAAAGGACTGGCACAAAAATTTCAGAGTAATAAGCAGAAAAAATAACAGTTACATAGATGTTATCTATAAATGAAATTAATGGTGCAAGTTTACAATAGACAGGCGAAAAAAATATAAGCCTACTTAATAGATCTTTTTTGGTGCGACACGCAAATAGTGTGGTTGCCAGTGACGCGTAGTAGTCTTCGATACGATTTGTGAAATGTCATACTATTGTGTGGTACTTGGCACGCTTCCTTGCGTTGTTTGTGGGCAGTGTTAAATTATTTAGCGGTTATTTTATTTCTCATCATTAGCTCATCCAATGTAATAGTGACCCTTTCCATAGGCGGATGTAATAAAATTTCTATTCGACGATTTTTTCGCTGACTGCCAATGTCGGTGTCCATAGCAATGGGGCGAGTATTAGCAAAGCCCACCGCTTGAAACTGCTTAGCCGGTAAACCTTGCGCCATTAAGTGACGAATAGCGAACGAGGATCGAGCGGCTGATAGCTCCCAGTTAGTAGGATATTTTTTGGCTAAGGTCGAAATGATAGGGAGGTGATCGGTATGACCTTCAATACTGATAAGGTGGTTTGGGAACTCTGATAGTGTTTCAGCAACTAGAGTGAGAGTTTGTTGACCACGGTTATTAAGTGTTGCCGAGCCAGAAGAAAATAAAATAGTGTCCTCTAGGCGGATAATAGTGGTGCCATCTTTGAACTGTCTAATTAACCGACTTTTTTCTGAGCTTAGCTCCGCATTGGTTTTATCTAGCATAGTTAACTGTTGAGTCAGTTTATCCAGCGCTATTTTTTCTCGTGTCAAGCGCTCTTCGAGCGTCTCTATTGTTGCGCTAAACTCTTTGGCGCGTGTTGACTCTTTATCAAGTTGATTTTTGGTGATTTCATGCTTTTGGCTAATGGCGGTCGAAAAGTCATTCAATTGAGCAATTTGTTTTTCATATTCTATCTCCTTCGCGGATAGCTTAGCGTCCAGTTCTTCACGAATAGTGGCTAGTGCAGCTTGAGATTGGTTTTTATCTTGCTCAGTTTCTTGTAGCTGTTGTTTAATGGACGCAATCTCGTCTTTTAACTGCTCCTGCGCAGCGATTTTTTCTTTTTCGGTATTGGCTAACTGTTCTTTTAACGTATCCATTTCGCCATTGAGTCGTTTGGCTGATGCCGCTCGCTCGTTTTGTAACGTCCCAAGCTGTTGTTTTATAGTGCTTAACTCTTCTGTCAGGCTATTCATCATCGCCTGTTTTTCAACTTCTTTTTGGTCGAGCAGTGCTTTTGTGCTGTCAACTTCGCTTTTGAGTATATTACGTTGACTATTAGCGCTATATACCTGTGTTTTTTGATCCTCTAAATCAGATTCTGTGTAGCGCAAATCCCTTTGAATATTACGTAGTTTACGATTTGTCCCCTCTAATTGTTGGGCGAGGGCGGTCGTTTTTTCAGATTTTTCATACAAAAAGTAGCCAGAGATGCACAAGCCGATAGCCATGGTTATCGCAAGTACCACACTCATTGATCCTGCTTGTTTATGATAAAAAGTAGCGAATATTTTCGTTTGTTTTGTCATTTGATAGCACCTAATCAGTAGCTTGTTTTTACTTTATACGTGGTTTACTTTGTAAATCTCTTATTATAAGTTTAGCAAAGCCTCACCGTTTTGCTAGACTAAAAGGTTACTTTTCGTACAAGTTTTTTGCGGTGCTAATGAATTGTTCAGAAGGGAGTGTAAATTCTTGATAAACATGGGAAATTGGGCAGGTGAAAGAGAGAAAATAAGCGCGTAATTGTAAGTCTGCTACTGGCGTTAGGTTATCTTTTTCTAAGCCGTCGGTTGATGCAAACATAGGGTTATATAAGCGATCTCCAACGAGTGGGTGACCTTGGTCTGCTAAATGCCGTCGAATTTGATGTTTACGTCCAGTATGTAATATAACATCGACTAAACTAGTATTGTTTTGGGCATCATGGTCAATTAATAATATGTCGGTATGTGCCGCTTTTGTATCGATAGGTCGGTTGATGGACATTTCTTTCCGCGACAGCTCGCCCTCGACAATTGCGTGGTAGCGCTTGTGAATATGCCGTTTTTCAAACTGTTCGCAAAGCTGCGCAGCGACTTTTTTCGTGTGCGCAACAAGAATAATTCCACGAGTCGCTCGATCTAAGCGATGAACCAAAAAACAGGGGCGTTGATACTGCTGCTCTACCCACCGAGTAATCGAGCAATGATCACCCCATTTAGAACCATGAGAAAGCATTCCACAAGGCTTGTGCCATACGCTATACCGGCTTCTATCTTGCAGTAATTGTGGTTTAGGGGGTGTTTGTTGAAGCACTTTAGGGTTGAAGTAAAGAAACAGATGATCGCCACAGTGGAGTACATTGTTGGCTCTTCGAATCGGTTTTGTTGTTTTCGGATTCGTGCCTTTGCGATGGAGCCATACGGCGCCTTGGGTCATGCATTGTTTTAATTTGTTTTTAGAAAGGTCAGATTGACTTGCCAGCCAGTCAATAGCTGATATATTTTCTTCATTGACCCTTATTTCTAGTGTGAAGGGTTCAATGGTTTCTGTCATAATAGTTCTCTTTATTTATCGCATCGATTGTCATCATATTGATTCTTTTGTGGGTCACGAGTTGCGCTATTGAGTCTTTACCCATTTACTGCCAGAGTCCACTGTATGCCTAAGCTAAGTAAGCCTTCCGTAAAACCTACCAATCCTAATTTTTCGTCTGGTCCTTGTAGCAAGCGCCCGCATTATGACGTAAGCCAGTTAGATGTGTCTACGCTAGGACGTTCGCATCGTGCGGCAATTGGAAAGATTGCACTGGGTAAAGCCTGCAATGAAACAGCTGAACTACTGGGTCTACCAAAAGGTTACCGTGTAGGTATTGTGCCGGCATCGGATACCGGAGCTGTGGAAATGGCAATGTGGTCCTTGTTAGGTGCGCGAGGCGTTGATGTGCTGGCGTGGGAATCATTTGGTGCGGGTTGGGTAACCGATATTAAGCAGCAGCTGAAGTTAGATAATGTACGTTATCTGTCTGCGGATTATGGTCTTTTGCCTGACCTTTCTAGTGTTGATTTTACTAATGACGTGGTGTTTACATGGAATGGGACGACATCTGGTGTAAAAGTACCGAATGGAGATTGGATCGATGATGACCGCGAAGGCTTAACCATTTGCGATGCGACGTCGGCTGTTTTTGCTATGGAGATGCCGTGGGAGAAATTAGATGTTGTTACTTATTCGTGGCAAAAAGTATTAGGTGGTGAGGGTGCGCATGGGATGCTTATTCTCAGCCCGCGTGCTGTCAAACGCTTAGAAACGTACACGCCTGCGTGGCCACTACCTAAAATCTTTCGCTTAACAAAAGGTGGGAAGCTAATAGAAGGTATTTTTCGCGGTGAGACGATTAATACACCCTCTATGTTGTGCGTCGCGGATTATTTAGACGCCTTGCAATGGGTGCGGGGACTAGGCGGGGCAAGCGCAGTGATTGCTAAGTCTCAGGGTAACTTCCAGGTTATCAAAGCGTTCGTTGATAATAATGATTGGATTCAGTTTTTAGCAAAAGATAGTACACAATGCTCGAATACGAGTGTGTGCTTAACGTTATCAGCCAGCCCAGAGCAAGTTAAGGCGATGGTAACGTTGTTGGAAAAAGAGAATGTCGCTTACGACATAGGCTCTTATCGCGATGCGCCATCCGGTTTACGTATTTGGTGTGGTGCCACAGTAGAGGAACACGATGTCCTAGCGTTAATGCCATGGTTAGTATGGGCGTATAATACGGTTACTTCACCACAGTAATTATTCACCACAAATATTCCTTAGAATTAGTACTAAGAAATCAAATTATCATGCGAGCGTGTAAATGAATATGAGTAGCGGTATTCAAGATACCTTTAAGCTGGTCGTGTATGTTCCAGTCGATTATACCGAAGCGGTGAAATCTGCGATAATGGCTGCTGGTGGAGGTGAACAGGGGGATTACGATCAATGTTGTTGGCAAGTCTTAGGCAAAGGGCAGTTTCGGCCTTTAGTGGGTAGTAGCCCATTTATTGGTCATGAAAGTAAGCAAAAGCAGATGGTTGAGTATGTTGAAGAGTACCGTATAGAGGTACTTTGCAACGAAGAACACCTTGAAAAAATAGTGACAGCATTAAAAATAGCACACCCCTATGAAGAACCAGCTTTTGATGTTTTTCGTCGTTACGCAGTGTAAATACCGATTATTAAGGTATGTCTAACTTATACAGGGTAGTAGACTATATAGTTTAAGATATCAACGTGTTTAGCTTCTCGTTCTCGGTTTGATCTCTTCCGTGTGGAGTAAATATTCACCTGTTTTCCTATCATTAAAATAGCGTTTCAAGGTTTTTTCTACCACACTAAACGCTAGCTCATTCCAAGGTATTTCTGATTCTGCAAATAACTTCACTTCAAGCGATTCGTTAGAAGACTTAAAATTATTATCTAATAATTCGGCTTTGTAGATAAAATAAACTTGGTTAATGTACGGTAGGTCATAGAGCGCGTACAACTTATCGATACTTAGGGTGGCGTATGCTTCTTCCCAAGACTCTCTTAATGCACCTTGCTCTGTTGTTTCTCCATTTTCCATAAAACCCGCAGGGATTGTCCATAGTCCGTATCTAGGTTCTATCGCACGTCTACATAACAATACTTGATCACCATAAATAGGCAGGCATCCCGTAATAATACGAGGGTTTTCATAATGAATAGTGGCGCATTGGCTGCTTGTACACACAAACCGCTCGCGGTTGTCATCTTCAGGAATAGATAGGCTTACACGATCACCACAGTGACTACAGAAATTCATACTATACGTTCTCCTAAGGTTAGCGCGTAGTATAAGTATCTAAGGCTTTAACGAGAAGGGCAAGCGAGTACATCGGCCATTTTATTTTTTGTGGATGTATCGATCTTTGCTAAGCCTCGAAAAAGATCATCAAAGCCGCATATTGGATTTAAGCATCCTCTGAGTTCTACGAATGACGCATGCATTATCGGGCTAACTTTCATGCATGATCCCATAGGCAAGTATGAATGTAATTGACGGTGCGTATCTACCAGAAACATTACGCCACGTAAGCGTTGTCTGTATTGTTCAGGAGCATTCTTAATTGATTGCTCTATTTGCGTTTGACGCAAGCTTTCCAGTGCGTCAGGATTACTTTTGGCTAAGGTTATTAGCGTATCAAAATTGGGAGAAGTAGACATGTCTACTTCTCTTCGCGGAGATAATTATTTGAGTCTCACCAAAAAAACAATAACTAACAACGCAGTGATGGACTGTTAGCGCCCATCGCGCATTTATTTATTGTACATCTACAGAGTATTGGATAGTAATCAGCCTACTTCATGTACCTGAATATGATGGAATTTTCGCACCGTTTTTAGAGGTCGCTTTACTGTTCATAATTGCGCTATGGTACAAAATAACGTTGATATGTACAGTGATTTTTCCAGAACTAATAGTGGTTAACAGCTGCTGCATATGAAATGATCTTGTTGCCGGATTAATGTTTGAAAATTGTATTGTTAACTCAAATATCGTCTTAACAGAACCTGTCGGTACTTTTTTTGCGTAAAATGTTTTATAACTTAAGTGATTTCATTTCATAGCACGGGAGAATTTTGTTGAGTAATGATGTAGAAAATCACCTTAGGGCGACACTGATCACCATCCCTGAACTCACAAACGCAGATAGATTGTTCGATAACTTTCCATCAAACAATGCGTCCGCTACGGATGCTGTAAAATTATACTCCGCCGCAGATATTACTAACACCCAGAAAAATCATCCATTATGTGGTCGCGCGTCGGTTCTTGTTCCATTGGTTCAAAAGCAAGATGGGTGGCACATAATACTGACTCTACGTGCGAAAAATATGCGTCATCATGGCGGTGAAGTCGCTTTCCCAGGCGGCATGTGGGAAGAGGGTGACCGCACGCTGGTAGATACGGCTTTGCGTGAATGCGAGGAAGAAATTGCGATTGCACCGAGTAATGTTACTGTTCTAGGTGGTCTTAATAGCGCACCTACTCGAGGTTTAACACTTGTCAGGCCCGTCGTCGGGATGGTTAAGAGTCTATCTGGATTAACGGCTAACCCAAGTGAAATAGCCGATATTTTTACGGTGCCCATCGACTTTTTCAGAAGAGATAAGCGTTTTAGGACAGATGTTTTTCACGGTCGTAAAACCGCTAAAAAGTCGGACAGTTTGTGGGCACCCGCTTACCGGTTTCATCAATATGAAATATGGGGTTTTACCGCTTCAGTCATTGTCCAGTTGGTGAACCGTAGTTTTGGTACGACGCTAGTGAGAGAAAACCCAGCACCTGAAAAAATATGGTGATTGATAATATGGATAAAAGCTAAATGGGGGAAATATTACATCCAGATAATGACTTCCCTGGGTTTTTTATGCCAGCTTCTGCTAAAATAGCAAAAAATTATTTCGACTGAGTGATGATGTATATGAGTTCCATTTCTTCTGGTGGTATAGAGTTGGGCGCGGATGAGCAGCCTGTTAAATCACCTTGTATTTCAATTTGCGCTTTAGATAACGAAGGCGTGTGCAACGGATGCTTTCGCACGGGCGATGAAATTCGTTCTTGGGGTGGGGCGACTAAGACTCAGCGTTTAGCGGTGTTAAATATGGCGCATGAAAGAGAAAAGAAGGTTAATCCATTTTTATAGATGGGTAGTGCTGTCTCCAGCATACGATGAATAAGTAACGACTGTATAAGCCCGGGGTGTTATTGGGCTTCTTCAGTCAATATACGTTTCACTCGGGCACTTTCTATCATAGTGCTTGCTATCCCTTGTGTTTCAAAGCGATACCCCGATAACATAAAGCTAATATGTCCCTTAGGAATCGTTTCTAAGTATTCCATCATTAAGCCATTGAGTGTTTTTGGTCCGTTAGTTGGTAAGCTCCAATCAAGCGACTTATTGATTTCTCTAATAGAAGCACTGCCTTCAATAATGTTCCACCCGCTGTCAAGCATTCTAATATCAGGCTGATGTGTTTCAGCTGCATTAGTAGTGAACTCACCTACTATTTCTTCTAATAAATCTTCTATGGTGACTAAGCCCTGAATATCACCATATTCATCCACAACCAGTGCCAAGCTGTGTTTTTGCTTCTGAAAATTGAGAAGCTGAGTGTGAAGAGGCGTACTCTCGGGAACAAAGTAAGGCTTGAGCATTAAGCGCTTAATGTTATGGCTAATGTCGTTGTTTTCATCTAATAAAAAACGTGTTGTGTAGCGTAAGTGAAAAATTCCTACGACATTATTGATATCACCTTCGTATACTGGAATACGAGTGTAATCTAAATGTTTAAGCTGTGTTAACAGTTTCTTTGGGCTATCTTCTAAATTGATACCAACAATCTCGCTACGCGGAATCATAATATCTTCAACTGAGGCTTTTTCTAAATCGAGAATGTTGAGTAGCATATCTTGATGCTGATCCGGAATTAGGTCACCAGCTTCATCAACTACAGTCCTCAACTCGTCGGGATGTAAATGTTGCGTCATCGGTGATGGCGTTGTGTTAATACCAAAGATTTGCGCTAAGGCATTAGACATATGATTAACCAACCATACCGCAGGGTAGAGAATCAAAAGCAGTGGCTTAAGTATCAATGTAAATGGGAACGCGACTTTTTCTGGATACAACGCCGCAATAGTTTTAGGCGTGACTTCTGCAAATATGAGTACAGCTAGTGTTAGTAGCACACTGGCACTCCATACCGCCTCTTCGCCGTACAACCTTAGCGCTATTAAAGTCGTGAGTGCGGCTGCGAAATTATTCACCAGGTTATTGCCAATTAAGATCATACCAATAAGGCGTTCTGGTCGTCTCAGCAAAGCCGCAGCTCGAATGGCCCCCTTATGTTCTTTCTTTTCTAAATGGCGTAAGCGATATCGGTTCAATGACATCATGGATGTTTCGGAACTAGAAAAAAATCCGGATAAAACGATAAGAATGCCTAGAAAACTAAAAAGCATGCTCAGGGGAATGTCGTCCAAGGGGTAGTAACCTCTAAAGTACAAATAAAGCTTATCTTAAAGACTTTCGTCGTTTTGGCAAGCCTTATTAAACGGGGCTATTACTTAATAGCACTTGCTTGTCTAAATTATGCCTGATGCGTTCTAACGCACGTTCAAACAGTGGTTTGGCGGTGCCATCTAGTATGGCTGCTTTCTCGGATAAGAGATCTCTAGCGAGCTCTAGTCTAGAGCGCATGGTGACTTCTTGATTACTTTGGTTGATCAGTATGTATTTACGAGACTCAGCGCTAAAACCACTCACTTTCATCCGTGCAGTTTTATCGTATTCAATCCATGTGCCGGGCTCGATAAGCTTAATGTAGTTCATGACACGCTCTTCCTCTGGTGTTGGTGTATCTGATACTTCATCTTGTGCGCTTTCTGTGTTGCTAGTATCTTTGTTAGTATCTTGTTTGGTTATTGTTGTCTTAATTGCTTGTTTGTTAATAACATCATCTTTTAGTTGTTTTAACTCAGCTAAAACAGACGCTATTTTGACCGGATTATATGCAATACTGGTTAGGCCTACGTCTACTTTTTTAATGATTTCGTCAAAGCCTTTTTCAAGTTTTTCGACATTGTCTTTGACTTTTTTTATGGTGCAGTAAGTCATTAGGTTATCAATAATGGCGAGAGCCTCGGCCCACTTTATCGAGTTCTTTTCTTCTTTCAATTGTAGAAAAGTGAGGTAGACAAACCAAGGTGATAATAAATTAATAATTGAGGCTGGCACACGCCGACCTTCTATGCGTGCCTTTATTTCTTGCCGAGCAAGAATTTTTGCTTGGGCATGCTTTTCCTGGCCTCTTTTCTTTTCAATACTGTTGCGTTCACGAAGATTGTGTATATGTATAATGCGTTTCTTCAGAAGAGTGAATTCCATCAGCAGCTCAGCGAATAAATTCACATCATTTTTGAATTCTTTAATAACACGTTGTACCACTTTCTTTATCTCATTATATATATTGTATTGAGATGTGCCATCGTGGCCGACAAAGTTAGTGCCAGCATCAGCCAGACTATCAAGCAGCATGCGTGATTTATGTTCTTTGTATTCAAAAAATCTTTCATCAATAAAGGCAAGCTTAAGAAAAGGTGTGTGCAAGTGACTTAATAATGTCTTGATTGAATCCGGAAGGTTTTCATCTGCCAAAATATAGTCAAACAACATGCCAACCATATCAATGGTATACATGTTTTTTGCGTTAATAGAGCCATTGGGTGCTGCCTTCGCAAGCTGTTGATAGACTTTAGCACTATTTTCGGCAATATTAGTCGGTGTAGTAATTATTGAGGTCTGTGTATTGTTCTCGAAGAAATGAGAGGTTGCTGAAGATTCTCGAACAGACTCTACCGCATCAATAATACGTGAGGTATCAAATAGAATGGCTGCCTGTGTCAGTGTGCGATCACCTATAGGTGGTTGATACGCATTATTTGACACGCCAAAATTGTTATTCCTTAGGCTAGTAGGGACGCCATCTTCTTCACTCTCAACAGTATATGGGGTTGTTTGAGTGCGGGACGCATTGTCGACGGCATTAGTTAGTATAGGTATAGAGACATCGTCACCACTTATATTTCTAGCGCGCTGTAATAGATTACGGATAGTATTAACGAGAGGTATTTGAGATGAACCGCTTTTCCTGTGAACTATTTCTGTTTCTTCAATGCCAGTTCCCCGGCGTTCATCATTTGCATCATTATCGGCAGTAACTTTACTAGGACTATTTTCTCTATCCAAAGGGTAGACTTTGTCAGCATCATTTTTATCTGGATGGCTATCGGTTATGCGTCTTGGATCTTCACTTTTACTGGCTAAGGGGCTGTGCTGGGTAGCGTAGTTGAGACCAGGTAAGACATCATCTTCTATAAATTGAGTGTTAATGATATTAAGAATGTTGGCGTATTTTTTGGTCAGTAACTCAGAGAGTATCTTATAACAAGCTATTTTTCCTGAAATATCTAAAGGCAATTTTTTTAAACCAAAGCGTAGCGCAGAAAAAAATTGCAGTGGTGATAGAGGGCTACTGCTCTCGTTAATAGGTAAGCCTTTGTTGATAAAGGTTAATCTTTGTTCTAACTGCCAGATTTTTTCCTTATGGCGTTGATTAGCTTCAGATGAGAATGATCGAATGCTAATACTTTCTTCTAAAACGTCGTCATCGACCAACGACCAGGCTTCTTTTTGAAATTCATTCTCACTGACTTGAGTATCTAATTCATTGGTTTTAAATTTTTTAAAGCCAGCGCATAGCTGCTTACAAAAGATATCGTTGATAAGGTGTTTATTCTTTTTATAAAGATTGAAGCTCTCAAGAGCAAGAGCATGCTGTTTATTGGTGGCAGTGTGCTCGATAGCATGCTCTAGCGACCTGAGCGTATCACGACTTAAGTCTTCGACTAATACTTTAAATGTGGGCAGGAGATTGAGTAGGGACTGATCGATAATGTCTTTATGGTGTATTGAGTCAGCCATGCGTTGTCCATGCAAAATTATATTGATAAAAAAATGATTGTTTCAATAAATAGTGTGTTGTCTCGGATACATTTATTGCATCGTCTGATTGTTGCCTGCCCTGAACTGGCGTCTACAGATTTATCGTTCATGCTAAGGCTTTAATTTATGAGAAATCATATTACGGGCTAAATTCATACCAAAATAACCTCAAGGACTAGTTTACTGCCAAAATAGGCTAACATTAACGCACTGAACCCCCCTAATATCCACTGAATGATATGGTTACCTCGCCACCCACGAAAAGTACGTCCGCAGAGTAGAGTGACAAATATTGCCCAAGCGATAACTGATAAAATAGTCTTATGTGCTAAATGTTGAGCAAATACGTCATCAATATAGTAGAAACCAAAGGTAAGCCCTATAGTGAGTAAAATAACGCCCACCCAGATAAGGTCAAACAGCAATGTCTCCATTGTCTGTAACGGGGGTAAGTGCTTGGTGATGCCGGCTATATGTTTATGCTTTAAGCGATAGTTCTGCCAGCTGAGTAGTAATGCTTGCAATACGGCGGCAAATAGCAAGCTGTAGGCAATCACAGACAACAATATATGTAAGCTGATGCCAATAGATAGGCTAATGTAGGCTTTATGGTTTACGTCACTTGTAAGATGAAGATGCTCTAAAAATATAGAAAAAGTAAGTGCTATTGACGAAAGGGGAAGCAATAATATGAAAAGACTATGCAATGGCTTACGTAAACTACTTACGAGTACCAGTGTGTTGACGCTAAATATCACTAATGACAACATATTATGAATGGCTAAATTGATTCCATCAGATAGCACCATTCCTTTGTATAGGCCAATACCTTGCAAAAGCAGTGCAATACCGATGATAATTAATAGAGGGTGGCTGCTGGGTACTTGCTGTTTTATTAACTGACGAAGAAAATAAAGCGATAACGCCGTGTATAGTGTGGCAGCTGCGATGTGATAAAAAGTAAAAAACATACAAATATACCACCGAGTGGCGTTGGATATTATAAAAGGGTAGTGTGTCACAGCATGTTAAGAAAGAGAAGAGGACTATTTTTCAATCATATATGATCCGCAACGATAATTACCGCTATACTCTTATCGCATGCATAACTTATATGGCCTGTTCTCTGTGTTCGTTCGCGGTGAATAGGCAGATGTAAAAACTATTCTAACGCGAGTGTGACTTAGCCAATGTATCAACAGTTCCTCAATATACTTTTTGTAGAAGATTCCGAAGATGATGTTGAGTTAACGCTGTCTGAACTTGCGCGCGCAGGTTACGAAATTAGTGCCTGCCGTGTCGAAACCGCGGATGCCATGCAGCAGGCTCTCGATAGTCGTTCATGGGATATCATTGTCAGCGATTATAAAATGCCCGAGTTTAGCGCTGAGAGATCACTCGATTTGTACAGCACAAATAACCTTGATATCCCCTTCATCATTATTTCGGGTGTTGTAGAGGCGGAGGACGTGGTCTATCTCCTCAAACAGGGCGCACACGACTTTCTCAATAAGTCTGCATTGGCAAGATTAATTCCGGCAGTAGAACGAGAGCTTAGAGAAGCACACACGCGAACCGCGCAACGTCAGGCAGAGCAAAAAGTCAGAACCCTGTCTTTAGCTGTCGAACAAAGTCCGGTCTCTGTCCTGATTACTGATGCAGAAGGCATTATTGAATATGTTAATCCTAAATTCGAGTATACGTCAGGCTATCTCGCTGAAGAAGCCATCGGTAAGCAGTTAGGGTTTGCTTTGATGGTGGGATCGGCAGATTTTTCTCATACAGAAAGTCAGGTTTTATGGTCGCATATTCGCGAGCATGGACGTTGGGGAGGTGAATTATGCAGTGTTCATAAAGATGGCATACTGTATTGGGAATATATTAATATTTCACCACTCGCAGAAAGCGGTAAAATTATTCGCTATGTGGCGGTGCAAGAAGATATTACAGCAAGGCGCACTTATGAAGCGCAGTTGCGTAAGCAGGCTCACTATGATGACTTAACGGGTCTACCTAATCGAAGGTTGATTATGGAAAATATTCATCATGCCATCGCTACCAGCCATCATTCAAGAATGCCGGTAGCACTATTGTGTATTGACTTAGATAACTTTAAAAATGTCAATGATACACTTGGGCATGAAATAGGTGATGAGTTGCTGACACAAGCGGCATCACGCTTAGCCGGCTTGGTGTCAAGTACTCAATTATTGGGGCGTACCGGCGGAGATGAGTTTT
Source organism: Candidatus Endobugula sp. (assembly GCA_047636495.1). GTDB lineage: Bacteria > Pseudomonadota > Gammaproteobacteria > Pseudomonadales > Cellvibrionaceae > Endobugula. The sequence continues at coordinate 22,530 of JBLILH010000029.1, read as the reverse complement.
TCATCTTAATGCCCGATCTAGACGATACTTGCTTTTTGCGGAATTTGATTAGCGACATAATGGGCGTTTTTAGCTCGCCCTTCGTCATCAACAAGCATCCACATTTCATAACCGCAAGCATTGGTACTGCCATGTATCCGCATCAAAGCGTTGATGCGGCTACATTGTTAAAAAATGCAGAGCTAGCGATGTATCAAGCCAAAAAAATGGGACGCAATCAGTGTCAGTTTTTTAGTGAATCAATCAATACCCTACTTAACGAGAAGATGGCGATAGAAAGTGCGTTAAGAGGGGTCGAGCACCGGAACGAACTTGAGTTATTTTATCAGCCGATTATAGATAGGCGCACGCAAAAAATTGTGTCGTGTGAAGCACTTTTACGTTGGAAAACAAGTGACGGTAGTTATATTATGCCCGATGTCTTTATCCCCGTGGCGGAAGATACTGGGCTTATTAACAGTGTCGGCGAATGGGTGATTTATCAAGCATGTAAAGATTTGCGGTTTATACATCAAACTATCGACTCCACTATTAAGTTTGCGATTAATATATCGCCCAAGCAGCTTCAAGAAAGTGACTTTCCCCAACATGTAGAGGACAACCTAAATAAGTTTAGTCTTTCACCCGACATGTTAAAGCTAGAAATCACGGAAAACGTGCTGATTCACGATATTGGCGAAACTAACGCAAACTTGCGTCTGTTGTGTGACAAAGGCTTCAAGCTTTCTATTGATGATTTTGGTACGGGCTACTCATCCTTAGCGTATTTACAAAAATACCCCTTCGCAGTACTTAAAATAGATCGAAGTTTTGTGAGTCAAATAGATAATAATAGTAACAACGCAAAGCTAACTGAAGCCATCATTAATATGGCGCACAGTCTAGGTATGCAAGTAGTGGCAGAAGGGGTGGAAACAACTCAACAGCAACAATTTTTGACGGAATGTGAATGCGATTTTTTTCAAGGGTACTTGTTTAGCCGTCCTATACCGCTTAAAGAACTGGTGATAAAAATACATGATATGAACGACGACAACTGAACTATTATTATGAGTAAAGAGTACTCCATGTACCCTTTATGTTTTGGTTTAGTGACTAGTTGAATTACCAGTGAGGCGATTAGTTAGGTTGAACAATAGGCCATCCCCTTTCTGTAGCGTAGCGTTCTAAACCGCGCCCACCTGCAACAGCAACTGGATGACCTACAGCGCTGAGCATGGGAACGTCGGAAATATCATCACCATAGGCGTAGCAGTTTTTAGCATTGCCACCACGCGCATCTAAAAACAGATTGATCGCATCTGCCTTTCCATCTCCAATAGTTTGTGGGGGGATGATATTGCCGGTATATCGCTCTCCGTTTCGTTCTAAGTTAATGGATAGAATATGCTTGACACCTAAATCATCTGCGATAGGTTGCAATAGCTCCCGAAATGAACCTGAAACGAAGACGCATTCAGTGCCTTCTGCTTGGTGTTGTTGTAGTATTTTAACTATATTATGATGGTAAAAATGGCTTTTATCAGCGGATAATCCTAAAAACCACTGCTGAGCCACTGATTCCACATCAGCTATGAGAAAGTGCTTGAAATAATAGTAGTAGATAGAGTTAATAACTTTCCAATCGGTATTTTTTTTAAATAATGATGCCATCTCAGCATCAAATTGTAGTTCAAGATTTTTATTTTTTGCCGTTGAAAAATATTTTTTTGAAAACGTAAACATGCTTTTTGTTCTTATTAAAGTGTCATCCACGTCAAAAAAAACGTATTTATTTGTCTTTTCAATAAAGTTATGCATAAGCAACCTCCGCGGGCTCTTGATCTATAATCAGTATGTTGTTTATGTGCTCATTTAATGTTTTATCAGCAAGTTTTGCTTCAAAGAGGGATATTTTTCTGTCTTCAACTACAGTCATGTTTAGTGTAAATGAAGCAGATATGCTCCCACATTGAATTATTTCCATTTTCATTGCGGCCTTTTTCTTTTTACTTTTTAGATCTTTATCTACTATTTTCACATTTAATTTCGCGGTCAATGGGAATGCAAAAGAATTATAGTTCACATCGATGCTATTAAAAATAAAATATTTTTCCCCTTGATTCTTGGCAGATAGAAACTTTTCAAATATTGCTAAATAAGCTTGTCTAGCTGCTTCTAGTAATAATACACCTTGAATATGAAGGCCTGTTTGATGATCGCGCATCATTTCGCATTGATCATCTATTAATATATCCATACTAAAAGTTTCACAGCTAGATTGTTGAGGGTCAGAAATTAGTATATTTTCGTCTTTATGCTTGTGTGTCAACGCTTTAGAGGCACGGGGAGGTATTTTTAACCACATGCTAAAGTCAAAATTTTTGTGGTTTTTATTATTTTTATACATATCTAATACTTTGTTAACTGTCTCTTTGCTAAATCCTTGTCCGGGGATAAGGTGAGTCTTTGTAGGTGTGGAAAAGGATATGTTGTCTGCATTTAATAAGTTGTAAAGTGTAGATATGGTAATGACATCTTTTCTTGTGGCAAATTTTTCAAATTTGTCGGATACTACAAGAAGGGCTTTGCTTAACATGGGTATTACCTCTGATTTATAATTAGTTGCTTGAAATAGCACTTTTCATTTAGTTTCTTTGCTAGACTAGTGTGCGAAATTATTATATGGATAATTAGAAGGCATTACTTAAGTTAACGGCAGAATGAGGGTTTTAGTGACAAGTATAGGGGTAATTTTTATTTGGCTTTTAATTTGATGAGGGTATAGTTTTATGAGTTTTTTTCGTACAAAAATAAAAAGGGGGGGGGTTTTATTTTTGTTGTTGACTTCTACCCCTGCAATATCGCTAGAGCTTAACTTTATTACTCTTGAGGTTGCTCCATGGGCATATCACGATAAAGTGTCAAATAAGCTCAAGGGGATTTTTCCTGATTTAGTTCGAGAGATTGATGACCGTACATTACATACAATTAATATGACACTCACTCCTTATGCACGCATTGATCGAGAATTGGAGTCTGGAAGGCAAGACTGTACAATGCTTATAAGAGGCAAAGAAAGAGATAGATTTGTTATGTTGGGAGAGTTGATATTTGATCACCCAATGGGTGTTATTCCAAGAGAAGATATAAGCCTAGCCAAATATGAAGACCTGTATCAAGTTTCAATATCTGTTTTGAGAGACTTGAATATTACAGAGAAGTTTGATTTAGATGAAAATATGAAAAAGCAGTACGATACTGATTATGAAATGGGACTGCGGAAAATGAATCACAAGAGGCTAGATGCAATAGCCGGGGCCATACCAACAATTAAATATTTAGCAAAGGTTAATGGTATGGAAGATATGTTGGGCAAACCTTTGGTGCTTAGTTCTGAGCCTGTTTTTTTTCAATGTTCTAAAAACTCTAAAAAAGTTAGTGTTGTAACTGAATTAAACCTCATTATCAAAAAGATTAAATACGATGGTGTCTTTGAAGAGATTTTAAAAAATAATGAATAGATGGTTATTGTATACAGTATGCCTATTGGTTTTTTTTAGCCATCAGGCTCATCCAGAGAATATTAATCTCATTACGCTAGATGTTAAGCCATGGGCTTCTTATGATGAAGATGCTAAAAGGTTTGTAGGTGTTTTTCCTGACTTTGTTAGAGAAGTTGAAAGAAGAACTGGTTATGGAATTGACATTTCTTTATCTCCTTTTTTATTTGAGAGAGTGAATAGAGAGCTGGATATGGGACGGCAGGATTGCAAAGTATTTATTTTAGATGAGAAGCGGGAGTCGATAATTGTGGTTGGAGATTCTGTTTTTGACCTTCCAATGGGAGTGGTCCCTAAAAAAGAATTGAAGCTTGTTGATCGTAAATCTCTTAAAGGTGTGAAAATCTCAACCTTGAAACCATTAGCTAAGGATGGGAAATTTATGGATGATGAGTCTTTATATAGAGTTTTTGATTCGAGTTACTCTGTTGGATTGAAAAAGTTAGCTCGCGGGCGAGTTGACGCCGTTGCTGGGGCAATACCGACCATAATGTTTTTGGCAAAAAATAAAGGTATTGGGGATGCGGTGGGCGAACCTTTAATATTTAATTACGAAAAAATATACTTTCAATGTTCTAAGGATTCAAAAAAAATTAACGACATTGAAAATATATCCAAGGTGATTGAGCAAATGAGGGCGGAAGGTGTTCTGGTGAAAATATCTAATGAAAATCACTGGCGAAAATAGTTTGAACAATAGTTTATAGGTTTTAATGTGTTTATAAATAAATTAAGTTCGCTCTTTACTAAAAGCCACAGCATTGGTAAAAGTTTACTTTTGTGGATAGTTTTTTTTAGTTCATTGACAACTGTTTTTTTGAGTGGCATACAACTTTTTATTGACTACAATGTTGAAGTAAAGACGATTAATGGCCGGCTAGATGAAATAGAAAACTCTTATAAGGCAAGTATTGCAGCTAGCCTGTGGAATGTAGACAGAGAACAGTTGAGTATTCAAGTTGAAGGCATTAAGCGCCTGCCAGATATAAATGCAATTGTGATCAAAGAATCTCAAAATGTTGAAAATGCGATTTATATAGAAGAAGGTGTTTTGTCGGATTTTAATACCGATTTGCGTAGAGAGTATTCTTTGAATAAACTCGAAGGAGGAGAAAAAATACATATTGGGGATCTATATATAGAAGCATCACTGACAGCCGTTTACCAACGGTTATTAAACAAAGCCCTAACGATTTTGTTGGTACAAGGAATCAAAACATTTTTTGTTTCTTTTTTCATTCTTTATATTTTTTATCGCCTGGTTACTCGGCATATAGTGGGCATAGAAAAATTTTTGCGCAATAAAGATATGCGTTCTTCTTTCTCCGAATTGACATTGTCTAGAAAGAAAGTTAGAAAATCTGCGGATGAATTAGATCATTTAGTTAACGCTTATAATTCGATGATTACTGACTTGCGATGCTCTTATGATGATATAAGAACCGTTAACTTACAGTTAAAAAAAGATATTGTGGTCAGAAAACAAGCGCAGGCAGACGTTAAGTTATTAAATGATGAGTTAGAAAAACGGGTGTCATTAAGAACCGCAGAGCTAGAAGCGGCAAATAAAGAACTAAATTCATTTTGTTATTCTGTTTCCCATGACTTAAAAGCTCCGTTACGAAGAGTAGAAGGATTTAGGCGTAATTTCACGCAAGAATTTGGTGCGAGTTTAGACCCAAAAGGTGCACATTATCTGTCAAGAATGGAGGCTTGCACGACAGAAATGAGAGCGATGATAGATAGTTTTTTAATTCTATCTAAATCGACAAACGCTGAACTGATGATAGATGATGTTAATTTGTCTGCGATTGCGGCGCGCGTTACGACTCGTTTACAAGAGCGAGATGAGTCGAAGCAGGTGCTGATAACTATTCAGAAAAATATTTTCGTACAATGTGATGCACGAATGGTCGAGTTGTTAATGACTAATTTGTTGGATAATGCTTGGAAGTATTCATCAAAAACTACCGCCCCAGTTATTTCATTTTATCGTCGTAAAAAAAATGGCGAGTATATTTATGTAGTCGATGACAATGGTGCTGGGTTTAATATGGAATTTGCAGAAAATTTATTCTCCCCCTTCACGCGTTTACATAAAGTTAGTGACTTTCAAGGAATCGGTATTGGTTTGGCTACAGTGAAGCGGGTAGCTGCTCGACACGGCGGTCGGGTGTGGGCGGAATCTACAATAGGCGAGGGAGCAAAGTTTTATTTTACTTTGTGCCCACCTAAATTAAAGTTGAGCGATATAGCTAGGAATGAAGAATAATTAACCGTCTAATACGTTATCGCTTAAGTGGTACCAGTGGCCGGACTCGAACCGGCACGCTTTTAAGGGCGCGGGATTTTGAATCCCGTGTGTCTACCAATTTCACCACACTGGCAAAGCGAGGCGCGATTATAACAGCGGCTTTGCATCCGTCAACAGGCATTGCCTCAATTCTTTCTCTATTCTAGAATTTTAAGTGTTTTTCCTATAACCTTGCACTCCTTTAATGCTCCCAGGCACTCAGCCTATCTTAACCCTGTTATCGTTACAGTTATCATCATGAGCTTACCTATGCGCCGCCAAGATTTTGCCTACGACCTTCCTGAAGAGTTGATCGCTTTTGCTCCTACTGCCGAACGTACCGGTAGTCGTTTGTTGTGCCTTGAGGGGAACAGCGGTGATTTACATCATCATGGCTTCCTCCAGCTCTTAGATCAGCTGCATGAAGGTGATGTGATGGTGTTTAACGATACTCAAGTGATCCCTGCGCGGGTTTTTGGGCAAAAGCAGACGGGTGGCAAGGTTGAAATTCTTGTTGAGCGTGTTATCGATAGGCGGTACGTGTGGGCACATATTCGTGCAAGTAAGTCGTCTAAAGCAGGCGCTGTTATCGTATTGGAGAATGGTGTGAGTGTGACCGTTACCGGTCGCTGTGGCGCGGATAATGCTTTGTTTGCGGTGGACTTTGGTGATAATAGTGTTCTTGATACTCTGCAAGCAGTAGGTCATATGCCTTTGCCTCCCTATATCGAGCGAGACGATGAGCCTGAAGATCAAGCGCGTTATCAAACAGTGTATGGCCGAAAACCTGGTGCAGTAGCAGCACCTACAGCGGGGCTTCACTTTGACCAGCCGTTAATAGACGCTATTAAGCAAAAAGGGATACATATTATTTATGTCACCTTACACGTAGGTGCAGGCACATTTCAGCCTGTTAGAGTCGATAATATCAATGACCATGTTATGCATAGTGAAGTGATTGATGTGTCTGCGGATGCATGTGATGTGGTTAACCAAGCGAAAAAAGACGGTAGGCGAGTAGTGGCGGTGGGGACGACAAGTATGCGATCGTTAGAGGCTGCGGCTTATTACAGTCAGGGTGAGGAGCTGGAGCCCTTTAAGGGTGAAACCGATATATTTATCACCCCAGGTTACGCATTTCGTATGGTTGATGCTTTAGTCACCAATTTTCATTTATCTGAATCTACCCTATTGATGTTGGTGTCTGCATTCGCAGGCTACGATAATATTAAGAATGCTTACCAAGAAGCAGTGGCACTGCGTTATCGCTTCTTTAGTTATGGCGATGCGATGTTTATAACGCGTCGTGATCTAGCAGAATAAAAAAAAGGCTGGCAGCATGTTAATGCGGGCCTGATTACTTTTTGAATTGCCTGCGCAGTAAAGTGAATCTAAATTAATGATACGAGTTTACTAAAGAGACGTTTATGACTACCAAACCGACTATCGATTCAACTGTCGGCTCAGCTATTGATTCGGCCGTGCCCTCAGTTGCGCCTACGCTTACAGAAACCCGACAGTGCGCGATGCAATTTGAAGTCGATACCACCGACGGTTTAGCCCGTCGTGGCCGGATGATTTTCCCCCGAGGGACGGTGGAAACCCCAGCGTTTATGCCTGTTGGCACTTATGGCACGGTGAAAGGAATGCTGCCAAGAGATGTTGAGGCGATTGGCGCCGAGATTGTTTTGGGTAATACCTTTCACTTAATGTTACGTCCGGGTACCGAGGTAATTACTGCACAGAAGAGAAAGGATGGTTCGGATGGTAACGGCACGCTGCACGATTTTATGCAATGGCATAAACCGATATTAACCGATTCGGGCGGCTTCCAGGTATTTAGCCTAGGGAAAATGCGTAAGATCACTGAAGCAGGAGTAACATTTAATTCGCCAATTAACGGCGATAAGATTTTTATGGATCCGGAAAAATCCATACAAGTACAGCGTGATCTAGGATCAGATATCGTGATGATTTTTGATGAGTGCACGCCGTATCCTGCGACCGCAAAAGAAGCTAGTGACTCTATGCAGTTATCATTACGTTGGGCGAAGCGCAGCAAAGTGGCTCATGGTGATAATCCCTCGGCGCTATTTGGTATTATTCAGGGAGGCATGTATGAAAACTTGCGTAAAGTCTCTCTGGATGGCTTGGAGGTAATGGATTTTGACGGATATGCCATTGGTGGTTTGTCCGTCGGCGAGCCTAAAGAAGAAATGGTCAAAGTACTTTCACACTTGGCGCATCAGATGCCAGAAAATAAACCGCGTTATTTAATGGGGGTTGGCAAGCCTGAAGATATTGTTGAGGCGGTGAGACGAGGTATTGATATGTTCGATTGCGTGATGCCGACACGTAATGCACGCAATGGCCATTTATTTACCTTTTCTGGCGTTGTCAAAATTCGTAATGCGGTGCATAAAAAGTCCATCGAACCCTTAGACGCGGGCTGTGATTGTTACACCTGTATAAATTTCACCCGCAGCTATTTACACCACTTAGATAAGTGTGGAGAGATACTGGGCGCTCAACTGAATACTATACATAATTTACGACATTACCAGCGTCTAATGCAACGGTTGCGTAATGCCATCGCAGACCATGCGTTAGAGGCTTTTGTGGAACGTTTTTATCAAGGTATAGGCAAAGATGTGCCGCCACTGGTGACGTCATAAGCATATCGCCGCTAAACTTGAGTGAAAACTTGAATAGACAACCTTAGAACCTCATAAACGGGTATAATCGCCCGCTTTGAAATAATAAATGATGGAATGGGCATCTGTTTTTCACACAGTGCATTTATAATAGCCCAAATATCACGATATTAAGACCATTACAGAGAGTGTCATGCCTAACCGTTATCCTTTATGGAAGTATCTTTTACTTATTGTTGTGCTAGGTTTAGCACTTGTTTTTTCCTCGGCTAATTTATATGCCCCTGATGCTGCTGTGCAGATATCGGGCACATCTAGCTCTCTAGTGCTAAGCGATACCCTGCTTAGCCGCGCTACCAAGGCGCTTGCTGAGAGCAATATTGAATATTTTGGCGAGAACACTAACGGTAAAAGTGGTCTCATCCGCCTAAAAAATAAAGACCAGCAGCTGCAAGCGAAGGATATTATCAAAACCGCATTAGGTGATGATTATGTGGTTGCCCTTAATATGGCACCGACCACCCCTGACTGGTTAGTGAGTATGGGTGCGTCTCCGATGAAGCTGGGTTTGGACCTGTCTGGTGGCGTTCACTTTTTGATGGAGGTGGATACCAAAGCAGTAGTGGCTTCGCGTGTAGAGTCCATTCCTGTTGAGTTAAAACGACAGCTGCGTAAAGAAAAATTGCGTTATCAGTCAGTTGTGATTGATGACAGCAATCAAATCGTCGCGAAGTTTTCTAGCTCGGAAGTGCGTGACGCAGCGATGCCCATATTTCGAACTACCTTAGCAGACCCATCGGCTCTGGCTAATCCGTTTTTGATCGAACGCGAGAGCGACGCGACAGGTTTTTATGTTCGCGCCACCATGACTGAACAAGCCATTAGCGATGTTGAGGACTATGCGGTTGGTCAAAACTTAACGACCTTGCGTAATCGCGTGAACGAGTTAGGGGTGTCGGAGCCCATTGTTCAGCGTCAGGGACGTACTCGGATTGTTGTAGAGTTACCCGGTGTACAAGACACCGCAGAAGCTAAACGAATTATTGGTAAAACAGCGAACTTAGAGTTTCGCTTAGAGGCTGAACCCGACGCATCGCTAGCCTCTAAGGAACTATTTGAATACCGCAGTGAAGGTGAACAGCTAGCGACGGGTGGCGCTTTTCTGGAGCGTCGAGCGGTCATCAATGGGACTAATGTTTCTGGTGCACAGGCCGGCTTCGACGTTGAAAGTAGTCAACCCAACGTGAACATTACCTTAGATAGCGACGGTGGTGCCAAAATGCACCGTGGTACACGCAGTAATGTTGGGCGTCGCTTGGGTGTCTTATTTATTGAATATAAAACGCTAACACAGGATGCCAGTGGCAACGTATTAGCAAAACCGGTGCAGATTATTGAAAAGAAAATTATTAGTCTTGCGACTATTCGCTCAGCGTTAAATGCCAGCTTTCAGATTACCGGTTTAGGAAACTCAGCAGAAGCCTCCGAACTTGCTTTGTTGCTTCGCGCAGGAGCATTGGCCGCGCCCATGACCTTTGTGCAAGAAAGTACTATTGGCCCGTCATTAGGTGAAGAAAACATTCGTTTAGGCGTTTTGTCAGTGCAGCTTGGCCTTGCCTTAGTGCTTATCTTTATGTTTGCTTATTATCGCTTATTTGGTCTCGCGGCCAATATCGCATTAGCGGCAAATTTAGTCTTGCTGACCGCAATAATGTCACTATTTGGCGCCACACTTACGCTGCCAGGTATTGCGGGTATTGTCTTAACCGTAGGGATGGCGGTGGATGCTAACGTTTTGATCTTTTCCCGCATTAAAGAAGAGCTTAAAAATGGTTTATCACCACAAGGTGCTATTAGTGCAGGGTTTGATCGTGCTTTCACCACTATTTTAGATGCTAATGTCACCACATTGATTGTTGCAGTGATTTTGTATGGTGTCGGAACTGGTCCAATCAAAGGCTTTGCGGTGACATTGGCGATAGGTATTTTAACGTCGATGTTTACGGCGATTATCGGTACGCGAGCAGTCATTAATTTAATGTATGGTGGGCGTAAAGTTAAATCATTGTCTATCTAGTTAGCTTCCAGTGAGTCAATATGGATTTCTAATGACCATCAATCTTAATGCAAGCGTCTTGTTAGCCCTGTAACATTGCTATAAACGCTTACATTTACTTTTATAACTACTTTATAAGAAGACGATTCCATGTCTAACAATATTTCTAAAGACAAGTACTCAACAGCTGAAAGTAATAACGATAATCCTCCAGGCCTCAGCGGTACGGTAAAAAGCATTGATTTTATGAGCAAGCGCTATATAGCAATCGTTTTTTCAGCGATGTTACTTATTGCTTCCATCTCATCTTTGGCGATTAACGGATTAAAATTTGGCTTAGATTTTACGGGTGGTTTACAAATTGAACCTCAATATAGCCAACCCGTTAACTTACAAGAAGTGCGTACAATACTCGCCAATAATGGTTTTAAAGATGCTGTGGTGGTGAATTTTGGTTCTGATAAAGATATAAAAATCACCATTCAGCAAAGCCGAGAAGAGTTAGTTATAGCGCAATTAGCGGCACAGATTGACTCGATAGAAGACGCTAGCGTGGCCGCTAATGTGATCAGTGGTAGCAATGATCCTGCACGCCCTAACGGTGCATTGGTGTTGTCGTTTACCAACACAAATGACAACCTACGCGTGCAAATGGAGTCTTTTTTGGCTGGTATGGGACTTAAACAGTACCAAGTATCGCCGCTAATTAATAACCAATTTACAGTGCTTAGTGCAGAAGGTTTACAAGTATTTACCGAGACATTATTGATTAATACATTAAGTGAGGCATCAGGTTCTGATGTGCTTATTAAGCGTACTGAATTTGTTGGGCCGCAGGTAGGTGATGAGCTACGCGATAAGGGTGGGATTGGCATGTTGTTCGCCCTCGCCATTGTCATGGCGTATGTTGCCTTACGTTTCCAGTTTAAATTCTCTGTCGCATCGGTTGCTGCTTTGATTCATGATGTGATTATTGTATTAGGTTTTTTCTCACTCTTTGCTCTAGATTTTGATCTTACAGTGTTGGCCGCTGTGTTGGCGGTGATTGGTTATTCGCTTAACGATACTATCGTTGTTTCGGATCGTATTCGTGAAAACTTTCGCTTGCTTCGCACCGCAGAGGCGATTGAGGTTATCAATGTTTCATTGACGCAAACGTTAGGGCGTACCTTAGTGACATCATTCACGACATTATTGGTGTTGTTGGCCTTGTTTTTTGTAGGCGGCGAGCTCATCCATGCATTTTCTATCGCGTTGATGATTGGTGTATTTGTGGGAACTTACTCTTCGGTTTACGTAGCTGCCAATATCTTATTATTTATGAAGATTACTAAAGAGGACCTTATGGCACCGATTAAAGAAGGTGCTGAAGTCGACGATATGCCTTAGTAGTTTGGTGAAGTGTACCTTGTAGTTGTTCTTAAAAGCGATATTCTTGATATCGCTTTTTTTTTAGCGAGATGAACGAGTGTGTCCGCAGGCATAAATAAGCTTGACCATTGCCTTAGTGGGTGAATGTGTGCATTATTTAGCGAGTGCTCAACCGTAAATAGGCCTCAACGGCAGAAAAAACGGTCATCTTTGCACCACTAGACGGTGTTGTTTGGAATACACAAACGCCTGTATCTAGTAGGACACACCTCACCATTTTTAATTCCTTTCGCGACGAGCTATTTATTGATTATTTATTGATTATTTATTGATTATTTATTGATTATTTATTGATGGACACTCGCCAGCGTAAAATTAGAGAGATAACAATAATATGAGTCTATGGTTACCAGAAGATGCTCTTCTCGAGAGATCCCCAGAGTTGTTGCAGCAAGCGCTAGCGCGATATCGGCGTGTGCTAGACGGGAGTGGTTATGCATTCTGGGAGTGGGGCTTGCATGATGATAGCTACAGCTGCGGTGGGAGATTTTGGGCTACACTGGGCTATATGACCTTGGATGAAGCAGTGACTTGTGTTGATAATGTACAGGAGTATGTTCACCCCGATGACTTTAAAATGGTATCCGAGGTGGTGCTTAAGCATCTGCGTTTTAATACTCCTATTGATATGGTGTACCGTGTTAAAGCAAAAGATGGCCGTTATTGGTGGACTCAGGCTTGTGCCAGTTCTACTCGTGACGAACATGGTCGCGTCACTCATTTATCTGGCATTAACTTCGATTTATCACATCTCAAAGAGACCGAAAAATCTTTACGCTTATCTGAAGCCCGACATGAACGCATTTTAGCTGCGTCGAATGATGGTATTTGGGAGTGGTCGATTGATGAAAATAATGAAGACGGCCTTTTTCATACCTCCCATAGTTGCTGGAAGCATCTCGACTATACCGAGGAAGAGGTAGACGCTTTACCCGAAAACGAACGTTTATCTATTTGGGTCTCGCATATTCATCCTGATGATTTACTTTATGCGAAACGGGCGATGAAGCGTCACTTTATTTTAAAGGAGACTTTCGATGTTGAGTATCGTATGTTCGATCACGAAGGAAATATTTTTTGGATGCGCTCCCGTGGCCAGGCCATCTTTAACGGGGCAGGGCGAGCAATACTGATGTCAGGAGTCAATATTGAGATCACCGCATTAAAAGAGGCGGAAGAGCGTGTAAATAAGGCGAAAAACGAGGCTGAAAAAGCCAATAATGCAAAATCACTTTTTTTGTCTAGCATGAGCCATGAATTGCGCACGCCATTAAATGCCATCATGGGTTTTTCTCAAGTAATCATTAAAAATGCTAGTTTACTCGGGCAGCAAAGTGATAATGCGCAACAAGTTTATTCCGCGGGCGAACATTTACTACGCCTTGTTAATGACGTGCTCGATTTAACGCAAGTCGAAGCAGGGAAAATATCGTTGGCCCCCGAGCCTGTGTTAGCCAAACGAATAGTTGAAGAATGCTTTGCTTTAGTTTCTTCCCTCGCAGAGCAGAGAGGGATTCACTTATCGTGTAAAGAGTCTATGTTTGATAGCGCATATGTTTATGTAGATAGTATGCGTTTAAAGCAGTGTTTACTTAATCTAATCAATAATGCGGTTAAATATAATATTGATTATGGCAAGGTGGTCGTGTCTTTCCAAAAGAAGAAAAATGATCTGCATATTATTGTTGAAGACACGGGGCATGGTATTCCTAAGGATAAACAACATCAGTTGTTCCAGCCATTTAACCGCTTAGGCGCTGAACACTCGACAATAGAAGGGAGTGGCATAGGCTTGGTAGTAACCAAACAGTTGATCGAAAAAATGCGCGGGCAACTGCATTATCAGGATGCGGTTTTTGAAAACGGCAATAAAACAGGTGCTGCGTTTACGATTAGCTTGCCAATTTTTAATGTAAAAAGTGCGCAGGTGTTAGAGGTGCGTGAAAATGCTGCATCGTTTACAGCGACCAACATAGAATTAGTTGCTTCTGTAAAACAGACGGCCTTGGTTCATTTTCAATGTCCGCAATCTATTATTTATATTGAGGATAACTTGCTCAATATTTATTTGATGGAAAGCTTCCTATCAGAATATTCGCAAATATCATTGAATTGCTACTCAGATCCTTTACTTGGGTTGCATAAAATACGTAATGATTTACCTAAACTTATTCTACTAGATGTGAATTTTCCTGGCGTAAGCGGCATAGAAATTGTGAAAATTATTAAGTCTGATAAATTAACGCGACACATTCCTGTAGTTGCCTTGTCGGCTAACGCGATGCCATTAGATATACAAAAAGGGAAAGAAGCTGGCTTCGATGAATACTTAACCAAGCCGGTCGACATTAATATTTTATTGTCTATGTTGAATAATTTACTGCCTAAACAAGCTTCTGCTTAGGCAGCCAATATTGATAAATACCTGCGCAACAATCACTAAACGACAACTAAACGATCGTTAAGAATAGTTAAAGGTTGCCCATATGCTTGCCAACAATTTGTAATAAAGGTTTAAACACTTTTGCTGAACCGCAGACAATATTACCGCTTTCGAGCATTTTATTACCACCCTTAAAGTCGCTCACAAAACCACCGGCTTCTTGCACCAATAAAATACCTGCAGCAATATCCCAAGGCTTCAAATTCATTTCCCAAAAGCCGTCGTAGCGTCCAGCAGCAACATAAGCAAGATCTAAAGATGCTGCACCCATGCGACGAATGCCGGCTGTTTTGCCTGCAATGTCTCTGACTGTAGCGAGATAAGCATCAATGTTTTCATAAGAATACCCATTGAAGGGAATCCCTGTTGAAATTAATGCACCGTCTAAACTTGGGCGTTGAGTCATGCGCAAGCGGCGATCATTTAAGGTTGCGCCTTTGCCGCGACTTGCCGTAAATTCTTCACGCTTGCTGGGATCTAAAATAACGGCATGTTGTAATTTGCCTTTGTACGAGTAGGCAATAGAGATGGCGAAATGGGGTAGGCCGTTAATAAAGTTAGTAGTGCCATCGATAGGGTCAATAAGCCATTCACTATCTTTATCTTCTCCTTCTATATAGCCACCTTCTTCGCCATGGAAACAATGAGTAGGATAGGCTTTACGCAAGTGATAAATCACTTCTTTTTCTACGGCACGATCGACTTCTGTCACAAAGTCATTACGATCTTTTAGTTCAATCATTTGTGGGCCACGGTGCTGAGTGGCTTTTTCTAACACTAATGCGGCTTTACGGGCAGCATTAAGTGCAACGGTAATCATGGGTTCCATAGGGTGGTTCTCGATAGCAAATGGGATATTGTCAAAAAACGTCATCGAAGCCTGTTCGATGAGATAAAACGTAATATGATGCAAGTATAACGGATGCGTTGTCGGCTGTGTAGCAAATAGTTTTAATTCAAGATAGGTCTGGTAGAATGGGCGTCCTTAATGCTTAGCGAGTGTCCATTCATAAATACTAACCTGTTGCGGAAAAATAAAAACAGTCATCTTTTTAATTGTTAAATGGGGCTATTGGCAATAAGCAAACGCCCGCATCTAATAACACCATTTATTAATAGGAATGACCATCTTTATTTTCTCTCGCAACGAAACATTTTTGACTGGGCAGTCGCTAACTAATTCTGACACCTCGGTGTTTTATTTTAGCCCAAAGATTAGCCACTTAACTGAGCCCACTTATGACTGACGACCAAACTGTATTATCGCCAGAATCAATCAATGCATTGAAGGCCGTACGCATCGTATTGGTCAACACCTCTCATCCTGGCAACATTGGCGGAGTAGCAAGGGCGATGAAAAATATGGGGCTCACCGAGCTTTATTTGGTGTCACCAGCAGATTTCCCGTCAGATCGAGCGCAGTGGCGTGCGGCTAACGCATTAGATATTTTGAAGTCAGCGAAGGTAGTTGATACCTTGGATGATGCCATTGGAGACTGTGGCTTGGTGATTGGTACTAGTGCGCGTTCTCGTCGTATTCCTTGGCCTTTGGTGACACCTAGAGAATGTGCTGACCGTAGTTATTACGAGTCAACGAGTCATCCAGTAGCGATTATTTTCGGTCGAGAAGATCGAGGGTTGACAAATGAAGAGCTCCACAAGTGTAACTATCACGTACATATACCATCAAATCCTGAGTATAGTTCATTGAACTTGGCGGCTGCGGTACAAGTGGTGGCTTATGAATTAAGGATGACGTGTCTGAACAACCAGCAGGGCAAAGCGATTCATTTTGATGATTGGGATATGCCGCCGGCTAAAAATAAGGCGCTTGAGCATTATTACGAACATCTACAGTCGACACTCGAACAGGTAGGTTTTCTTGAGCCGGGTAACCCCAGAAAGACGATGACTCGATTGCGTCGCTTATACAGTCGCGTGCGCTTAGACGAAATGGAGCTGAACATCCTTCGTGGCGTACTTACTGCGATGCAGAATTTTGTTTATCACACGAGCAAAAAGTTAGATCGCCTCACTGATAGCGGTCAAATAACGGGTAGTCCAGTAGCCACGGAAGAGGGTAAAGGCAGCGATCAAGTATAGCTATTGACTGTTGGGGTGAAACAGCTTTTGACAATAAGCCGCTACAGCAGAGCATAAAATTTTCTTTTTGAGTGAGGTCATCCACTCAGTTAATAACCGAGTACAACACTAGGTTATTAACTTGACTAAAATACTGGGTTATTGCACAATTACCGTATTATTATGTGATGTGTTGTTTGTCAAAGGGTTCATTTATGCGTTTAACAACGAAAGGTCGTTATGCTGTTACTGCTATGCTGGATCTAGCCATTCATAGCAATAAAGGTCCTGTTAGTCTCGCTGAAGTTTCAAAACGTCAAGAGATATCTTTGTCGTATTTAGAGCAGTTATTCTCTAAGTTGCGTAAAGCTGATTTAGTGGCCAGTATTCGGGGCCCTGGTGGTGGTTATCAACTTGGAAGAACGTTAGACGCTATTTATATTGCACAAATCGTCGATGCGGTTAATGAATCTATTGATGCCACCAGTTGTGGCGGTAAAGGTAACTGTCAGCAAGGTGAAGTCTGTTTAACCCACCATTTATGGTCTGATTTGAGTCGGCAAATACATCAGTTTCTCAGCGGTATCAGTTTAGCTCAGCTGGTGGCTAGAAAAGATGTAAAGTCAGTGTCCGAACGTCAGGATAACCGGTTTATTGAAAGCGCTATGAGTAAGTTAGATGTTATACAGTCTTCGCAGATAGCATGAAAAAACCATGAAATACAATGCCTTAGCATTACCACTTGATAATTTTTTTTAGAGAGCATTATGAGATTACCTATATATTTTGATTACTCCTCAACAACACCTGTCGACCCACGGGTTGCACAGGCTATGATGGATTGCCTAACCATTGATGGTAACTTTGGTAACCCTGCATCACGCTCACATTTTTTTGGTTGGAAAGCAGAAGAAGCTGTTGAAACCGCCAGACAAAATGTAGCCGACTTGATCGGTGCTGACCCCCGTGAAATTGTGTGGACTAGTGGTGCGACCGAATCAAACAACTTGGCGATCAAAGGCGTAGCGCAATTTAATCACAAACGTGGCAAGCACATTATCACATCAAAAATTGAACATAAAGCGGTACTCGATGCCTGTCGTCAGCTCGAGCGAGAAGGCTTTGAGGTCACGTATCTTGATCCTAGTGCTGAAGGCCTCATCTCGCCGGAGCAAGTGGGCGCAGCAATACGCGAAGACACCACATTGGTATCGCTTATGCACGTGAACAACGAAATCGGCGTCATTAATGATA
Source organism: Candidatus Endobugula sp. (assembly GCA_047636495.1). GTDB lineage: Bacteria > Pseudomonadota > Gammaproteobacteria > Pseudomonadales > Cellvibrionaceae > Endobugula. The sequence continues at coordinate 4,775 of JBLILH010000029.1, read as the reverse complement.
TTGCCGCTATTGGTGCGTTATGTCGAAGTAAAAAAGTTTTTTTCCACGTAGATGCGGCACAAAGTACCAATAAAGTCCCGGTTGATGTCGAATCGATGAATGTCGATCTAATGTCATTTTCGGGCCACAAGTCTTACGGCCCAAAGGGTGTCGGCGCGTTGTTTGTTCGTCGTAAGCCAAGAGTCCGTTTGGAAGCGCAAATTCACGGTGGCGGACACGAGCGTGGTATGCGTTCGGGGACACTCCCCACACACCAAATTGTCGGTATGGGCGAAGCATTTCGTTTAGCTAAACTAGAACTCCAGCAAGACTACGATCATGCGTTAAAAATGCGTGATCGCTTACTAGCGGGCGTCAGTGACTTGGAAGAGGTTCACGTTAATGGTTCAATGGAGCACCGTGTACCCCACAATTTAAATATCAGTTTTGCGTTCGTGGAAGGTGAGTCACTGATCATGTCGTTAAAAGACTTAGCAGTATCGTCGGGGTCGGCCTGCACTTCTGCCAGTTTAGAGCCATCTTATGTGCTGCGCGCACTAGGTTTGAATGATGAGTTAGCTCATAGTTCTTTACGTTTCAGTTTTGGCCGATTTACCACAGAAGAAGAAATCGACCATGCGATCAAGCAATTACATCAAGCCGTGAGCAAGTTGAGAGCGCTGTCGCCATTATGGGATATGTACCAAGATGGCGTTGATATAAGTACGATTGAGTGGTCCGCACATTAGTTGACGTTTAACACATAGGTATAGGCATCAGTCGCTACCTAATCAAAATCCATTTGCAGTCGAATAGAGGAATAAATCATGGCGTATAGTGAAAAAGTAATCGATCATTATGAAAATCCACGTAACGTAGGGAAAATGGATGACAAGGCGGATAACGTAGGTACAGGCATGGTGGGAGCACCTGCGTGTGGAGATGTTATGCGACTACAAATTCAAGTCAATGAAGCGGGCATTATCGAAGATGCAAAATTTAAGACTTATGGTTGTGGCTCGGCTATTGCTTCCAGTTCACTATTGACCGAGTGGGTCAAGGGTAAGACATTGGACGAAGCCAGCCAAATCAAAAATACTGAACTTGCAGAAGAGCTGGCATTGCCACCGGTTAAGATCCATTGTTCTGTTTTGGCAGAAGATGCAATTAAAGCAGCGGTTAACGATGTTCGCCAAAAGCGTTCGGCATCTTTACCAGTAGGGTAGATAAATAAAGAACCATAGTTAGAACAAAAGCGAGAGCAACCATGGCAATATCAATGACTGAAGTGGCTAAAAGCCATATCGGTAAACAAATTCAAAACCGAGGCGATGCCTTAGGTATTCGAGTAGGCGTTAAAACAGCCGGCTGTTCAGGTTTGTCTTATGTGCTCGAGTTTGTCGATAAGCTCGACGATACAGATCATGTTTTTGACCAAGGTGGTTTTAGTTTAATTATTGACCCTAAGAGCTTTGTTTATTTAGATGGTACTGAGCTAGATTTTGTTAAAGAAGGGTTGAATGAAGGTTTTGAATTTAAAAACCCGAATATGAAAAATGAGTGTGGTTGTGGAGAGAGTTTTCACGTCTAATGTTTTTTGTATATGGGATTGCCGGTGCTGATAGCTAACTAGTACCGGCTTTTTTTTATGTCAGAATTAGTGTTTTTCTAGCGCTAGTATAGGTGTAAAATATCGTTTTTTAGCCAATAGAGTTTTTGTGATGAATTTTACACAAAATTATTTCGATTTATTGAATGTGCCACTGCATTTTTATGTCGATAAAAATAGACTATCTACCCATTATCGTGATTTACAAAAACAGTTTCACCCTGATAAATCTGCCAGTAAACCTGCAAGCGAACAGCGTATGGCAGTGCAATTTTCTGGCTACATTAACACCGCCTATGAAACGCTACGTTCGCCGGTGTATCGAGCAGAATATATGTTGTCTTGCGAAGGTGAAGCTATTGATGTGCAATCAGTGACCATCAGTGATGGGCAGTTTTTGTTTTTGCAAATGGAGTGGCGCGAGTTGCTCGGAGATATTCTAGCGCTTGACGATCACGGTCAGGCTGAAAATAAACTAGAGGAGCTCCACCAGACAGTGAAACAAACATTTGGAACGTTAGAAAGTTCCTTTGATCAGCAGTATACACAACGATGTTTTGTTGATGCAAAAGTCACGGTAGCTAAAATGCAGTTTGTTGAAAAAATGCTGAAAGAGATCGATGCTGCAGAATCCACACTTTTTGATTAACGAGTTAGCAATTTATTATGGCGTTATTACACATATCAGAGCCAGGGAAGTCTCCCGAGCCTCATCAAAATGAAAAAAAACGTGCTGTAGGTATCGACTTAGGCACCAGTAATTCCTTGGTTGCCACTTCGCGTGGCAGCCTAGCGACAGATAATGGTGTAGGCTCAATAGAAGTACTGTCTGATGCGCAAGGCTACACATTATTGCCTTCAGTTGTTCGGTACACCTTAAGTGAGGGTGAAAAGATCACGACAGTGGGGCATTTGGCAAAAGTAAAGGCGGGTGCAGATCCACTTAATACTATTGTCTCAGCGAAGCGTTTGATGGGGCGTCATAGCAACGAATTACAAAGGGATGATGGGCACTTCCCTTATTCTTTTTTTCAGCGTGAAGATGGTGTTATTGCCATCAACACGGCCCATGGTCCAAAAACGCCAGTTGAAGTCTCTGCGGCCATATTAACGGTCTTAGCCGAAAGAGGCCGGCACGCACTGGGTGGTGACTTGGACGGTGTAGTCATCACCGTCCCTGCTTATTTTGACGATGCACAGCGCCAGGCTACTAAAGACGCAGCTCGTTTAGCTGGCCTGAACGTACTACGCTTGCTTAACGAACCGACAGCAGCGGCCGTTGCTTACGGCTTAGATCAGCAAGATGCGGGTATTATTGCGATTTATGATTTAGGCGGAGGCACGTTTGATATTTCATTATTACGATTATCAAAAGGCGTATTTGAAGTGCTGGCAACAGGCGGCGATTCTACTTTGGGGGGGGATGATTTTGACTACGTTATAATGCAATGGATATGCGGTGAGTTGAGCCTTAATATCGCGGATATTAATCCAAAGGAAGAACGGCAGTTACTGACGGTGGCATGTGAAATAAAAGAGGCGTTAACTGACAGTGAGTCTTATACCGCTGAATATCAACAGCAACTGATCACGTTAACACGTGATCAGTTGCAAGACATTATCGATCCGCTAATTAAAATTACTTTGCGTGCCTGCAAACGTGTCTTGCGCGATGCAGATATAGACAAACACACCATCGATCATGTCGTTATGGTCGGCGGTTCTACTAGAAATTTACGCGTGAGAGAAAGGGTAGGGGAGTTCTTTGAACAGCAGCCTTTAGTCGATATTGATCCAGACAAGGTGGTAGCGGTAGGTGCGGCGATTCAAGCTGATATCTTAGTCGGTAACAAACCCGATAGCGACTTGCTTTTACTCGATGTACTGCCTTTGTCACTTGGCTTAGAAACTATGGGTGGATTGGTAGAAAAGGTGATCAATCGCAACACAACCATCCCAGTGGTGAAAGCGCAAGAATTTACGACTTTTAAAGATGGCCAAACAGCCATGTCGATTCATGTGTTACAGGGCGAGCGTGAATTGGTGAGTGACTGCCGATCATTAGCACGTTTTGAATTACGCGGCATACCGCCAATGGTCGCTGGCGCTGCGCATATTCGAGTGACTTTTCAGGTGGATGCTGATGGTCTGTTGAGTGTCTCTGCTATGGAAAAATCAAGCGGGATAGAATCTTCAATTGTCGTGAAGCCTTCTTATGGTCTTGATGACGATAGCATCTCACAAATGATCACTGCATCTTTTGAGCATGCGCAAAGTGATATTGCTCTTCGAGCCCTTCGAGAACAGCAGGTCGAAGCGGAGCGAGTCATTGAGTCCCTTAGGGCGGCTCTAGCGGATAACGGAGAGCGCTTATTAAACGATGAAGAGTTCCAGGGGCTAACCCAGAGCGTTGACGAGCTGGCGTTAATCAGTCAACAATCAGATAGGCAAAAAATTAAACAGCTCATCGATAAAATTAGTGTTGAATCGGAAACGTTTGCTGCTCGTCGCATGGACGTGAGCATCAAACAAGCGCTGTCGGGAAAAACGTTAGATGATGCATTTTCGTCGTAAGTGTAAACCCATAGTATTTTTACCTGTAGATTTATGGGTTATACATTATGTGTGCCCCTATCCTTTAAAAAGAGTAAGTTATGACTAAAATCGTTTTTTTACCCCATGAAGAAATTTGTCCCGAAGGTGTCGTGATTGAAGCAGAAAAAGGTGAAAGTATTTGTCGGGCAGCGCTTAGAAATGGCATTCACATAGAGCACGCTTGCGAAATGAGCTGTGCTTGTACTACGTGTCACATATTAATTCGTGAAGGTTATCATTCTATCGTTGAGGCAGACGAGCTAGAAGATGATTATTTAGATAAGGCGTGGGGTCTCGATCCTGATTCAAGATTAAGTTGTCAGGCACTCGTTGCCGATGAAGACTTGGTCGTAGAAATACCTAAATACACCATCAATATGGTTTCTGAAAATCATTAAGGTTTGTTTCTTACATTTTTTTATAACGCTTCGCCAACCCAAATTATCGCTTTTCGGGAGAGTGTTAACCTTCTAGTTGCATAAAAAATGTCTGAAAAACCGATTTCAGCCTACAAATATAGGGTATTTGTAAGTTTTTTTGGCGCTATCTAGAATTAACCCCTAGTGAAGTCCAGGATTCGAATATTTTTCCA
>JBLILH010000028.1:0-40310 GCA_047636495.1 Candidatus Endobugula sp. | reverse complement strand
GGTGATTTTTGTGAGTTGAGCACTGAATGCACTCAAGTCTTCTGGTGTTTTAAGGTCTTTTGCTAATTCTAAGGCTAGCGCTTTGATTTTATGTTGATTCATTACTATTCCCATTATTGTTTAAAAAGGTTAATCAATAATGGGCACTTACACAATCTAATCTACACTCTCTCTAGCACTTGATATAAAAGCCAATTTGCTTAGCTTTTATTCTACTATTAGTCATACATCTATTCCAAAAAACTACCAATGCCCCGTTACTAAATACTGGCTGAAACTATTAATAACACTTCTATTCCTTGGGGCTGACGGGTTGCTTCGTCGCCAAGAATAATCTAGCGCTATAAACGTTCTCATGCTCAACGCTACTGGATGACTCTATTTTTCATGGTTCTCATCTACGGTTTTATCCGCTTATTCTCAGGGGTGATTTACTGGTGTGGGTCTACACAGCACCCAGCAATATTTGAAGATGGTTGCTAGTCTCAACTATTGTCTTTATTGGAGGTGCAATAGGGCAGTGATGATGGTAGCGAACTTCGCTGAAGAGTTTGGTCAGCGTGATTGGTGGCGTACCATCGCATAGACCTTTGAATAAGCATTAGAGGTGATAAATTTTTTATTATTGATCAAAGCGCTATTGAATTATATTCAATAGGCAATTAGCCCCATCGCAATAAAAATCAGCTCTTAGCTTGATGCCAATTGACAAAATCGGTGCGGCCTCTACACCACGTCATTATGTTAAACGTGTAATCTCTTCTTAGTCGGTAGGTGTCGTGCCACATAGACAAGTGAACAGAATATTACAACAGAGGCGGCATTGGCCATGATTTGCAAATTGAAATCAACATGGCTATGCATAATCAATGCGACGATGATCATCGTGCCAGAAAAGCTGACGGCCTGCAGGGTTTTATTTTTTCGTTTGAGCATGGTTGAAAGTGCCGTACACAGCGTTGATAAAATAAATAGGCTAATAAATAAGCTGCCAATAATCCCATATTCGCTTAAAAATTGTAAATAATCATTATGCGTGTGTTTATAAAAGCCTTTAACGTCATCACTTTGATAATGAGGGTAAACGGAATAATAGCTGCCGCCTCCTGTGCCCATCAATAGATGATCATCAATATATAATAGCGTGTCTCTAATGACTTCATCACGCGTCTCGGCCTGAAGTGAGGTGCTTTGCAGGCGTTGTTGGACTTTCTCGAAACCAAACCATTTTCCTACAATAAGTAAATCAATAATAATGATACTGATTAGAAATAGAATGGCATTTCTTGAGATTCTGCGAGTAAGAATAATCCAGATTGTTCCCGACACGGTGAGGCTGACAAAAAATGCAGTATTCCCCATACGCGACTGACTGAGTACGATGCCCACTACGGAAATCGCCAAGCCTATGCGCAATAGCATTTTAGCGCTTAAAATAAACTGTAAGGTTTTGACGATCAACGCCTTGAAATTGGCTGATTTTTTACTGGATAGGTCAATCAGTAATATTGCAGTCCCCGCAGCAATGCAAATAATAAGGTAATTAGCAAAGTGATTACGGTTGATAAAGGTGCCGGTTGCCTTTCCAATATAAGCATATTTTTCCATAAAAAATATATACTCAATACCGCTTAGTGTCATTAGGCCGCCATACATTGCTTGAAATAAACCACAAAAGAAAAAACAGAGTAATAATGTTCGTATGCGTTTTTCTGTATTGATTAATGCGATGACTAGCATAAATAGACAGAGATAAGAGAAGGTTTTTAAGCTTGCCTGCAATGTAGCATGCGGGTCTAGTGAAATCTGCCTCCATTCGATATCTGCCATAATGCTGATGGGAGAAGTTGATGACAGGTTCCAGGGCAGTAGTTGCACTAAAGACACGGTCAGTAGACAACTTAATGCGGTAATGGGTAGCCAGCATTTTTTCCAATAAGCCGGTAGCGAGACCTTGTTTTGAGCGTTTAAGATTATCCAGCTGGCAGATAAACTAAAAATCCATGCTTCTCCAAATGCCCAGGCCCAAAGGCGGTTGCTACCTAATGGTAAGGGTAAGTAAATAATAAGACCCATTAACCCATACAGAAGCCATTTATCATCTGCGGTGGATGTGATGCGTATTGATCTAGTGCGCATTGAGTCTCGCTTATAGATTGAAGGTAATGTAGTTTGCTCGTTGCTATATCGTTAAGTGTCTATAGTATAAGCCTAAAGCATAATACGGTATTAATAAGACTACTAGTGCTGATTAAAATGAGTATCCGTTCACTGGGAAACCAATATAATGCTAAAACGAAGATATTTTTTAGTGCTGCCTTTTTTGATATTGATTGTAATGGTGTTGTGTTTTTGTGTGGCAGACTTATTTGCTATGACAGCGATAGAATACGAAAACCAATGGCGACGAGCCGATATAGTTGAAAGCCAGCAAGAATGGGATAAGGCAGTAGCAATTATAACAAAGGCTATTGCACTGAACCCGTTAAACCCGCGTTATCCAGAAATTATGGGCCGAGTGTATATTTGGCGATACTATATTGCTAATAGCCCTGTTACATCGATCGAGCAAAGCCAGCGCATACTGGATAAAGGGATGTACTATATTCAATCATCCATTGATATGCGTCCTACCTGGCTAAGAGCACGTTCAACTAGGTACAAGCTCAATCAAGCGGCAGAAATAAAACGCGCAATGATTATCTCACAAGAATAGGAACCATAGGGTGAAGTCTTACGTAACGTGCAGCCCCAGACAGATAAAACCCACATATTTTGAAATTAATGTAACGTTTTCTAGTGAACGCCTGTCCATCAATAGGCATTTTCATAAACACCATCCAATTAAGAATAACCCTTCTTGCGCCGAAATATTATTTCGATCGAATTCACGCTAAGTAAATTCAGTTGAACGTTAACACTGAAGGCCAGACAAAAAGCGGTAAAGCCATTGACCACTTCCATTTTGCTTTCCCTATTCTACACGCTCGCTTTAATTCTGAGATATTGCGCTAAACAGCTTGTCTCAACACGACAGACACCATGTCAAGTCATTCTGAGTAAAACGCGTCTTTTACAGCGTTTTTGTGTTTAATATCTGAAACGCTAGCGACTAAGCTGGTTTTCGTTTGTCAGTAAATTAAACTTCCAGGGCTTATGCGGCATCAGTAGAGCGGCAATGAAGTTACGACATAGTTAGTTTCAACTCACTTGTTTGTTGGCAATAGGTGGTCATGCCTCAGGTTCATTAAGTAAGCCTAGCGGATAAGCCTTGCCTTTACGAAAATCATTTAATGCGCTTTTCACCATATCGCTTCGTGTTGCGTTGGTGTTGTTGAGTATTTGTTCGTATGTCATCCATACGGCTTCGATAATGCCGTCGTCGAGTGCTTGGTCGGGGTTATATTCAATGGGGGTGGCGGCAAAGACATGGCGCATATAGGTAGTACCATTTGCGCCAATGAATCGGTAGATACCGACAATGTGAGTCAGAGTAACATCCCATCCGGTTTCTTCACGGGTTTCACGAATAGCGGCATCGGCTAAACTCTCACCTTCATCTAAATGTCCTGCAGGTTGGTTGTAAACTTTTTTACCTTCACGCACCTCATGTACGATCAAGTACTCTTGCTCGTGTTGTTGATTGGTGCGTTCAACAACCGTGGCGACGGTAACGTTAGGTTTCCAGCGGTGATCCATGCGGACTCTCTTTATTGCTTATTCAGTAGGTTTTTTACGTGTGCTTGCCGTCACCGGCTTACGGGACTGTTGGGAGTAAGAGCGTTTACACTGCCTGTCTACTGGAGTGCGATTTGATTGGGCTTTAGAAAGTGGCATAGGCGGTACGGTGAAAGTTTTATATTCACCAGGCAATAATCCGTCAAGCTGCCAATCGCCAATGCGTGTGCGAATAAGCCGTAGAGTGGGTAACCCTACTGCAGCGGTCATTCTTCGTACTTGCCGATTGCGGCCTTCGCTAATGGTAATAGATAACCAGTGAGTGGGGATTGACTGACGAAAGCGAACTGGAGGGGTTCTCTGCCATAACGTAGGCTCTGGTATATACTCGACTAACGCAGGCTGAGTGACTCCATCTTTTAAGGTGACGCCATGGCGAAGCTGTTCAATGGCTTGCAAACTTGGTCCACCTTCCACCTGCACCCAATAAGTTTTGGGCTGCTTATGATCGGGATGTGCAATATGATGCTGTAGTGCGCCATCGTCAGTGAGCAATATCAACCCTTCTGAATCGTAATCAAGTCTCCCCGCAGGGTAGACGCTCTTTTGCTTTATGAAACGGGCTAATGTTTCTTTAGCTGTTTTTTTATCTAGGGGGGGAACGGGATCATCTTGAGCGCTTTCAAACTGACGCAGCTCACCTTGGGGCTTTTCGGGTGAAAACTGAGAGAGCACCTTAAACGGTTTGTTAAATAAAATGAGTGTGGGCATGGGTATGTTGAGACTACATTATCAGTTATCGGCTATCAATACGGTTTAAGTCAAGTTATTCAGATGATGGATGTATGCTATCACTCTTTTAAATAATCTTCTGTGATAATATCACCAGCTTAAATCTTTGTGCAAAAGGTGGTGTGTTATTTGTAATACATACACATACACTACACTGTTTTCTGACGGGATTTTGTAAAGGAAGTTTGTAAAAAATTTATAGATTGAGATTGTCTGTAAAGGTCATAGGTTAAAGTACGCTACCGTTGTATCATTTTCGCCATCCATTACTCGTTTTTGGCTCGCATATATCCATTAATAATAGAGGGAATCACTCAATGTCTACCCAACGCCCCACGATCATTTACACTCATACCGATGAAGCGCCAGCTCTAGCCACGTATTCTTTTTTACCTGTGGTAAAAGCCTACACCAAAGTGGCGGGTGTAGATGTAGAAACGCGTGATATCTCGTTAGCCGCGCGGATTTTGTCAGTGTTTCCTGAATATCTAGAAGAAAACCAAAAGGTAGCGGATGCTTTGTCAGAACTAGGTGACTTAGCGAAAACATCAGCAGCCAACATTATTAAGCTCCCGAATGTGAGTGCATCAGTCCCACAGTTAATGGCGGCGATTAAAGAATTGCAGTCTCATGGTTACGCGTTGCCAGAGTATCCAGAAGAGCCTAGTACCGACGAAGAAAAAAGCGTGCAAGGTCGTTACGATAAAATCAAAGGTAGTGCGGTAAACCCTGTTTTGCGTGAGGGTAACTCTGATCGACGTGCACCTGCATCGGTAAAAGAATATGCTCGCAATAACCCCCATTCAATGGGCGCCTGGTCTGCAGATTCTAAAACTCACGTAGCGAGTATGACCGGCGGTGACTTTTTTGGTAGCGAACAATCGACGACAATTACCGCAGTGGGCAGTGTAAAAATTGAGCATGTAGGTAACGATGGTGCCGTCACCTTACTTAAAGATCGTGTGTCTTTGCTTGCGGGTGAGATTATAGACTCTGCTGTAATGAGCCAGTCGGCGCTCAAAACATTTTTAGCGAAAGCGATTGACGAAGCCAAAGATGAAGGGGTGCTACTGTCGCTCCACTTAAAAGCGACTATGATGAAAGTGTCAGATCCGATTATGTTCGGTTTGGCGGTGCGGGTTTACTTTAAAGACGTGTTTGAGCAATATAATAGTCTATTTGATGAGCTTGGTGTGGATACGAATAATGGCTTGGGTGATGTATATGCAAAAATTGCTCACTTGCCTGAAGCGCAGCGTGAAAAAATCGAGAGTGCAATCCAAGCGTGTTATGCCAGCCGCCCAGAATTAGCGATGGTTAATTCCGACAAAGGTATTACCAACCTTCATGTGCCAAGCGATGTCATTATTGATGCATCCATGCCCGCAGCGATCCGGTCTTCTGGATGTATGTGGGGTGCTGATGGACAACTAAAAGATACTAAGGCGGTCATTCCAGACCGCTGTTACGCGGGTGTTTATCAGGCCACTATTGATGATTGTAAGCAGTATGGTGCATTTGATCCAACCACTATGGGTAGTGTTTCCAATGTAGGCTTAATGGCACAAAAAGCAGAAGAGTACGGTTCGCACGATAAAACTTTTCAAATGACAGCCAATGGCATGGTGCGTGTGGTTAGCGATCGTGGTGATACGTTAATGCAGCATGGCGTAGCCGAGGGTGATATCTGGCGCATGTGCCAAGTCAAAGATGCTCCCATACAAGATTGGGTGAAATTAGCGGTCAATCGTGCCCGAGCGACTGGCAACCCCGCTATATTTTGGCTGGATAGTAAACGCGCTCACGATGCACAATTGATTAAGAAGGTAGAGCTATATCTACAGCAGCATGATACTGATGGTTTAGATATTCGTATTCTTGCTCCGTTAGACGCGACGTTATTTTCCTTGCATCGTATTCGTAATGGACAAGATACTATTTCAGTGACGGGCAATGTGTTGCGTGATTATTTAACAGACTTATTTCCAATTTTAGAAGTCGGCACAAGCGCTAAAATGTTGTCTATTGTTCCGCTAATGAATGGGGGTGGATTGTTTGAAACGGGTGCGGGCGGTTCAGCCCCTAAGCATGTTCAGCAATTTGTCGAAGAAGGGCACCTACGGTGGGATTCGTTAGGTGAGTTTTTAGCGTTGTCAGTATCTTTAGAGCATGTGGACAATGTTTTTGATAACGAGAAAGCTAAAGTGTTGGGGGAAACATTGGATTCAGCAACCGGTAAATTCTTATTGGAAGATAGATCGCCATCGCGTAAAGTGGGTGAGCTAGATAACCGTGGCAGTCATTTTTACCTGGCAATGTATTGGGCGCAAGCGCTGGCAGAACAGTCAGGTAATGTCGAGTTGCAAAGACATTTTACGCCTATCGCAAAACGACTTTCGGATAATGAGACTGTTATTGTTGAACAGCTCAATAGCGCACAAGGTCAGCCGATTGACATCGGTGGCTACTATCAACCAAACGTTGAGCTATTATCTCAAGCTATGCGTCCGAGCGAGCTGTTTAATAACATTATAGATGCGTTATAAGCGTTAAACGAGACAAAAGTTTCTGGCCGCAAACGCGCTAAAACTGGAATTTTGTAAAAGCCATAGCAATGCATGTTCCATTAGGACGTTCATGGTTGTGGTTTTTTATTGCTCGCTGATTAACGTGACTTTTGAGAAGCGTTAATCAAATGATGAGCTAACAGAGTATCCTATGACAAGTTCAGTGCAGTAAGAGCTCGAAAGTGGATAGCTAAGAAGTGAATAGTTGAAACGCCAGTATAGAAATGGACAGTGGGTAACACAAGTATTAACGAGACGGCTATAAAATAGCTCTACAGTAAGTTGTGAAGAAAATCTTGGTAGTAAACAGTTGAGCGATACATGACATTAAAGCGTACCTTATTTCGGCTATGGCCTAAGGTGCTAGCGGTTCGATGTTAACCAAAGCGCAACCACAATGGGATCATGCAATTTCTAGATGGCCCTGATCGGAATCGACCACGTTTACTTGGTTGTTACTCTCTTCATCAACGCTAATACTACTTTCAGCGCTATCATTAAAAGTAATGTTGGTAGCATGTGATCCCTTATCTCCCCCAGCAGTATCGAAAAGTACTGCTTGTCCTGCTTTTAGCGTTTTGTAGCCTTCCATGTCTATGGAGCTGAAGTGAGCAAAAAGATCTTCTCCACCGTCATCCGGTAAAATAAAACCGAAACCTTTTGCGTTGTTGAACCACTTTACAATGCCTGTCGCCATGGTGACTTTCCTTTTGCTCTTTGTTCTAATCAGTGTAAATACACCGATTAGAACAAGCGTTTACGTGTTATTATTATTGATCGTTTTGTCGTTAAACTTGTTCAAAAAACAAGCTAACAACTAATTTATACGCAAAGCTAGCCGGAATGTCAAATTTTTGTTCATCCGCTAAGGTATAATGCTGCGTATAGCCTCACTGACAACATATGGGCAGAATAGAAAAAAATGGTTTTATTGCAATTTAATTCAGGTGTTATTTCTAATCATCAACTAAGATTAAATAAAGATGATGGTGATAACCAGCACGATTACGGAGATAACTTACTCGTTCAGGAAGCTAAACCAGTATTAAAAAAACCGCCCATGTACAGAGTGTTGATGTTAAACGATGATTATACGCCAATGGAGTTCGTCGTTTACGCATTAGAGAGTTTTTTTAGTATGAGCAGAGAACAGGCGACCAAGGTGATGTTGCAAGTTCACACAGAAGGCAAAGCTGTCTGTGGTGTCTACACTAAGGATATAGCAGAGACAAAAGCAGCACAGGTAAACCGAAGTGCAAAGGACAACGAGCATCCATTACTCTGTGAAATAGATGCAATGGAAGATGAATGATTCTAGTAAATGTCGAGGATAAATTATGTTAAGTAAAGAGTTAGAGCAAACGTTAAACAATGCCTTTACTCATGCAAGATCAAAGCGTCATGAGTTTATGACGGTCGAGCATTTATTACTGGCACTGTTAGATAACGACTCAGCATCGTCAGTGCTAAAAGCATGTGGTACTAATGTAGAAGATCTGCGCAAAGAATTAATTGATTTCGTCGATTCCACTACACCATTATTTAGTGTGAGCGAAAGCGAGCGAGAAACACAGCCTACATTAGGTTTTCAGCGAGTATTGCAACGTGCGGTCTTCCATGTGCAGTCATCAGGGAAGCAAGAAGTTTCAGGTGCTAATGTATTGGTTGCGCTATTTAGTGAGCAAGAAAGCCAAGCCGTATACTTCCTAAAAGTACAAAGCGTCGCGCGGATTGACGTGGTCAATTACATTACCCACGGTATTTCAAAAGTAGGCGACAGCAGTACTACTCAAAGTGATGAAGGTGATCAAGCTAACGTCGCAGAAAATGTAGAAGGCGTAGCAGCAGGGGGTACAGATCCGCTAGAAAGTTACGCCACCAACCTTAATGAATTGGCATTGCAAGGTAAGGTGGATCCCCTCATTGGGCGTGACAGTGAGCTTGAACGGGTAGGCCAAATATTATCTCGTCGGCGTAAAAATAATCCACTGTTAGTGGGAGAGTCGGGTGTGGGGAAAACGGCCATCGCAGAAGGCTTGGCGAAGAAAATAGTTGATGGAGAAGTGCCAGATGTGCTAGCGAATAGTGTGGTTTATTCGCTCGATATGGGCTCATTGTTAGCAGGCACTAAATACCGAGGTGATTTTGAAAAACGCTTAAAAGCGCTTCTAGCGGAACTAAAAACGCGTAAAGATTCAATTTTGTTTATTGATGAAATTCATACCATAATCGGTGCAGGTGCAACCTCTGGTGGGGTAATGGATGCTTCGAATCTATTAAAGCCTTTATTGTCTTCCGGTGAAATGCGCTGCATTGGCTCAACTACTTTTCAAGAATATCGTGGTATTTTTGATAAAGATCGAGCGTTGTCTCGACGTTTTCAAAAAGTCGACGTCAATGAGCCATCTGTAGATGACACGTATAAAATCCTGAAAGGTCTGAAATCGCGTTTTGAAGAGCATCATCACGTAAAATATACTGACAGAGCATTACGTTCGGCAGCAGAATTAGCGGGTCGTTACATTAATGATCGTTTTATGCCAGATAAAGCCATTGATGTGATTGATGAAGCGGGTGCGTTCCAGCAGCTACAACCGGCGAATAAGCGCAAAAAACAATTAGGTGTTCAAGATATTGAAAATATCGTGGCTAAAATCGCTCGTATTCCCGCTAAAACTATTTCCAGTAGTGACAAAGATCAGCTGCGTAAGTTAGATGATAATTTGAAAATGACGGTATTTGGTCAAGATGAGGGTATTGATGCCTTAACGACGTCGATTAAACTAGCGCGTGCGGGATTGGGGGCAGAAGAAAAGCCAATCGGTTCATTCCTTTTTTCAGGCCCTACAGGGGTCGGTAAAACTGAGCTGTGTCGTCAATTAGCGGAAGCGATGGGCGTTGAACTCCTTCGCTTTGATATGTCAGAGTACATGGAGCGTCACACGGTGTCTCGTTTAATTGGCGCCCCCCCAGGTTACGTCGGTTTTGATCAGGGAGGCTTGTTAACTGAAGCGGTTACTAAAAACCCATACTGCGTCATCTTACTTGATGAAATCGAAAAAGCGCATCCAGAGGTATTCAACTTATTGTTACAAGTGATGGATCATGGCACGTTAACGGACAATAACGGGCGTAAGGCCGATTTTCGTAATGTGGTGCTGATTATGACAACCAATGCTGGTGCGGAAGAAATGAGTCGTGCATCGATAGGGTTCAGTCATCAAGATCACAGTAGCGATGGCAAAGAAGCACTGAAAAAAGTGTTTACGCCTGAATTTCGTAACCGTTTAGACTCTATCATTCAGTTCTCATCACTATCAAAAGATGTGATTAAGACCGTCGTCGATAAATTTTTGGTGCAGCTACAAACACAGTTGGATGAAAAACGCGTTCACCTCAATGTGACAGATGAAGCACGAGATTGGTTGGCAGATAACGGTTACGATGAAAAAATGGGTGCTCGTCCTATGGCAAGGTTGATTCAAGAAAAACTGAAAAAACCGCTAGCTGAACTGGTTTTGTTTGGCGAGTTAAGCAACGGGGGTGATGTTACTGTCACTGTCGAGAATGATGATATTCACTTTGAATTGGCTAGCGAGCTAGAAGCCGTGTAGATAATAGACAGAGTAGTGCCATAATGTGTTGTGTGGACTACTCATTTAATTGAAGAGATTGATTAGGCATAAAAAAAGAGGCTGTTAGCCTCTTTTTTTATGCCTAATCAATTCACTTATCTAGCGCGGAAAGTAATACGGCCTTTCGATAAATCGTAGGGCGTCATTTCTACTTTCACTTTATCGCCAGTCAAAATACGGATGTAGTTTTTACGCATTTTTCCAGAAATATGTGCATTTACGACGTGACCATTTTCTAACTTCACACGGAAAGTGGTGTTTGGCAGAGTGTCGATCACTTCGCCTTCAAGTTCGATATTTTCTTCTTTTGCCATTCCAAGATGTATCCTAAGCAGGGGGGAGTAATAGAGTCAATAATGGGCTGCATTTTGCCTGAAATTCCAGCAATAGCCAAGCCAATAGGTCAATTAAAGAGGAGTTTTCTAATAAAAACCAGTTTTTATTGCTGTAGACGATTTTTGTTTCAGCTAGTTAGCCGCTAGTTGGACAATAGCCAGTGGTCAACTGACTAAAATCCACTGGTTACCCGATTGAATTTCCAGTGGTCGATAGGCTGACTTGTAATTCATTTTTGAGGAGTTTTTAATCCAGTACCCTAAGTACACGCTGGGGAGTTTGAGTTTTTTAGCTTCTTCGATAAGATATAAAATAACATGGCTACCTAAGCTACGCTTATCTTCTACAGGGTCAAAATAAGTGTATACGGCTGATAGGCCATTATCCATAATATCAACTACGGCCGTTGCAATCAGCTGCCCATCACAACGAAACTCATAGTAATAAGCGCAATGCCAAGAAGAGCCAAGAAAGCTTTGAAACTGTGATTCAGAAGGGGGGAACATGTCACCATCTTGGTGACGGGTACGGATATATTGATCGTAAAGTGCATACTGCTCAGTAGTATCGATAGAGTTAATGCGACGTACGCTTAGATCCTGATTGCGTTTCCATGTGCGTTTTTGGCTGCGGCTGGGGGCAAAGAGATCCACCGGGATGCGCATGGGTACACAAGCATTACAGTTTTCACATAGCGGTTTGTAAATATGTGTCCCGCTACGACGAAACCCGTATTCGGATAGCTCGGAATATAAAGCACGATTAATTGACTGTTTAGGGTTAAGAAAAATGGTTGACGCCGTTTCGCCTTCGAGATAACTACAAGCATGTGGCTGGGTTTGAAAAAACTGAAGCGACTCTAGATCGGTAATCTCTTCTATCGCATCAATGGTGTTTTCTCGTTTACTCATTATCTTTGATTGCCCGAGTTGTGATTGATTAAACGTCTCTACTTACTGTCGGTAGTGATGGATGTAGCTTGCCAGTGGCAATTTACATCGTGGACATGTTGCTGAATAAGTATTTCAAACTCATTTCGGTCTATCTCGACAGCACCCAAGGAAGCGAGATGATCGTTATGTACTTGGCAGTCAACACCTATATAGTGCCATTTTTTGAGTTGTTCTACCAGATGAAATAGCGCGATTTTTGAACCGTTAGTGCGGTGACTGAACATAGATTCACCAAAGAACATTCGTCCTAAGGATATACCGTAAAGGCCACCCGCTAACACATCACCGTCCCATACTTCTATCGAGTGAGCGTGACCTAGCTGATGCAGTTCAGAATAAGCGTCAATGATGTCTTGGCTAATCCAGGTGCCGGCCTCCGCATCATTTGTGCGAGGTTCTGCACAGGCTTCCATTACGGATTCAAATGCTGTGTCAAAGGTGATGGTAAAAGGGTTTTTTTTAATGGTCTTGCGTAAGCTACGACTAATATGTAACTGATCAATGTGAATAAAGGTGCGAGGCGAGGGTGACCACCATAAAATAGGCTCGCCGTCACTGAACCAAGGGAAAATACCTTGCGAATAAGCAGTTAATAACCAAGAGGGCGATAATTTTCCGCCGGCTGCTAGTAAGCCATTAGGTGAGGTTAATGCCGATGCCGTATCAGGAAAGCGAGGCACATGTGGGTTTAACCATGGAAGTTGCAACATATACACTAACGGCCTAATACAAGAATGCTCACACTATGTGGGCGAAAAAGAGGAGTATCATAATGCAACTCGCTAAATCAACCAATATTATTGGCGGTTTTATTTTACTGGCCTGCGGTGTGGTCGGTTGTTTCTACCCCGACGCAGTCGCTAGCTATTACGGTTTCGTTTATGAGCAGCTAGAGGCAAAAACGACTATTCGGGTGCTGGCGGGTTTGTGTATGGGTGTGGGTGGCTTATTAATGTACTTTGCTTATCGCTGTGTTGATCAGCGGCCGATTCTATTCTCGTTGTGGGTTATTTTGTTGAGCTTCGCACTACCTCGTTTTTTAGGGCTATTAATAGATGGTTTTTCTCAGTCGCTTATGTTGTACGAGCTTACATTTGAGGTAGTGGCTATCATAGTGGTGGCCTGTATCTATACAATATATAAAAAATCGTTACAAAATGAGTGAAGCTGGAATCGCTTTTTTAAGCACTAAAAACACTGCTGTCCCGTTAATATTTTTTTGCAGCTCAGGAAGTCAATGTCAATGAGGCCTTCATGATGTAGGCTTGGCGCAAGAGATGGGTTAGGTGTTGATTCATGTTTATAACGTTAACTTGACAGCAGTGCACTAAAAACTATACATAATACTACTTGCAATCTATTTTGGGGGAATATTATGAATGAAATCGCTTAGATTATATGGGCTATTTTCTTACCTCCTGTTGCTGTTTTCCTAAAGTCAGGCGTTAGTAAAGACTTAATCATTAAGCTTACTTTTTACGCGTTGACATTATACCCGAGTATGATGCATGCAATGCGGTTGGTGAATAAGTAACAGAAATAAATTTATATTTAATAGAGCTTATATGAAAGGTAGACAGTGTTAACTACCTACCTTTTTGGTAAACTGATTGCCTTTATCTATTATTACAGTTATGTGATTACTCATGCCTCAACGAAAAGTGTGTACAGGGTTAGTGGAGTTTGATGATGTACCGTTAGCCGAGTCGGCAGATAATATCCAATGGTTATCTGAACAGCCTTATTTTTCTTATGTGGTGACACCTAACGTGGATCATCTATCTCGTCTGTGTTCACACAACACATCACAAATACTTAAGCCAATTTACGATAATGCAGCGTTAACTTTATGTGATAGTCGTATTTTGTCGAAGCTATTAGCCTTAATCAATAAGCCGGTTAAGAATGTAGTGCCCGGTAGTGATCTTACGCAATTTCTATTTGATCAAAAGTTGAAAAGTACAGATACTATATTAGTTGTTGGTTGTGACAATAAAGAAGTTCATGTATTAAAGAATCATTACTCATCGCTGACCATTCAGCATATAAACCCTAGTATGGGCTTTATTGATAAGCCCGATGAGGTCAATGCACTTGTAAAAAAAATAAATGCTGCTGCCGCAGATTACCTTTTTTTAGCGTTGGGCTCGCCAAGACAAGAAGTTCTTGCTTATCGTCTACTCCAATCAGGAATGAAAAAAGGTGTCGCTTTATGTATAGGAGCGTCAATTAATTTTATAGTGGGTGTTGAGTCGAGAGCGCCGCAATGGATGCAGTGTTTACATCTAGAGTGGTTTTATCGAATGTTGCAAGATCCCGAGCGATTGTTTTGGCGTTACTCAAGCAATGCCTTGTCCATACCTAAAGTATTATATGAATTAAGAAAAACGAGATAATGAAAGAAGTTGCATCGAGCAAGATGCAATAAACTCAAAATGCTCATAAAATAGCTGGATAACGATATTGCTATATCGTTATCCAGCTATTTTATCTACTGGTCTAAGTACTTTTCCGCATCCAGCGCGGCCATACAACCTGAGCCAGAAGAGGTGATTGCTTGACGGTAAACGTGGTCAGCCACATCTCCCGAAGCATAAACACCTTCGATACTGGTTTGCGTAGCATTACCATTTAAGCCACTCTTAACCACAATGTAACCATCTTTCATCGTTAGCTGATCAGCAAAAATATCCGTATTAGGTTTGTGGCCAATAGCGATAAATACGCCTTGCAAGTCAATCTCGGTTGCCGAATCATCAAGCATACTTTTTATTCGCATACCATTAACGCCTGACTGATCGCCTAGTACTTCGTCTAAGGTCTGATTCCATTTGATAGTAATATTACCATTTTTCTCTCTATCGAATAATTTGTCTTGTAGTATCTTCTCTGCCCGTAAGGTATCGCGACGGTGAACAAGAACGACTTCCTTGCAAATGTTAGAAAGGTATAGAGCCTCCTCTACTGCTGTATTGCCGCCACCTATAACCGCTACTTTTTGGTCTTTGTAAAAGAATCCATCGCAGGTTGCGCAAGCACTCACGCCTCTGCCCATAAAGGCTTTTTCTGATTCGAGCCCAAGATACTGTGCTGATGCACCGGTAGAAATAATGAGTGCATCACAGGTATAAGTCTCGTTGCCTTTTAATACGAAAGGTCGTCGCTTTAGATCCACTTCATTGATGTGATCAAAAATGATTTGAGTATCAAAGCGTTCAGCATGTTGTTGCATCTGTACCATTAAGTCTGGACCCTGAAGGTCATGTGTGCCGCCGGGCCAGTTTTCGACATCTGTTGTCGTGGTTAATTGACCACCTTGCTGCATACCCGTTATAACGACAGGATTAAGGTTGGCCCTTGCCGCATAAATAGCCGCGGTGTAGCCAGCGGGTCCAGACCCCAAAATAATTAAACGGTGATGTTGGTTAACGTTCATTGTTGCCCCTGCGGTAATGACCACTTAAGAAGATGATGGATGTTGAAAATTATACGTTTTATACATGTCGCTGACTTCATAGTGAAGGCCCAAGAGCGGGGCTAAACAGGAAGCGTTGACTGCCAATGCTGCCATAGGTTGTTGCTTTTATCACAGGAAGATTTTTTTAAGAAATGAATACGCTAGTAAAAAAAATTGTAGCGATTACAATGGTTCCCATAATATCACGGCGAGTCAGTGACTTGTAGTTGATTTTATCAAATCATTGCACGACGCCACATCTTAATTTGTTTGGAGATATCTTGAAATCAAGCACCCAAAATAGCGATAAAAATAGTGATCCATCATCAGCCCAACGATTAATTATACGTATCGTAAAAGAGGGCGCGTTGATAGGTTGGTTATTACTATGTGTCTACCTATTACTGGCGTTGATGAGTTACTCTGCCGCTGATCCTTATGGATGGTCGAGTACAGGTACTAACAGCGTGGCGCAAAACTATCTTGGACCGACGGGGGCATGGTTAGCGGATCGTTCTCTCTCTTTCTTGGGCTACATAGCTTATCTTCTTCCTCTGATGATTGCCTATGGTTTGTGGTGCTCGTTTAAGCAGCGCCATTCTAATGTATCCATTGATTCTCTGTTATTTACACTACGAACGGTAGGCTTTTTTTTGGTGATTGGCGCGAGCACCGGGCTGGTTGCCATCCAAGCATCAGGGCAAGAAAGTATACTGCCATTTTCTAGTGGTGGTTTCTTGGGGCTTCACTTAGCTAAAACGGTAGAGGGGGCATTGGGCTTTGTTGGGGCGACATTATTATTTCTAGCCATGGGCTTGCTAGGAATGACCATTTATACCGAACTGTCTTGGGTAAAGTTGGCAGATAGTATTGGGCGAATCACATTGCTTGGTAGTGCCAAAATTCATCTGTTGATACGCCAGTGGTTGGCACGTTATGTAAAGAATAAGCAACAAGATCAACAGGTAAAAGCATCGGTTAAGCTACGCCAAGATTCTATGTTAAGGCAAGCGATGAAAATGAAAGATCGCATCCCGCCGACAATCGAAATACCTGTCCGAAAACCGGCCCCAAGCCTTCGGGTCGAGAAAGAGAAGCAAACGAATTTATTTGATGAGTCTGTTGTGGGTGAATTGCCGCCGCTAGGGTTACTTGATCCGGCTGACCCACCCCATGCAAAAGGCTTTTCAGAAAAATCTTTAGAGGCAATGTCGCGATTACTTGAATTGAAATTACAAGATTTTGGTGTCGTGGTAGAGGTGGTGTCAGTTCTGCCTGGCCCGGTCATCACACGCTTTGAATTACAGCCTGCGGCGGGTGTTAAAGCTAGCCGCATTACCAATCTAGCTAAGGATTTAGCGCGGTCAATGGCGGTAGTCAGCGTGCGTGTAGTAGAGGTCATACCGGGTAAGTCGGTAGTGGGTATTGAAATTCCCAATGAGCATCGTGAAATGGTGCGCTTGACACAAGTACTCTCATCCTCTGTTTATGAAGACTCTAAATCACCTCTAACCTTAGCACTGGGTAATGATATTTCGGGTGAGCCGATAGTGGCCGATCTAGCAAAAATGCCCCATTTATTGGTCGCCGGGACTACTGGTTCGGGTAAGTCCGTTGGTATTAATGTGATGCTGCTGAGCTTATTGTACAAGTCAACACCCAGAGACGTAAGGCTGATTCTGGTCGACCCGAAAATGCTGGAGCTTTCGGTTTATGAGGGCATTCCCCATCTACTGACTCCAGTGATTACCGATATGAAAGACGCATCTAACGGTTTGCGTTGGTGTGTGGGTGAGATGGAGCGTCGCTATAAGCTAATGGCTTCGATGGGTGTGCGTAATCTTGCTGGTTATAATCGTAAGGTCGAAGATGCAAATAAGCGTGGTGAACCTATTCCCGATCCTTTATGGCGACCAGAAGAAGAATTTATTGCAGGTGAAGATGTCGCCACAGCCCCTAGTTTAGATACTTTGCCTGCGATAGTGGTGGTGATTGATGAATTTGCCGACATGATGATGATTGTCGGTAAAAAAGTGGAACAATTGATCGCACGTATTGCCCAAAAAGCACGTGCCGCGGGTATTCACTTATTACTGGCCACTCAGCGTCCATCTGTCGATGTCATTACCGGTTTGATTAAAGCGAACGTACCTACACGTATTGCGTTCCAAGTGTCATCAAAGATAGACTCACGCACAATCTTAGATCAAGGCGGCGCGGAGCAGCTGTTAGGACACGGGGATATGTTGTATTTGCCACCGGGTACCAGCATGCCTATTCGTGTACATGGTGCATTTGTGGATGATCATGAGGTACACAAAGTCGTTAGAGACTGGAAACGCCGTGGAGCACCGGATTATATAGAAGGTATCGTAGATGAAAGTGCCAATGCTATTCCTGTACCGGGTTTAGCCTCGGATAGCGAAGATGGCGACGACGAGAGCGACGTGCTTTATGACCAGGCCGTGGAATTTGTCACTCAATCACGCAAAGCATCTATTTCATCGGTGCAACGTAAGTTACGGGTAGGTTATAACCGCGCCGCCCGCTTAATTGAGACGATGGAAGCAGCGGGAGTCATTACCGAAGCTGGGCACAATGGTAGTCGAGAAGTGATCGCACCACCGCCGCCAAGCCGATAATGCGAATTAAAAGGAAAAAGTTAATAATGATGACGATAAATCAGTTAGGTAATATCTTTTGTCGGTACGCGCTGAGCACTGCCTTAATCGTTAGCGTTGTCGGCAGTGTAAACGCCGCAGACGTTGATGAACTTGCAGAGAAATTGGTGATGTTAACAACCTTTTCGGGTGATTTTCAACAAACACTCGTTGACGACGAAGGGCAGGCGTTACAAGAATCTACAGGGGTGTTTTCGCTAAAGCGCCCGGGCTATTTCTACTGGGAAACCAAACAACCTTTTCCACAGCTGTTAGTCTCTGATCTTACTAATATTTGGCTTTACGACTCAGATTTAGAGCAGGTTACGGTGAAGCCTTACGATGATCGCGTTTCGCAAACGCCCGCTTTGTTACTCAGCGGCGATGTGAGTAAGATGAGTGAATCGTATGCGGTGACCAAAAAGACTGAAAACGAATATGTGCTTATCCCTAAAAGCCAGCAAGAATTATTTACTCAATTGATAGTGACGTTTTCATTTGACCAATTGAGTGCTATGACCTTGCACGATTCTCTAGGGCAGACGACCACGTTTACTTTTATTAATGGCGTTTATAATCAAGTAATCGCTGATGAGCGCTTCCAATTTATACCGCCCGAAGGGACGGATGTCATACTTGGTAATTAAATGACAGACGATCTTTTCGGCCATTCTGTGCCGATTTCAGCGATCAATCAGCAGACCGATGCGACGGCAGCCCATATGCCTTTAGCGGCACGACTGCGGCCGCAAACCATACAAGATTATATTGGACAGCAACATCTGTTGGCTGGAGGCAAACCGCTCCGCGAAGCGATTGACAAAGGTCAGCTGCACTCGATGATTTTTTGGGGGCCTCCGGGCGTGGGTAAAACCTCATTAGCACGCATGTTGGCGAATTTAATTGATGCAGAATATGTGTCGCTGTCGGCGGTGTTAGCCGGAGTGAAAGATATTCGTCAAGCCGTGGCCACGGCACAGCTCACGCAACAAACATCTGGACGAAGAACTTTGTTGTTTGTTGATGAAGTGCACCGTTTTAACAAGGCGCAGCAAGATGCTTTTTTACCATATGTCGAAAGTGGGATTATCACCTTTATTGGTGCCACTACCGAAAACCCTTCGTTTGAATTGAATAACGCCTTATTATCACGCTGCCGTGTGTATGTGTTGCGCCGCTTAGAAGACGTTGATATCACGCAGTTATTACATCGTGCGTTGCAAGACTCGGAGAACGGCTTAGGGCGGCGTGCCTTAACTTGCGATGATGAATCTATAGCGATACTAGCCTCAGCCGCAAATGGCGATGCGCGGCGAGCATTAAATTTGTTAGAAATAGCCAGTGATTTAGCTGAAGATACCATTAGTCTCGACGTTATTACCGAAGTGTTAGGGGGTGATGTACGCCGTTTTGATAAAGGCGGTGATATTTTTTATGAACAAATATCGGCACTGCATAAATCTGTGCGTGGTTCATCTCCAGATGCCGCATTGTACTGGTGTATGCGCATGGTAGATGGCGGTTGTGATCCTTTATATGTCGCAAGACGATTGGTACGTATGGCCATTGAAGATATTGGTAATGCAGATCCTCGAGCACTGACCATTAGTTTGGCCGCATGGGACACTCAGGAGCGTCTAGGTAGCCCTGAAGGTGAGCTGGCGATTGCCCAGGCAGTCCTGTATTTAGCGTCAGCACCTAAGAGTAATGCGGTGTATAATGCGTTTAATACAGCGAAAGCCGATATCGCAACGATGCCCGACTATGATGTGCCGATGCATTTACGTAATGCGCCCACAGCACTCATGAAAGGTCTTTCTTACGGCGAAGAATACCGTTACGCACATAATGAAGAAGGCGCGTATGCAGCCGGTGAAAATTATTTCCCAGAAGCGATTGCCGATAAATCGTACTACGCGCCGGTGCCCCGTGGTTTAGAAGGTAAAATTAAAGAAAAACTCGACTATTTACGCGAACTAGATAAAGTCAGTATTCAGCAACGTTATAAAACAACAGAGTAATACACATGATTTGGTTGGCCGTCGCATTAGGTGGTGCACTGGGCGCAGTAGGGCGCTATGGATTAACGTATTATCTGATACCCGTGGAAGCGAAACAGTTTCCATGGGGAACGCTTACTACAAATATTGTGGGATCTGCTTTGATTGGTTTATGTTATGTGTTGTTAATTGAGAAACAATGGGTCGCTCTCGAATGGCGGCCTTTTTTAATGGTGGGTTTTTTAGGTGCGTTTACAACCTATTCAACTTTTGCATTAGAGTCCTTTTTGCTTTGGCAGGAAGGGCAAACAAACTATGCTATAAGTTATGCTATAGCCTCATTGATGGGGTGTATATTGGCCGTTAGTGCCAGTATTTTTGTTGCCACAAAATTATTTAATTAAGTACGGAATTGATATTATGTTAGACCCTAAACTTCTTCGCAGCGATCCAGAACGTGTAGCGAAGGCCTTAGAAAAACGCGGGTTCACACTCGATGTAGACACTATTAAAGCATTGGATGACCAACGTAAGGTGATCCAAATAAAAACCGAAGCCCTGCAGCAAGAACGCAATAGTCAATCAAAAAACATCGGTAAAGCAAAAGCATCCGGCGAAGATATTGCACCATTATTAAAAGAAATTGAAAATCTTAAATCTCAACTTAACCAAGCAGACGAAGAGCTAAAAGGCCTACAAGAGCAGTTAGAAGCTATTTTGATTGCCGTACCCAATATGCCTGCTGATGATGTTCCAGAAGGTCAAAGCGAAGACGATAATATAGAAGTGCGCCGTTGGGGAACACCACGCACGTTCGATTTTGACGTTAAAGATCATGTTGATTTGGGTGCACAGCTAACAGCAAAAAGAACCGGTGGCAATGGTCTAAACAGCGCATTAGATTTCGCAGCCGGCAGTAAAATCACCGGCTCACGTTTTGCGGTTATGCGGGGTGGTATTGCTCGCCTACATCGTGCATTGATCCAATTTATGGTTGATGTACATATCACTGAGCATGGTTACCAAGAAGTACACGTGCCGTTTTTAGTGAACCGTGACTCCTTATTTGGTACAGGTCAATTACCGAAGTTCGAAGAAGATTTATTTAAAACCAGCGATGAGCGCGAACTCTATTTAATTCCAACGGCTGAAGTGCCGATTACTAATTTACTGCGCGATGCATTATTGCAAGATGACACCGAGTTACCCATTAAGCTCGTGTCGCATACGCCCTGTTTCCGAAGCGAAGCGGGCAGTCATGGTCGTGATACACGCGGTATGATTCGTCAGCATCAGTTTGAAAAAGTCGAGATGGTGAATTTTGTTAAGCCTGCTGAATCCATGCAAGCATTAGAAGAATTAACCGCTAGTGCTGAAGCGATCTTACGCAAATTGGAATTGCCTTATCGTACAGTGGTTTTATGCGGTGGTGATATTGGTTTTTCATCAGCAAAAACCTACGACATCGAAGTATGGGTGCCGTCACAAAATAAATACCGTGAGATTTCCTCTTGTAGTAGTTTTGGTGATTTTCAGGCGCGTCGCATGAAAGCTCGTTTCCGTAATTCGGAAACAGGTAAAACCGAATTATTACATACGTTGAACGGTTCAGGTCTTGCTGTCGGCCGAACATTATTAGCTATCATGGAAAACTATCAACAAGCTGACGGTACGATTACCGTGCCAACGGTATTGCGTTCGTATATGGGAACGGATGTTATTAGCTAGTGGCCGTCCATCAATAGGGCCCTGCTGTGGAAAAAACGGTCGTCTTTGCTTCACTAGAAGGTGTTGTTTTCAGAAAACAAACGCTTGTATCTGATCGCACCCATTCATCAACAGGAATGACCATTTTTGTTTCCCCTCGCGACGGGCCATTGATGGACGGGCACTAGCGAGTTATCCAATTTACTCCATTAATATTGTTTCATAACATTTTTGTACTTAACAACAGCAGACAATTTTATAGTCGATAACCCTAATGGCGTTTTTATGAATTACATGCCTTTTTTTTTCGATATGCACCAACGGGATTGTTTGATCATCGGTGGCGGTAGCATTGCAACACGACATGCGCGTTTATTAGTGAAAGCTGGCGCTGTGCTTTATGTGGTTGCGCCTTATATTACTGACGAATTGCAATCAATGGTTGTCGCAACTGATGGTAAATGTTTTTTTCGAGTCTATCAAAGTTCAGACCTAGATCGCGGAGTAGTGATTATTTGCGCTACTGATGATCTATCCGTTAATCAGCAAGTGTCAGCTGAATCACAGTCGAGAAGATTGCCGGTTAATGTTATTGATGTCCCCGAATTAAGTAGTATTGCTATCCCTGAAATTATAGATCGTTCACCCCTTATGATCGCTATTAGCAGCGGTGGTGAAGCGCCTGTTTTGGCGCGACAAATGCGTGCTAAAGTAGAAGTTATATTTCCAGCGGCTTACGGCATGCTGGCTAAAGTGGCTAGTCAATGTAGTGAAAAAGTGAAAACCTCTATTCCATCAGACGTTAAGCGGTTACGCTTTTGGGAAAAAGTATTCGGCAGCAGCATCGCGGAGAAAGTGTTTTTTGGTAAAATAGACGAGGCGAAAAAAGATATAGATTCGCTGCTTAATGCAAATCCCAATGCCGAACTATCTGGCGAAGTATATTTAGTCGGCGGTGGCCCCGGCGATCCTGAATTGCTGACCTTTAAGGCCTTACGTTTAATGCAGCAAGCCGATGTCGTGTTATATGATCGCTTAGTCAGCGATGCAGTGATGAATTTAGTACGCCGCGACGCAGAGCGTATTTATGTCGGCAAGCAGACCAGTGATCATGCTGTACCCCAGCAAGAAATCAATCAACGACTGGTTGATCTTGCAAAAGAAGGCAAACGCGTATTACGCCTAAAAGGTGGCGACCCGTTTATTTTTGGTCGCGGCGGTGAAGAGATCGAATTATTAGCAGCAAACAATATTCCTTTTCAAGTAGTGCCGGGCATTACCGCAGCATCCGGTTGCGCCGCATATTCAGGTATTCCACTAACGCATCGTGATTATGCTCAATCAGTTCGGTTTATTACGGGGCATACTAAAGAAGGTAATGTCGACCTACCTTGGACATCGTTATTAGATTCAACCCAAACTCTTGTTTTCTATATGGGCCTAGTTAATTTACAGCCTATTTGTACTCAGTTGATCGCTCATGGGCGAGATCCTGAAACACCTGCAGCATTAATTGAAAAAGGTACCACACCCGACCAACAAGTGATCGTTGGAACGATTAGCTCTTTACCCGAATTAATTAAACAACAAAAAGTAGAAGCGCCGACCTTACTGATTATTGGAGGAGTGGTGAGTTTACATAAAAAGTTGAACTGGTATCAACAGTAGTGTCTAAATGCTAGTATCTAATATTCTTGCCTGACTTTTCTACGAGTAAAAATGGTAGTGTTCATATCACTACTGTCCCGTTAGCGTAATGTCGTCATGCCGGGCTTGACCCGTTATCCAGTAAACTATTGAAATCATTAGATTCCGGATAAGCAAAAAACGCTTTCCGGAATGACGGGGTTTCTTTTTTATTTTCATGTCGCTTACTTATCGTATTCGTCATGCCGGGCCGTTATGCTGGGCTTGACCCGTTATCCAGTAAACTATTGAAATCATTAGATTCCGGATAAGCAAAAAACGCTTTCCGGAATGACGGGGTTTCTTTTTTATTTTCATGTCGCTTACTTATCGTATTCGTCATGCCGGGCCGTTATGCTGGGCTTGACCCGTTATCCAGTAAACTATTGAAATCATTAGATTCCGGATAAGCAAAAAACGCTTTCCGGAATGACGGGGTTTCTTTTTTATTTTCATGTCGCTTACTTATCGTATTCGTCATGCCGGGTTCGATCCGGTATCCGGTACCACTTGGTTATGATTGAAGTAACCTATAGCTAATTGAGCCGAACTTAACGGGACAGCAGTGTGTTCATATCTGTGTTATGACTAAATATGTAGGTGCAGGCTAGAAAGCAAATCAGAAGGTAGGGCAGTAGTTTATGGAACTTTTAATTGCATATAAAATAATAGTTGTTGTTAGCTGGTTTGCGCTGGTTTTTTTTCTCGAACGTGTTTTCTGTGCAGCCGATTATCCTGAGCTTTTATCGTCGACTAAAAGACGCTGGCGGGTGATTAAAAATCTAAGTATTTCTGCGATTAATATGGTGTTATCGCCACTCATTATTATTCCCCTTACGGCATTTATCAGTTTTCAGTTTACCACATGGCGACCAGAATGGATGTCTCATCCAGCATTTTTTTTAATGGATTTATTACTCTTAGATTGCTTTCTGTATTGGTGGCATCGTGTCAATCATAGGTTACCCTTTTTGTGGCGATTTCATGAAGTACATCATTTAGATGAATTTTTAGATTCCACCACTGCATTACGTTTTCATTTTGGCGAAGTATTTATTTCGGCCATCGTGCGTTCAGTGGTGATTATTGCGTTGGGCATCCCACTTGCAAGTGTCATTATTTTTGAAATTTTCATAGTGGTCTTTTCCGTCTTTAATCATTCCAATATGCGCTTGCCTGCAGCACTAGAAAATGGATTGTCAAAGTTCATTGTGACGCCCTCTATTCACTGGGTACACCATCATGCAAAGCGATATGACACGGATTCTAATTATGCGACTATTTTTAGTGTTTGGGATCATATCTTTTCGTCATTTAGCCCTCACTCAAGGCAACTCTCAATGTCAATTGGTGTCGAGGGTAAAGAAGATATGTGCCTATCCTCATTATTGTTAAGACCGATTAACCAATAGTTACAATGCTATACTCGCGCTCTGTTTATTGGCGATGAGTATTTTTACTGATGTTTACCTTGAATAGCTTGACTATTGATAACGACAACGACGATACCAACATATCAGTATCAACAATTAACGCCTTATTTATCGAGGGTAAATGACTACTGATTGATATTCGCTCTAAAAAAATGGCAGCAAACCGGGGTTCGCCCCGTGCGCCATCACACAGTGGTTGTATCAGCGGAATAGTATTCTTATCTTTAAAAAGTCGTTAACAGTTTTATTACACCCTTAGCCATACAATGATAAAGACCAGCCCATCGCGCTAATTTGTGCCAGTTTGCACACGTAGGGCTAAATGACAGTGTCATTTGTATTATTGACTTAAGTATTGGTTGTTGTTGAGGGTATCGAAAGTGGTTTGTTGACTGACGGCCGCATAGATAATGATTTACCGGTTAAGTCTTACGTCCTGTAAGAATTGATTGGAGAGGGTTTGCCACTATCGCATTGACATTCATTTTATTTCGCAAAGATTCCATGTCTTATTAAGTAACTGTCAAGAAAACCACGAAGCAGCCGATACACTCAATAGGCGGCTGTTTTGTGACAAATAAATAGCCTTTTGGTTATTGTTGCCCATTTATTGCCGGGCGACTCGTTAGGAGGCGATAGTATGAATATCGGTTCGTTCATCCCCCCAGCAAATCCCCCTAAATCGACATACCCAAAGCGTAACGAAGTCGCTGTTGCTATCTCTGAAACCAATAAAGATACATCAGAAGATATAAAAGACTACGTGTATGAAAAACAACAAAAACGCCGTAAACGACGTGGTTATGATCGACGCACAAAAGATATTAAACCAGCGTTAGATATGCGAGCCAGTAGTGATCGGCGAGAGTTACAGCGTAGACCTAGAATCAATATCAGCGTCTAGATAGTGTCTTCTGCGACGGCATATTGCGTCTATTTATTAGCTTGTGTCTATGTGACTTCCGCTGACGTTCTCTGCGCAGGAGCGATGAGTGTTACCTGCCAGGAACCCCTTTTCAGCTCGACTAATGCGTTCGCTATAGTCTCTATAATACTTCGATGAGTAAAGACAATTCCCCTAAGTCAACTTCCGAGACTTGTTGGGTGCTGCATAGTATGTATTCCCTATGGTAAAATTCAGTATTGATGGAATACTCATTAAAGTCAGCACTGCTGGGTCGTTCAAGGCGCTTCACTTGCTTGCGTTATTGGGTTAAATAAGAGAGTTTTGCAATGACAGAGTGTGTTTGTGGTAGTGGTAAGCTTTTTCATCAATGCTGCATGCCATTTTTAGACTACATGAAATTCGCCCCCACACCCGAAAAACTCATGCGTTCTCGGTTTTCGGCTTATGCGCTAGGGGGTTACGGAGATTACCTACTGCGATCATGGTTGCCTACTATGACCGAGGGATTAGATGCAGCGGTGTTGTCGCAACGTGATACGCAGTGGCAATCATTGTGTATTTTGAATGCTCGTCAACAAGGAGATGACGGCTATGTCGAGTTTAAGGCGGATTATCTTGATGAAGATAATGCAATAATAAATTATCAAGAAAAGTCAGTGTTCAAGCGCATTAAAGGTAAGTGGTTATATGTGGGTGTTGAGCTAAAATAGCATTAAAAATGTCTCTAAAAAATGACTGTTTTTACCGAATCCCTTGAGTTTAAATAGCGTCGATAAATAACAACTAGGACAATTATGTTTGGTTTATGTGGTAATATTTTGTGGTTTGTTTTGGGTGGTTTTATTATGGGGCTAGTGTGGTGTTTGTTGGGTGCTTTGGCGTTGATTACTATTGTCGGTATCCCATGGAGTAGAGCGTGTTTTGTGATTGGCTTATTTACTTTTTGGCCATTTGGAAAAGAATCCGCAAGCCGAAAAAAAATTAATAAGGCAGAAGATCTAGGTGCCGGCGCTTTAGGTTTTTTGGGTAATGTTATTTGGTTTTTACTGGCAGGAATTTGGTTAGCGATAGGACACTTAACCGTGGCTGTCCTGTACTTTGTCACGGTTATAGGCATCCCTTTTGGTATTCAGCACGTTAAATTAGCCGTTATTTCACTAGCGCCTATTGGTCAAACTATTGTTAAGAGTAATGCTTTGTCTTAATTTTTGGCTGTTCGTAGCCCGGTGGAAATCAATTTAATAATTTTTCTAAACAATAGTATTTAACAGAATTTTTAGGTTGTATATGTCAGATAAAAAACTATTAGCGGGCTTGTACCTTCATTACAAGGGCCAGGAATATGAAGTGATGGAAGTGGCCCGGCACACCGAAACACGAGAGTGGGTGGTGGTTTATCGCTGCTTGTACGGTGATTATTCTTTATGGGTACGTCCTTACGATATGTTTATCGAAATGGTTGTTATTAGTGGTGTAAAAATACCGCGCTTTCGATATGTAGGGGATATAAAAAAAGATAATGCAAATGGAGAGTAACTTACAAATCGAAAAAAAAAGTGACAAATATTGGATGTGGCAAGCGCTTATGTTGGCTCAGCAAGCAGCAGACAATAATGAGGTGCCAGTGGGTGCTGTCGTCGTCAGAAACAATGAAATTATAGGGCGTGGACGTAATCAAGCGATTGGTGCTTGTGACCCAACTGCGCATGCTGAAATACAAGCGCTACGGGATGCGGCGAATAACATTAATAATTATCGTCTTAACGGCTCGACACTGTATGTTACTTTAGAACCTTGCGGTATGTGTGCGGGTGCGATGATCCATAGTCGTATTCAGCGTGTGGTCTATGGCGCCTCGGAACCTAAAGCGGGCGCGGTAATAAGCCAAATGCAACAGTTCGATCAACCCTATTTAAATCATCAAGTAGCCCACGCTGGAGGGGTATGTGCAGCCGAGTGTTCACAAATAATAAGTCATTTTTTCGCCCGTCGACGTCAAGAAAAATTAGAGAAAAGAACACGCAGCTAGAAAAAGTATATAATGCTTTTTCTAGCTGCGGCTACCAGCACCAGTAGATATGTTAGCAGAAATAGGTGATTATCTTGGCGGTTATAACTGCGACATATTGTCGATAGTGTTTTTTGGCTCTTCAGTCACGGTATCGTTGGCCTCTTGCCGACGTAAATTTTCGTAATGCCAAATTAAAATATTATGATAGTTACGAATTCGCTTCACATAAGTAACGGGCTCCCAACCTCGAGCATAACCATGGCGGGTTTTTCGATAGTATTGTGGTTTAGCCAATAAGGGTAAATGTTGTTTAACATCGTTCCATTGATTGGGGTCAAGGCCTTTGCGTTGCGTAATAACCCGCGCATCTTCTAAATGGCCTAAGCCAACATTATAAGCGGCCAGTGCCATCCACGTTCTATCCGGCTCTTTAACCCCGTCAGGAATACGCTCACGGACCTTGACTAGATATCGTGCGCCACCTTCAATACTTTGTTGTGGGTCAGTCCTATCTTCTATGCCCAACCCTCTCGCGGTGCGATTAGTGAGCATCATCAGACCGCGCACACCCGTGTAAGATTTTGCGTCCTTATTCCACAAAGATTCTTGATAGCTAATAGCCGCTAAAAATAACCATTCTAGGCCGTGCTCTTCACTGCTATCTTTAAAAAAAGGCACCCATTGGGGAAGTCGTTCTTCTATACGTTTAGCAAAGGCTAATGCATTACTTTCATCTACAGTGGGCTTACTGAAATATTTTTCTTTGAGAGAGTCAATTTTCCCGCTGGCTATTGCTTGCTCAATATAGCGATTAGCGGCCTTAAATAGGCTGTCGTCGTTATTGTCGGGGAACAGCCATGCAATACTGTTTTCTTCTGAGAGCAAAAAAGCAACCCGTGCCCTTGGAAATAGCACGCTATTGGTGACAAACGTGGTGGTATCTACCAAGGTAATCTCTGCACGACCGGTATGCACCATCTCCAGCATATCCGAAGTGTTGGAATCGGGTATTTCTCGCCATTGTAGGTCAGGGTGCTGTAGCCGCAGTCTTTGAAGTGCTAGCACATGAGGGCTATTAGCGACTACGGCAATATCTCTATCTAATAGATCATCAATTGTTTTTGGCTTGAGCATATTTCGTTGATAGATAATTTGCAATGTAGGCTGAAGGTAAGATGTAGTAAAGCGAATGTTTCCCTCTTTATTGTTGCCGTAAATTGACAGGCCGGCAGCTGCAAAAAAACCCTCTCCATCATGCACTGCTTTTATTATGCTCGATGGGCTGTCTTTATCAATAATAGTCAGTTCTAGCCCTAGTTGATCAGCAAAGTCGTAGGCAAGGTCGTATTCAAATCCGGTATTGCCCAGAGGCCCTTCATAAAAAGTCGATGGGCCATTTGATGAAATAACGGGCAGTACACCACTTTTAATGATGATTTCTAGCAGTGTTGGCGGCGTACTGCTGGTGAGTAATATCGGTAGTGCACATAAAATACAGCCGCCCATAAAGCGAATAAGCTTATTTATCTCACGCGCTTCTGGATGTATGGTGGATCGGGTGATATTCATATTGCGACTCTTAAGCTCATTGTTAGTCAGCTTACTATTAATGTTTTGCATCTTTCGCTATGTGTAATATTTAGTATACCTGATTGCTGTGAAATCCAGTATAATGGCAGTTTTTTTACGCTGTAAAATGTGCCAACATTATATTGTGAAACCTGTACCTTGGTGCCATTCACATTCGTCATTTTTCTGAAAAACGTGTTGCGCGTCATAATCCAGTGTTTTATCAAATATCATATACATGACTCTTACGTAAAGGCCGCCAATCACCATGTTGACTCTTCAGGGCGCTGCAGCGCTTTCTTCGTTCCGTATTGCAAAAATCCTCCATGACCTGCGCACGATAGCACCAGAAATTACCGGTATTTTTGGCCGATATGTTCATTTGGTGAACGTGGCAGGCGAGTTAGGTGATAACCAATATAACGTACTAGTGCAACTGCTGACATACGGTCCAACTGATACTGCAGAGAACACTGAAAGCATTAACGATAGAAGTATAGACCAAGATAAAACGCTTTTCCTTGTGGTCCCACGTCCCGGAACGATTTCTCCTTGGTCATCAAAATCAACGGATATCGCACATAATGCCGGACTAGATCAGGTTCAGCGTATCGAAAGGGGCGTTGCCTATTATGTGAGCGGCGTAGCGCTGTCAGCGGAACAGCATAAGCAAGTAGCGAACTGCTTACATGACCGCATGGTCGAAACGGTGTTATTTGATGTGGCCGAGGCGAGCTGTCTGTTTTCCCATCACTCACCGGAAAAGCAAACAGAAGTCGACGTGTTAGTCGGCGGACGTGAAGCCTTGGTCAAGGCAAACCGTGAGCTTGGGCTTGCCCTAGCCGATGATGAAATTGATTACCTCGTAGACAGCTTTCGGGCACTGGGGCGTAATCCAGTCGATGTAGAACTTATGATGTTTGCTCAAGCCAATTCTGAGCATTGCCGGCATAAGATCTTTAACGCTTCTTGGACGTTAGACGGCGAAGAGCAAGACTTGTCTCTGTTTAAAATGATTAAACATACCCACGAGGTAGGCGGCGATAATGTGTTGTCGGCGTACTCCGATAATGCAGCAGTGATTAGCGGTG
This sequence comes from Candidatus Endobugula sp., assembly GCA_047636495.1. GTDB lineage: Bacteria > Pseudomonadota > Gammaproteobacteria > Pseudomonadales > Cellvibrionaceae > Endobugula. The sequence continues at coordinate 9,828 of JBLILH010000028.1, read as the reverse complement.
CAACCGCAGGGCGCTTTTACCCCAATGCGCACACCAAAGCGTATGGCTATCAGCAAGAGCCTATTAATATATTGATGAAGGTTGAAACCCATAATCACCCAACGGCTATTGCGCCATTTGCCGGTGCAGGTACCGGTTCTGGTGGTGAGATTCGTGACGAAGGTGCAGTGGGTCGCGGCTCTAAACCTAAAGTGGGTCTGACCGGTTTTACGGTGTCTAACTTACAAATCCCCGGTTTTCAGCAACCGTGGGAAGTGGACTACGGCAAACCTGAACGTATTGTGACGGCGCTAGATATTATGTTGGAAGGGCCGATTGGTGGCGCAGCGTTTAATAACGAGTTTGGCCGTCCTAATATTTGTGGTTATTTCCGTACTTTTGAAGAAAACTTTGGTGGCGAGCGACGGGGTTACCATAAACCTATTATGTTGGCGGGCGGTTACGGCAATATTAAAACCGAACACGTAGACAAACCACCTTTTGCAGCCGGTGCAAAACTTATCGTGCTAGGTGGGCCAGCGATGTTAATTGGCTTGGGCGGAGGCGCTGCCTCTTCAATGAATTCAGGTTCATCGTCAGAAGATTTAGATTTTGCCTCGGTGCAGCGACAAAACCCAGAAATGGAGCGTCGTTGCCAAGAAGTTATCGACCAATGCTGGCAGTTAAGTACTGCCGAAACGGGCGATCAAAACCCGGTTGCCTTTATTCATGATGTGGGCGCAGGGGGTTTATCCAATGCTTTCCCAGAGCTGGTTAAAGATGGCGGCTGTGGTGGTGTATTTGAATTACGCAATGTCCCTAACGATGAACCCGGTATGAGCCCGTTGGCTATCTGGTGTAACGAATCACAAGAGCGCTATGTGTTAGCGGTGAACCCAGAAAATCTTGCGCGCTTTGAAGCGATTTGCCAACGTGAACGTTGCCCTTATGCCGTTGTCGGTGAATCGACATCAGAACAGCATTTACGCGTTAATGACACGCTATTGACATCTACACCCGTAGATTTACCGATGAACGTGTTGTTTGGTAAAGCCCCTAAAATGCACCGTACAGCAGATAAAAGTTATGCCGATACTACGGCATTTAACACTAGCGATATTGTGTTAAATGACGCGATTGATCGGGTGATACAACATCCGTCAGTCGCGAGTAAATCTTTCTTAATCACCATTGGTGATCGCTCGGTAACAGGGCAGGTAGTGCGTGACCAATTTGTAGGCCCTTGGCAGGTGCCAGTGGCTGACTGTGCTGTGACGACCTCGTCTTACGACACCTATGCGGGTGAAGCGATGTCGATGGGTGAACGTACCCCAATGGCACTGATTAATGCGCCTGCTTCAGGACGTATGGCGATTGGTGAGTCAATTACCAACATTGCCTCTACCCGTATTGACAGCTTGCGAGATATTAAACTCTCTGCCAATTGGATGTGTGCCGCAGGCCATCAAGGTGAAGATGAAAAGTTATATCGCACAGTAGAAGCCATCGGTATGGAGTTGTGCCCTGCATTAGGCATGACAATACCGGTGGGTAAAGATTCTATGTCTATGCGTACCGCGTGGCAGGATAAGGATGAAGATAAGGCCATCACCTCGCCGATGTCGGTAGTCATTACTGCTTTTGCGCCGGTACTGGATGTACGCAAAACCATTACGCCTCAGCTTAAATCACCACTACAGCAAAATGCTGATAGCCAATTATTATTAATTGACCTTGGCGCAGGCAAGCAACGTTTGGGAGCATCCATATTAACGCAAGTTTATAACGAGTTAGGCGACATTGCGGCCGATGTTGATAGTCCTGAGCAGCTCAACGGTTTCTTCGACGCCATACAGCAGTGCTTAGAAAGTGACTTATTATTGGCGTATCACGACCGTAGCGATGGTGGCTTATTCACCACCTTAAGCGAAATGGCGTTTGCTGGACATTGCGGTATCAATATTGATTTGTCGGTTCTAGGTGACGATGTTATTAGTGCGCTCTTTAATGAAGAGTTAGGTGCTGTCATTCAAGTGAATAGTGCCGATGTAGAGACCGTTAAGCAGCATCTTGCTAAGGTAGGTCTAGATGCGTGTGTACATTCATTAGGCTCGGTGAATGCTGATGATACGATTCGTCTATCGCATAACGGCGCTGTGGTATATAGCTGCCCACGGGATGCGCTACAAGCGAAGTGGAGCGAAACCAGCTTCCGTATGCAGTCACTGCGTGATAACCCTGATTGTGCGCAGCAAGAATTCGATAAAATTACCCAAGATGATCCTGGTCTCAGTGTTTCATTAAGTTTTGATCCCCAAGAAGACATTTCAGCGCGCTTTATTACTGCCAGCACTGAAACTAGAGCTGAAACGAGAACCACCACTAGTATCATCACTGGTATTCGCCCCAAAGTCGCTATTTTACGTGAACAAGGTGTTAATGGTCATGTAGAAATGGCAGCGGCGTTTACCGATGCAGGTTTCGAAGCCGTAGACGTGCATATGAGCGATATTCTTGCGGGCCGCGTTAACCTACAAAATATGCAAGGTCTTGTAGCTTGCGGTGGCTTTTCTTATGGTGATGTCTTGGGTGCGGGTGAAGGTTGGGCAAAAACGATTTTGTTTAATAACCTTGCGCGGGACCAGTTCGAAAGCTTCTTCCATCGTGATGATACCTTCAGCTTAGGTGTGTGTAATGGTTGCCAGATGATGTCGAATCTAAAATCATTAATTCCCGGTGCTGATCATTGGCCACGATTTGTACGCAATGAATCAGAGCAGTTTGAAGCGCGTTTTAGTCTGGTACAAATTGGTGACACACCATCGGCGTTGTTATCCGGTATGGCCGGTTCACATATGCCCGTTGCCATTGCCCATGGCGAGGGTCGTGCAGAATTTGCCAGTGATAGTGCGATGGCTGCCTGTGATAGCAGTGGCCTTGTCAGCTTACGTTATCTTAATAATGACCTGAGCGTTGCCAGTGGCTATCCCGCCAACCCTAATGGTTCTCCCAATGGCATTGGCAGTGTGACCTCTACAGATGGTCGAGTGACCATTATGATGCCGCACCCTGAACGGGTACGACGCGCCATTAATAACTCGTGGAAACCAGAAGAGTGGACTGAAGAGGGTGCTTGGATGCGCATGTTTAGAAATGCACGGCATTTTGTTGGTTAAAGATTGAGCTAGTGAGTGTTCAACCATAAATGGCTCGTCGCGAGGGGATATGAAAATGGTCATTCCTATTGATGGATGGGGGCTACTAAATACAGGCGTTTGCTTATTGCAAACTTTGACATCAAGTGGTGCAAAGGTGACCGTTTTAATTTTTCAGCAGCAGAACCCTATTGATGGATGGGCACTAGTCAGTTAACCAATGGCCTGACTATTCTGGTATATACGGTGGCGAGAATTACTCTCCATCGACTCTTCTCTTCCGCTTTTATTAAGTTCCCCAGATTCATTTATAAGCGTAAGACCATAAAAAACATATAAAAATTTAAGATGCTAAAATTTAATCGTCTTTACTTAGGACGTCACGTTTAGATTATATTCAATAGAGTCGGCGTCTCGGTAAGCAGAATAATCGCTTACGAATAAACAGTGCCATATTGGGGGTAGATTCCGGTTTAAATAAATGCCATTCAGAGACTGCTCAGAATAAGGCTTGTTACACGGTGTCTAAGCAGAACATAGGGCGATAGTACTATCTAGCATACGATTTGAAAATCCCCATTCGTTGTCATACCAAGCCATAACCTTAACTAAATTTCCGTGTACCTTTGTTTGGTTTATATCAAATATCGCTGACGCAGGATTATGGTTATAGTCAATAGACACTAAAGGTAGAGCATTACATTGTAATATCCCATTAGGTGATTCTTTTGAAGCCATCTGAATTATTGCGTTAACTTCTTCTACGCTAGTTTTTTTGTTTGTATAAAAAGTAAAGTCTACCAGTGATACATTAATAGTCGGCACTCGAACAGACATACCATCTAATTTCCCGTTAAGTTCGGGCAACACTAGGCCAACGGCTCCTGCTGCGCCTGTTTGGGTAGGAATCATAGACTGCGTTGCTGAGCGAGCTCGGTATAAATCACTGTGGTAGGTGTCACTGAGCTTTTGGTCGTTAGTGTACGAATGTATGGTAGTCATTAATCCTTGTTCAATACCCAGAGCATCGTTTAACGGTTTAGCAATTGGAGCTAAACAGTTTGTGGTGCAAGATGCATTCGAAATTATGACATGTTCTTTCGTCAGTATTTGATGGTTTATACCGTAGACAATGGTTGCATCCGCATCATTTGCCGGTGCAGAAATAATGACTCTTTTAGCGCCAGCGATAATATGTTTACCTGCTTGTTCACGATTATTAAACCGCCCTGTACATTCATAGACAACGTCAATATCAAGGTTTTTCCAGGGTAAGTTTTCAGGGGATATCTCTGAAAAAATAGCAATGGGGTCTTCATTAATAAAAATGTGTGAGTCAGAATGAGTCACTTTGGGCGAAAACTGGCCATGCACCGAATCAAATTTAAGTAGATGTGCATTGATATCGGCACTGCCTAAATCATTAATGGCAACAATTTTTATTGATTGATGTTGGTTGGATTCATACAGCGCTCGAAGTATGTTACGACCAATACGACCGAAACCATTGATGGCGACTTTAATAGTCATAATTATTTCCTCGTTAATTCTATAAAGTTACTTGACCCTTTTTAGATGTTGCACAGTTACGGGTGATTATACTTCTCATAAAATATGCTAGTTTACTTTGCTCAGCGGATGTTAATCGTAAGCCTAATTTAGATCTTCGCCAGAGTATATCCTCGGGAGAATACGCCCATTCAAAGTTAATAAGATATTGAACTTCACATTCATATAAGCCGGCGCCAAAATGTTTCCCCATATCTTCAATGGAACGATGTGAGGACAAGATTTGATTCGATAATGTACCGTAACTCCGTATATATCGATGTCTTATTGCTATGTCTAACCACGGGTATCGTTTGGCTAGCTCTTTAGATAAGTTGTCGTGCGAGCTAAAATCGCCACCTGGCAACGGGTTATGCTTTGTCCAACTTGGGCCAATTTCTTTAAAAAATGGAGCAATTTTATCGACAGCAGCTTCGGCCAATTTTCGATAGGTTGTGATTTTCCCACCAAAAACTGAAAGTAGAGGGGGAGCATCATTTTGATTGTTAATGTCTAAAGTGTAGTCGCGAGTAATGGCTTGTGCTGACGTAGATTCATCATCTAATAATGGCCGCACACCTGAAAAAGTATGAACGATATCAGAACGATTTATTTTGTGTGTAAAGTTTTTATTAGTCACCCCGATTAAGTAATCGATCTCGTCATCTGATATTTTTACGGTCGATGGATCTTGTTTTACTTCAATATCTGTTGTGCCAATTAGCGTAAAATCACCTTCATAGGGAATAACAAAAACGATCCGTTGGTCTTCATTCTGAAGAACATAAGCTTTTTCACCATCGTGTATTTTAGGTACTACAATATGACTGCCTTTTATTAAACGAACATTTTGCGGTGCTGTTACATTAATCACGGATGTAAATAAATCGGCAACCCAGGGCCCAGCTGCGTTCACTAACACCTTACATTTTATCGTCGAGTCATTCTGATTGAGGTTATCGTTAAGTGTAATTAACCAATGATCATTTTCACGTAAAGCTTTAACACAAGCATGTTGTGTGCAAATTGTTCCGCCATTATTTTTTGCCGACATAGCATTAAGTGACACCAGTCGTGAATCATCAACCCAAGCATCTGAATACTCAAAGCCCTTTTTGATATCGCTCACTAATGGGCTGTCGGTCTTAAAGGTCACTCCGTGAGATTTTTTTAGTGTTGAGAGCTTGCTTAAATTATCGTACAGAAATAGGCCTGCTAGTATCATCCATCTAGGCCTTAGGTGTGATTGATGAGGTAAAATAAAGCGCAGTGGCCATATGATATGAGGGGCGTTTTTGAGTAGTATTTCTCGCTCTGCTAAAGCCTCTTTCACCAGCCTAAACTGGTAATGCTCTAAGTAACGTAGCCCACCATGAATCAATTTACTGCTGTTGGACGATGTACTTGAGGCTAGATCATTTTTTTCGCATAGCAAAACCTTCAGGCCTCGGCCAGCGGCATCATTAGCAATGCCCGTTCCATTAATCCCACCGCCTATTACTACTACGTCGTATATATTCATGGCTTCCATAATTCAATGATAGCTTTTGATTGAAAAAGTAGATATAAATAATATATGCTAGGTGGGGACAAAAAGCAACAATACCGAATAAAAAAGAACAATTAAGGGCGGCTTAGGTGTGTGAAATAATAAGTGTTAGCAAGCATGCGGTAGAAGGGCTATGTAATATGAAGCTGGACGCCATGGGCGTCTAGTAATCTTTTAATGTTTTTCGAGGGTTCAAAATCGGTAAAAAGATGTTGCGCTTCATTGATGTTACCAAGTTTCACCATGGCATTACGGCCAAATTTTGATTGGTCGGCAGCGAGAAAGACTTGCCTAGAATTTCGAATAATACTTTGAGAAACCCTGACTTCTCGGTAGTCATAATCGAGTAAAGATCCGCTTTCATCAATACCGCTAATACCAATAATACCGAAATCCATTTGGAACTGATCAATAAACTCAATTGTCGACTCGCCAATGATGCCGCCATCGTTATTGCGCACTTCGCCGCCGGCTACAATGATAGAGCAGGATGAGTTTTCGCTTAAGATAGACGCCACGTGAATGTTATTGGTCACTACGCGTAAGTTTTTATGGTGGATTAGAGCTCTAGATACCGCTTCAGTGGTTGTACCAATATTAATAAATAAAGAAGAATTGTTAGGGATAAGCTGAGCAAGACGTTGAGCTATATTACTCTTTGCTTGCTGATTACTTTCTCTGCGATCTAGATATTCACTATTTTTCGTGCTCGAGCTGAGGCAGGCACCACCGTGATGGCGTGTAATAACATGGGTATTGGCCAACGCATTTAAGTCACGTCTTATGGTTTGTGGGGTGACCTTAAAATGGTTAACTAGCTCGTCAATAGAGATGAAGTTTCTCTGCTCTATAAGCTCAACAATTTGACTGTGGCGATAGGTTCGGTTCATAAAAACCCTATTATCCTACTTAATTATTTTTATTATTGTAACTCTTTTAAATGGTTTTGTATTATTGTCATTAAGTCGGGCTTTGAGTGGTAGTTAATGTGATGGAGAGGAGGCTAGGAAAACCTGTTTTAGTATAATTCACTACGAACATAAACGAAAATATAATAACATTATATATCTGTAATAATGAGGTTAAACCCATGCACGGCTATTTACTGTCTATAGATCAAGGAACAACAAGTACTAGAGCGATACTTTTTGACCAAAACGGCGGTATCTATAGCAAATCACAAATTGAATTCCCCCAGTTTTTCCCCGATAGCGGTTGGGTTGAACACGCCCCAGTCGATTTGTTACACACTTCGATTAATTGTTGTCGTCAAGTACTTGAAAAAAACGCATTGAGTAGCGCAGATATTATTGCTATTGGTATTACTAATCAACGTGAAACAACCATTGTATGGGATAAACACACAGGTAAAGCGATCTATAACGCTATTGTTTGGCAAGATAGGCGCACAAGCGAATATTGCCAACATTTAAAAAATGAAGGGGTTGAAGCGACCTTAACTCAAAAAACTGGTCTACTTGCAGATCCTTATTTTTCTGCGACTAAAATAAAATGGATTTTGGATAATGTACCTGAAGCACGAGAACAAGCAGAACAAGGTGACTTGTTGTTTGGCACCGTCGACAGTTTTTTATTGTGGCATCTTACGGGCGGTAAAGAGCATAAAACAGACGCCACTAATGCATCGCGCACCTTATTATTCAATATCCATGAGCAGTGCTGGGATGAGGACTTGTTAACTTTATTTAATATCCCTGCGTCTATGTTGCCTAAAGTAATGGATTCTGCGGATGACTTTGGTGTGACTCAAGCAGATATTTTTGGCACATCTATTCCTATAATGGCAATGGCCGGAGACCAGCAAGCGGCGTTATTCGGACAAACTTGTTTTGAGCCCGGGATGGCTAAAAGTACCTATGGTACGGGCTGTTTTCTTATGTTGAATACTGGTAAAACCGCATTAATATCTGAAAACCAACTGCTTACAACCGTTGCCTACCGAATTAATGGTGAAGTCACTTATGCTTTAGAGGGGAGTATATTTGTGGCGGGTGCGGCTATTCAGTGGTTACGTGATGGTTTACAACTGATTGATAAAATAGATGAGGTCGAGTTACTGGCACGAGACACACCATTAGCGCATGGGGTTTATATGGTCCCTGCATTTACCGGCCTAGGCGCACCTTATTGGGATCCCGATGCTCGAGGAGCTCTTTTTGGGTTAACTCGTAATACCGGTATTAAAGAAATTGTCACCGCAGGCTTGCAGTCCGTCTGTTATCAAACGAAAGACCTACAGAGGTCGATGGAAGTTGATGGCTTAAGGCCCATATCGTTGAGGGTTGACGGAGGTATGGTCGCTAATGAGTGGTTTTTACAGTTCTTGTCCGACATGTTAGGGGCGAGAGTCGATGTTCCCACTGTAATAGAAACGACAGCCCAAGGCGTAGCCTTTATGGCGGGTTTACAGGCCGGTGTGTTTTCTTCATTAGATCATATAAAAAGTATCTGGAAGCTAAATTCAAGTTTTGCGCCAAAGATGACTAAAACTGAGCGCGATGATTTTTATACGGGTTGGCAAAAATCTGTTCTTCGAGTTAGAAGTGAATACCCTTAAATTATATCGCTGTTGTTGGTTAATGTTGGTTCGAAGTTTTTAAGCGCTATGACAATTAGGTACCAATGCTAGCAAAGGTGGAGTAATCAATGCCCAGTCCATGTTAGAAAAGGTCACGCGTCAGCAGCGATACCTAATAATCATTATCTGATTATGTGCCACGAGGAGAGCGAAGCCAATGTGGCGGATCTAATCGTTAGTAGACCAGCCATGGTTCCTTATCAGATTAGTATTGTGTAAAAAATTCTGACAGGGAAACAAGACAAGTTAAGTGTGCAAACAAAAAACATTGGTCTCCCTACCAGAGGCAGAAACTTAAAGAGTCTTAAAATGTTTTTGTTTGCCTAACAGTTATAATATTTTTGTTGAACTATCTGTTGAACTATCTGTTGAACTATCAAAAGTTTTTGTAGAATATATCACAATAAGGCATGCGATATATCCTGCAAATAGGAAGGGTAAGGGGGTATCGGTACTTAGTGCGTACCTTTTATATTGCTTTTTCATTCCTCAAGTCGCGCAATGTTTCCAAGGTTCTTGGCTTTTTCGTAGTGTTTTTTATCAGCTGTAATAAAAAGACCGTTTAATTCAATAGCTAAGGCATGGTATACGCGGTCATAGAGTGATGGAAAACCACTATTTTTTTGCCCTTGCAGGGTTATTTCTTTGCTCTTGAGCCATATTGCTTGAGAAGGGGAAACAATCGTGATGAGGGTGTTTATATGCTTTTCTAGGACGTTGAGAGTATTCTCAAAAGGTGCATTTTTTTTACAAGCGAGAGCCAGAACCTCATATTTGAACAATTCGGGAACAAACTGTTTTATATCGTTTGATATACAGTGAGTAAAAAGGGCATTTGCTTGTGGAGAGTCGGGTTCGTTTGAGAACAATTTTATAAAAACATTTGTATCGGGGATTATTGGTATCATGTTTGGTTTCTTATAAATTATTCATTTCTTCCTGTCTTATTTCCTGAATGGCACCGACAGAGCTTTGACCTTGCATATCCCAAGGCTGGA
>JBLILH010000027.1:0-40798 GCA_047636495.1 Candidatus Endobugula sp. | reverse complement strand
CGTGTTATCAATTTTATGACCACGCTATTCGAGCAATGACAAATCCTGAACAACTCGACGATTCTCAGGAGTGGTATTTTGGGTTGTTTTTGAATCAGCAATGGTTGCGGCGGCAGGGGGAGATGGTTATGGCTGAGTTGGTCGAGGTTAAACATTCACTACCCACTTAATATGACAAAGCCCAACCTGTGAAGGCTGGGCTTTAATCAAAAATCAATGACTCTGAGCCTTTGATTGTTTTGATTTGCAGTTAATTTTTTTGCTTTTTAAAAAATCTAATAACATAGTAAATTATTAAACCTAAAGATACATACAATAAAACATTAACGCCAACAGCAACACCCCAAACATATAATATATCCGACCAAGGTCTTTCTTCTGCGCCTAAAGACATTAAAAACATACCACTTGGCCAAAACATTAATACAAGCATTAAGTTTAATACTCGCCCAAAAATCATAACCAGTATCGGCATTATTAATGAAGCGACAAGCCACTTTAAAAGATATTTGATCATAACTTTCTCACTACTAATGATTTATTACCGCACCTAAACTTCGTAGCGAATTAATTAAATTCACTGGCAAATTAGTATTTTGTCCAAGAGTAGATCTTCTTCGGCTTCTTCCATTTCCAACAACTGGTGTTGGAATAGCAATACCACCTGCATTAAGAGCCCCTCTAACATGATCAACACAACTGTTAGACAATAAATCATATTGAAAATTAAGGTTATTAGCTGCCGCTGTGTTATAAGAATTGATCAACGCATCTTGCTCTGGTGTTGTAGGTATCGTAATGGTAATTAGTGGTACACCACCATCAATTGCAACATGGCCAGGAATAGAAGAAGGAAAACCAATACCCTCTCCAGAATTTGGTCCTGCTCCATACGTTTGATTTGCATTAAGCCCAGTTGTCGTTCCGATTCCTATATGATCAGCTATATTTGCTCCTTGTCCTTGGTACAAAGTAACAATGACATCCAATCCTAAGGGGTCAATATATTTCAAAGGATTTTGATAAACATAACCGTAAGTATTCATACCGCCTGCTAGCCCAATAGGATCGCTTCTTAAGTATCTACCCGTACTCGGATCATAGTACCTAAAGTAGTTGTAGTACAAACCCGACTCACTATCCAGCCACTGCCCTGCAAAACGGTGATCTAATGTGACGTTGGTGCCATCGCCATCTGGATCTTCATTGGGAGCTGTTGCACCGAAGGCATCGCTTTTCCAACGCCAAACAACCACTTTGCTTGTATCGGTTATGATACGTGGAGTCATGAGATGATCGGTATGAATATAACCAATATTACCCTCCGCATCAATTTGTGCGATGAGTTCTACTGCTCCGCCTTGCGTGCTGTAGATGTATTCTTTAATACGGTTGCCGGTGGCCGTGTACTCGCCTAAACGTTGACCGTATTGACCATAGACATAATGAATATCCTCGCCTGTAGATAACTGCTTTCTCACTCGTTGCCCTAACGTGTTGTAGGTATATATAGCTTCTACTCCGCTAGTGTTATGGGTGAGTTGCGACAGGCGATTCATGGCACTGTACTGATAGCTTCGCTCACCATCGCTCAGGGTATTTCCTACTGCATCACGCTGAAGACCAATGGCCGCTATTTGTTCTAGACGATTGCTATTGTCTGCATACAGGTAATCGGTATTTTGACTGTTATCTGTTTTTTTCTGATTGGTACGATTGCCTACGGAGTCGTAACTAAATAACCAATCTAGGCCGTCAGCACTACCATCTTGCTTTAAACGATTGAGCTTATCGTATTGGAAACTCCCACTGTCAGAAAGACCATTATCATTCAATGTTTGTTGAGTGATATTACCTTGGTTATCCAACTGGTGCTGCAAGCCATAAGTAGTGGCAGTAGCGCTTGTACTTGCTAATGCACCATCATAGCGTTTGCCAATTAATCGGCCTGCGGCATCATAATCTAACTGGGTAGTGACACCATTGCCCTGCCTATAACTCGCTGGGCGGTTGTCGTGCCATGTGAACTGATTAATAAGGGGGGTTGCTGTCGTTGCGCCACTATCCGTGAGTGTAATGCCGGATATACGTCCTGCACTGTCATAGCTTGTATCAACAGTGGCTCCGCTAGGGTAGTTGGTTTGTATGAGTTCGTTGGCCGCATTACGTGTGTAAGTTGTGTTGTATGCAACACCTGCGAGAGTGGCGGTCACTTGCGTCACGTAACCACGATCATCATATTGGTACTGGCTACTGCCTGAACCATCGGTGATGGTGCTTAAACGGCCTTGGGCATATTGACCTTGGTCGTAAGTCAAACTCGCGTCTAAATCATTCCCTTGATAATCAATAACGGTAAGGCGATTTTGGCTATCGTACACATAATTAGTCTGTTGATTATTGGCATTGGTATGTTGTGCCGTATTGCCTGCCACATCCCTTTGTTGCTGCGTAGTGCCCGTATCAGGGCTAGTTAATTCAAGTAGTTCTCCCCATGCATTGTAGCTGTATTGGGTAGCCGCATTATTAGAGTCATTCACTTGTGTAAGACGGTCAAGTGCGTCATAGGTAAATTGAGTGGTACCATTTAGCGCATCTACCATGGTCGATAAACGCCCTTCAGCATCATAATTATAACGCGTGACCGCTGTGCCAAATTGCCCGGTGGCGGTGGTTTGGGTCAGCTCTTCTAATACGTTGTATTGATATTGGTTCACCGCCTGACTGGTACTTGCCAAATAAGTCCCTTTTATCAGTTTCGTATCAGGATCGATTTGATTGATGCGGGTATTGAGCAAGGTGTCATCGGCTTGATAGTACTGGCTCGTGACTTGCGTATTGGTACTACTGTAGAGATAACCAATATTGACGAAGTCACCTGAAGGGGAGGTAATTTTACTCACTTGATTTTGGTCATTATAAGCGAGCTGTGTCACTCGCCCTAAGGCATCGGACATTTCTGTTAACTGAGACTGACCGTTGTAACTATAACCTTGGGTACGGCTTTTTTGTACTCGTTGCACTAAACGATTTTTGCTATCGAAGATCATTGTGGTGACCACGCCGTTAGCATCTGTCATCTCACTGATTTGTCCTGCCGCATTGTAGCTATAGCGGGTCACTTGCCCTAAAGGCAAAGTGACACTCGTGAGCAAACCTTCGGCGTTATACGTTAAACGAGTAGTGTCTTGTGCGCCCGCCTGTGCAGCGTCTATCGTCGCCAACTTACCTAGTACCGTATTACCTTCGCTATCAGAGGTATTCGAGAAATATGTATATGCCCATACGCGTGAAACATCGGTGGCGACATCCACTTGTGTGCGAGTGAGTAAACGTAAGTCGCTATCGTAGGTGTAACGGGTTTCGATTATTCCATATGCGTTCATCACTGCAATACGGTCTGTATTATTCCAGTAGCTATAAGTGGTTGTTTTAGCCGCGGGCGTATCGGCCAGCTCTATCATACTGGTACGCAAGCCTGCTTCGTTGAAAGCATAACGCGTTAAATTGCCACGCGCATCGGTACGAGAAGTCACTTTACCGCGATTATCATAAGCACGTAAGATTTGAGTACTATCGGTATTATTCGTCGCCCGTAAAATTAAGTACGTGGATGCATTGGCATCAACGGTATGCTGCTCCATAACGGTATTACTGTTCACTTGGTAAGTCTTTTTCACTACTCGTACGGTAGTTGTGCCGCTATAAGAAGCTTGACTATATTGGTAAGTATGGCGATGTCCGTCTGCCTCTGTGTAGCTGGCCACTCGCTGAGATTGTTTACCGTATAGCGTGACGGATTGCCATGTCACATTCAGGGCGGGGTCATCACTATTGTCGTGTATTGAGGTGAGGTAATGATCTTTGTAACCGATGTTGTCGATGGTTTGATAAGCGTAATCTTTACTATTGCCATCGGGGTCTAGCATTTGTGTTAACAAACCTAAATTATTGTATTCGTATGACCATACCCGTTGGCTTTGATCCGTAACGGTAGCCACAAAGCCTTGTTCGTTATAGGCAAAATTTAAGGTAAAACCGTAGCTGTCTTGTTGTTGTATTAAGCGCTGTTGGTCATCATAACGATAGTAGGTAGTGACACCCGATTTATCAGAATAATGAGAAACCATTGCACCGCTTGCGTTATAAAACGTAGTGTCATTACTGTCTTCATAAATTTGTTGATAACCGCCATCAGCGGTATTGGCAAATCGAAAATAGAGAACACTGGGTCCGGTACAGCCCGATTCGGTTTCAGTTAAACGATAACGTCGGCCTGTTTCGGTCATTAAGATGGGGACAGAGTCATAGGTACTCGCCATGCCATCGTTGGGTTCTTCGGCGTCACTCGCTTCTTTAACCGCTTGATAGGTACGCGCAATACCCACTTCTTGTGCGGTTGTCCAACCACGACCAAATAAGCCCGCACGGCGATCAAAAGAATTATACGTGCGCTTTAAGCCCATCTGGGATGCATTACCAAATGTGATATCACTATCGCGCCACATAAGCGTACCGCTAGCGGTATAAACAGGAGAAAAGAGTTGATTACAGGGGTCAGTGGGACACGAGTTACCTTTGCAATCTGGGTTTTGATTTTCACCTTTATGCCCAGTGATATCTTCGCGGCCACCGTTCCATTTTGCATCATAAGCGACGCTATTATTTGCAGACACAACGCCTAAAATAAGTAGCGCAGAAAACACTAATGGCTTCATTGAGAAATGACGCTTCGAGGGTGTGTTATTTGTATTATGAGTACGAACATTTGATGGCGCTGCTGTTGATAAAGTCATCTGACTTAATGTTTGATTAGTTAACATCGTTTGCCGCTCCTTGGTTTTCAAAGTAAGTATTCGCTGTTGACGTATTTGATAGATTGCTGTTATCTAGCTCAATGGTGAGTTGATCACGCTCAAATAACAATCCGTTAAGTATACTCGCCTCATCGCTATGTCGAGATAACCACTGAGCAATATCGGCTTGGTACTGAGACTGAAAACGATACAAACTTTGTAATGTGAAACCCTTATCCGCTAACGCCTTATCAATTGCCGTGAAGCTAGGCTCACCGATACGCTCAAAACTTTCTTCAGCAGTTAATGATGCCTCTTCGCTTAACACGGTAATTGCACGATAGAGCTGATCAATTTGTGTTTCTAGCATCGCTTTATAACCATGGTAATAATGGTTGATGTCATTATCGCTCGCGCCTGCAGTAGCAGGTAAAGAATAACTCAACAACACCGTAAGCAAGCCGAATAAAGGGTAAACAAAACCCTTTTTAGGTAATAAATGTATATTCATAAAAACCATTTTCCTATTAGAATTTATTGTGAGTGCCTTTTTGCACTCTATTAACCAGGTTTTGCACGGCGTTGAAACGCCACGCCCATTTATACCTCGTCATTAATAATCAATGCGTTGGGTGCGATACCAGAACAAACTGCGTTTACCGGTACTGTCTACTGACCGTACACCAATACGATAATCGCTTGGGGCTAAAAACTGACCCTCGTTATTTTTACCGTCCCACTCTAAGGTATGCTCACCCACTGCAACGCTATTAAACACTCTGGTAGCGACATTGACGCCGCGATCCATGTCCGCCACGATCATTTCAACCGAGCTCGGTTTGCTTAGGCGAACGTTGAGGCCGATGGGTTCTCGTCGAGGATCCGTTAACACGGTAGAGCGTAATGTGAAGCTTTCGATACGGGGGTTTTCTTTAACAAAAATGACATTATTTGGCAGTGAGTAACGTAAGATCCCCGGCATTAATGTCGTTAGATTATCAGGTACTTTTTCACCCGAAGGGTAGTCCGCATTCCAATACAAGCTGTACTGGCCTCTTCCCATACGCTCGTGCTCAATTAACGTCATTAAGCGCGCACCAAAAGATATTTGCCAAAAAAAGCTGACCTGTGCAGGATCATCAACACCATAATCAATGCGTAACGGCTCTTTAAGACGATTAAAGGTACGAGGATTGGCGGTGGTGCGGCGATAATAGGTTAATGTGCCACCGGTTGACGTACGTAAATCCACTTCCTTTAGGGAGCCGTAGGTGGTGTAACCCAAGACCACGTAATAATCGCCTTCAGCAACAACCTCATTACTCGTGTTTTGACCATCCCATAATAAATTATGAATTCCCGCAGTGGTGAGTGTTGCCGCTTGCACGGTATCTACTCGCTCGCCATTGGCATCTTCAATCCATACGCTTAATTCCGTATCGAAGGGCAGACTAACAGTGAACGTAGCTTCTTGCCCGGCATCACTATTGATAGTGTCGCTGCTATTAGGAATACTCAGAGAAGGAACAGCAGATGATCGTGCTTCTATCGCTAATGATGCCTTCGCTGTACGGTTGCTATCGGTGGTCACCTCTACAACGGGATAGTAATAATCCACTCCTGTGTAGGTAAAGCTCAACGTATCGCTGGCGGTATTGCCTCCCTCTGTTTCAAACACTCCATCACCATCTGTATCCCAGCGCCATTGCGTCACGCTGCTACCATCAAAAAGCTCCGCTGTTGCGATAAAGCTCACACCCAGCGGCGTGTTGCCTACTTGCGGAGTTGCCAAAAAAGTAATAATAGGGTCTGAGGGGTTATTTACATCAACGGTAATAGCATTATTTACAATCACTGTTTCATCACCAATAACGTCATTCACGCGAACAGTAGCTACATAACTGCCTTCGTTCTGATATGTTGCGGTAAAGGTCCATGTGCTCGACGTCACACCAGCACCTTGCTGTACTTCGTCCACGGTGCCATCACCATTACTATCAATGCTAATCGTTTGAATACCTTGTGGGTCACTCGCGGTCACCGTAAAGTTCACAGATAATGGTGCGTGCCCATTATTCACATTCACTACCACATTCACTACGGGTGCTTCATTGTTAATACTGATCGTTTGTGTGGCGACTAGAGGCTCACCTTCGACAGGTGTAACGATTAATGTCGCCTCAAACTGATCACCGGGATTGCCGGTATAGGTGTAGTTTTGTGGCGCACCAAAAGTATCTGAACGATCGGTGGTACCATCGCCATCAAAATCCCAGGCGTAATTACTAATGACTATGTTGTTATTGTTAACATCTGGGCTGAATCTAACCGCTAGAGGCGACAGACCCGATGAAGGGTTAGCGACAATACGGGCGGACAATTCATCTACAGGTGCTACGGCTGTTATCGTATAGGTTTGCTCAGCCATGAGGGCCCCAGTGTCTTGAACCTGAACCGTCACGTTTTGAACACCTTCTTGCTCAAGTGTTGGCGTCCACTGTAGTAAACCCGATACAGAATCAATACTCATCCCGCTAGGGCCAGTCACTAAAGAAAACTGTAACGTATTTTGGTCTGGGTCGTGCCCTTTAACGATATATTCATAAGGCACATTAACCTGGGAGTCGATGATCGGCTGAGAGATAATAATAGGAGGGTTATTAATAGGCGCTGCGTCACAGTTAACTCCGCCTGGCACAGATAAGTAACGTGGGACATTGGTTTTTTTGTACTTTACATAGCGAGAAAAATAATTATTTTGAGCACGAGGCTTACGACGTAATATATCGACTTCTACTTTACCGCGGCACATCGCACCTTCGCCATCTGTCGCACTAAAAACAATCGCGTACTTCCTGTCACCAGGCCTTATCCAGCGCCAAGAAACCCAATCAAAATACCATGAAGCTTTCTTTGCGCGCACTGCAGGTGTATCTGTTGACAAGCCTGAAGCATCGTAGCGCCCTCGATACCACTTCCACCATTTAACGGGGTCGCTTTGCAAAACGCACTCGCTCGCAATGGTTAAGCCCTGACCTTCCGGATCGATTACACCGTTAATAGTGATATTACGAAAGCGATTATTCGGCGGCCATATTTCACTAGGCGAAGCCGTTGCCAACGAACAGTTGGGTGCAAGATTTAGCTCTGTAGAAGCCTCTGCACTCATGTAGCCGAATAACAGCAGCATCGTCATTATCGAAAGCGGCGGGATACCGAACCTATTCGTTTTTTTTGCAATCCTAGACATCGCTTTCTCCTATTACGGTTAACAGCTCACAGATGAGCATGACCAACAATATATAATTTATGAACAAACGAGGTTATTACCACGCTGTATTTTTTATTTTTAGTAACTTATAGATAATTATTTCTTAACGGTAAAAGGGATGTGTTTTACCCCTACCTGACCAGCATACCCAGAAATGTTAATCGTCAACATATGATCACCTAGCTCTATTCCATAACGACCAGGAGACCAACGCCAAGTAAAGGGGACAAAGCCTTGCTCTTCTTCTGCTATAAACTGGTTATCAACAAAAAAGGTGATTTCATAACGCTCTTGATCAAGATATATTTCATCTAACTCATGAATACTCACTTGCGTTAACAATTCATCAAACCCCGACACATTCTTCGTTTTTTCACGAGTATCACTCGTTAATAGCTTAGCGGTAATACGTGGACTCTTTTGTTGCAATATCGGTGTATAAAACTCTTGCTTAATTAACACCTTATCTCTGACTAATAAACGGTCTTTATAATTTGCTTGTCTAATGGGTAATTGTTTGCGCTCGCGGTAAGCGCGGTAATTCTCCTCGCTGTTGCCGTAAGTCAAAATGGCATGATCTGGTAGTTTATAACCCACAATTAAATATCCAACCTGAGGGTGCTGCTCTACATCCATCACATCATCAGCATCGCGCCCATTCCAACGATCTGCATGAAAGCCAGCTGTTCGTGGTTCCCAGTCAATTACTGTTCTTAGCATAGGGCCATTCTTGATGCCGGATCGCACCAATATTCGACTCGTCACAGGCAAGGTATATTCAATAGCGCCGGCTCTAATGTTTTTTTCAAAGTCGTAAACTTCTTCGCCGCCACTCGTATCAAAAAAGCTGATGGTACGCTTATTACCTTTTTTATCTTCTATATTTAAGACAGGAAAATACGCTTCATTTGGCACCACATCATCAGCGGCATCTTTACCATCCCATTGCACAGTAAATTGTTTTTTATCTTTATCTTTATCTTTATCTTTAAAAGACAATGGCAACGAACGAATAACATCCCCTTCCTGGGTCACAATATCGACAGACAAACTTTTTACTTCTTCACGATTATTAATGGTGAGCGGGATAGAAAAAACGTCTTTTTTTGATGGGGAAAAACTGGCTTTCTTGTAATCGCCTATCAATACTTTAACTTCTTCAGCGTTTGCAATGGCAGACACCAAAGACAATACGAGAAAAAGACTTAAACCACTTTTTTTAACGATGTTAATCACTGTAAAGGCAACTCCAAATAACGAATTTTTTTAATTTCTTTTGGTAAGGCAATCGTATCCATTCTTTCTTCATTAATGGCCTTATCCGTTGTGACATACCGCGCAGGCACATATCGCAAATGCGTTCCGCTCACATCTCTACGAATAAAATACAAGTCATTATCTCTTGTTAACGCTGGAAAACTATCGGTGAAGAGCCCTTGTGTCAGAGGAATAAACTCACCACTTTCTAGATTGACCGAATATAGGTTATAAAAACCCTCCATATTGGAAACCGCCACACCCAACGCTTCATCGCTTGTTAATTTTTTATGATTGAACAATGTATTTAGGTAGGTAGTCGCATTCCATTTGGTGATTTGCTCCGCCCTTCCTGTCAATAAGTTCTTGCGCCAGATATCCTGAATAATGGGTTCACATTCCGTTCGACAAGAAACATGCGCATAATATAAAAAATCTTGGTGAATCATCGGATGAAACTGTGCGGAAGACTGCCTTAACACCGAATTAGTATTACCGACCGCATCTAATGACATAAGCTCTGTATCTCGACTTTTGCCGCTGATCAAGTGCACCATGACAACGCCATCAGCGTGACTTCTCAGCTGCGTGAAGTTTTTTTCATTTTTAGATAGACCAAGTGATATTTTTTTTTGCTTGTTAGCGCCCAAAACATGATGATACAAATCACCATCATCACCTTTTATATAGAACGTTTTATTACTAGGGTGCCATGTGAGATAGGCGGGGTCTCTAATATCCGTTATTTTTTTCCACTGAGAGTCGACGACCAAGTATGGGTACCATGACTCGCCATCAAAGCCTACCAACAACAAATTATCTGGCAGCTTACTTGCACTCAGCTGTAGGCTACAAAAAATACATGCTAGAAAAATCAAAGAGCGCATTACGACACATAGCCTTTTTTATTATTTTTATTATTTTCTTTAGAGGCAAAGTAGATTGCATGTATAACTAACAAAAATATAATAACGCTCGCTAATACGCCGTAAAAAGCCATACCTAATGCGGTTTGGAATTCGGTGCCAATCGCCAAAGCATGTGTATATACAAGTATAGCGACAGGAAGATACAGTTTATGCAAACTATGCAACCAACTATTCCTATAACGATGCCGAAGAATTCCCGCAATCGCAATCAACAACAAACCGAGAAAACTCATCAACCCGAAAGATAGCTGGGTGTGATAAAAATCGTGGAATTTCAGCACTAACAAACCCCATGCTAGCGATTCTTGACGCAAAGTAACCGCAATAAAAAAACAGGCCAGATGCAATAGAACGAACAATAAAACTGACATCCCTAACCACTTATGGTGACGCGAGGTTATTTTTGATAATAGTGGTGAAAGATATTTTTTTGTAGGCGCCTTAACTGTTAAAGGACTTATGCCCAAAAGGCTAATAATCAGCTGAATAGAAAATAATAATATTGCATATAAACCGAACAACTTAGAGAGTACATACTCCCATTGACCTGGCGGAGTGGACGGCGAAAAATAAACCGATAGGTCTCCTGTATGGCGATACCAAATCAGTAACGGCATAGAAAAAGCCACTAACGCAATAACGGTTAACGACACTCGAGAAATCATTCAGTACCACGCTGCAACAAACATTGCTCAGGCTCCATTGCACAATGCAACAACGCTGCTTGCGCATCCTCTTCGGACACTTCGCTGTTGACTACAGGCAATTTGGCCGTCAGCCAGCCTTTTAATCCATTAGGACTTAAGGTAGCCACGCGTTTTATGCCATATTTTTTCATCGCCTTTGCCACCTCAAACCCGCGAAAATCTTTCACGCAATAAGGAACAACTAGGTCAGCATCTAAAAATTGTTTCATACTTTCTTGGTTTACATCACGTAAACGCAGTAAATGTCCCTGAGGAAGATGCACTTCATCAAACTCTTCTTGTTCTCGCGTATCAATAAAAACTATTTTTTTACCTAAGCTGATTTCACGCAATATTTGTACGTGATCTAACATTTCGACGACGGGAGATACGGCCTCCTCATCAATCCCCTGACATTCTTGTAGAAGAGATAAATGCTGCGCATAGTCGTCTACCGTATGTGTGTCAACAACAATAAGCTCTGCGACCCGATCGTAAAAAGTCAGATAGCAATCAATAGGTACATTTTCCCTTTGGTAACGAGCTTGCAGCTGCCGGTAGCTTGCCTCTACCCACTTAACATTTTCTTTTCTGGGCGCATCCCAAATATTCACTTCTAAGTCGTGAATCACTTGATCCATTGCATCTAAAACAGGTAAGGAAAAGCTCATCATTGCCTTCATATGATGAAACATCGACTTGCGATTTGAACGTTTAATTTCTGATGAAGGAACGCCAAACGCTATCGCGTTTTCTGGCATTGATGTATTGGGCGGGACTAATTGAAAGTATGCTTTGGGTTGAATATGACGTTTAATCAGCCATATTGTTGCCCACTTATCAGGTTCTATGCCTTGCCAGGTTGAGAACGCTTTTGACGCCAGAAATGTTTCTTTAGGTGACAGATTTTTAGCTGAAACATTTGAAGAAAATATAAATACGGCAAAGATAAATCCAAAAATAGAGTAGAGCAGCGTCTTCATGACTTTTTACATTCTGTTCAATTTATTATGGTTGGTAATATAGCCTAAAAGATACAGAAATAATTTCTAATGGTGCCAATACGTGAACTGGATCACAATATATTAAGAAATAATTTAATGCGGAAACTAACAATAACTAAACCACTGCATTTTGGTTATCAGCTAATAAAGCGGTAAGCGCCCATATATCCACGTACTAGCCAACGCTTGCGATGCCCCCAACAATAGGATCTCTTTTATATCACAGAGATTCTATCAATGCATACAGCAACAAAACAACAATATTGGGGTCAACATGTTGAGTCATGGCAATCCAGTAGTTTAGGTCAAAGCGCCTATTGTCAGGAGCATAATTTAAAGCAGAATCAATTCCATTACTGGAAGCAGAAGTTTACCGTCCTCAATAAAACGCCACGACCCCAACCCTCCTCGTCACTATCAGCATTTGTTCCGCTGAGCATCAACAGCGCCCCATTAACTACAAGCGGATTGACTTTACGTCTGCCCAACGGTTACGAACTGACGGGTATCGAAGCAGAACACTTACCCACGCTCGCGCGATTACTGGAGGTGTTACTGTGAGTCAATCGTTGCGTCCAGCAAACACCTTGCAGCGGGTCTACCTATATCGTGACGCGATCGATTTTCGCAAAAGCTATCGTAGTCTCAGCGCCATCATTGAATTGGAGCTGGGCCATAATCCCTTTGATGGTGAGCTCTACGTATTTATTAATCGCCAACGCAATAAAATCAAATGCCTCTTTTGGGAGCGCAATGGTTTTGTGCTTTATTACAAGGCGTTGGCTGAAGAAAAATTCAAACATTGTTAAGTGGGTGTCCCCATTTAATATTGATGTTTTGTTTGCCTAGGGCGTTGGTGACGGTGCGCGTGCCCTCGTCGTGATATTCGATTTGGCTGCGTTCGATACCGGAGTTTAACTCGCCCATTTCACTGCTGATAGCGCGTCCTTGGTCGTCATACTCAACGGAGGAAATGGTGTTGCCGTTGGCGTCTTCGATGCTGGTGATGTAACTGGGGAAGGCGGTGTTTTCGTAAAGGTACATGCGCGTGGAGTTGTCGGCATAAGTGACCTTGGTTAGACGATCAATATGACTCGTTGTATCAAAGACGTAATTAATTATTGATCCGTCTGAGAGTGTGACGCTGGTGATATTATCGTCGGTTAAATGTAGCACCAGCGAATCATTGTAACGAGAGATCGTGACGATATTGACGCCATATGTTAACAAATGAGTTAAACCTGTGGAATAACGAATAGACAATAGTTGCCCACTAAGGTTATAACTTTCCAGCGTATTGTCGGGTAAGGTCAACTCATAAGTATCTCCAGTTAACACTAAACGTTCCGCCCGTTGTGATTGCGCGTTAATCACCCCATCACCAAGCGTAAAGGACAGTATTTGGCCATCGGCGCGCTTGGCTTCGATCACACCCGTGGTTATAATCAATGACTGACGATAACTACTTGTCCAAACCTTGTTGTGTGCGCGGGAGTTGTAGAAATAAGTTAGCCGTAAAGGATTAATTCCCTGCCCAACAAAGTCATTATTACTAAAGAATTTATTTCCAGTAGCGATATTGATGGGATGACAAGTACTGTTACTTGGATAGCTATTACTAGCACCATAATTTGAGGGAAAAGTATAAGGCCCGCAATAACTACTGCCAAAAGAAGAAGGATCAGGATCACCCCAGAACCTAGCAGAGCAAACTCTATTACCAAAAACCGCACTGGGCCCTTCAGACATAATACATCTACTCATCCAATAATCAACTGTATGATATTTACGGTACCAATGGAGGTTGTCGACTACAGCACATTGCGCATAAGCAGGTCGGTGTCCAGCGTCATAGGCAGTTTGATCCCAATTCATTGCATGTAATGAAAAAGGGCTAAGCAATGATAATAAAATAGTTAGTTTAACGATCCGCATAATACACCCACCGAAAAGAACCAATGAGAGTTGGTTCAATAGCCCTAAGGCATAAGTTCGAATTTTTTTAAAGAAGGCATGCATCTGCGTAATTCCTTTTAACATGTTTATTTTTTATATGATTAATTTTGCGCCAAGGGTAATGTTAAGCGGTTAAAAATGCAACACTGAAGTTCTGACACAATTTTCTGTATTTTTACGTTAGTGGCGTTAGATACCAGATCAAGTATGGAGTGGCTACTTATGTGTTCTTGAGCTGTAATTCCACGTCCATACTTTTGTGTAGCACACGAAGTATGGAAATTGCTTTATCTACGTTTTCATAAAAAATTGTATGATGCTTGTGATGATACTTTTTCAACCCGTCGACTATGTAATCACACGAAACACCAGAAAGAGGGTTTTCTGCTAATACATGAAACTGTCCATCCAATTCTTTAATATAGGCTCTACGCTGAACTGCTCCCCACGTTTTTTGTGTATAGGCAGCAATATTTTTCAAGTCAGCCCTCGCGGCTCTGGAAACAAAAAATGCGTTCATTTACCAAGCTCATCATCAAGCTCTTGCATAAGGCTATCGTAACTATATTCAACCGTCCCACTTGCTTTGCCTTCCTCTATCAATGCACGCAGCGTTTCAAGTTTGCGCTCATCGTCTTCAAGTTTACGCAGCCCAGCACGTATTACTTCACTTGCAGAGCCATAGCGTCCGCCAGTAACCTGCCCCTTTATAAAGTCATCAAAGTGGCTTCCCAAGCTAATGCTAGTATTTTTGGCCATGCGACACCTCAGTTATACCAATATTTACCTAATTTTGGTATAAAGCCCATGACAAGTCAATCGACTTCGCACTTGCAACACGAGAAGCACCAAAAGGGTCAGACTTGATTGCTCTAAACCATTAGCTCGGGTTTTATTTTTAAAGAAGGGAAACATTTGTGTAATTCCTTTTACCATTTTTATTTTTTATATGCTTCATTTGGCGCCAAGGATAATGTTAAGTGATTAAAAAGCGACACTTTGACTTTAACCCAATTATATTAACTTTAAGTTGTGAACTGGATACCGGATCAAGTCCGGTATGACGGCTTCGGTAAGTTACGTTAGGGGCTAGATACCGAGTCGAGCTCGGCATGGTAGCTTTTGTGCAATGTGTTTACTATGACACATTTGTGAGCCTGGCACTACAACAAACCGTGGGAGGACACCCACTCCACATTGACGTCTTAGTGACCGGCCGCCACCATAAACACTGCTCATCCATACAGAAAAGGAGTTTCTTATGACGACAGCACGCGCCCAACAAATATCCCTTGCCGATACGCCTTATTACCACATCATGTCTCGATGCGTACGGCGCTCTTACTTATGCGGGACCGACGAGCTTACAGGGCAGTGCTACGAACACCGCAGACAATGAATCGAAGACCGTATTCGATTACTCTCCACCGTGTTTTCGATCGACATTTGTAGCTACACGCAAATAGCAGGGACACCCACTCTAAGTCATTGTTAATCGACTGCCCCCAAATAGCGACTAAGGACAGCCACACACTTTTTGCCATTTACAAAGCTAATCGGAGTTTTTCAAAGGCGACAACTACCCTGACACAGGGGAATACATGAGGCGCGTAGGTTCCTCACGCCAGTCATAAAACACTATTGATACAAGTAACGCACGCATAAAATAAATGATAAAACCCACACCGTAAAGACTAAAAAGCCCAACCGTTTATAAGCGGCTGAGCTGAGTTTGGGAATCAATTGCTCTGAGCCCGCCTGATACGATGATGCTTGTGCGAGAGAGTACTGTATTTTTACTCTGATACCGCTGATCTATCATCAAATAGTGGGTTGATCCATTCGGATACCCTCTCAAATGCCCCTACAACCTGACGTGTAACATTGACGAATCATATGCATAGGTATGGGTATGGGTATGGGTATGGGTATGGGTATGGGTATTTCTGATTTTATTTATATGGTCAATAAGATGTTGCACTACCGTCACACCATTTATTAGCGTAGCGACGGTGTAAACGGATGAAGGGTGCGCCCACATCACCCCACTTTAAATAGCGACGCACTCTATTAATCAAGTCGTTATGTCGCAAAATTGCCTGAGCGGTAATCGCTATAAGCTTGCTGTAACTCCTCTTGGGTATTCATCACAAATGGGCCCGAGCGCACAATGGGCTCATCAATGGCTGTCGCGGCTAATATTAATGCTCCAAAAGGTTGTGAGCTTGCTATCAGCTCGATACTATCACCCACCGACAATACTGCTAGTTGCTGTTCTTCTAACAAGTGACCTTTTATTGTGAGTTGTCCACTGTAGACATACACTAATGCTATATGATTTTCGGGCAACGGGGTTTTCCATGCACCATTATCTAGCTGTACATCTAACAGTAAGGGGTTTGTTACGATGTCGTGGATAGCGCCGGTTAAGACATGACTTGATTTGTCGTGGTTATTGCTCGTCTCTGAACTGTTAATGCTTGTATTTTTAGTGCTTATATTTTTCGCAAGCGCTTTTTTAAATATAACATCGTCTTCATTAATCTCACCCGCAAGAATACGTACTTTGCCGTTGTCGAGGATTAATTCGGGGATATTATCCGACGCTATCTCTTGGTAACGTGGAGAGCGCATTTTTTCTTTTGCCGGCAGATTTATCCAAAATTGAAAACCCCATAGCCGCCCTTGGGTTTGCTCTGGCATTTCGGAGTGCACTATCCCTGAACCGGCCGTCATCCATTGGATATCACCCGCACGAATCACCCCTTCATTGCCGGCACTATCTTTATGCCGCATTTGCCCTGTAAGCATATACGTGACCGTTTCAAAACCGCGATGAGGATGGGACGGAAAACCCCCGATATAATCGGCGGCATCATCGCTGCGTAGTTCGTCTAGCAATAAGAATGGGTTAATATCGATCAGTTCGCGAGAACCGATACTGCGTAATATTTTTACGCCATCACCGTCGCTGCTGGCTTGTGCGTTGATGACTTTATCGATGGTTCTTTGCATTATTTTCCCCTCTGAATAGCCCATTCACGGTGAAGATTCTAGCTTGAACCTCACACCATGGCGTGCCGCTATTACGTCTGTCGATTATGTGGCTTATCTAAATCAAGTGTAGGGCCAACGGGCACTATACGCGTTGGATTGATCATGTCGTGGCTATAATAGTAATGGCGTTTTATTTGTTCGATATTGACGGTTTGCTTGATGTTTTTATGTTGGTATAAATCCCGTAAATATCCCGACAAGTGCGGGTAATCGGCAATACGTTGTAAATTGCATTTAAAGTGGCCCGCATAAACCTCATCAAATCGTACTAAGGTCGTAAATAAACGCCAGTCGGCTTCGGTTAATGTGTCACCCACTAGGTAACGCTGTGTTGATAATGTGTTATCTATATCGTCTAATGCTGCAAATAATTGCGTGACTGCCTGTTCGTACGCCGGTTGTGTTGAAGCAAAACCGGCGCGGTACACACCGTTGTTAATTTTTTCGTACACGGTGGTATTTATTGTGTCTATTTCGCTGCGTAGCGCTGCTGGATAATAGTCATCGTGATTATGCGTAAGATGATTAAATGCCGTATTCATCATACGAATAATTTCTGACGATTCGTTACTGACAATACGCTGTGATTTTTTATCCCAGAGTATTGGCACAGTGACTCGGCCAGAATAATTGCGATTATCACGGGTATATATTTCATAGGCGTATTGATGCTGATAAAGATCGTCGCCTGTAGAACCGTCAAAGTGGCTATCGAATATCCAGCCTTTATCTAGCATGTCGGGATGCACAACCGACACACTGATAATATTGTGTAACTGCTTAAGTTCGCGGAAAATAAGTGTGCGGTGTGCCCACGGACACGCTAGGGACACATACAAATGGTAACGATTAGCGTCGGCTAGAAAGATATCTTTCGCGGCATTGTCGTCCAGAACATGCTCACTCTCCGCATGTTGATCTGCGGTAATCCAATGCCGGTACTGCGCATCTTCTCGAATAAATTCGCCATCTGAATTTTTGGTGTCGTACCATTTGTCGTGCCACTCGCCATTGATTAATAAACCCATTTTTGTATTGCCTACTATTGGTCAAGGAGTCTCTAATGAAGAAAATCCTTGATTATTGTTCACTACTGGATGTCAGTAATATGTCGTCAACTTGTTTTTTTGCGAAGTCTATTAAGGTACTTGGATCACGTTTTGAGCCCGACACATCGATGATATGAATATGACGAATACCGATAAAACGACATATTTGTTGTAGATACGCGCTGGAAAAATCAACCTCGCTACCTAGCGGTGTTCCGCCTGCGGTCACCACAATAAATGCACGGTCTATACCGACCAATCCTTCGGGGCCGCTGTCGCCATAGACAAAGGTCTCTCCTACCCTACAAACTAAGTCAATCCATGCTTTTAACGCTGCTGGCACAGAAAAGTTATACATCGGTGCGCCAATAATTAACTGGCTAGCGGCGTGAAGCTCTTTAATTAATTCGTCTGACTGGCTTAATAATTGTTTTTGTTCATCTGTTCGATCACCGGCCTTGGTGAAGTAAGCACCAATATGCGCTTCTGTTATCAGTTCTGGATTAGTTTTCCCTACATCACGATGAATAACATTATCGGCCATTAATTGCTGAGCAATGTATTGGGTGACTTGACGCGATAACGAGCCCTGTAAGCGTGCACTTGAGTCTATTTTTAAGACGATATTTGACATACCACTATCTCCGGTTAACCCTATCCTGCGGGTGGTGGCTTATTACATGTGGGTTGAGTCAATACTGGTTTTACAATAAAAAGTGGATTCATACCTGCGCTCAAAAAAACGGATGCGCTGAGCGCACTCTACGAAACTCTTAATGCTTTCAAGTGTTTTCAAATTTTTGTTGCGAAGCTTTATTCTTTATTTACTCTTTGTGTGGAATACCGATGCGATGCTGAATCGAGTCCAGCATCGCAGAATACCCATCAATTAAGCGAATTTTTCGGCCAGTAGCTGATCAAGCGATAGTTTCCCGCCCCCTAATATCACTAACGCTACGGTCATCGACAACAAGGCCAGAGCAAACTCGAAGCCGCCATTCGATAAAAACAAACCTGCCGAACCATGCACCACAATGCCCGCAACCAACATGGTAAATGCCGATACCGCCGCCGCTGGGCGAACCAGCAAACCGATGATTAATGCGATACCCCCAAAAAATTCGGCGCTCCCGGCTAATAAAGCCATAAGGTATCCCGGCTCTAAACCTTGAGATGCCATAAATTGCCCTGTCCCTTCGAGACCATAACCGCCAAACCATGCAAACAGTTTTTGTGCGCCATGGGCCGCTAAAATAATGCCCGCAGGCACCCGTAATACTAAGCTCACCCATTGTGATTCGGTACGTAAGATTGCTGCTATTTTCATAATATTTTCCCTTTATGTTGTGTGTTTTTTATTTATGTTTTCTATTTATGTTTATTCAGTTTTCCAGATGCCGCAAGGAATGAGTAGCACTCATCTAGTAACACTATAGCGCGATGGAAAAAAAATAAAATTGATTTATTTTGTAGTAGATGTTCAAATATTTTGAACCTTTACCATTGGATGCCCGAATGATCCCACTAGAAGCCTTGCAAGCCCTTGACGCTATTGATCGCAATGGGAGTTTTGCTGCAGCAGCAGAAGAGTTATTCCGCGTGCCTTCGGCCATCACCTACACCATTAAAAAGCTCGAAGAGCAGTTAGATATCACATTATTTGATCGTAATAAACAACGCGCAAAACTCACTTCCACCGGCAAGCTAGTGCTGGATAAAGGCCGCGAGATTCTGCGCCAAGTACAGCAATTAGAAGCGCAAGCTCGGCAGACCGAAACTGGCTGGGAAAACTCGCTGCGCATTGTCATTGATGCTATTTTACCCTGCGAGCCGTTTTGGCCATTAGTGAACGAGCTAAAACAACAGCAGCCATGGCTCAATGTTCAGATTATGGAAGAAGCCCTAAGTGGCAGTTGGGAAGCACTGACTAGCGATAGGGCCGATATTATTATAGGGGTGAGCGGGGACGAACCCGCTGGCGCCAATTGCCAGCGACACTGTCTGGGGCATTTAGAGATGCTGCTATGCTGCAGCCCAGGTCATTCTGCCGCTCAACTAGAACACCCCATCAACAGAGAACAGTTAACGGATTACACGCACATTGTGGTAAGCGATAGCGCAAGGTACTTACCCCAACGCAATGTAGGCCTGCTAGGCATTCAACAAACCTTATCGGTGAGCCATATACAACAGAAGATTTCTGCGCTGTGCCACGGTATTGGCATTAGCCATCTACCCCGCTATCTTGCGGAACCCTTAATCCAGCAAGGGCAACTGGTCCATCTGAAGACCGGCAGTAACCATCCATCCAGCCCCTTTTATATGTGCTGGAAGCCATCGCAAGCGGGCAAGGCAAATGACTGGCTACGACAAGCTATCATTAGCCGGCAAGTGCTTGCGAATGTTGTAGAATTAGGTAAAGCTAACGGGAATTAAAGGGCAGAGCTCATCTACCCCTTGATCTTGTTTTAGGACACTTAACAACACAAAGCGCCTACGCTGAAAGTCTCAACGCTGGCGTCTTATTAGGCGGCTAAGTGCCATTACGTTAACGCTACCAGCGCGATATTATTGGGCGGTATAGCCCCCATCTATGACGAGTTCACTCCCCGTAACAAATTTAGATTCGTCAGACGCAAGATATAACACACCATAGGCTACGTCGTTTGGCTCGCCGACATGACCAATAGGGTGGCAACTATCCAGCGATGCCCTAAAGGCTTCGACCCCTTCAGGTGATTCTTGTGCTAACGCTTCTACTAGAGGCGTCCAGATATAAGCCGGATGTAATGAATTGACTCTGATATTGTCTTTTGCGTAGAGTATGGCATCGTTCTTACTCATCAGCCGAACAGCACCTTTAGCCGCATGATATGGGGGAAGATCTCCAGCGCCGATAAGGCCATAAACAGAAGACATATTAATAATACTTCCTCTACCTGCTTTTTGCATGTGTGGGATAACATGCTTCGTACAGAAGAAAACCCCTTTAACGTTAACATTCATAACGTCATCCCATTCATCTTCAGTGATATCATGGGTAGGCTTATTCACCCCAGCAATACCTGCATTGTTTACCAGAATATCAACCTTGCCAAATTCACGAATAATATTGTCGAAAACACTAACGACCTGTTTTTCCTTGGTCGTATCCAGTTGCCAGAAATGTGCTGTTCCACCCAACGCTTCAATTTCGCTGATAAGGTCTTGGGCATCTTCGCCCTGAATATCGACTATCGCTACCTTTGCGCCTTCTTTTGCCAATAGTAGGGAAGTTGCTCGACCTATTCCACTGATGCCACCGGTTACCACGGCGACTTTATCTTCTACTCTTTTCATCTGACATTCCTTATTCTTATTATGATATTATTTTTAGCCCTTTTGTGTAAATACTCACTTACCTGTTACTCGTAAAGTGTACCTGACCCTACTTTCCTTTAGTAATGATAACACAGGCACTATTCATTAAAATTGCCGTCCTTCTCATTGTTTACCACCATTAAAACATCTAATCTCTTCTTCGTGCTCTCTCATTGATTGTAAACAAATATTCAATAACACACGCCCAAGCTTAAGTATCTGCGTTAGTTCTGGATTCGCTGCCAGTATAACTTTTGTCTCAAGCTTTGCCTTACTGCGCCACATTAACAGCCATCAATCATCAACAAGGCCTAAGTCTTTTTAATCCGCAGTACTGCCATTATTTCTCGTCCCTTCGCTTCGCTTTTACAAGTAGTGGATCACTATAACCTGCCTACCCCAAAGTGCGGGCTTACCCTCATTGTCAACGATATCTCTTTAATTGTGTGCGACTCACATGTAGTATTGATTATTTTGTAGAGTGGTTGGATTTATGAACGATATAACGTATTCGATACCCGAAATGATAGCGAAAGCTAAGGTAGCACAAAAACAATTTGAGACAATGTCACAACAGCAAGTCGATGCCATTGTTAGGGCCATGGGCAAGGTTATTTATGATAATGCCGAGGCGCTGGCACGTGCTGCCGTCGATGAAACCCGCATGGGTAATTACGACGACAAAGTGATGAAAAACAAGGGTAAAGCAAGAGCCATTTGGAATAACCTTAAGGATAAGAAGTCTCGCGGAATCATTTCTGAGCGTGATGAAAACGGCATTATTCAAATAGCCAAACCCGTTGGCGTTATTGGTGCAGTCACCCCCACCACTAACCCGATTGTTACCCCCATGTGTAATGCGATGTTTGCCCTAAAAGGCGGCAATTCAATTATTATCGCCCCGCATCCACGCGCCAAACACTGTAGTACTAAAACAGTAGATTTAATGCTGGCCGAAATTAAAAAACTCAATGGGCCGGATAACTTAATTCAAGTGATCTCATCACCATCAATTCAACTCACCACTGAATTAATGTCTGCGGTAGACGTATTAGTGGCTACGGGTGGACCCGCCATGGTGCAAGCAGCTTATTCTAGTGGCAAGCCTTCTTATGGCGTAGGCCCAGGTAATGTTCAGGTGATTTTCGATAACGATATTGATTATCTCATTGCCGCTAAAAAAGTGATTGCCGGACGTAAATTTGATTACGGGATTATTTGTTCTGGCGAACAATCGGTGATTGCTCAAAAAGATGACTATCAACAAGTGGTTGATGCCTTTATAGCAGAAGGTGCGCATTATATTGATGATCAGGCAGAGGCGGATAAACTTCGTAACATCTTATTTGTTGATGGTCATATAGCCCCTGATGTTGTTGGCCAAAGCCCGCAAGTCATTGCTGAAATGGCAGGTATTTCAATCGCAGAAGACGCTAAAATTATTTTAATTAAGTCTAATGGTGACGCGGACGATGTGCTGCGTAAAGAAAAAATGTGCCCTGTAATGGTTGCTTTTGAATATGACACTTTCGACGATGCCATTTCCTTGGCAACGTTTAACTTAGAAACCGAAGGTAAAGGACATAGCTGTGCGATACATTCAAACAACACAGACCATGTTACGTTAGCTGGGCAGAAGTTGCCTGTGAGTCGTTTGGTGGTTAATGAACCTTGTTCGTTAACGGCGGGTGGCAGTTTACAAAATGGTTTTGCACCGACGACTACCCTAGGATGTGGTTCTTGGGGAAACAACTCAATATCAGAAAATTTAGATTACAAACATCTCATTAACATTCATCGTATTGGTTACGCAGACAAGAAAAACGTACCGACTGATGAAGAAATTTGGGAAACGGCATAGTTCAACAACGTGGATTATGCCGGTAATCTTGGGGTTATAATATCGGAGTCAGATAAGTATTAAGCAAAAAATCAGCATGATTAATACTAAACCCTGGCTGACGCTGATTATCTTCAGAGCTACCGTTTACGTATTAAAATTAAAGGGGGCAATTAAAGGGTCTAAGCCCTTTTTAAGGCGTAAGCTGACTCGCGTTTAAAAACGAAAAAAAATCATTAATCCCCTGTCATGCCACTCAGAAAAAGTGCTTTTTAGTTATCTGTGGCGTCATGTAGCACAAGCGAAACCAGTTTATGGACAACGGGGGAAACTATTATTACAGTTGGAAAAGCCACGACAAAAGCAAAGCCCCATGCTTGTAACCAAATAGTGACTATATTCGCCACCATCCCTACGTTAAAAATACTGATCACAAACGACATAATGCCCGACATTAATAATGCCATAGCAAATGAAAATACTATCTGTTGATATTTACGTGAAATCATTCGGGATACTCACTAGATTATATTGTTGTCACAACTTTAACATTTCTGTCAGCCGTGAGCGCTGAAATCTAGAGATAAAAAAAGGAGATGGAGGAATAAAGAAATAGATGGCTGTTGCTAGTAGCCATCTCACAATATCAAGCAGCCCTGATTACGCTGCAGTGATAGCGCTCACCACTGAATCAGATGCCGGTTTTACACTTTCTGTAGGTTGCTCTAGCAATACTTCCGGCTTGCCTTTACATGCCTTAGCTAAGTTTTCGCGATGCTTCGACAATAATATACCGATAGCCTCGCTGTGCTTTTCGTCAATACCGTCTATATTCGACTCGATCAATGCGGTAATGTTCTCCGCTAACTCAAGCATTTTGTCATGCTCTTCTGCATCTTTTTTGTTTGTAAACATACTGTCATCCCGATCGCATTTCCACACAGCTACAACTGCCATAATATTACCCCTCTATTAAATACTGATTTTATATACAGTACTTTAGTTGGGGCGCTATGTCAACATATGGATAATTAGAAAAGCTTTACTCTTGCGTATTGTCATTTGCTCAGTATGTGCATTCGCATCCCGTCGTTCTTAATTAAAAAGAGGCTCAAACGCCAAGAGGGGTTTATGGGTTGTCTTTAGGCATTAATTCTGGCCATGCCGCCCTCATGTACACCACCATCGACCACAAGGTTAATGTGGCGGCGATGTACAAAAGTACGTAGCCTATCGTAGTGAGTATAGTCGGATCTAGGGGGTTTTCAGCGAGTAACACGGCGATAGACGCCATTTGCGCGGTCGTTTTGAACTTGCCTATAACCGACACAGCAATACTCGCACGTTTACCTAGCTCGGCCATCCATTCGCGTAATGCAGAAATCACAATTTCGCGGCTAATAATGATAATTGCCGGGATAGCAAACGCCGCTGTATCGTGTACTTCTACTAGTAGCACCAAGGCTGCGGCTACCATCAGCTTATCCGCTACTGGGTCAAGGAAGGCACCAAAATCGGTCATCTGATTGTATTTTCTCGCCACCCAACCATCTAGCCAATCGGTTATTGCCGCTAAGCAAAAAATGACTGATACGGTTATATAACGCCAGTCATAAGGTAAATAGAAAATCACCACGATCAACGGGATCAGTAAAATACGCAGTAAGGTGAGTTTATTGGCTAAATTCATTATGGTTTATTTCATGTCAGTTGTGGGGTTTATAGCAACGCATATTAGCGCAACGTTGGGGCTACCTATAAGCAATGCACGTTACTCACTATGTAGTGCGCTGTATATATCTTCGGCTGTTTTTTTACTAATTCCTGCGACTTTCCCTAGGTCTTCTACATTGGCAGACTTTACTTCTTGAATACCACCAAAGTGCCTCAGCAGTTCGCGGCGACGCTTGGGGCCCACGCCAGGGATACCTTCTAACGTGGATGTTTTACGTTTTTTATCTCGGCGCTGTTTATGCCCAGTGATGGCAAATCGATGCGCTTCATCACGAATTTCTTGTAATAAATGTAAGGCTGGCGAATCCGAGTTGAGCACTTTTTCTTTACCTGACTCTAATACGAGAGTTTCAAAACCCGCTTTACGGGTGGTGCCTTTGGCAATCCCTAAGATGATCACTTGATTGACACCTAATTCGGCTAATACTTTTTTAGCCACACCTAACTGACCTTTACCCCCATCAATGATGAGAATGTCGGGTAATACACCTTCACCTTTTTGTAAGCGGGTATAGCGCCTCGAAAGTGCCTGCTCCATTGCCGCATAATCATCTCCCTCGGTGATACCGTCGATATTAAACCGTCTATAATCAGACTTTAACGGTCCGGACTGGTCAAACACCACACAGGACCCCACCGTTAACTCACCAAACGTATGGCTAATGTCGAAGCACTCCAAGCGCTGAGGCATTTCGTCTAGCTTCATCACATTTTGTAAATCGGCAAAACGTTGTTGCACATTTTGTTTGGTATTTACATGTGACATGAGATTTTGTTCTGATGCAGTCAGCGCCATCATTAGCCATTTTTGGCGTTGCGCACGGACACGATACAGAATAGGGATTTTGCGCCCGCCGCGGTCATACAAGGCTTGTTCAAGTAACGCTTTTTCATCGCTATCCAGTGAATAATTAATGATCACCTCTTGGGGCAATTCACGGTTTTGATAAGCAATATAAAACTGCTCTAAAAAGGCACTCAATAAGTCGCTATCGGATAAATCGAGTTTATTGTTGGGAAAATAGCTTTTGCTACCTAAAATACGACCGTGGCGGATATACAATAAGTGTATGCATATTGACCCGCCTATTTTAGCCATCGCAAATATATCGATTTGCCCTTTACCGGATTCAATGTCGTGATCTGTTTGTATTTGTCGCAAGGCGGATATTTGATCGCGATAGGCACCCGCTTCTTCGAAAGCGAGTGTGGTCGCTGCCGATTCCATTTTATCGGCTAGCTGCGTCATTAACTCGCCCGACTGCCCTTTTAGAAATAGTGCGGCGTGGTGCATGTCATCTCGATATTGCGCTTTGTCAATAAAACCCACACAAGGAGCGGTACACCGGTTTATTTGATACTGCAAACAAGGACGTGTGCGGTTAGCAAAAACGCTATCTTCACATTGACGCACGCGGAAAGTTTTTTGAATAAACCCTAGCGTTTGGTAGATTGCACTCGAGTTAGGGAAAGGGCCATAATAGTCCCCTTTTTTGTGTTTCATACCACGATGAAAACTAATGCGAGAATAATCGCCGTCAGAAATAAATATATAGGGGTACGACTTATCATCTTTTAAAAGAATGTTATACGTCGGCCTCAAAGACTTGATCAAGTTTTGTTCAAGCACCAGCGCAGCAGTCTCAGATTCTGCTATGGTCACTTGAATATTGGCAATTTTTTCGACCAACACTTGAGTTTTAATCGGTAAGCCCGATGAACGAAAATAGCTGGCAAGACGGTTCTTTAAGTTTTTGGCTTTGCCGACGTAAAGAATCTTATCTTTCTCGTCAAACATCTGATAAACACCTGCCTGGCGAGTCACAGTCTTTAGAAATTGTTGATAATCAAAGGCGATATTCATAGCCAGCAGTTTAAACCGCTTGGAGTGGTATTTCGAGTATTTTTAAGAAAACCTTTTATAATATTTCACTACCATACCGTTAAGTATGCGCCGTTAACTATTTTTTG
Organism: Candidatus Endobugula sp.; assembly: GCA_047636495.1. Taxonomy (GTDB): domain Bacteria; phylum Pseudomonadota; class Gammaproteobacteria; order Pseudomonadales; family Cellvibrionaceae; genus Endobugula. The sequence continues at coordinate 13,888 of JBLILH010000027.1, read as the reverse complement.
TCATGCGGGGCTTGACCTGGCATCCGGTAGCGCATCGAAAACATTGAATGCCGGGTGAGCACAAAACACTGCCCGGAATGACGAGGCTACAGGAAGGTTTCTATGTCTCTACTGGACGGTATAAGTGGCTTATTTCTTTATCAAATGACTTTTATCATAAACACCCAAAAATTGACGGGCCGCCGTGATAATATGGACTAAAAAACAATAATAGAGGATTAAAATAGTTGCTCATATTCAAGTAAACCTATTCCAAGGCATCCACATCAAACACTTTGTGTTTGACCGCAAAGAGCACCAGTTCCACATCGCTGTTAATGTTAAATTTTTCAAAAATACGATAACGAAAGCTATTCACTGTTTTTGCACTCACATTGAGTATGCCTGCAATGTCGTTCGGCTTTTGCCCACGAATTGTCATCATCGCCACTTGTAGTTCACGATCTGACAGCCCAGAAAAAGGTGAGTCAGGGTCGCCTTTGCCCAGAGAACTTTTTAACGCCAATTGCTGAGCAATTTCATTGCTCATATAGGTTTTACCCGCCATCACTCTATTAACGGCTTCGATCATTTCATCGGGGGTAGCGGACTTGGTTAAGTACGCTGACGCACCTGCCCGCATGATTTTACTCGGATATAAATCATTATCACATGAAGTCACTGCGATCAGCTTAATATGGCTATTGGCTAATTTGATACGCTTGGTGGCTTCGACGCCGCCCATGCCGGGCATTTTTACATCCATCATCACCACATCAGGGGTTAACTGTCGAACTAGCTGTAAGGCTTTTTCACCGCTATCACCCGTGCCTACGACAGAAAAATTTTCGACATCCTCTAAAATGCGCGAAAGCCCCGCACGCACAAGGTCGTGGTCGTCGATGACAATTATTTTTATCAATTAAACCTCGTCACTGTTTTACCAGTCGCCATTGTTATATAAATCCATCACAACGACTTTCGCAGACCCTTCTACCTTGACAGATCTCCATTGGCTTTAGATAAATGATGATAACATCACCCATTAATAATCTATTATTGAACGTTTTCCATTAACTTTCAGTAATTATGTGAAAAAAACCACAAAGAGTATTTATTAGCATCCAGTATCATTGGGATTTGAGTAGCGGTTAAGTCGTTACTGAATCTTTATTGACCGCTATGTGAGCCCTCTCTGACTTAGCCATGACGATACTGAAAGGCCACTAATAGGCGTTCATTGTGGATGCTGAATGTAGCGAAAGGTAATGTTAATACGTTCGCCAACAGGCTTGCGAGTTTTAGGGATTTGATGCTGCCAATGATGTTGCATCGCGCCATACATAAAGAGTAAATCACCGTCTAGTAACGGAATTGAATGGCGGTAAGCATCGCCTTTATGTTGTTTATGACGTAGCTGAAACAGTCGATCGGAGCCTAAACTCACCGACGCCACAACAGGATTTTGACCCAACTCGGGTTCATCATCACTATGCCAAGCCACACTATCTTGTCCATCACGATAACAATTGACCAGTGCACTGTTGAACGAGGTGCCTTGTAACAATGGCGCTAACGTCGCTTCTACAGCGGTTTTTATCAACCGTAAAACGGGCAACCAGGGTAATGGTTCAAAATATTTACCCGAGTAGGTATAACCACACTGCGGATCAGCATACCAGGCATTTAAGCGGGGTATACGCATCGTTTTACCGTAAAGAAAAATGTCGGTTTGTTGCCACTCAACCTGTTGTTTAAGTGTTGGGTAAAGTGTCGAGGCAGAAGCGTTGAGGGAAGATGAAAATAACCACCGAGGGAAGTACATCACCTCTCCACCTATCAATTTAATAGATTGGCTACGAAGCGCCTCGGGCGACGGTACTGCCGACGAAGACGGTGAAGCGGGGACTGGTGAATCAAACAATGAGGGTTGATATAACATAGTCAGCTATGGAGCAAGTGAAATACTTGGAACATGGTTTGCTGTAGAATAAAATGCTTAATCATTAAAAAATCTCGCAAAAATCTAGGGAAAGATTGACTACTGATAAGATACCTACTGATATAATATTAAGAAGAATCATGCGTATATACGCGGCTCTACTTCTAAGTGGATGCCATATTTTTGATAGACATCAGTGATCACTTGATCGGTAAAATCTAGTAATTCTTTACCTGATCGCCGTGAAGGGTTGGTCAATACCAGCGCTTGCTGATGATGCATGGCTATTTCGTTAATCCATTTACCCTTCCAGCCTGCCTGTTCGAGCAACCAGCCTGCCGCTAATTTATATCCGCCGTCATTTTGTTGGTAAGCCACCAATTGAGGATGTTTTTGACGCAATCGACGATGGCATATATCGTCAACGATTGGGTTTTTAAAGAAGCTGCCCGCATTGGGAATATCTTGTGGATCGGGCAACTTACTTTGTCGAATAGTCATTACTGCTTGTGCGACTTGCTGACTGGTCAATGTGGATAACGGATAGTCCTTTAACGCGTGCTGTAATGCAGGATAGTTTAACGACCAAACGGGTGTTTTTGATACGACGAAAACAACCCGCGTAATAATCATTTTATCTTTTAACGACTGTTTAAAAATGCTATCACGATAGGCAAATTGACAAGCAGCATGATCAAAACGAATAGACTTCCCGGTGTGAATGTCTAGCGCTTCCAAGTAACTAAAACACTGTGTTAATTCAACCCCGTAAGCGCCAATATTTTGTATCGGTGCGGCACCGACACTACCGGGTATGAGTGCCAAATTTTCAAGACCGTACCAACCTTGATCAACACAATACATTACTGTGTTGTGCCAGCTTTCGCCCGCCGCCACAGATAAAAAAACCTGTGCATGCGTTTCTTTTTCGATCGTCATACCGCATGTTTTTATCAGTATGGTAAGCCCTAAGAAATCTTTGCCCAACACAACATTACTGCCACCGCCAAGTATTAGCAGCGGACAGTTTTGTGCTTTGACAAAAGCTAGTGCCTCTTGTAATTGCTCGACACTCACAATAGTGGCAAACCAGCGCGTGCTGGCGTCAACCGCTAAAGTATTGTACTTTTGTAGAGAGATATTTTCTTGTATGAGTTGCTTCACCATTAGCGGCTCGATATCATATTATAAGTTATGGTCATATTTGATTCGGTTTAACAAACCGCTAACACCGTTTTGAACGAGTTCCATGGCACGCTCAAAGTGTTTACCATCGCCATAATAGGGATCGGGTACTTCTTGGGTATGAACAACCCCTGCCTCAGCTAAAAACAAACCTAATACGCCGTGGTAATTATTGGGGCACATCATTGCCAAGTGTTTGAAGTTTTCATTGTCCATACCCAAGATGTAATCAAATTTTTCGAAATCTTTTTTCGATACCACCCTTGAGCGTAAACCACTCATATCATAGCCTTGCGCCAGCGCGGTTTGTTGCGCGCGTTTATCCGGTGGATGACCGATAACCCAGCCGCCTGTGCCAGCAGAATCTACTATCACTATGTCACTCAACCCTTTGCTATTCACATGCGCCTGAAACAATGCATGCGCCGTCGGTGAACGGCAAATATTACCTAAGCAAACGAACAGTACATGGATGGGTTTATTGCCTTTAGCGGTCATATTAAAAATCTTGTCTTACACGGTCTATATCTGCTTGAGTATCTACTCCGGCCGGAACATTTTCGCATGCCTCGGCAACATGTATATGTTTACCATAATGTAAAATACGGAGCTGCTCTAGGCATTCACTGGTTTCTAGTAACGCTGGCGCCCACGCCACAAATGCATGTAATAACGATACTCTATAAGCATAAATACCAATATGTCGCTGCGGCGGCGGCGAAATCTCATCTATAGATATAGTGTGCAGGTGAGTATGTTTTACCACGGCATCACGTGGAAAAGGAAGCGGAGAGCGGGAAAAATATAGCGCCATTTGTGCTTCTGTGACAATGACTTTGACCGCATTTGGATTTAAAAATGTATCCATATCGGTAATTTTTTCTGACAAGGTAGCGGCGGCAGCAGCGGTATTATTTGCTAAATTTATCGCTACCTGATTAATCACCGCCGGAGGAATAGACGGTTCGTCACCTTGTACATTGACTACGATATGCTCATCGCTCAAGCCATATTGTTGTGCCACCTCTTGAATGCGATCGGTACCCGATATGTGAGTATCGGAGGTCATACAGACATTGCCACCAAAGGCGGTGACGGCATCGGCAATACGCTGATCATCAGTCGCAACAATCACTTGTTCAGCATTACTTTTAAGTGCTTGTTCGTAGACGCGTTGAATCATCGATTTACCATTAATTAATAATAATGGCTTACCGGGTAAGCGGGTAGATGAAAAGCGAGCAGGGATAACAACGGTAAACGGCATAATTTTTTATCTAAAAATGTGGTGTGGAAAACGACTATAAAATAACAGCAAAGACGGCATTGACAATGCCGCCGACAATAACGGCGATACTCACAGGGTATGATACTCAAGAACCATACATTCTGCGGCGTTTATTTACACCGAGTTGACTTGTTCAAAAATATGAGCAATAAGTGGGTCGGGCAAGTCCATCTCAACCACTAGCGACCAACAATCGGCAGGCATAGCGTCTTCGCTCATTAACGCTTGGCATTTTACCGCATCTTTCTCTGTCATTAATACGGTAGCGTTTGTCCAACTAGAAAAATCTTCTACTATATATTGATGATGGTCATCAAACGCATAACACTCGCTATTGATAGCCAGCTGCTCAATGGTACTAAAAAAGCGCTGGGGATTACCAATACCTGCAATCGTATGTATCAATGAAACCTTATCTCGATTTACCCACGGTAACGGTGCTAGTGGGTATAGCGTTTGCGAAGCGACATGGCGCCATGCCATCGGTTGTAATGTAACATCTAACGGTAATCGGGGCGGCTTAGTCGCTTGTGTATTTGATGGAGACAAGGGTTCGGAGAATTGCGAAGGAGCGGTGTCAGGCTGAATCACGCGAGGATGACCTGCTGAACGATTGATTAATATCCAGTCGACACTGGCTAGTCGCTTAGCCGGCTCACGTAATGGCCCTGCGGGCAAACAAAAGTGATTACCTAAGCCCCGCTGGCTATCGACGACGACAATTTCTATGTCTCGCGATAAGCGATGGTGCTGTAAACCGTCATCACTCAGGATAATGTCTACGTCGTGTTCTGCTAGTAGCTGTTGAGCGGCGGCAACTCGGTGACTGCCGATCATAACTGGGCACTGGGTCGCACGCGCAATTAATAGCGGCTCATCGCCGGTGTGGTGGGGAAGATCATTTACGCTCACAGGGTATGGGTAGTAAGGCGCACGACTACCATAGCCGCGGCTAATGATGCCAACGCTTACATTTTTTGCTGTCAGTGATCTTGCCAACGCTATAATCACAGGGGTTTTACCGGTGCCTCCCACCGTAATATTACCCACAATAATGACTGGGACAGGCAAAATGATAGCGCGCTTTTTTTGCCACCATTGATGAATAATGGCTGATAACTGATAAACCCACGAAACAGGTAATAGCAGCCAAGCATACCAACGTTTGGCATACCACATATCCAGAAAAAAACTCTGTCGGGGGGAATGATGACTGTGGCTGCGGTCAGAAGTAGACATGTTATGCGGAGTCATTCCCTGACATTATTTAGCGGTCGGCTGGCGTGTGGTGATTCGCAATTGACCAAAGCCTAGTTGCCCGGCCACATCCATCGCTCTAACAACCGCCTGATGGGGTGTTGTAGCATCTGCAGTGACCGTTAACGGCAGTGAATTATCGTTATTAGACAGTTTTTTGAGTGCTCGTTTAAGTGTCACCGCTTGCTTATTCACCAACACCTGCCCATTCACTTCGTAATCCCCCGTGGCACTAATAGTAATATCGATATTTTTTGTGTCTGTCGCAGTCATCGGTTCTGCGGATGCTTCGGGCAAGTTGATGTTTAAATGCGTTTCTTTTGTAAAGGTGGTAGACACCATAAAAAAGATTAATAACAGAAACACCACATCGATCAATGGTGTTAAATTAATGTGTTCATCTTGATTAGTTTGACGTCGAAATTGCACGGGTAAACCTATTTATGAGTAGATAATATATTGCGCTTAAGTTTGTGTGGAGAGTGCTATAAGGGTGCTATAAGAGTGCTATAGTAGCTTGCCATGCAAGTGAGGCCATTAGCTGCGATCTGTATGTAAAGCATCCACCAACTTGACTGATTCCTGCTCCATGACGACCACTAAACCATCAATCTTGCGGACAAAAAAGCGGTGCATAATCATCGCGGGAATGGCTACACACAAACCTGCAGCGGTAGTAATTAATGCTTCTGAAATACCGCCTGCTAACGCACCAGCATTACCCGTACCCTGTAATTCAATAGCAACGAACACCTTAATCATACCCAATACCGTACCCAACAGCCCCAACAACGGCGATACTGCCGCAATTGTGCCCAACGCACCTACATAGCGTTCCATCGCGTGGATCACTTGGCTCGCGGCTTCTTGAATACTATCTTTCATCACCTCACGGCCAGCTTGGGCGTTACTCAGACCGGCGGCTAAAATTCGCCCCAGTTCAGAACTTTGACGTAATTCACGCAACTTTGCTGCGTCAATCTGATTGTTTTGCACCCAGCTCCAGACTTGAGCCAGTTGGTTTTTGGGCGCGATTTTGTTGATATTTAATGTCCATAAGCGTTCCACTGATATGGCAATAACCGCAATAGAACACAATATAATTGGCCACATTAGCCAACCACCCGCAACAATAATATTTTCCACGATCTATAAACTCCTTATGGGGAACAGCAAACGTTTTTCGTCTAAATGATTTTTACCGTTATGCGGGTTTACCCCAATGCTTGAATCGACCCATGCCGATTAATGACGCATTTTCTTCGTGCTCTAGGTGTGTATCTTCTCTGAAAAAGATCTATTCCTGCAGAGATGTAAACAACGATAGTTATTATACTCAATTAAGCTAAAAATTCACTTTGTACTTTAGCATAAATAATCACCCTAGCAGCGAGAATTGATAGGGTGTTGCTATGCTTATGTTGACGCCAGTTTATCGCGGTAAGCCGTCAACAGCTGATTAATTTGCTCGATGGTTAATGATTTCTCATGCCAATAAACACCGAGGGTATTGTGGGTCATTTCTATCCCTACGATACTGCAATCTAATGACGCCAAGATCTCCCGTAACGTGGCGTGCTGAAAGTCAGGTGCTGCTTGCTTTGGATTCTCCCACGCCCACTCATTATGAAAGTTTGCTCCATGGGTGTAATCTTGTTTGATTAATGCCCACTGTGACCTCACCGTGTCGTTGGTGGGGAGAGATAGACTATAAACGGCCACCTCTTTCTTACCCAAAGGCAGGGTAATCGTACTTAATCGTATACGTATCGATAATTGAGCGGCGGCTTGCCTCAACTCACTCAGCCTCCGGCTGCGTTGGCTAGGCTGCAACATCATGACGGGGCCTACCGCTAATGCAATCGCGCCAATAATCAATATAATCGTCCAGTAATTATCCACTATGCTTCCAGCTCTTCCCAACGCGCATATAGCACGTCTAAATCTGCCTGCTGTTGAGACAAATCTGCTAGTACAGCATCTACTTTAATACTAGCAGACTGGTAAAATGTAGGTTCAGCGATTTGCTGATTAACCGCATTAACGCAACTTTCTTGCTCAGCAATTTTTTCTGGCAATTGATCTAGCTCTCGCTGCTCTTGGTAACTGTGTTTTTTCTTGGGTGGATAAAGCGTTGGCGCCACTCCTTCAGTATCTGCCGAACTTTCCGCTTTACGCGCACGTTTAGGGTTTTCACGATCAGTCGCGTTAGCAAATTGTGCTTGCCAGTAACTGTAACCCCCCACGTAATTAGCAACATGTCCTTGCTCTTCAAACACAATCACATTGGTCACTACATTATCGAGAAAAGCACGATCATGGCTTACCATTAAGATCGTGCCGTCATATTCCAACAAGCGCTCTTCAAGCAGTTCCAAGGTTTCTACATCAAGGTCATTGGTGGGTTCATCGAGCACCAATAAGTTACTGGGCTCACTAAATAGTTTCGCGAGTAATATTCGATTGCGCTCACCGCCCGATAGGGTTTTTACAGCGGTTCGTGCGCGCTCACCGGTAAACATAAAATCTTTTAGGTAGCTGATAATATGCATGTCACGGCCATTAATATTAATGAACTCACGACCACCAGCAATATTATCAATCGCACTTTTTTCAAGTTCAAGCTGGTTACGTTGCTGATCAAAATACGCTACCGACAGCTTTGTACCTTGCTTCATTTTGCCTTCTGTTGGCGTGAGCTTTTCAAGCATTAGCTGTAATAACGTACTTTTACCCGTGCCATTTCTACCAATAATCCCAATGCGATCACCGCGTAATATACGGGTAGAAAAGTCATCGATAATCCATGGTTGATCTTCTTGCCAACGAAAACGTAAATCCTCGATTTCAAAGACTACTTTACCTGACGCTTCACCCTTATCAATCACAAAAGAGGATTTGCCCTGTACTTCGCGACGCTCCTGACGCTCACCGCGCATTTTTTCTAGTTGACGAACCCGGCCTTCATTTCGCGTTCTACGGGCTTTAATACCTTGACGAATCCATACTTCTTCTTCTGCTAAGCGTTTATCAAATAAGGCATGATGGCGAGCTTCTTCTTCCAAGCGCTTTTCTTTACCGTCAATAAAATCTTGATACGTACCGTTATAAAACCATAAATGCCCACGATCAAGCTCGGCTATACGATTACCTAACTGTTGCAATAAGTGCCTATCGTGACTGATAACCACTAAGGCCCCATTAAATGCCGCCAACTGTTTCTCCATCCACTCAATACTTTGAATGTCTAGATGGTTAGTCGGCTCGTCTAATAGAAGTAGTTCAGGGTCGATCACCAACGCTTTAGCGAGTAATACCCGTCGACGCCAACCCCCGGATAACTCACCCATGATGACATCTGGATCAAGTGTAAAGCGTGACAAAGTGGCTTCAATGGTTTGCTGCAACACCCAACCATCTTGATTTTCGATAATTTGCTGCAGTCGCGCCAATTCATCTAACGATGCGCTATCATGAGCGGTTAACGCTAATTGACGGTAAGCGGTTAAACATTCACCCAAATCGGCGAATGCAGAAGCCACCACATCATAAACCGTCAGTTCATCGGCACTAGGAAGATCTTGTTCCAGATAAGCAATACGTAGGCCCTGGCGTCGCCATATATTACCGCCATCGGGCTTAACGGTGCCCATCATTAGTTTCAGTAGGGTCGATTTACCGGTGCCATTACGGCCTACCAAGCAAATCTTTTGCCCTTTTTGAATGGATAAGTCGATACTGTCCATCAATACTTGTTCACCGTAATGTAGTGAACATTGTTCAAATTTAATCAGTTCCATAAGGTCCTTATATTACCGCTAGAGATCGAGGGGTCAAACTGTTACATTACCGTAAAGTATGGCCACTACGTTGTGTTGTAAGTTATTGAGGTACATTACAAAAAACAAAAAGGCTACCATAAAAATTAAGATATGTGCCGGGTAATGTCGTTGATTACTGTCCAAATAAAGATAATTGTTTAGCATCGCTATTTTGAATTGGCATTTAAGGTTGCTACCTTTGCTACTTAAAATTAACACTTAGGATTACTATGCTCACCTGCATAAATAGCATCGAAAACCATGAAGATAAGATTCAAGGCCGAAGCATAGCCTCTGTTTTAACGTCTAAAATAGTTGCGTGCTTACGCTGTAACCTACTTAGGCCTATCCTAATATTCACTATATTGCTTAGTTCTTTGATATCGGCCCATGCCATCGCTATTACCAACATAGATCTTCAGGAAGGGAGTAAAGATCGTTATGCCAAACAACGCATTCTCTATGCGGAGGCAAAAAAGGCCTTAGGCAATAGAGACCAACAGGGTTACCAAGCATTAAAAGAACAATTAACCGCTTACCCTCTATACCCTTATTTGGTCTATACCGAACTTAGTCGCGCATTAAATAGTCGAAAACGCTCCGTGAGAACCAGTCAATACGGTGTGACCGCCACTAGTCACCGCGATAAAACCGCCATCACACAATTTATTAAGCAGCACGACAAGAGTTATTTAGGCGACAGACTGCGCTCCAAATGGCTGGGTTACTTAGCACAGCAAAAAAACTGGTCAGATTATAAACGTTATTATCAAGATAGTGTCAAAAAAACTGAACTGAAGTGCTTTCATTTGCAGGCACTACTCTACACGGGTGAAAAGCTTGATGCCACCGCAGTGGATAAACTGTGGCTCAGTAGCCGTTCACAACCCAATGCGTGCAACCCAGTATTTGACGAATGGAAACGACAGGGCCACCTTACCCCGCAAAAGTTATGGGCGCGTTATACCCTAGCAGTAAACAAAGAAAATACTTCGCTCGCTAAATATGTCCATAGAAATATGTCCGTCAGTGATCGCTATTTAGCAGAGCTGTATTTAACAGTACATCAATCCCCGCAAACGATTGGAGACGTAAGAACCATCGCATATAAAACACCCACGAACGACCTAGCCTCGAAGCACATGGTTGATATTATTGAACACGGCTTATATCGCTATGCATTGAGTCAACCCAAAAATGCTTACCGTCTGTACAAACAGTTTACCAAAACCTACTCTTTTACTGAACAGGCAAACACTAGACTCAACAAACGCATTGCAAAACAATTGATGCGCAAGGGTGATATCGCTTCAGCCTCTTCCCTTTTAAAACAGATAGCCAGTGAAGATCGAGTAGATCAAGTGGAGTATTTACTACGAAAGCTGTTAACTGAACAAGCATGGAGTGATGTTTACTATTGGATCAACCAGCTTCCTCACGACCGTATTAATTCCGATCGCTGGCAATACTGGATGGCACGCTCTCTTGAGTCCTTACCGCCATCTTATACCGACCGTGACTCGAAGACCCTCTTGCCCAAAAAGATTTATCAGCAACTCGCTGAATCGCGGAGCTTCTATGGTTTTTTAGCGGCTGACAAACAACAGACAGGCTATCAATTCGAAGACCAGTCTGCACCGGTCAATCAAACCCTAATGAAGAAATTATCGTCGTCCGCTTCAGTTGAGAGAGCTAAAGAGTTTTTCTTAATGGGAAAAATGCATAGAGCACGCACCGAATGGCGCTATGCTGTTGCTGGAATTTCAACGGAAGAGTTTATTGCCGCAGCACAGATTGCACACCAATGGGGCTGGAACAGAAAAGCCATTGAAGCTATGGCCGGCGCAGCCTACTGGGATGATTTAGGTATTCGCTTCCCCGTAGTACATCAACAAATTATTCATGACACTGCAGATAAATATGGCATTCCTAGTTCGCTGGTATTTTCTATCGCTCGCCAGGAGAGTGCATGGGAGTTTGATGCCACATCGAGAATGGGGGCCAGAGGGTTGATGCAGTTAATGCCTGCTACCGCCAAACAGACGGCGAAGAAAGCACAACTCTCGTACAGTAAAGACAAACTTTTTGAGCCACAATATAACATCACCCTAGGCAGTCACTATATTACTGGCTTACTTGCACAGTACGACGACCATCGCGCCTTGGCCATTGCTTCATACAATGCGGGTCCGCATCGTGTAAAGCAGTGGCTAAAGAAGACTAATGCAGCACTCCCCCTAGATGTGTGGGTAGAGATTATTCCGTTCAAAGAAACCAGAAAATATGTACAAAATGTACTTTCTTATGAGGTAATTTATAATTACCGACAAGGCCGAGAATCCAACCTGCTAACATTAGCCGAGGCCAATTTGTCGCTGTGAATGATCGAAGGGGTAATATACCCCTATTTTTCGTAAACTGAACGGATACGTTCTTGCACCACAGTGGCTAACTCATCAGGGCGGAATTTTGACAAAAACCCATCACAACCAACTTTTTCAACCATCGCTTGGTTAAAACTACCACTCAGCGATGTATGCATCACAATGAACAAATCTTTTAATTGTGGATTTTTGCGGATTTCGTGGGTCATGCGGTAGCCGTCCATTTCTGGCATTTCAGCATCAGTGATGACCATGAGCAGTTTCTCATTCACATCGATGCCTTCTGCCACCCAGTTTTTAAGGGTATTAAGGCCTTTGAGCCCATCATTCGCGGTAATTACATTAATCTTAAGACCCAAGTTTTTGATGGTTTCTATAATTTGTCGGCGCGCAGTTTGTGAGTCATCTACAGACAAGATTTCCAAGGTTTTGTCGCCAATCAATTCCGCAAGACCCGCTTGAACAATACCTTCTGACAACTCTGTTTTAGGTGGAATAATATCCGATAGAACCCGTTCAACATCCAATATCTCAACAATTACATCATTGACGCGAGTAAATGCTGTTAAAAAGTGTCTGTTACCTGATGCTTTGGGCGGCGGCAAAATTGATTCCCAATTTAAATTGATAATGCGGTCAACAGGGCCCACCAAAAAACCCTGAATGGATTGATTATATTCGGTTACGATAAGATTGCAGGTCTCATCTTTGGGTAAAGGCGAGCGACCTATCGCTACATTGAGATCAATAATAGGAATGGCTTTTCCCCGCAGGTGAGCAACGCCACATATCGCCGGATGACTGTGGGGCATTTGGGTTAATGGAGGAACCTGCACTACCTCTTGTATTTTAAATACATTTATCGCAAATATTTGCTGAGATTTCAGCCTAAACATAAGTAACTCTAGGCGATTTTCACCAACAAGATTAGTTCTAGAATCAATACTTTCTAATAAATTTGACATAGGCGTGATAGGTCCATTTTCCGTCCGTAATATGTTAAAAGTAACAGGAGGTCTTTTTAGTGTAGACGACACATTGTATATCGCACATTAATCCGCATTTTTTCATTACATGTTGATCCTATCGTCTACACTCGCTAGAGGCTTGTCGATGATCTAAGCAGAAGAGCGCGCAGCATGTGACACATTCATATCTAATCACTATGCCAAAGACATATACCCGACTGATCGAAGAGGAACGATAGCAGATTTCGAGGGCGTAACAGAAAAACGATCACATCGTGAAATAGCCATCCTGATCAATAAGCCTCATGGTATTACGCAATAGTACCGTTTCCAATGAGCTGAAGCGTAATAAAGGTTTGCGCGGTTATAGGCCCAAACAAGCGCAAGAGAAAGCCAAGCTGCGAGATCAGATTAAGCCTAGATATAAAAAACTAACGGCAGCTATCAACGATTGATTACTGAAAACACTGGGCAAGAATGGAGCCCTTATCAGATAAAGGGCCGGCTTAAAAGTAAGGGACTTACGATGGTCTGTGCGACGACCATCTTCGGCTACATCCAACAGGATAAAGCATCAGGCGGCGACTTGCACAAACACCTTCGTCATCGTAAGCCCTACAAAAGGCGTACTGGCTCCGCTGAGGCTAGAGGCCATTCTAATTGTCGTTTAACATAGGCGTGCATCAATAGATGAGAGGCCGTCTATCGTTGATGATAAAGTCCGTATAGGTCACTGGGAGGGTGATACTGTCATTGGCAAAGGGCATAAAGGGGTGTGGGTGACACTAGCAAACCGTGTTAGCAAAAAGACACTAATTGCCCATGTCGCATCCAAACATACGAAGGTTGTTAAGAACGCCATCATTACATTACTGAAGTCGAAGAAGGCGTTCTTCATACCCCCCTGTGTCAGGATAGTTGTCGCCTCTAATATTTCATAAGAGGCTAGCAAAATGAGTTTAAAATTCACCCAATCGTTCAAGATTCAAGCTGTTGAGAAAACCCTTACGCGTAATGAGGGAGAGCGTATAGAAGATATTGCTAAGTCATTAGGTATTGGCTTC
>JBLILH010000026.1:0-41881 GCA_047636495.1 Candidatus Endobugula sp. | reverse complement strand
GTCATTGATTTTAGCTGAAGCCCAGTTTTTACCAGAAAAGGGGTCAGAGTCGAATGGCACTTACTTAAGCTTGTCATTCCGGCGAAAGCCGGAATCTATCTCAAATATGGCACTGTTTATTTAGCATAGATGCCGGGTCAAGCCCGGAATGACGAGATGGAGGAAGTGGTTTAGCTGCTTAAGTAAGTGCCATTAGGGTCGGAGGGATTGAAATTGAACCTCTGGTCTGTTCCCATTTGAGTTAAGCGAGTCGCTTAGCCACATCTTTCGCAAAATAGGTCAATATGGCATCTGCACCGGCACGCTTAATGGCCAGTAACGACTCTTCAACCACCGACTCAGCTAGGTGACCATGCTCGATAGCCAGTTTGTGCATGGTGTACTCACCACTCACTTGATAGGCGAGTGTTGGCATGTTGAATTCATTTTTGACGCGATGAATAATATCTAAATAGGCCATAGCCGGTTTTACCATGACCATATCTGCGCCTTCACTAATATCTAAAGCGACTTCGTGCAAGGCTTCGTTACTATTGGCAGGGTCCATTTGATAGGTCATTTTATTGCCTTTTCCTAGGGCGTTAGTCGAGCCCACTGCATCACGAAATGGCCCGTAATAAGCCGAGGCATATTTGGCTGCATAAGCCAATATTTGAGTGTTAATAAAGTCATGCCCATCAAGGGACGAGCGGATTGCTGCTACACGACCATCCATCATATCTGACGGAGCAATCACGTCTGCTCCTGCCTCGGCACACACGATGGCTTGTTGTTGTAATGCGCTCACGGTAATGTCGTTGAGTACGTAACCGTTTTCATCAATAATGCCGTCTTGCCCGTGGGTGGTGTAAGGGTCAAGAGCGGCGTCGGTGATGATGCCTAATTCCGGGAAGTTTTTCTTTAGTTCACGTACGGTACGGCAAATTAAACTATTGGGATTAAAGGCTTCTTTACCGTCTAAGCTACGCAGCGAAGGTTCGACGTTAGGGAATAGCGCGATGGCAGGGATGCCTAAAGCGACTAACGCAGCAGCTTCTTTTAGCAATGTATCGACAGAGTAGCGGTACACACCAGGCATGGCGTCAACGGCTATTTGTTGTCCGGTGCCTGCAATGACGAACATAGGGTAGATAAGGTCGTCGCAGGTTAAAACGGTTTCGCGCACTAATCGACGAGAAAATTCAGAAAAACGATTGCGGCGAAGACGGCTAGCGGGAAATTGGCGAGATTGCATGGCGGAGGATTACCTAAAATGAAAGCAAGTTTGACTCACATCCTAATAAAAACAAGGGTAAAAAGCTATGGTTGCTGAGAGCAGTTATTGCAGCGATAAATTTTTCCGACAATTATTCCATATAGCGTCAGGCACTAGGCGATCATTACCAAAGAAATACGTCTGTGGCACTAAGGCGTTATAGACAGGAGGTGATTAAGGAATGATAGAAAGAATCCTTACGATATGGTTCGAGGTCAATCAATGGCTCACGCTTAGCCAACCTTTTACGCATCAAACGTTCTAATGTGAGTATAGTCCACCTCATAAAACCGAACGTATAGTTTAACGTAAGGTGCATAACGCGCTATAATCAATTGTCAGGCTACAGAATGATCAGAAATGGCCCACTTATTAGTGGATATATTAGCCAACGGTTAATATTAGACTAAAGTTTAACGACCTACTGCAAAA
The DNA here is from genome assembly GCA_047636495.1 of Candidatus Endobugula sp. Lineage (GTDB taxonomy): Bacteria > Pseudomonadota > Gammaproteobacteria > Pseudomonadales > Cellvibrionaceae > Endobugula. The sequence goes on along the minus strand of JBLILH010000026.1, from coordinate 40,194 downwards.
AGTTTCAAAACAGTAGTAACAAGAGGAAGTGCCCGTGTTTATCAGTGAAAAAAGTGTAAAAATAGTTAAATTTGCTTTCGTGGCTATCGCCGTATTGACATCAGCAATAACTTTCGCAGCGGTACAGGATGACATTAGTGCACGCCTATCTCCAATAGGAGGATTGTGTATGGCAGGCGAAAATTGCGCCGCAGCACCCGTTATCGTCGCTAGCGGTCCACGCAGCGGTGAAGATATTTACGGTAAGTCTTGTATTGCTTGTCATGCTTCCGGTGCAGCAGGCGCTCCTAAACTAGGTGATATTCCTGCCTGGGTGCCACGCATCGCACAAGGCGCGGAGACTATGTACACTCATGCTATAAACGGCTTCAACGGTATGCCGGCAAAAGGATTGTGCATGGACTGCTCTGACGATGAGATCAAAGTAACGGTTGACTACATGGTCAGTAAATCGCAATAAGATAGTTTTTGAAACAAAAAAATCCCGCACATGGTCAACGTTTGCGGGATTTTTTTATTGCTAAAGAGCAAAATTTATCACTATATTATTACCACTTTAATCAAACATACCCAAAATGCTATCCATCGCGTCCTCTCCTTTTTGTTTGTTGGCTGATGGGTCTTCTTGCCCAAAGCCGCTTATTTCTAAGTCACCCTGTGGCAATTCATCTAAGAAGCGACTAGGGGTGGTTGGGTTGCTTTCGCCAAACTGTTTACGTCTCGCCGCTAAAGAAAGTGTCAGACTGCGCATGGCGCGGGTGATCCCAACATAGGCTAAACGCCGCTCCTCTTCAACATTCCCATCTTCTATACTATTGCGATGAGGCAAGATGTTTTCTTCAACGCCGACGACAAATACATGAGGGAATTCTAAGCCTTTCGCAGCATGAAGAGTCATCAGCTGAACCTTATCCTCAATATCTTCCTCTTCTTGTCTCTCTAGCAAGTCCATGAGTACTAACTTAGCAATAGCATCTTTGAGGGTGTAATCACCGGTTTCTGTTAGTGACTGATCATTCTCTCGGGCCAACGTTGCCTGAATAGAACGCACTAAAAACTGGACGTTTTCCATACGCTTTTCAGCGACTTGTGGCGAGCTTGCATGTTGGTGCAGCCAACCAAGATAGTCCATATCTTCTAGCATTTCATCAATGGCAGCAATTGGGTCGCCGTCTTCTGTACGCGCAATAATACTGCCAATCCATTGGTTAAATTGCTGTATACGTTGACAAGCGCTGGCGGACAGATGCTGAGCAAGCCCGACTTCAGTCATTGCCTTAAACAAGCCGATATTGCGCTTATTAGCATATTGGCTAAGTGTTACGATAGTGTTGGTGCCTATTTGGCGTCTAGGTGTATTGATGATCCTTAGAAGCGCATTATTGTCATCGGGGTTAACAATTAAGCGTAAATACGCCATTACATCTTTAATTTCGGTACGAGAGAAAAAAGATGTGCCACCGCTCATGTGGTACGGCACTTGGTAATGCTGTAACTTAAGCTCAATCAATCTCGCTTGATGGTTACTACGATAAAGCACAGCGAAATCTTTGAATTTTGCACGCCTTTGCAAGCGCTGAGCAATAATTTCAGTGGCAACTCGTTCGGCTTCCGTTTCCTCGTTGGTGGCTCTTAACACGCGGATAGGTTCTCCATAAGGCATCTCGCTCCATAGCGCCTTACTAAATTCATGAGGGTTGTTATCTATTAACGTATTGGCGGCCTTAAGAATACGCTGGGTCGAACGATAGTTTTGTTCTAGCTTGATAACATTCAAGCTAGGAAAATCTTCTTGAAGTAATGAGATGTTCTCGGGTCTTGCGCCACGCCACGCATAAATAGACTGGTCATCATCGCCAACTATGGTCAGTGCGCCACGATCCCCCATCAATAATTGAATTAAGCGATATTGGCTGGTATTGGTATCTTGATATTCATCGACGAGAAGATAGCGAATGCGCTTTTGCCAACGGTCTAATAAGTCAGGGTGTGTCATAAAATATTGAACAGGCTGCAAGATTAAATCATCAAAATCAACCGCATTATAAGCTTTTAATGCCACACTATATTTTTCATAGACAAGGGCGATTAATTGCTCTCCTGCACTTTCTGCCTGCGACAAGGCTTTGTCTGGGAATGTTAGACCATTTTTCCAACTAGAAATTTGGTTATGCACTAGATCAAGATGATCGCTATTGAGATCGCCCTCTTTTTGCATGATTTCTTTTAACAATGAACGACAATCTTCGCTGTCAAATATCGAGAACCCCGGTTTGTAACCAAAGAGCTCATGATCGCGGCGAATAATGTTTAGTCCTAGGTTATGGAAGGTAGATACGGTTAAGCCCCTGCCCCCTTTAGCCTTTAAGAGGGCTGATACACGCACTTTCATTTCCTTTGCAGCTTTGTTGGTAAACGTTAGCGCGGCAATATTACGTGCTGATAATCCACACTCTTCTATCAAGAAAGCGATTTTTTGTGTTATTACACTGGTTTTTCCACTACCAGCTCCTGCTAACACTAGGCATGGGCCATCAATATAGTGCACTGCGGCACGTTGCCGAGCATTGAGAGTAGACATGGGAAATAAACCGAGTTTTAGGAGGTAAGCGAGGAGGGTATTCTAACAATAGGAAGGGTTTGATCCTAGGACTATGTCACCCCAGTATAATTTTCCTTATTCCAAATATAAATAAGGCGGCTAGTGTTCAGAATAATATACGATATAGCTTGAAAATGATGGAAGGAGTGACACCGCTTGAGGTAAAGTAGAAGCGCTGAGGCGAGGTTAACCATAATAAGTCGCCCGATGGAGATGTAAGAAATACAAGTATTTCAGGAGATGTAAGATCAGTGCAATCAGTTGAGCCCCCTAAGAGAGTTTTGTTAGTCGATGATGACCGCCAGCAATTTTTGCTGATTGGCTACCAGTTGTCTACTGCCCATCACGATAACTATCGGTTAATTTGGTGTCAAGACCTTGAAAAAGGTTTGACACATGTTGAAAACGAAGACTGCGACGTGGTGCTACTGGATTATCACTGGGGCGCAAATTGTGCCGACTTTATTCAACGTGCGAATACGCTTAATAAGCGAATCCCTGTTATCGTCATGACGGATGGTCGTGAAGCAGATGTAGACCTATCTGCAATCAACGACGGTGCGTCAGACTACCTAGTCAAAGAGAGTGTTAATTCTGAAGTGCTTGAGCGCAGTATTCGGTATGCCATTGAGCGTAAAAAAGTAGAGTATCATTTAGATCATCTGGCGCACTATGATCATTTGACCGGGCTACCCAATCGCGCGTTGTTCCTAGATCGCTTAAAACAAATGGTGGTGTTGTCGCAACGTTCTAAAGATCAATTTACACTCATGTATATTGATTTAAATAAGTTTAAAGAAATTAATGACAGCTATGGCCATCACGTTGGCGATGAAGTTTTGGCGGAATTTTCTTCTCGTTTGCACGCAGCTGTGCGTCGCAGTGATACAGTTGCCCGCATTGGCGGCGATGAATTTACCGTCATATTGAATAATGTAGGTTCCACTCCAGAAATTATATTTTTAGCACAAAAAATTATTGGCAGTATTCAACAATCTTTTTTTATTGATGAGAATGAATTTAATGTGGGTTGTAGTATTGGTATTGCGGTTTTTCCTGATGCGGGTGACACCGTTGAGCTGTTACAGCGCAATGCTGATGCGGCCATGTACCAAGCAAAAAAAACCGGTACGAGCAGTTATCGATTTTTTCTGAATAAGAAAAAAGAAAATAGCTTAATTGAAAATATATCTAGTGATGAATTAAGAGCGCAGATAAAAAATAAAAAAATCACCTTACGTTACACGCCTAGAGTAGACTTGATCACTAATCGCGTTGTGGGCGTAGTAATTTCGCCTATTTGGTGTCATGACGAATTAGGCATAAAATCCTATAAGTCATTTGCTAGCTTGATTGAAAACACAGAGAGCATTAAACATTTAACTGAATGGCTAGTTGACGTTTCAGTTAAAGAATTAAAGTCTCTACATGATAGATATAAATTTACCTTTGTTTATGCAATACGACGACCGCAGTTACAGTCCTCTCGATTTAGTCGTTGTGTAAAAGATATAATGAAGAACAATAATATTGACATGCAATCCACAGAATTTACTTTTTTGAGAAGAAATGGGTTTAGTAAAGATACCTACTTAAAGGAGTGTGTAGAAAATATTATTGATATGGGCGCACATGTGAGTTTACAAAACTTTGGTGAAAACATATTCGGCCTTGATAATATGCATGATTACGACGTCTCTTGTTTGCATTTTTCTGCTGATTTAATAACCTCTTCCTTAAAAAATGAAAAAGATTTATTGTTTCTAGAAAGCCTCGTATTACTCGCAAACCGATCAGGTAAAAAAGTGGTCGGCAACGATATTCTTTTTCAGTCAGGCATTGATGCTATGCAATCCATAGGCTGTGATTATGCGCAAGGTGGTGTTTTCGGTGAGGATTTAACTATAAAGCAGTTAACGGCATTGTTGAAAAAAAGTACGCCTCCTCTTTTGGCGTCTAACAATGAGTGATGTTCTTTTAATTGGTCTGGCCTAGTGGTCAAAATTTCTAAACGAAATGGCTTCGCTTAACTCTTCCTTTTCGATGTTTTCATTTTTTTTTAAATCAGCAATAGTACGTGCTGTTTTTAAAATACGATCATAGGCTCTCGCAGATAACCCTAAAGTATCAACGGCTTTTTCTAAGAAAATTCGATTACTGTGATCTAAACAACAGATGCGATTAATTTCTTGTTTGTTGAGGCGCGCGTTAGGCTTATGTTGTCGTTGTAATTGTTTTTTTCTGGCAGTTTCTACTCGCTGTCTAATGTCTGCGGAGCGCTCACCTTGAGGTAATTGCTGTAGTTCAGTCATGCGGGTATGTGCAACCGGCACATGTAAGTCAATTCTATCGAGTAGTGGCCCGGAAATTTTTTGGCGATAACGGCGAATATTATCTGGCGAGCAGCGGCAATGATGTTTTTCAGAGCAGCTCCCAAAATACCCACAGGGGCAAGGGTTGAGCGCAGCCACTAAGGTAAACGCAGCCGGAAATCGCACCTGAGCATTGGCTCTTGAGATATTAATTTCGCCAGATTCCATTGGTTCGCGTAATACTTCTAATACTTGTCGTTGAAACTCAGGGCACTCGTCTAAAAACAATACCCCATGATGGGCTAACGATATTTCACCCGGCTTGGGCTGTGAGCCACCACCGACTAAAGCAACTGCGGATGCAGAGTGGTGTGGATGTCGAAAGGGTGGCGTGCTCCATGTCGTGTAGGCGTGACCGCATAAGGAATGGATACTGGCGACTTCGATAGATTGCTGCGACGTTAACGGCGGCATAATACTGGGTAAGCGGCTCGCCAGCATAGTTTTTCCTGTGCCCGGAGAGCCATACATTAGTAAATTATGCCCTCCGGCTGCGGTAATTTCTAGCGCTCTTTTGGCAAAGGGTTGACCTTTAACATCGGCAAAATCGAGTGAGTTTACCTTCTCGGTTACTGGATGGGGTTGTGCTTTAGCCAACAGGTTTACGCCATGAAGGTGTTCGCATATATTCAATAAGCTTTTCGCCCCATAGTTGCTGCTACCTTCATAGCGAGCGGCTTCATATGCGTTGTTACAGGATGTGAGTAAACGGCGTTGGCTATCATGGCATGCGATAGCGGCGGGGAGTATCGCATTGACGTCCCGTAATTCGCCCGATAATGCCAGCTCTCCAATAAATTCAAAATGAGCTAAAGATTCACTGGGTATCTGATTAGATGCGGCGAGAATACCAATCGCAATAGGTAAATCAAAACGACTGCCCTCTTTGGGTAAATCAGCAGGGGCTAAATTGATCGTGATTCGTCGTGCAGGGAATTCAAATTGGCTATTAATTAATGCGCTACGGACGCGATCTTTACTTTCTTTAACGACTGTCTCCGGCATTCCGACAATGGATAAACTAGGTAAGCCATTAGATAAGTGAACTTCTACGGTGATAAGAGGTGCGTCGATACCGTATCGAGCACGGGTATAGATAATAGAAAGAGACATGTTGCATCCTGCAATGTGATTCCTTGGGGAAGTAATGCGTTGTTACAATAAGCATCACTTTTTGTGTACTTTATATTAAAAACGTTATTTAAGCGCGCTTTCTAGTGTTTGTAACTGTTTCTCTAATGCATCAACTTTCTTGCGGGTTCGCTGTAGTACGGCTGTTTGAGCATCAAATTCATCTCTCGACACTACATTCATCTTACGCAAAGTCGCTTCTATACACACGTTAAGCTGTCGATGCGCATCACTGCCCTGTTCCGAAAACGCAGAGGCTATTGCCTCGCCAGAAGCCGGTAAGTGTTTGGCAACATCATCAATAAATTGTTTGGCGAAGTGGCTAATCATAATCAGACCTTAAGGTGGTGATAGTCGTTTAATGTATTTGTACGTAAAAAGTATGCGTATCTTCTCTGAAAAAAGCAATCTATAAACGCTGAAACGGCTTTGCAGTGCGATGGACTATCTTCATGGCTTGCACCATTCGGCATCATGTTTGTGCCCCATTAAGGTTCTTTTTGTTGAGGGGCCTGTTTTTATTTTTATAAGCCATTGTTTTTTAATGCTTTATTTTATTGGCCTAGTTCATGCAACGCAAATTGTATCTCGAATCGGGGGATGTGTTCTTAGGTGATAATTCGCTTATATCATCGACCGGCCTCATAGGTTTGTTACAAGAGACTAATAACGAGGTTTAAAAATTACTAACAACAGTATTAATTGATGTGGGAGAGCACCAGTGGAAGATCAAATTTTTGAATTACAGTATGCCTTGGACACTTTTTACTTTTTAGTCTGTGGGGCGCTGGTGATGTGGATGGCTGCAGGTTTTGCCATGTTAGAAGCCGGTCTAGTACGATCAAAAAATACCGCCGAAATATTAACAAAGAATGTCGCACTTTATGCGATTGCCTGCATTATGTATTCTGTTTGTGGTTACGCCATCATGTATCCAGAAGCAGGGACATTACTGCTAGCGGGTATTGCCGGCAACGGTGTAACCGGTGCGGAAGAGCCAGCTACTTATGCACCGTCGGCAGATTTTTTCTTTCAGGTTGTCTTTGTCGCCACGGCAATGTCGATTGTCTCTGGTGCAGTCGCAGAACGGATGAAGTTGTGGGTGTTTTTAGCCTTCACCGTAGTGATGACAGGCTTTATTTACCCTATGGAAGGTAGTTGGACTTGGGGTGGAGAACCGGTGTTTGGCCTTTATACTTTAGGCGACCTGGGATTCTCTGACTTTGCAGGTTCGGGCATCGTTCACATGGCCGGTGCTGCCGCTGCTTTATCGGGCGTACTGTTACTTGGCGCGCGTAATGGCAAATACACTTCAAGCGGTGCTGCGGTAGCAATACCGGGTGCAAACTTACCGCTGGCAACCTTGGGTACATTTATTTTGTGGTTGGGTTGGTTTGGTTTTAATGGTGGTTCGGTACTGGCGACATCATCTATCGATAACGCTAATGCGGTTGCGGTGGTCTTTATGAATACTAATGCTGCTGCTGCTGGCGGTTTGATTAGCTCGCTAGTGATCGCCCGTTTATTGTTCGGTAAAGCGGATCTCACCATGGCACTTAATGGTGCGTTGGCAGGTCTAGTGGCGATCACCGCAGAGCCATCAACCCCAACGTTGCTTCTGGCAACGACTTTTGGTGCCTTAGGTGGATTGGTGGTGGTGTTCAGTATTCTTGCCTTGGATAAGTTGAAAATAGATGACCCGGTAGGCGCTATTTCGGTGCACGGTGTGGTGGGATTTTTGGGCTTGATGCTAGTACCAATCACCAACCCTTTAACCGATAACGGCGGTGCGAGTTTCTCTGGCCAGCTTATTGGCGCAGCAACCATTTTCGTCTGGGTGTTCGTGGCAAGCTTCTTGGTATGGGCAGCACTGAAGTACCTAGTAGGCCTTCGAGTGAGCGCAGAAGAAGAGTTCTCGGGTGTTGATATGTCCGAATGCGGTATGGAAGCATATCCCGAATTCGCCAGCGCTAAGCAATAGTCTGTATGTATGAGGCTTATCGGGTGATGTAGACATAGAATACTGTTATGCTTCAATACATCAGATAAGTCTTCGTTGTGAGCCATTGCCCATATAAACAGTTTGTTTTATGTTTAAAAAATATGGTTATCTAACAATTATCTCAATAACTATTTATTACCTATTTAATAACTAAGGAAAAGTCATGAAACTCATTACTGCTATTGTTAAGCCATTTAAACTAGATGATGTTCGAGCAGCATTGTCAGAGGTGGGTGTTCAAGGTATGACAGTGACCGAGGTGAAGGGTTTTGGTCGACAAAAAGGCCATACCGAGCTTTATCGAGGTGCTGAATACATCGTAGATTTTCTCCCTAAAGTAAAAATCGAACTAGTGATTGATGACTCAATGGTTGATCAGTCGGTTGACGCCATTACCAAAGCAGCTCAAACAGGCAAAATTGGCGATGGTAAAATTTTTGTTACTGCTGTCGAAGAAGTGATTCGTATCCGTACCGGTGAAACGGGTTCTGACGCCGTGTAGGTATACGATTGTGTTGGTTGTGTTTTCCCAGCCCCGTGATACTTATTATCATGGGGCTTTTTTGTGCCTGATATTGGCACATAAGGCATTTATAACCAACAAATCAATAAGCTACCTCACCGATAACAAATCAGCCTATTAAAATGCTTCAATTTATACTCCATAAGCCGTTATATCGACTATAACTACTTAACTAATGTTGATAAAAATCTCTGGAGGAAATTATGTCTGACGATCATTTAAATAATTTTTCAGAAACAGCCACCGTTGATGGAGTTGACACTGATTTGTTAATCAGTCAATCGTCAATGACGGACAAGATGGAAGAAAGAAATCGACTCAATCAAGAGATAGAGCGATTTTTAGCCGTGGGCGGGACGATCAATGAGGTCGATGACGATGTCATGGGTGATCCGCCAAGAAAGCCAGAGAATAAATACGGCAGCCATCCTATTTAACTGGCGATAGTTATGCTTTGTTGATGGGTATAGGTGTCTTTGACTGTATTTACACTATATAGGGCATCACGATCGACATGCTATGTGCAACGGTTGTTTCTTTTTCACCAACGGGAGCAACATAAAAAATCGCTTCTTCAGCGGCTTGTTTACCTGCCAGCTTAGCGATAATCCACGTCGCTAAATACTGAGATGCCATACAGCCGCCGGCAGTAGCGATATTGTTCTTCGCAAAAAACGGTTGGTTCAATACTTCAACACCACTGTCGATGACCCATGGCGTAGTGATTAAATCAGTACATGCAGGTAGATCATTTAACAGACCTAATGCCGATAGTAGTAACGTACCGGAACATTGTGCGCAAACGAGTTGGGTGGACGGATCTACTGCTAGACGACCTAATATTTGCTGGTCTTGAGCAATATCACGAGTGTAAATACCACTGCCAAAAAGTACGACATCGGCTGTGTTTGCAAACTCTAAGGGCTGTTGCGCTTTAACAGTAATCCCGTTCATTGATGTAACAGTATCAGAAGGGCAGGTGATTTGAACATTCCACCCATTGTTTTTTAATCGATTAAGTATTCCTGCAGCAATAAACGAATCTAGTTCGTTAAATCCATCAAACGTTAGAATGGCGATATTCATTATTGAGGTTATTTTGGTAAGTACTGAGGGAGTAAACGACTGACAACATCTCCGATATAACTTAAAAATAAAGTGTTCATGCTAGAGCGATAGTAGTCGGGGTCACTATTCCCTATCGCCAATACCCCCAAAGGTTGGGGTGCAATAATCGGCGTTATCGCCGTCGAGCCGATAGCATCCGCTTTATCGCCAAAAATAAAGACTTGCTCGCCAGTATCGAGTTGCCCACAAACCGTTTTATTGTTGGAAATGATGGTGCCTAATACTTGTTGAGACTCAGATAACGACGCGAGTATGACGTTGCTCTTGGCTGACACTGTTTGTTCGCCAACACGCTCGCTAAACAGAAGTAGTGTTGTATGTTGAATTTCAAAGTCGCTGCTAAAGCTATGCATTAGCGCATCAATAAAGTCATTAATATCTTGAGCTTCTAACAAACTCAGCATTAAGCGTTTAGTTTTTTCAAATAAGGCGTCGTTAATACGTGCATTATCAATTAAATGCGTGAGGCGATGGCGCATGTCCATATTGCGCTCGCGTAAAATACTCACTTGTCGCTCAACCAACGATATGGCTGTTCCGCGCTGGTGAGGTAACGTGAGATCAGCCAATAGCGATGGTTTATCAATAAAAAAATCGGCATTTTGACGTAAATAAATCGCGACCTCTTCATCGGTTAACAAATGGGTCGTGGGTGCTGTTGAAGGGCTCATACTTTTACTTGTCCTTGGAAAACCGTCGTTGCAGGTCCCGTCATCATAACGGGATGGCCTTCGCCTTGCCACTCTATACGTAAATTACCACCTTGTAAGTGTGCAGTCACTGAGTGATCGAGTAAGCCTCTGAGACGACCTGTAACCACCGCTGCGCAGGCTCCGGTACCACAGGCGAGTGTTTCGCCCACACCACGTTCATACACACGTAACCGGATAGCATTTCTAGACTCTACCGCCATAAAACCCGCATTCACACGATTAGGGAATAGAGAATGGCTTTCAATCAAGGGCCCCCACTGCTCAACGGGAGTAGTACTGACGTCATCAACTAACGTGACCGCGTGAGGGTTACCCATGGACACCGCGCTAATATCGAGTTTTTGGTTAGGTAATTCTAGGACGTACGTGATTGCTTGTGCATCTGCGATAAAAGGGATGTCCATGGGTCTAAGTACGGGAATACCCATATCCACCGTAATATCGCCCTGAGGTCCGGCATGAAGTGTCAGCACGCCGCCTAAGGTTTCGACGCGAATAGCGCGTTTACCGGTGAGTTTTTTATCTCTCACAAATTTGGCAAAACAGCGCGCACCGTTACCGCAATTCTCGACTTCCGAGCCATCGTAGTTATAAATACGATAACGAAAGTCGTTTTCAGGTCGCTCGGGTACACCTACAATTAATAGCTGATCGCAGCCAATCCCCAAACGGCGATTCGCAATATTGCGAATCTGTTCGGGGGAAAGGTCGATGTCTTGGTTAATCCCGTCGAAAACAACAAAATCATTGCCCAAACCATGCATTTTGGTAAAACGTAAACGTATGCTCATGTGTGTGTCTTCATTCACTCAATTCATTAGTCAGGCAATAACGCTTCGCCACGGAGTAAGTCGGTAATCGTTTCGCGTTCACGAACCACGTGTGTGTTATCGCCGTCCACCATAATCTCGACTGCGCGACCTCGGCTATTATAGTTAGAGCTCATGGCAAAACCATAGGCGCCAGATGACATCAATGCGAGGTAATCGCCTTCTGTGAGTGACAAACTACGATCTTTTGCTAAAAAGTCACCTGTTTCGCAAACAGGTCCTACTAAGTCCCATAGTTTTTTTTCGGTGCCATTAGCTGAATCATTTAACGGCAATGCCTTTTGCCATGCCTGATAGAGCGCTGGGCGAATATTGTCATTCATCCCCGCATTAATAATAGCGAAGTTTTTATGTTCTGTTGGCTTTAAAAATTCCACTTTAGTGAGTAAAACACCCGCATTAGCGGCGATAGAGCGACCCGGCTCAAACGATAACGATAAGTGGCGACCAGCAATACGACGTTTAACCTCACTAATATAGTCACCAATTTTAGGCGGTTGCTCGTCGTTATAGGTGACGCCTAAGCCACCGCCTAAATCTAAATGTTCTATGGTGATACCGGCTGCCGCAAGTTCGTCAATGAGAATCAGCACGCGATCTAATGCATCTAAAAATGGCGCAACAGACGTGAGCTGAGAACCAATATGACAATCTACCCCTTTAATCAACAGGTTAGGCAGCGTCGCGGCATATTGATAAACCTCGACCGCTTTGTTGATATCCACACCAAACTTGTTTTCTTTTAAGCCCGTAGAGATATAGGGGTGAGTCTCGGCATCTACATCAGGGTTAACGCGTAAAGAAATAGGCGCTTTCACTCCCATCGATTCAGCCACACCCTGCAAACGACCCAGCTCAGGAATAGACTCTACATTAAAGCAATGCACTCCGAGCTCTAGAGCGCGGCGCATTTCATCTTCGGTTTTAGCGACACCAGAAAATACAATGCGTTGCGGATCGCCACCAGCGGTAATCACCCGTTCCAGCTCGCCTATAGAAACAATATCGAATCCCGAGCCTAATTTTGCTAAAATATTCAATACGGCTATATTAGAATTGGCCTTCACGGCGTAGCAAATCATCCCAGGGTGATTGCCTAAGGCATCGCGATACTCACCATAATGTTGCGTAAAAGCAGCACGGCTATAAACATAAGCCGGGGTGCCATATTCGTCGGCAATAGATTGTAGCGAGACGTTCTCGCACATAAGTTGTTGTTGCTGGTAATCAAAATGGTTCATAAAAGATAATCGTTGTTTCTGATAAAGGCTCATTAATGGGCAATGTGAAAGTGGGAGAATCTACACTGACAATACTTTCCACTACTGACTCACTATTTTTCTTGCTGTTTTACACACTTTCTAGATGTATTGTGTTCAATTCTTTTTTGGGGTTTCTTTGGTGTCTTCGTCCGGTAAATAAAGTGGGCCGGTTTGTCCGCAACCAGACAAAACAAGCAGTATAGTGACTGTGCTGACCACTAGTAGCATCGAGTAAGTTTTCATAAGGTGTCGCTTTTCAGTAAGATATAGATAATGCGGCTAGTATATGTGAGCTGCGTACACTTGTCGAAACACAACGAGGTAATTACGTTCAAAAACATTAATTAAGCCAGTTCGTCATACCTACAGACCATATTAACGAGCAAATAATGATGTCATCGCCTCTGTTATTTATGCGTTAGCAATGGCATTGGTGTATAGACAGTGGCATTCATGAAAAATCTCTAGTCGCTCGTAGGTCACCGCTACCTACTTTCTTCCGCAACATCATAAATACACATAGGAGAAAGTAATGATAAAAATAATCACCACAGGCCTTATCGCCTCGCTACTCTCAGCATCAGTAATGTGTACCGATATCACGACTAATATCACGACTAATATCACGACTAATATCACGACTAATAGCACCACTAACAATATGCAACCTACACTGGTTGACGCACGGCGAATTGAAAAATCACTACTACCAGAATCGGTTATTTATGATGTCGATAGAAGTGTTCTCTATGTCTCCAATATCAACGGTAAGCCGACAGGAAAAGAGGGTAATGGCTATATTGGTCGTATATCTACCGATGGAGAAATCGTAAAAGAAAAGTGGATTGTGGGGCTAGGCGCACCTAAAGGCATGGCGATTTATGGAGGTTTTCTTTATGTGTCTGATATTGATAGGGTGGTGAAAATATCGCTTGAAAAAGCGGAAGTTGTGAACACATATTCGGCCCCTAACGCCCGCTTTTTAAATGATGTAGCCATTGATAATAACGGTGCTGTTTATGTTTTGGATAGCAAGCGCCAAACTATTTCCCCCCTTAGCGAGGAGCAGTTAACCGTCTGGGATAATGATGAGCGTATTATTCGACCCAATGGTTTGTCCGCACAAGACGGTATATTACTTGTGGCTGCGGGAGATGCTTCGGCAAAAAAACCTGAACGTTCTCGCTATTAACAAACAATACATTATCAACGCAAAACGATTTCGCCATTAAAGGATGCAACACCGATAAGCAGCGTAGATGGTATAGAAAAAAGCCGTACGGGAGAGTGTTTTTTAACCGATTTTCGGAGTGGCGATATTCTTTATTGCAGCCACGAAAAAGGTACTGCAGAACTGACTCGTTTAGGGGATGGTTTTACATCGGGAAACATTACCATTAAAGGCCCTATCTTATGGGAAGGCCCTCATACTGGTTTAACACTTAAGGTGTGGGAGCGACGCCTAGGCAGCTACAATTCGTTAAAATATTACACGTCCCATAAGCGCGGGATAGGCATTATTTACAACCTTAACAAACCGCACATAAACTATATTCGCGATTTATGCCGAGCACCTGCGGGTTTTGGTTGGAAAATAGGCAAGCGTCGGACCTGTATTAAAACAACAGTAGAAATTATTAATGTTACCCTAGATTAAAATGATCGTTTAGACAGTCTCACGACAAATTATTGGTTTAGAGATAAATTAAAATACCGATATACTGACAAGCTTAATAAAGGTGTAGTGTGGGTTAAGGATTATTCATGAATTATTTATCCCTATATTTACCCTATAATGACCACCTCACAATAGATGCAAAGGTACAAAGAATGAACAACGCAGAATATATTGAAATTGCAGAAGCCCTTTACGAGACCATAGAAGATACGCTTGATAACTGGGATAGCCCTAACGGTGTTGCTTTAGACTATGAAAATGCCTCGGGTGTACTGACGATAGAGTGTGAAGATACCGACACATGTGTGATTATTTCTCGTCAACAAGCCACTCACCAAATATGGGTAGCCGCCAAATCCGGCGGTTTTCACCTTATACGTGACGATAAGGTTTGGCGTTGTACCAAAACCAATGAGACTCTGGGTGAGTTATTATCGAGAACCTGTACCGAGCAATCTAGTGCTGACGTGTCTTTTCATCACGTGGATTGATCACCGGTGAAAACATTGTCTTGATTCTATTTTTCGCGTTTAAGCTGTAAAAAGTCACCATCAATAATCAATAGCGTGCAGCCTTTTTCTGTTATCGAGCGATGTGAACTAAGCGCATCAGAAACAATATATGACATGCCTTCTGTTAATGTAGATTTTGAGCCATCTTTGAGTTCGTTAATCACTTCACCTTTAAGACAATAAACAATATGGCCTTTTTCGCACCAGTGGTCGGCAAGGTAATGGTCAGAATACTCAACGCACCGCACTCGTAATCCATCAAATTGCATCGTTTGCCAATAAGCCATACCGGTTGTGCCGGTATGTTCTGTGCGCGGAATTTCTGACCAGTCAATGGTTTGAAAGGGAATATTGGTATCGTTCATCGGGCTTTCTCCAAATGTCATTTTATGGTGTTCTCAAGTGTTATAACTACATCTAGAAGCGCCCATCCTTAAATAGGAATGACCATTTTTATCTTCCCCCGCGACGAGCCATTTATAAATAGGCACTAATTAGCCACTTGCTTGCAACAGCTGTGCAATCACGCTTGGGGTGTATTTTTTCTTTGCAGAAATGGCGTAAAAGTTTTCGAAGGTATTGGGAACGGGTTGATACACTTCCAGCACACCTTGTGCAATTTCATCTTTTACCACTAATGGTGGGAGTACGGCTACTGCGCCGCTATCGCGAGCCAATAGTCGCAGCATCGCCATATCGTCGGCTTCGGCTTTTATCTTCGGTTGAAATTGTTGTATGGCACACCACGACTCAAATGCCGAACGCATTTCGGTTTTTCTTCCTGGTAGTACCCACATTTTATCGTGATAACTTGTTAACAAATCATCATTTGGCTTGTGTCCCGCAGGCCCAACAATGGCCACTGGCTGCTGGTTGACTAATTGGGTTTGCCACAAGGTATGACTTAAATTATCCGTATCTAGGCTTGCAATAGTGGTGTTGGTTAATACCAAATCAAATTCATGATTGGCCAAGCCCTTTAATAAATCAGCTAGGCCTCGGGTATCTAATCGAAACGTAATACTCGGTTCTTTGAGTAGCGGCGAAATAAAATCATCCACAAAGTTTCGCGATAAATTATTCAATACGCCAATGGCAATGTGTTGTGTGTCGGGTGCGATGCCTTTTTGTATTAAGTGCTCTAACTCTCCCCCAATGGTAAATATCTCTTGGGCGTACTGCAGTATTTTCTTGCCTTCATCCGTTAAGGTGAGTTGGCGGTTTTGGCGGATAAATAGCGGGCTACCTATTTGTTCTTCTAACTGCTTAATTTGCGCAGAAAGAGCTGATGGGGAAATATGTAGTTCGACGGCCACGTCGGTGAGCTTACCAACCACCGCAATACGCCAGAAATAATATAAATGATGATAATTAATGCGTTTCATAGCCCTTTAATCCCAACCCTTAACCAAAACAGAACGTTTTATTAGATTATATGAATTTTATTTATATGTCTAATGCCATCATACTTGCCGCCATCAACAACAACCAGAGGTTGCCGGTATGTGGGCGAACACATCATTCATCACACTTTCCACCGTATTACTGCTACTAGCGCCAATGGCGTTTTTATTGAGTGCGTTATGGGTACGTTACGTATCTAGCTCACCATCAACCATATTTACCATACGCTGTGGGGTGGGTGGTTTATTACTGCTTAGTTTGACGGTGACGGGTTTTGTGCTGTCAGCCGATTCTTCTCAGCTCGCGCAAGCCAATGGACTGCTGAGTTTACAGCCTCTTAATATCATTGTGCTGAGTTTAATTTTACTGATGGCCTTGATCATTTTGTCTTTCTCGCAACGCTATATGCAGGGCGAAGCCTGTTACCAGCGTTATTTTACGTGGATGCTTTTTACCCTTGCGGCGGTGAGCATCACGATAGTGAGCAATCACTTAATTTTATTCTGGTCAGGCTGGGTGTTTATCAGCTTGTGTTTACATAAACTGCTTACGCTCTACCCCGAACGCCCTAGAGCCTTACTAGCCGCCCACAAAAAATTCATTCTTGCCCGTACTGCCGAAAGCCTGTTGTTTAGCGCGTTTGTACTGCTTTACCTTGAATACGGTACATTCTATATCGGCGACATTCTTGCCCAAGCCCAGACATCGCTTAATCTGCCCCTTTCTTGGCAGGTACACACGGCGATGGTGTTGATTGCGATTGCGGCCTTAATAAAATGTGCCCAGTTACCCGTGCATGGCTGGTTGATTAAAGTGGTTGAGGTGCCTACGCCGGTAAGTGCTTTATTGCACGCGGGAGTCATAAATTTAGGCGGTTTTATTTTAATCACATTTGCCCCGTTATTTTCTGCCGCACCCATTGCGCAGTGGCTAGTACTCATCGTTGCGGGTATCAGCACCTTGTTGGCAGCACTCATTATGACTACGCGTATTAGCGTCAAAGTTCGCCTAGCATGGTCGACCAGTGCGCAAATGGGGATGATGTTAGTGCAGTGTGCGTTAGGCTTGTATGAGCTCGCCTTGCTACATCTCGTCATGCACTCACTGTATAAAGCGCATCAGTTCTTATCGGCGGGTAATACAGTAATAGAGTATGGCAAACAACGATTACTAGTGACGGCATCGGGCTTTTCGTCGGCGAGTTTTCTGTCAAAAGTGCCTCTTGCAGCGATGGCTTTTTGTTGGTCGCTAGTGTGTATTGTTATTGTGATGACACTGCTTAACGATCAATGGCCATTGAGTATTGTGCTCCTCCTCGGTTTGGCTTTTACGGGCTTTATGGCCCAGCGCCCAGCGACACACCACGCTTATGGCGTGGTTTCTTCGGTAATTGCCGTTGCGTTTTTGGTCGCTGTTTATGGTGTCGCTAAGTGGGGTTTCGCCGCTGCACTCGCCTTACCGCCAGAGCTATCGGTAGTGCCTTTTGCCTTAGCCGACCTATGGGTGACATGGCTGGTTGTTGTGCTGTTTATCTCGAGCGTATTACTGAACCAATGCGCTCACCATCCACGAGTACAGCGCTTATCGAGTTATTTATTTGGTGGTTTGTATTTAGACGAGTGGTTTACAAGATGGTTATTGGCGGTGTGGCCGATGCACATGCCGCCATTAGTAAAAAATGTAACGACAACTCCTTTTACTCTCTCTACCACCTCTACCCCATTATCGGTGAATGACGCATGAGCAACGCTATAAACAATTCTGTTAATGTCAGTAACACTGCACAAGCGGCACTCAACGCCGTCGATAAAATTGCGCCATCATGGCCGCTAGACCAAATGATCGCCGTTAACCCTTTATGGTCTTTGCGCAACAAACCCTTTAAAACCGTATCGGCAGAGCTAGCGGCATTAGGTGGTAGAACATGCCTTTGGGGTGCTGGTGAGTATATGGCACTGTATAAGCGCGGTGATATTACAGATGATGCTTTATTACAGGCTGCAAAGCTGGACGATAGCGATATGAGTATTACTCAATTAGTCGACGCACTACAAAGCAGCACTACTCCCGTTGCGCAATGGAAAACCATCTTGTCCCTTGTTGATCAGAATAAGGTTGATCAGCAGGCGCATTCTCAGGATACATGGCAAGACTCTTGGGGAGAGGCAATCACGCAATATATCAGCCAGTTTTGCGCGGCGCACTACCAGCAGCAACAGCCATTGTTGCAACAGAAAAACGGTACTGCCTTGTATCAACATTGGTTAACGCATATCAGCAACGACAGAGGCGTAGGCGTGTCGATGTCTTCCTCCCGTCTACATCAGCAGTTTGCAGAATTGCCTAACAGCGAGCACGCCTTGATCGAGATGGCGGTTAGTGTTTTAGGCGTTCAAGATGATGTGGTGGAGGATTATTTTCACAGCCTATTACTCGATATTAGCGGCTGGGCTTCTTATGTCGCCTATCTACGTTGGCAGCAAGCCCTAGGTGAAAAAGACAGTAGCGATGGGCAGGATGATGGCATTGCTCTATTGGCGATTCGTTTAGCGTGGGACTTGGTGCTATACAAGCAATCTGTCGCTGCAAATTCAGCGCTTACACTCGATTGGCAACAGGAGCAGTTGACCCTCGCAGACAGCGTCGCAGAACATAAACAACACCAACAAATTTTGTGGATCTGGGCAAGAGCGCTAGAACTGAGTGAGCAACAGCGTTTACAAAGCACTATTAAGTCCTCCTACTCAAATATAAAACCGCAATCGTCAGATATCAAATTACAAGCCTTATTCTGTATCGACGTCCGTTCAGAAGTGATTAGGCGTGCCTTGGAATCACAGAGCGAAGGCATTCAAACGCTAGGTTTTGCGGGCTTCTTTGGCCTGCCTATCGCTTATCAGCCACAGTACACAAATCTATCAAGGCCGCAATTACCAGGCTTACTTGCGCCTGCGATTACTGCTAGGCAAAGCAATGGCCAGAAGCACGGCCAAAAAAATAGCGCCCTATCAACAATATACCAAAAAATCGCCCCGCTTAAAAAGCAGGCCCATTGGCAACGTTGGGGGCAGTCAGCAGGTTCAGGATTCTCTCAAGTAGAGTCCGCTGGTTGGTTGTATGGCATAAAAATGCTCAAGCAAACCTTCTTCCCGCAAGCCGAAGAATCACCACTTGATCAACTTAGCCATCATGGAGATTGGGAGCTATACCGAGACGATCAGCCATTGAGCGTCGATGACAAAGCCACACTTTGTAGCGGTATCTTGTCCGTCATGGGTATCACCGATTTTGCCGATACGGTGCTGCTAGTAGGACATGGCAGCCATAGTGCCAACAACCTACATGCCGCAGGACTCAATTGCGGTGCCTGTGGTGGGCAAACTGGCGAAGTGAATGTGCGAGTATTGGCACAGCTAATGAACGACAGCGAGATAAGAGCTGCGCTTGCCGATAAACACCGCATTCCTAGCAATACACAGTTTATCGCCGCCTTACATAACACTACCACAGAAGAGATTACGTGTTTTGCGGGAATGAATAATATCGTGATGCAAGAGATTCAGCAGTGGCTACAACAAGCCACCGCAGCAGCGCAGCAAGATCGCGCCCCAACCATTGATCCCTCATGGCCAACGTTGTCGGCGCCAGCACTGCATAAAAAATTTATTCAGCAAAGTCACGACTGGTCGCAAGTCAGACCCGAATGGGGCTTAGCCAACAACAACGCGTTTATTATCGCGCCAAGAGCGTGGACAAAACAGGCCAACCTACGAGGGCGTGTTTTCTTGCACGATTACCAACACCAGAAAGACACCTCGGGCAGCACATTAGAATTGCTAATGACCGCCCCCATGATCGTCACCCACTGGATTAATATGCAATACAACGCCTCCACCACCGACAACGATCATTACGGTAGCGGCAACAAAGTACTACACAATGCCGTGGGCGGTAACGTAGGTGTATTCGAAGGCAATGGGGGTGACTTGCGAATCGGCCTATCCAAACAGTCGCTACACAACGGCACAAAATGGATGCACACCCCACAACGCCTATGCGTCTACATCGCCGCCCCGCAGTCCAACATTAGCAAAATAGTTGAGCGCCATGAAATGCTACAGCAGCTGATAAATAACGAATGGATATACGTTTTTTCTTGGCAGCCAGAAGAAGGGATTGTGCGTTTTTTTGAGGGAGAGTGGGTAGCTTAGGTGAGCGTTGAATCAACTTGTCGTGTCAATATTGCGTGCCTAAAAAATAACAAGCACGTTGATTTGCGTTATTGTAGACCGCGATATGCACCGTAAATATAGAGCAATTTATGAGCAAGAATAAAGTAATGCCCACATTTAAAATCGAAGCCGAAGAAAGAGCTTTCTGGGAAAGTAACGACTCTAGTGGTTCTCGTGACTCCAGTGAGTACGTTAACTGGAAGCAAGCCCAGCAAGTGCCTATGCCCAATTTAAAGCCGTCAACAAAAACAATTTCACTTAGATTGACTGAAAGTTTGTTAGATAGTATTAAAGTGTGGCTGTCTGACGATGTGAAGCAGAGCCATAAGCGCAAGTAATTGCTTATGGAAACTTGCCACCTTTGTTTAGTGCAATCATTTTCGGGGGGCCACGAAAATGATTCGAAGCATCACATGCTTAGCAGTCCTACGTTAGAGAAATCATTGAGAGTTATTTTATTTATTACTCGACCACTCAACATTTGTTTCTATTATACCGAGACCTTTTTTAAATTTTTCTGGAAATTCTAAGGTTGGCTTGCCTATCCAGCCTCTTTCTAAAAACAAATTATATCCTTCACCATTTTTTTTATAGCGTACGGCTGATAGCCAAATAGTATCCCAGTCACCAAGAAATTCAAGTTCTTTTAATGATGAGGGGTATGATTCATTTCTTAGTTTGTATAATTCAATAATTGATACCGCTGAAACAAAGTTTTGTTTTCCAAATTTCTCATCGGCCCCCGGAAATGTAAAGTCACAACCTGAAATAATAGTTAAGCAAGCCAAAAATAATAAGGTTCTATAAATCAAACAAATTCTCCTTCTGATTGACAAAACATAACGTTGTAATTAGTGGTGAGAAAAGTAAGGTGTTTTATGCGCGCTACATCGACTTATCAAATGATGAGCGTGTAAAAAACAGCAATGCTAAAACAACACCTCCTGTGAGAGTGCCTAGATCATAGATTGTCGCCGACATTGCGTGCTCTACTGTAGGCCCCAGAAACGGAGCAAGTGCGTACCCAGCCATAGAGACGAACAGATACAAGTTTTTAGCCCAAACTTTGGTGAGTAATAATCCAACCACGGAAACAATATACGCGAGTAGTACAGGTATGCCGCCCCAAATTATAACTAAATCGGCTGTGCTTATTTCCGACTGAGACTGCAGGTGAAGATAATTTTGAAGTGATAAAGGTAGACTTTGTTCTAGCGAAAAAGAAAAAATTAAGTGCGAAATTAAAAGGATAGTTTCTAGGATTACAAATGATTTTATTTTTTTCGTAGTATCCATTTTCTCTCCTGAAAATTTAATCGCGATAACATTGGATTCCGGGTAAGCAAAAATCGCTTTCAGAAATGACGTTTATTATGTTTATGTCCCTACCCACAATCTAAGCGTTTTAACATAGTGGGCAGGGTGTTTCGCGAGCTAACTTGAGTTTAAGGTACGAAAATTATCTGTTTTTCAATAATTGCTTAGCGGTAGCAACTGCCTTTCTCACTTGATTAGGTGCAGTCCCACCAATATGATCGCGAGCAGCAACAGAGCCTTCTAGTGTGAGTACGTCGAAGACGTCTGCGGTGATTTCGCTAGAGAATTGTTGTAATTCTTCTAAGCTCATATCCGATAAATCCTTTTCTACTTCAATGCCGTAAGCCACAGACTTACCAACAATTTCATGTGAATCTCTAAACGGAATGCCTTTGCGTACCAAATAATCGGCGAGGTCAGTTGCCGTAGAAAATCCGCGTTTAGCCGCTTCGTACATACTGTCTTTTTTCGAGGTAATAGCCGGGATCATATCGGCGAAAGCGCGTAGGCAATCGCGTACGGTATCGAGCGCATCAAATAACGGCTCTTTATCTTCTTGGTTGTCTTTGTTGTAGGCCAGTGGCTGTGACTTCATTAGCGTTAACATACACATTAAATGCCCGTTCACTCGGCCAGTTTTTCCGCGCACTAATTCAGGTACATCAGGGTTTTTCTTTTGCGGCATGATGGATGAGCCAGTACAAAAGCGATCAGGCAGTTCAATAAAGTTAAACTGTGCCGATGTCCATAATACGAGTTCTTCACTCGCGCGTGATAAATGCGTCATTAAAATACTGGCAAACGCACAAAACTCGATAACAAAATCACGATCACTAACAGAATCTAGTGAGTTGGCAGTCGGGCGGTCAAAACCTAATAACTCGGCAGTATACGCGCGGTCAATTGGGTAGGTTGTACCGGCTAATGCTGCAGCGCCTAAAGGTGATTGGTTGGCGCGCTGACGGCAATCCATTAAACGACCATGATCCCGTTGTAACATTTCAAACCACGCTAATAGATGGTGCCCAAAGGTCACCGGTTGTGCGGTTTGTAAGTGGGTAAAGCCCGGCATGATGGTATCGGCTTCGCGCTCGGCGACCATGATTAAGCCTTCTTGTAAGCGGGTGAGTTCTTTGGCGATAACATCAATTTCGTCCCGTAGATATAAACGAATATCCGTCGCCACTTGGTCGTTACGTGAACGGCCAGTATGTAATTTCTTACCGGTAACACCAATGCGCGCAGTCAGTGCGGCTTCGATGTTCATATGCACATCTTCTAGCTGTATCGACCACTGAAAATTACCGGCGGTTATTTCAGTACGGATTTCTTCGAGGCCATCAATAATCTGCTGCTTCTCATCGTCGGTGAGTACGCCTATTTTTGCCAGCATAGTGGCATGGGCAATCGAACCATTAATATCTTGATGATACATACGTTGGTCAAAATCGACCGATGCAGTAAAGCGTTCAACAAAGGCATCGGTGGCTTCAGTAAAGCGGCCGCCCCACGGTTTAATTGGCGACGCTTCTGGATTTTGGTCTTGGCTCATAAAAAGGGGTCTCGGTTTTGCGTACAGATGACAGCTGTTATGAGTATTTATCGGCCATATTCTTGCCTATGCGAATGGCGAACAGTCAATAGACGGGCGAAAAAGTGAATAACAGCACAGTTACTAAGGTCTCGATTATACCGCACGGGTTAATTGTTGTATGCTTTCTGACAATAAAACCTAGATAAAACAAAAACAATGAATTCTCGATTTTCTATTAGAGCATTACTCCAGCCAGCAGCGTCTGAACGTCTTAACGCGAATGCTGATACTCGCGCTCAAGGTTTTTTACCTTATTTATGTAACGCCACCGCAGTATTAGGTTTGGTGTTGCTGGGCGAGCTAATTGCGTTGGCGTTAGTGTTAATGGATGGCTCCTTTAGTACATTTTCGTGGACTCAGCTGGGGTACGTGTCGATGGTCGTGCAATGGATTGTTTTATTATCTGCGCTGGCACTGTGTCCGCTATCACGGCCGCTAGCCAATCTGCCGCCCTTGTTGGCGGGTATGGCTGCTTATCTATCGGTGTTGTTCATTGCGTTGTTGGTCATAGCGGGGGCGCTATGGTTATTGGATGGTGTGATATCGCTCCCAGTGTTGATGAAATATATGGTGTTGGCGGCTATTTTTTCAGGTATTTTCTTGCGCTACCTTTATCTACAGCAGCAGCTTCGACAGCAACAACAGGCGGAATTACAATCACGAATACAGGCTCTTCATGCCCGTATTCGCCCGCACTTTTTATTTAATTCAATGAATGCCGTGGCGAGCTTGATTCCTGTGAACCCCTCTCTGGCCGAAAAAGTGATCGAAGACCTTAGCGAGGTTTTTCGCACGAGCTTACAGCAAGCCAGTTTGATTCCCTTAGCCGATGAAATTGATCTTTGCCGTCGTTACGTCGCCATTGAGCAAGTACGCTTAGGTGAGCGCTTGCAGGTTAACTGGCAAATACAGGGTGATATTCCCGCTACATCGGTTCCCTCTTTTGTGTTGCAGCCACTGATTGAAAATGCGATTTATCATGGTATTCAACGCTTGCCCGAGGGCGGTATTGTAGATGTTTCGATGGTAGTAGAAGGTAAAACTTTACAGCTCACAGTGCGTAACCCCGTGCCTGTATTGCAGCGTAGCCAGACTGATCAATTGACCCAAAATAACGCTTCCGGAGAGAAAAAAACTAACCACATGGCCTTAAGTAATATTAGCCATCGTTTGCAGGCGCACTATGGAAGTAAGGCTTTGGTTAATGCTGACATTGTTAAATATAAGCAAGTATTGGACTATCAAAAGGTACAAGGGACATGCCAAGAGATACAAGTGGCATACCAAGAGGGGTATCAAGTAAGCGTGCAGTTACCCCTCAATAGTCATAACGATAACCCACAAGATAGACCAAAACAGCCCTAGGAAATTGATATGTTAGATATTGTTATCGTCGACGATGAAGCACTGGCGCGACAACGTTTGCAGCGTATGGTCACAGAATTGGGCTATGAAGTTTCTGGCGAGGCAAAAAATACTATTGAGGCGATGACCTTAATCGAAGCAGTTGATCCTGCCATCGTGTTGCTTGATATAGAAATGCCCGGTGAATCGGGGATTCAATTAGCCGAAAAAGTCAGTCGCCTGGAGCACCCCCCTGCGATTATATTTACCACAGCGTATGACCAATATGCTCTTAAGGCGTTTGAAACGTTTGCGGCCGGGTATTTAATGAAACCGGTTAATCGTGAAAAACTCGCTCAAGCACTTGAAAAAGCACAAAGTATAAATAAAGCACAACTGTCAGCCATAGGTGACGGTTCTGTTGCAGATAAAACCCCCATCTTAGGTAATGCTTTTCTTTCCGGTGAAGCCTCTTTTTCCGGTGAAGCCTCTCTTACCGGTGAAGCCTCTCTTACCGGTGAAGCCTCTCTTTCCGGTGAAGCCTCTCATATAGCTCCCGTTAGCCCCCAGCATATCAGCGTGCATAGCCACCGTGGTGTTGACCTGATTGCCATAGAGTCTATTCGTTGTTTTATCGCAGATAGTAAATACATTACCGTACAGAGTACGGAAGGTGAGTGCTTAATGGATGGCACGTTAAAACAGTTAGAGGCTGACTTTGCGCCACATTTTATCCGTGTACACCGCAATGCTTTAGTGTCTGCTAAACATATTAATGGGCTAGACCGAAACACCGATGGTGCTTACCGAGTTCGCTTAAAAGACCTTGATGCACAGCCTTTAGTCAGCCGTCGATATGCGCGTAAGATAAAAGATTTTTTAGATGCATTATGAAACCTTTGTTCTGATAAAGAGTGCATTACAGATTTGTGAGCATGGCTAGGAGGCTGTCGGAGAATAGAAGAGCTACTGCGGAAAAACTATTTCGGCCCATTTTTCCGAGCATTTTCGTTGAATAGAACCACTATTTGCCTCAAATGTTCGAAAAAATGGACTCAAAATTGTTTCCCCTCGCTACACTCCCTATTCTCGGACGGCCTCCTAGGAGCCTGTCGGACTTAGGGGATCGTAGTGAGGCAGTGAGAGATCGAGGGCATTTTTTCGATCATTTGAGGCGAATAGTGAGACTATTCGCCAACAGTAGGCGCTATGAAGCGCCAGAAGTAGGCGCTATGAAGCGACGAAAATGATCGGAAAAAGGCACCTGCAGAGCAAGGTATTAATATAATTAAAATGACTGCCCGCTTTTGACCGAATAGGACAATGCTTAATGATCTTGGTTAACTCAGTATATGAATAACTTGCTCATTCCATTCGGCCTCGATCGCGTAACGAATGCGATTGTTGAGCCCGAAGACGCTGATAGAGGGCGAGCTTGTCATTGTGTTTGCCCAGGTTGCCATGCTCCGTTGTTATCCCGCCATCCTAAAGCGCATCGAGTTCACTTTGCGCACGACTCCAAACACCCCGACGCCAAACCCGATGAAGAATGCCCGTTTAGCTCTGCCGTGGCGATTGCCATGATGGCCCGTGAATTGGCGGAATCTCTCATAGGAAAAGCCTTTTTTATCCCGGAGTATGATTATTGCCATCAATTTGTGTGTTGTGGTGATACTGAAGATATTCTAGTGACGGAGAAAAAAATCCTCACTATCACCAGCGCATTTAAAAAGCCCGATGGTGGCGGCCAAATGTTTGATGTGGAGCTTGGTTTTGGCGAGGCAAAAATTCTTGTTGATTTGTTTTACAAGGGTAAACCGATACAGCATGTATTGAACGAAGCAGTTCTTTCGAAAGAAAAGTCCGGTGTGCTCGCCATAAGTTGTGATACTTTCGATCAAGGCTCTCTAGCGAAAGACAAGCAGCTAAAGTTTTCCGATGTGGTTCTGGCTTTTCTGCTAGAAACAGGTTGTCGACAGTGGCGTTTTCACCCAAGGCAGGCAGCCCTAGCGGATAGAGCGAATGCATCGCATCAGTGTCGCCCATCCAATAATTACTGGAGTGATCCGGCGGACATTGATGAAGATAATGATGCATGTATTGAAGTCGAATATCTAAGCAGAGCACGGGTGAATGATGCCGAGCTTGCGCCACCATTCGAGCCCAAAAGATACCAATGCATAATGTGTAAAGATGAATGGCTACAATTAAAAGCTGGGGCGCCCACCTGCCCACGGTGTCATTCACATTTGTTTTCTGTAGAGGTGTAGAGGTGTAGAGCTGTAGAGCGTTGCCGATTGGATATCTGTAGTCAAGGTCGCTGAGGAAAGCGCTAACTAAATATTCGCCCTAGTCATTTAGCGGAGCTAATTCGCATTTATTCAAGCGTTTTTAATGTAGGGGGAATCTGTCTTAGATTAAGCATGTATATACTGTCGACATATACATCGAGCAAGAGCAGAATATACATAACGGATATGTTTAGGTGTGAAAATGATTCAAACAAATATTTTTAAAAGCAATCAAACGCAAGCGGTAAGGCTTCTTAAAGCGGTATCAATGCCTGATGATGTAAAAGAAGTTGATGTCGTTAAAGTAGGAAATCGACGGATAATAAGCCCTTCTGGTACGGGTTGGGATGAATGGTTCGAGTGCGGGAGTGTAACAGATGATTTTATGCTTGAACGCAATCAGCCAGAGGTGCAATCAAGGGAGTCTTAGATGATTAACTTTATGCTTGATACCGATACATGCATCTACACTATTAAAAGAAAGCCACTGCACCTTAAGCGGTTATTTAACGCTAATATTGGCCGTTTGTGTATCTCTAGCGTGACATGGGGTGTTGATTTATGGGGCAGAGAAATCAAGTAATAAGGCTTCAAACCTTGATCAATTAGAAGGTTTTGCTACTAGAGTAGATATTCTTCCATTTGGCGATAATGAGGCCAAACAGTTTGGGCAAGTGAGAGCAGAGCTTGAGGTCAAGGGTAAATTAATAGGTCCATATGACATGATGATAGCGGGCCACGCGAGATCTCAAGGGTTAATGCTAATAACCAACAATATTAGGCAGTATAGAAAAGTCGTTGCACGATACATGCTTAAATTCAAATATTAAACCATAAAAGGAAGTTTAGAAATTATGCTTATTTTAACGAGAAAAGTCGGTGAAAAATTGATTATCGGTGATGATAGTGAAGTGACCGTAGTGGTTTTAGGTATTGCGGGTAATCAAGTTCGTATTGGAATTGACGCGCCGAAAGATGTCGCAGTCCACCGCGAAGAGATATACCAGCGCATTCAAAATGAGAAAAACGAAGCCATTGGCAATAAATAGGTAAATATTATGAGTTTAGTACATGCAGAAATTCATTTAAAAAACTTAACTAATACAAGCTTAATGCCCTGTACGGTTACATCATTAGTTGATACTGGTGCGCTGCACCTTTGTATCCCTGAACATGTGGCCATACAGCTAGGTTTTGATTGTGGGGTGGCAGATAAGCGAGAAGTAACCATTGCAAGCGGAGAAAGGATGTTGTGCCCCTATGTCGGCCCTGTAGAAATTTCGTTTAGTAATAGAAAGTGTTTTTCTGGTGCTTTAGTTATAGGTAACGAGGTGTTGCTTGGCGCTATACCTATGGAAGACATGGACTTAATCGTGCACCCTGCAAAATTAGCGCTTTTGGTCAATCCAGATAGTCCTAACATCCCAGCATCAACTGTTAAATAATTGGAAAGTATAGGGAAAGTATAGAAAGTATAGGGGTCAGAGCCCTAAGTGAGCATTGGTTTGGCAAGGAAAAGGCTTTGTATAGGGCTCTGACCCCTAAAGTTGTTGGTAGGCCATCATAGCGAAGCGCGTCACAGAAAAGCCCTAGATAAAAGTTGGTCTAAAATGGGGAAATCGGTGGAGCACTCAAAAATATCGGGTGATCTAGCATCGAGGGCGGCGGGTGTTGGTACTGGTGGTATTAGCAGTACCGAGCCGGAGGCATTAACCAAATTACGGGAAAAACTCGACGGCCTCGAAAAATCACAGGACACCATGAAGCAAATCAACAAAGCTTATAAATTAGGCGGTTTTGAAGCGGTAGCAGAACTGGGCTTAATTTCAGAAGCAGCGTTAACCGTGTTAAAAGATCAAATGGTCAATATTTCATATCTAACAAAACCGTTTGAGTCGTACTCATTGTCTAACAATTCGGCCAATATTCGCACCACCAAGGCACGAATCAAATCTATAGAGGCATTACATGAGTCGCCGCCGTTAGAGGCTGAAAACGATGATTTACTGCTATATGTGGACGAGGGAAAAATATGTATAGATTTTAAAGGTGGGAAGCCAAGCGAAGAGGTAAGAAAAAAACTCAAATCACACGCGTTCAAATGGTCAAGATACCGCAGCGAATGGGTGAGAAAAGCAACGGCCAATGCTATGCACTCGGCCAAATATCTATTAGATGAATTAAAACCAATGGAAAGCCTGTATTGATACAGGCTTTGATTGTAGGCGCAAAAGCGCCTTTTTAGGCTCTTAGGGTGTCCCCTGCCGCTGGGCATACCCTAAAAAAACAAAAGAGTCTGCGCCAGGCGCAACTTTCTAACACCACCATAAAAAAATGATGAAAAGCACTTGTTCCGTCACACGCTCTAATTCTGTTTGTATCGTTAAATTTCCTTCACCACCGCTGAAACCTAATCCACTTGCAGCTTCATACAACTACTTTCGCGGCATATCCTCAATACGCTGCGCTCCGATCGGTATTCCACGGTTAGTTGCATAAAGCTTTTTTCAAGCGGAAAAGTCACGCGGTTACGGCGAAAGAAACTCAACGATGCAAACACTAACAAATTAGAGATTAATACCATGACTGCACAAGCAAACATTCAAAATCAAAACCTTCCGGCTCAAAAATCTAACACTGCAATCAATAAAATGACAAAAGCGATGGCAGAAATCGATCAAAAAAGAGATCAATTAAATGATGGGGCGGTGAAGTTAATGGCAGAAGATTTTTCTTGTGTGGTGTATCTTCGTGATGATCGGCTAGGTCGTCCGTGTGCTGCGGGTTATTGTGGTCGAGGATTAAAGCCAAAATTCAGTTATTACTATGGCAGTATTGAAAGAAGAAATGAGAGCGTTACACAGTGGATGGAATCTATTGTTAAAGAAAAAAAGCAGCGCAAAACGACCGGCAAAAGAGAATTGATTGTAGGGGATGTTTTGAGATCGACGTGGGGCTATGAACAGACGAACATTGATTATTATTTGGTGACTCGGTTAGTGGGCGCGGCTTCGGTAGAAATGGCAGAAATAGGCTGTTTGAAAACATTTGATGATATTGACCGTGGGCAGTGCTTGCCTGATGTGGGCGATGTTTTTGGTGAACCAATGATAAAGCGGGTGAATGGGGTTAGCGTGAAAATAAACAGCTTTTCTCATGCGTCAAAACTAGAAAAGATAAACGGTGAGTTTAAAAGTTCTTACTGGTCATCATATGCTTAACCCGTTAAAACGGGTTCTTAATACTGATTAATATAATAAATAACGACGACAGGACAATAAAATGCCAGTACTTGATAAACTAAAGGCCGATATAGCATTTCACGAGAAACTTTTTTTTGCGGCACTCGCCAGTATTTTTGCACTTACTGGCTGGATGGCCTCACATTACACTGAGGGTAATAACTGGTTGTTATTGTTAGCCTTTGTGGTGACTATCTTCGCGGGTTTATTTTCTGTGCTACAATATCGTAAAATCAAACAACTAATAGAGGAGCTAGGCGAATGTTAAATAGTCTCATTATGGCTGGTACTGCGTTAGTGTTGCTTGGTGTTTTTGTTTACTTGACGTGGGATGCCTACAAAGACCAGAACAAGCACTGAAAGCATGAGGTCACCGAAAAAAAACCGCCCAGGAGGCGGTTTTTTTATGCCTACTGATTAGCGCCCTGCCCCGTGGCCTTGCTTGGCCGTGGTTATTTTATATTCCAATAAACCCAGACCAAGCCAAGCCCCGAAAGAGATTATTGACTTTACAGCCATATTGTTTGTAACAATTCTGCATATATTGCGTATTGATACAAAATAAAAAGCGCTATACACTAGCCTTTTAAACTGTTGAAACAATAAAAAATGGCATTAACACGAATATTTGACGAGCCAGATATAGAGCAATTATTAGCACAGAATTCCTCTCCTCCTTACGGAGCGCGTGACACAGCACTAATAATGGGTGCGGTATTTTGGGGGTTAACGCCTCTTGAGCTTGCGATGGTAAGAACCGAAAGCATCATATCGCCTAGCGGCGAGTTTTATCGTGTGTGGGTATTGCCAGCGGACGCGGCATTTAATGGCAAGCCCAGAGAGGTTCATACAGAAGATCAGGTTCTTGGTTACTTTGAACGATACGTTAAGTTCAGGGTGAAAGAGAGTTGGCTTTTATCAAACCTACATTCTCATTGTGGCCTTGATCCATACGCCGCTTTCTTTCTCACCGACAAGGGCAAGGCTTTCCCCGTGACGGAACGTAAAGGAAAGGCTGGCACATACTACCCGCACTCCATGAACAGACAATTGAAGCTGTTAATAGATCGTTCAGGCTTGTACGGGGCTACTGCGTCAAGTTATAGAAATAGTTTCATTAACTTGCTGCATAGAGAAGGTGTGACGCTAATTGATCTTATGGACATAACAGGCATCAGTAGCAAGCGATCATTAGAAAGTAAAATAAGGCCTCATGAAAGCGAGGTACGAGAGAGTTTGAATAGCATTTTTTCAAGAGTTAAATTTCCAAAGCATTTACAAGAAGAGATTTAGGCAAAAGGGCATATTAAAAACACACACACAAAAAAGAAACAGTAATCATGGCAAAAGATGAGAATGACAAGTTAACCCTAGACCTTGTAGATGGCGACAAAACTATCCTTTCTGCGGGTGCAGCACTTGCGGCCAAGCGGAAAATATACAACAAGCTGTGTCCTGTTTGCGTAAAAGAATTTCAAGGTACAGCAAGAGCAAAATTCTGTTCAAATAAATGTAAACAAGCCGATAAAAACGAGCGAATAAGATCGAAAACAGTTTGACACCATAGCGCTATGGTGTCAAACTATACCCCTAGATTGATAAATCATGTGGGGAAGTGTCATGAGAAAAACAGTTTACGAAACAAATTATGATCGCGCTGTAAAGTTGGGCTTTATCGTAGATGGTGAAATTCGAGAATACGGGAAGAGCAAGGCCGGTGGTTATATGGATTTAGTCGTTGAGCGTTTAACGCATCTAGACAATTTTAATTCCGAGGGTACGCAAGCGTTTTCTATCGCGCATTACTTTGAGCAAAACGGTGACTTGTGCCAAGACCCTGAAATGGTTTTGTTTTTTCACCCTGAGAGCAAAATGATTGAAGCGTATAGTTTTCAGCAGGCACTACCTCCGGTTTACCGAGTGGTATTTCCAGAGTCAGGAAAAGTTTTCCCTGGTATAAAAAAGCAGCAAAATAGCTTTCTTAGGCAATGGCTTAATAATTTAATAGACCAGAATCATGGTAAGCAATGGGAAAATCTGAACGAGGCCGCATAAGCGGCCAAACAAGGATAAATACAGTGGCAAAGAAAAGTGTGATCGAGAAAATTATTAAATTTGACACCGTAAGGGTTATTTTTTCAGTACGGCAGTTAGGGTATACAGATTATGACGTTTTAGGCCATAAACAAGGGATTTACAGAATTAAAATATTGCCAGATTTAAAACTTGGGGATACATTCAGTGCCTATAGTGACGAATCAACAAAAAACGATGTGGTGTGGCTAGGCAGTATAGAAAAGTCATTGCACGATAAATGCTTAAATTCAGACATTAACTAAAAAAAGGGAGTTTATATATTATGCTTATTTTAACGAGAAAAATCGGTGAAACTTTAATGATCGATGACGATGTAAGGGTGACAGTGTTGGAAATCAAAGGTAATCAGGTGCGTATTGGAATAGACGCGCCGAAAGATGTCGCCGTTCACCGCGAAGAAATATACCAGCGCATTCAGAATGAAAAGAGCGAAGGCTCTGGCAATAGGTAATTAGAATTTGAATGTTGTGGTACTGTGGCCATTTCCTCGAAAAGGCCACTAACTCTCTACGGGTTTTGAAGCCTAAGGGTAATAAGAAGTGTCCGCTTTCGACCCTTAGCGGACGCTGATTGGCCGAGTTATCCGTATCAACAACTTAACGGAAAATTACAGGGAATAATAATGAGTAATTATCAGGAAGGTTTTATAACTAATTATATTGGTAGGTGTAAGTCCATCTCTTCACTGGGTTTATGCTTCTTCCTCATGATTCCATGCATGCTTTTCAACCCATCTTATGCGACGGATAACCATGATTGGGAAGAAGAAGTCGCGTTTTTCGATATGGATGATTTAGATTTAGATAATGATCAGCCGCCTGTAAATTACATCCTTGAGTATGCACAGACTATACAGGCACCCGGCTTTCCTCATATAGGAATAAAGGGCACAACTAGTGTTATTTCTGAAATTACCTCCTACTTGAAGCTAGTTACAGAAGATCATAACGGACCAGCTTATGCCATGATAAGCCAAATCAATGAAGGTAAAATGTTCTTAAAATCAACTGATTTCTGTATGATGATTCAGTGTGGGGATAGCAACAAGATAGACTTTCCCGATCTTTATGACAATTACCGACTTGGTGATCATGCGCGTATGGCTGGAGCAGGAAACATGTACTTAACTTTAAAACCATTTGTAGGGGATGGTATTGAATTTACACCTGCTGGATCTTTACTTCATGAAGCGATTCATGGTTGGCGAGGACAGATGGGCTACCTTTATGATAATAGAGCTGATGCCATTATGGGGGGGTTTATGGAAGAGTTTGAAACAGTTGCGATAGACGATTGGACTGGAGATTTACGTAACCATTTATACACTGAAAAAATGATGGGGCTTTATTACGGCCCTGTTATCTCTACGGGTATACGCATGACGTATGGTGGGGGAGACAACTCTCATATTCTCCTTGGTATAAGACAACTAGTACGCAATCCAATGGTGGCCATACAGAATGAAGATATTATAAAACAAAAAGCTCTCCAGTATACCGTAGCTGCCGCTACTAGTTTGTTTATGGCAATTCAAATGTACGGCCTATAAATTAAAATGAATTTCGATGACAGGCACTTTTCTATAAGGTTTGACCAACATTCAATAATTCCTGTTTATGGCCGCTTTTGGCCGTGAGTAGACACAGGAAATTAAGCGGTATTACTATGAAAAACGTCTTGGTGATGACTGTATTTTTTTATTTTTTACTAAGTATGTCGCCAACACTCTCAATTGATCTTAATGTTTACCGAGGCGATCAAAGAACCCAATCCTTTTATTATCCAAATCCTAGTTCCCTCAATAGAGGATTATTGCTGTCACCTTCCGCTAATGACCTTGTGGGTCTTATGTTGCGTAATCCAGAGAGGACGGTACGACTAGGCTTAACGGTAGCGGAAATGGCATACAGTGCAGCTGAGAGTGCCATACTTCAGGTAAGAAATAGATTCAACCCTGAAATGGGTGCAAACCAATATGAAAGTTTAGTCGGTGAGCATGTCGACGGTCTTAGTGGAGCACATGAATTCTTATCTTTCAGTTTAAATCCTCAGATAGCAGCAGGTTATGCTGTGGGGCGTGGTGAAGAAGCTTTCTTAGATGCTGTAGTTTATCAGGCAAATTTACCTAGCCACATGCTAACTGTGGCTAGGAATGTAATTGATGCAAGAGGAATGGATCGCGCCTTTATGTATCCAGACGTACCCGATGTTGATGTTGGCACCCTAGTGCCTGAAGCCGAGGTTCTTATAACTGGTGGTGTAGAGATAATTCAAATTTTTACCTCATTACACCATCCTCTTTTCATAAATAGCACCCCGTCATTTAGCTTGCATCAACTTTATGTTCATAATGTCAACGATATAATGCTCAGTCACTACCTACCTATATCCGCTGATCTTCAGGATGAGCGTGATGAACTCCTTCACAACTTAAAATTATATTTGAATGAATTCTTAATCTCCCCTGCATTATTGACTGCTGTACGTAGAGCAATCAATGATGGAATATAAAACTATTTTTTTCAACTGTGCTAAATAAACAATGTCCGCTTTTGGCCGAAAGCGGACATTGGTTGAAATGGATCATTTAGAGGATCTAATGCGCATTAGTTTAAGCGCTTTTAACGGAGGGGAATGTTCAAGTACGGTTCTTTGGGGTGTATTACGTTCCTAGATTTTCTTAATAAGTTAAATAAAAGGATATATTAATGTCTTCGCTACAAAATTTAAACGAAGAAATTGACACGATAAATGGCATGGTTGCAATGTTCAGTGACCAAATTATTGATATTGACGCAGCAGCACCGCTGTCTGCTCAATATAAAGAGCTACATGACAAATATCTCGAATTGTATTTTAAAAAAATACCGGAAGCTAAGAAGTTATATCTAGAAACTGGGTTGTTGAATGACATTGGATATAACTACCTCACAGAAATAAAAAGCAAACTTTAACTCTGAAAAAATATCCAAAAAGCATATTAATACCCTTTAATATCGGATGTTGGCCGAAAGCGGCCATTTAGTTTCCTTGGCAGCTAAAGATAATCAAGGCATAAAAAACCAACCTCACAAATGATAATTAATCATAACCTTATGACTGCTCTCACCATTTTACCCAGTGGGCATCTCCATGTTGCCGAGCCAGAAACCTTGTCCTTATCGAAGGGGGAAGAGTCTTTGCCTTCAACGCTTAACGCTGCCTTTAAAGATAGCTTAGGCAAAGGCTTATTTACACTCGCTTGCACGAATACCTTCTCTGAATTGTCTTCTCTGTTTCATTATTGGCAGCAGTTTTCGAAAAGCTATATGGCATACCGTTGTCAGCTAGCGCCTGATTTAGGCCCTAAAGATAAAACGCAACCCCTAACGCCTACCGCTTTTGTTGCCTTGCCACTGTTTGATGAATTGCTTGCTAGTCCACCAACGATGATGGGTGCTGAGTATTTGTGCATGCTGACATTCAAGGATGCTTGGGAGCAGCTTGACGGCTATCTTTGTCAGCAAGCCAATCATCATGCGCTGTCGTTAAGAGAATTTTTAAAACAATACGCACCCCAATGGCATCAGCTGGGGCGGGTCTGTTTACATCTTGCTGAAAACAAGCAAGACCCAGACTACCCTTTTGCCTTTATGGCCACCTATGTTAGTGAATTAAATGCGCAGGACACGCCTAAATACCGTCCGCTAGGGCAAGCGTTGCAGCAACTTTCTAGCGCAAAAAATACATCAGAATTGATTCACTTGTTGTCACCCTTAAATTTTGCGTCAAAACAGGGGCCAATCATAAAAGAGCTGATTGAATCGGGTGATATTTACCACCCATTAGCTTGGAGCGCTAACGAAGCTTACCAATTTATTCAAGAAATTCCTCACTATGAAGCCGCCGGCCTGACGGTGCGACTCCCCGACTGGTGGAAAAAACGCGCACGTCCAACTGTGAGTGTCAGTATTGGTAATCAGACCAAAAACACGCTGAGTGTCGATGCCTTATTAGATTTCAGTGTGACCAAGACCTTGGGTGATTCAGCGCTAACTCAAGCTGAGTGGGATGAGTTGATGGCAGCGGAAAATGGTCTGATTTTTTTTAAAGGCCAATGGGTAGAAGTCGATAAAGATAAGCTGACAGAAGCGTTACATCATTGGCAAAAAGTCGAGCAGTCTATGCTGGATGAAGGGCTTTCTTTTGCTGAAGGTATGCGCTTACTGGCTGGTGCGCCGATGGATTTAAAGTCTGAGATAAGCACCGTAAGCGAATCTGCTTGGTCCTCTATTCAAGCTGGGGAGGGTTTGCATCGACTGCTAGAGCAATTGCGTCAGCCGGAAACCTTAGCACTTGCGGGCTTGGAAAAAACCTTACAAGCAACCTTACGCCCTTATCAACAGCTCGGTGTCGAATGGCTATGGACCTTAACGCAACTTAAGTTAGGTGCTTGTTTAGCGGACGATATGGGCTTAGGTAAAACGCTTCAAATTATTGCCTTACTGCTCATACGCAAAAAAAATCGACCCCATGCGCATAAAAACCGAAACCATACCCTTAAAAACAGATATAAACCCTCTTTACTGGTACTCCCAGCCTCTCTGTTGATGAACTGGAAAGATGAGCTTGCCAAATTTGCGCCTAGCCTACGTTGTGTTTTTGTACATCCATCTCAAAAGCTTACGCTCGTTGAAAAAGACGAACTGTGCGAGTGTGATCTGGTGCTCACGACCTATGGCATGTTGACCCGAGAGTCATGGTTGACAGAACTTTCGTGGCAGTGGGTGATTCTGGATGAAGCGCAGGCGATTAAAAATCCAGGCACAAAGCAAAGCAAGGCCGTGAAACGGCTTCGTGCGGAGTCACGTATTGCGCTTACGGGGACACCCGTTGAAAATCGTCCCAGTGATTTATGGTCGCTGTTTGATTTTATTTGTCCTGGATTATTGGGGTCGGCAAAACGCTTTCAAGGTTTCACTAAGTCACTGTCTTCGCGAGAACAGGATCCTTATGGGCCTTTGCGAAAGCTGGTTCAACCTTATATTTTGCGCCGCCTGAAAACCGATAAAACGATAATCTCTGACCTACCGGATAAAACCGAAGTGAATAGCTATTATCATCTCAGCAAAAAACAGGCGGCTCATTACAAAAAGGCCGTATCAGAATTGCTTGCTACGCTGGACAATGCCGAGGGCATACAACGCAAGGGTGTGGTTTTGTCGTTTCTATTACGTTTTAAGCAGATTTGTAATCACCCCGCGCAATGGCTTGGCAATGGCGATTATGTGCCAAAAGACAGCGGTAAATTTTTACGCTTAGCGGAGTTGTGTGAAGAAATTGCCTCGCGCCAAGAAAAAGTACTGGTCTTTACTCAGTTTCGAGCAATCATTGCCCCATTGGCCGACTTTATGAGTCATTGTTTTGGTCGCTCAGGCTTGGTTTTACATGGGGGCACCAGCGTCAAACAACGCAAAAAATGCGTTGATGCCTTTCAGCAAGAAACGGGGCCGCCTTTTTTTGTTTTATCCATTAAAGCGGGTGGTACGGGTCTCAATTTGACGCAAGCCTCGCATGTTATCCACTTTGATCGTTGGTGGAACCCGGCGGTTGAAAACCAAGCAACGGATAGGGCTTTTCGTATCGGACAAAAAAACAATGTCATGGTACACAAAATGGTTTGTCGTGGCACGATAGAAGAAAAAATTGATCGGCTTATTGCTGAAAAGCAAGCCGTAGCGGAAGATATTTTGAGTCAGGGAACCGACTCGCTGTTAACTGAAATGACTGATGAGGCACTGATTGAGCTAGTGTCCCTAGATGTAGATCAAGTGGATTTGTAGTACACAAACAGAACATAAAAACAGAACATAAAAGAACACAACAAGAAGAGAATATACTATGGATTATGGTT
Organism: Candidatus Endobugula sp.; assembly: GCA_047636495.1. Taxonomy (GTDB): domain Bacteria; phylum Pseudomonadota; class Gammaproteobacteria; order Pseudomonadales; family Cellvibrionaceae; genus Endobugula. The sequence goes on along the minus strand of JBLILH010000026.1, from coordinate 2,027 downwards.
GGCGTCCGTATGTGCCGGTGGCAAAACGCGGGGAGCAAACGGCAAAAAAAATGAATAAACTCCGTAAGAAAGGAATGACGATAGAACCGATTAGCATTGAGGGTCGAAAAATTACACGCACCTTTTGGGGGAATGCTTGGTGTCAACATATCGAATCTTTCAGCGATTACGAGAATCGATTACCCCGAGGTCGTACCTATGCTCGCAATGGTTCGGTTTGTCATTTATCGGTTCAAAAAGGCAAGATAGAGGGCATCGTTAGTGGCTCCGAGCTTTATAATATCCGCGGTGAGATTAAACCACTGTCAAAAAATAGTTGGAAACAGATAAAAACACGCTGCTCAGGTCACATTGGCTCGGTGCTGGAGCTTCTTCAAGGAAAATTATCTGACAACATTATGAGTGTAGTAACGGACTCCCAGCACGGCTTGTTCCCCAGCCCAAAAGAAATACAACTCAGCTGCGACTGTCCTGACTGGGCTGATCTCTGTAAACATCTGGCCGCTGTGCTTTATGGTATTGGGGCTCGCTTGGATGAATCACCGGAATTGTTGTTTACCCTAAGAGGCGTAGATCATAACGAATTAATTAGTACCGATATTCAAATGCCATCCGCAGGTAAACGACGACGCATAAGCGGCGATATCGCCGATGTATTTGGTGTTGAGCTAAGTCAGAATAACGAAGCAAGTGAAATTGCCACCGTAACGAAATCTCCTCGCGCAACCCCTCCTCGCTCAACATCAGTAAAAAAATCGACTACTACTAAAGAACCCGCGACGTTAACAGACAAGAAAATTGATCCATTTAAGGCCACTGGCCCAGCCGTACGCCGATTAAGAAAGCAGCTAGATATGAACAAGACCCAATTTGCCACACTTATTGGTGTCAGCTTAACCACAATAACCCACTGGGAAGGTAAACGCGGAAAGCTATCGTTAAAAGAGACTTCATTGAATGCGTTATCCAGGCTTTCTAAGCTTTCATCTGATGCAGCCTGGAAGCGATTGAAAAAAGGGATCAGGTGTTAACGTTAATTTCGAGCGCAGGCATTCTTCTGGCGCTCTTCTGGCACTCTTCTGGCACTCTCCTGTAAGGCTTGGTCAAATTAGTAATGTTCGCTTATGCCCCCTGTGTGTGGTTTAAATTATAATGGCTATATATAATGGCTATCCCTTTAGCCCCACCCCTTTAATATAGCCATTAGAAATCTACATTATTGAGTTTCACATATCGAGTTAATGGCGTATTAAGCTCCGCTTTAGCAGCGACATTTTGATATCATGCCGACAACGTTCTACAATCCCTTACACCGCAGACGACATTATTAGATGGTGACACCCACTTAACAATGCCTGTAATTAGAGCGCCATAAGGTTGGTCATTGCTTACATTGGCTGTCCTGCTTCCAGAAGATATTCTGGGTTCAAGGGCTCTGAGCTTGAAATGACTTGGCCGGTGATAAAAATTATAAGAACCTTTGCCGTCCAATATCATGAAAAAAATTGCCACTTATCGTAAAGAATCGTGGCGAGCAGATAGGGGCATGCACTTATCAAGGTCGATAATTAACAATATCGAGTGGGTGTGCTTGAAAATTTTGTGTATCTCTAGCGTGACATGGGGAGAGTTGATTTATGGGGCAGAGAAATCAAGTAATAAGGCTTCAAACCTTGATCAATTAGAAGGTTTTGCTGCTAGCAGCCTGTCGGACTTCACCTCCAATTAATGCGATAATATCGGCTTCAAACAGACAATACAGACAACCTTATGAGCCGCTTCATCACCGCCGATCGTAATACCGATTATTTGCTACCGCCATCGCTGTCCGAGTGGCTGCCAGAGGGGCACCTTGCGTGCTTCGTTGCTGACATTGTCGGGCAGCTCGACTTAAGTGAAATCACCCAACAATATCGTGGTCGTGGTTCCAAAGCACATCACCCTGAAACGTTGCTGTGCCTGCTGATTTACGGTTATGCCACTGGTGTCTTCTCCAGCCGTAAAATTGAACGAGCGAGCTATGACTC